>NZ_JAHLPU010000072.1 GCF_018918045.1 Pseudoflavonifractor sp. MSJ-30
TCAGTCACGGCCCTTTGGGCCGCATTCTTTCCCCCTTTCTTGGCGGGACAAGAAAGGGGCCCCCGGAGGGACCCAGCCCCAATGTGGACAGGGCATTTATTCATTTTTACGGACTGCACCGTTTACATGGCGCGTAGCCCTTGGCGATGAGTTCTTCCCGGGTGCCGTGGAAGTCCCAGCGGTTGGAGGGTTTTATCTTTTCCACACTGGAGCAGGTTGGGTAGTGGAATTTGAGGGTATTTTTGTTTGCCACGTAGTCCCGTTCGTTTTCTTCCTCTCCGGCGGACCGGGTCTCCGGTGCCGTTGCGGGGGCTTCCGTTTCGGGCACCGTGGTCTCCGCTTTCGTGGTTTCCGCGGCGGCTTCGGTGGTTTCCGTAGGTTCCGCCGCGGCAGAAGTGGCTGTTGCTGCTGCCGTCCCCGCCGTTGTCTCCGTTTCCTCCGTCTGCCGGGGGGCTGTGGTGCTGACCGAAGGTACGGCCGGAGGCAGGGTGCCTTTGGTGGTTTTCTTCCCACCCAGACCCAGAATCAACGCGCAGGCAGCGATTACCGCCGCGAGAAGCGGCAGGAAGTGTTTTGCTTTCATCCGGATTATCCTCTTTTTTATTTGACTGCCGTCTTCTCCGGGGAGAAGACGGCACCTGCGTGGGGCGGAATAAAAGATGCGATTTCTCGTAGGGGGCGATGCCCTCATCGCCTCGCTGGGTACGATTCCGGAGCGGTCAGAAAAAACGGACACGCCCATACCGCCAGCCACGGGCCGATGTGGGCATGGGCTCCTGCGAAGAAACAGGGGCGGTCCGCATCAAAGGAACGTCGGAAAAGCCCGTTAGGGACTTTCCGACAGTCTAATCCCCTGTACCGACAGCGGTACAGGGGACGTTTTTCTTACTTTACGGGGTTGCTGGACCGCAGGGTTACATCGTGGTAGCCGCCCTCCACAATGGAGACAGAGGATACCAGAGTCAGCTTGGCGTCCCGCTGGAGGTCGGGGATGTTGGTAACGCCCACGTTGCACATGGTGGACTTGACCTTGTACAGGGAAGCCTCCACGTTGTCGTGCAGGGGGCCGGCGTAGGTGACGTAGGAGTCCACGCCCTCCTCAAAGCTCAGCTTGGTGGCGCCGCCCAGATCGTAGCGCTGCCAGTTCCGGGCGCGGTTGGAGCCCTCGCCCCAGTATTCCTTCATATATGCGCCGTTGACCATGACCTTGGGGGTGGGGCCTTCGTCAAAGCGGGCGAAGTACCGGCCCAGCATCAGGAAATCCGCGCCCATGGCCAGAGCCAGAGTCATGTGGTAGTCGTGGACAATGCCGCCGTCGGAGCAGATGGGCACATACACGCCGGTCTCCTGGAAGTACTGATCCCGGGCAGCCGCCACTTCAATGAGGGCCGTGGCCTGGCCCCGGCCAATGCCCTTGGTCTCTCTCGTGATGCAGATGGAGCCGCCGCCGATGCCCACCTTTACGAAGTCCGCGCCGGCCTCGGCCAGGAACCGGAAGCCGTCCCGGTCCACCACGTTGCCCGCGCCGATCTTCACGGTGTCGCCGTAGGTTTTCCGCACCCACTCGATGGTCTTTTTCTGCCAGCAGGTGTAGCCCTCGGAGGAGTCAATGACCAGCACATCCACACCGGCTTCCAGCAGGGCAGGGATCCGCTTTTCATAGTCCCGGGTGTTGATGCCCGCGCCAACCAGATAGCGCTTCCGGCCGTCCAGCAGTTCCAGGGGGTTGGCCTTATGGGAGGCGTAGTCCTTCCGGAAGACGAAATACAGCAGGTGGTCGTTTTCGTCCACGATGGGCAGGCTGTTCAGCTTGTTTTCCCAGATGATGTCGTTGGCGACCTTCAGAGAGGTATCCGCGGGGGCGGTGATCAGCTTTTCCCGGGGGGTCATGAAGGAGGAAACCTTGTCTGTAGGCTCCATGCGGGACACACGGTAGTCCCGGCTGGACACGATGCCCAGGAGCTTGCCGTTGGCGGTGCCGTCGTCGGTGATGGCCACGGTGGAGAAGCCGTTCTTTGCCTTCAGAGCCAGCACGTCCGCCAGCGTGTTTTCCGGGGTCAGGTTGGAAGCGGAGGTAACGAAGCCTGCCTTGTGGTGCTTGACTTTGGAGACCATAGCCGCCTGACTCTCAATGGACTGGGAGCCGAAAATGAAGCTGATGCCGCCCTCTTTGGCCAGAGCAATGGCCAGCGTGTCGTTGGACACGGACTGCATCACGGCAGAGGTCAGCGGAATGTTCAAAGAAATGGCGGGCTCTTCCTGGCCCTTGCGGTACTTGACCAGCGGGGTCTTCAAGCTCACCCGATCCGGAACGCATTCCTCGGATGTGTAGCCGGGCACCAGAAGGTACTCGCTGAAGGTGTGGCTGGGTTCGGGATAGTAATAAGCCATGGTTCGTTTTCCTCCTTAGAATTCTTCTCTGTTGATGTGACAAACCGGAAATTAAGAATTGACAATTAAGGTATTTCCTTCGGAAATGATTTGAAATTCGTCCCGCAGGGACACAATAATTGACAATTGTTCATTGTCAATTGTCAATTAGGGAACTACACCGTCTTTCCGTCTCCCTGGTCCAGTACCGGGACGACCTCCTGGCCCTGGCGGGAGTAATGGCGGAAGTTGCCGACGACTTCGCTGACCTGACTCATAATGGCAAAGGTATGGGGATACCGCTCCACAATGGCGGACAGGGCAGCCATCTGACTGTTGTTCACCACGCACATGACGATGTCCACTTCCTTGCCGTTGTACATGCCCTTGGCGGGAAACACCGTCGCCGTATGATGGAGCTTGGAGATGATCTCTTTGGATATCTCCTCGGGGTAGTTGGTGACGATCTCAAAGCGCACGGCGCTGCGGCCGTTTTTCAGAAAACGCTCCGCCATGGTGGTGGTGGCGAAGGAATAGAGGATGCACAGCAGCACCGGTTCCACCTTGTAGTCATAGACAAAATAGCTGGCAACGGCCACCATGGCGTTCATAATGAAGCTCAGGCCGTAGACGCTCTTCTCCGGGTACTTGCTGTGCAGGACGGCGGCAACGAAATCCGTGCCGCCGGTATAGGCGCTGGCCTTCATCAGAATGGCGTATACATACCCCATGACGATGCCGGCGGTCAGAGGTCCCAGAATCCGGCTGGTGCCGGTCTTGGTGGAATAGGCAATGGCGGACATATCCACCCTGTCCAGAATCAGAAGGCCCACGGAAAACACCACCACATAGACCATGCTCCGCACGGCAATGGGCTTGCTGACCTTATAATAGACGATCAGCGCCAGAGGGATATTGATCAGCAGGCTCATATAGCCTACGCTGATGCCGCTGACCTCCTGGATAATGGTGCAGATGCCGTTCAGTCCCGAAGGGGCGAAGGAATTGGGAAAGACGAACAGTTCATAGTTCAGCGCCGCCAGCATGGCCACGGCGACGATCACAAGATAGGTCCAGACCCGTTTCATATTCCGCATTTTTTCCGTTTTTAACCTCGTTATGTAATAGTTTTCGGTCAAATGGCTGTGCAGAACCCGCTTCCCTCCAATTTGACCGAACCGTAATTTATGGTTACAATACTATAGCATAGCATAGCCCTCAGGGTCAAGAGGGGATTTCCCGGAATGGGGGCAAATATCGCCGGGATTTTCTGCCGGTTTTTGTTCAACCCTTCCATACAATGCCTGTGGAAAAGTGGTTGTAATCTGTGGAAAAATGTGCTACAATAGAGGATGAAATATTATGCCGTATCATGCCCATCCAGAAGCAAGCCGGGTAGGATGGGCGAGTAAATAAAGAGAGGAGCAAGCCATGTATTCATCTGCCTATGTCTGGGCAAAGATCCTCAGCCATATGGAGGAGCGGCTGGGGGCTGTGACCGTGTCGGCCTGGTTCGACGACGCGGAGGTGGTGGAGCTGAACGAAAGCAATCTGATTCTGTACTCCCCTTCCGACTTCCGCCGGGAGATCATCCGCCGCCGGTGCACCGACTACGTTCAGGATGCCCTGAAGGAAATTTTTAATTCCGACGCCAAATTGCTGGTTTTCGGAGACGAGGAGCGGGAAAACTATCTCAACAAGGGAAAGGCCGCTGCCCCCTCCATGGACTTCAACCCCCAGTTCACCTTTGATAATTTCGTGGTGGGCCCCTCCAACCGGTTTGCCCATTCCGCGGCCATTGCCGTATCCAAGACCCCGGGCCAGGTGTACAATCCTTTGTTTATCTATGGTCCCGCCGGTGTGGGTAAGACCCATCTGCTCTACGCCATTGCCAACGGCATCCGCAAACAGAACCCCAACGCCAACATCGTCTACATCAAGGGCGACGAGTTCACCAATGAACTGATTGCCGCCATTGCCAACGGCAAAAATATCGAATTCCGTAGTAAATACCGGGAAAGTGACCTGTTCCTCATCGATGATATTCAGTTTATCGCCGGTAAGGAATCCACCCAGGAGGAGTTCTTCCATACCTTCAACAAGCTCTACGAGGAGCACAAGCAGATCGTCATGACCTCCGACCGGAAGCCCAGCGATATGCTGACTCTGGAAGACCGGCTGCGGACCCGTTTTGAATGGGGTCTGCTGGCGGACATTCAGCCCCCGGATTATGAGACCCGAATGGCCATCCTCAAAAACAAGGCCAAAAGTCTGGGGCTGACCCTGACGGACGACGTGCTGAACTACATCGCCATCAACGTCACCAACAACGTCCGGCAGCTGGAGGGCACGGTGAAGAAAATCCTGGCCTACCGGGATCTGAACAACATGCCCCTGGACCTGCCAAACGTCAGCCGGGCCATTGACGATATGTTCAAATCCGAGGGCAATTCCCTGCCCACCCCCAGCCTGATTATCAGTCAGGTCTGCAAGTTCTACTCCGTGGACGAAAACGTGCTGCGGGGGACGCTTAAAAACAAGGGCGTGGCCGAAGCCCGGCAGATGGCCATGTATCTCATCCGTAAGCTGACGAATCTGAGTTTGCCCGACATCGGCAAGGAATTCGCCAAGGACCATTCCACGGTCCTCTACGCCATCCGGAAGGTTGAAGTCGCCCTGAAAAACGGCGACAAGACCATTCAGGATAACATTCAGACCATCACGGCCAATATCAACGCCTGCCTGTAAAATGGCTTCCCCCAGAGGAAGCTGTCGCGGCAAAGGGCCGTGACTGATGAGGGGCGGTACAGACTCTTGGGCGGAACCGCTGAGCAGTTTACCGCACCCCAAATTTTCTCCACAGCCCCTGTGAAATGTGAAAAGATAACCTGTGGAAAAAATCCGGGCAAAAATTCCGTTCACAGGCCCTGTGGAAAGAATTGAAAGTTTCCACAGTCGGGTGTGGACAAAAAACAGCGCCGCCTCTAGGAGATTCCCCGGTTTTCCACATAAATTTCTCCTACTGCGGCTGTTACTACCTAATATCCTGTAAATAAATATATATCTTTATCGTAATACAAGAAAGGATGAACGCGCATGCGCTTTACCTGTGAAAAAAATCAGCTGCTTCAGGGACTCAATATCGCGTCCCGTACCGTAGCGGTCAAAAGCTCTCTGAGCCTGATCGAGGGCATCCTGTGCAGAGCCGGAAACGGTATTTCCCTCACAGGTTATAATATGGAGACCGGCATTACCTATGATATTGAAGCCGATGTAAGAGAACCCGGCGAATGTATCCTGCCCTCCAAACTCTTCGGCGACATTGTCCGCCGTCTGCCGGAAGGGTCTGTTACCGTTGTGGTGGATCCTTCCTTCAAGGTATCCATCCGGGCGGGCTTCGCCTCCTTTACCATTTCCGCGGAAAACGCCGAGGATTACCCCGAGCTGCCGGACGTCAATGACGGGCGGCCTATCCAGATTCCCCAGAACCGGCTGAAGGAGCTGATTTCCGGAACCATCTTCGCGGTGGCCGACAATCAGGCCCGGCCTATCCACAACGGCGTAAAATTCGAGGTATCCGATACCTCTGTGACCACCGTTGCCGTGGACGGCTTCCGTCTGGCCCGGCGAACCTATCACCCCGAGGAGGGGCTTGGCCGGGAGATGAGCTTCGTCGTTCCCTCCCAGGGCCTGAAGGAACTGGAAAAGATTCTGACGGATTCCGAGGATCCCGCCTCCTTCCTGCTGGGCAGCAAGCACATTCTCTTCCAGGTGGGCTCTGCCACTCTGGTCTGCCGCCTGCTGGAAGGAGACTTCCTGGATTGGCGGCGGGTGGTGCCCACGGGCAGCCCCATCAAGCTGGTGGCAAATGTCTCGGATTTTGCCCAGAGCGTGGAGCGCGTGGGGCTGATCGTCTCCGAAAAGAACAAAAGCCCCGTGCGCTGTGTCTTCTCCAATCAGGAGGTCCAGATGCGCACCTCCAACACCCTGGGCGCCGCCGAGGACAAGTGCTCCTTTGCCGGCGACGGACAGGAGACAGAGATCGGCTTCAACGTCAAATATCTGATCGAGGCTCTGCGGGCAGTGCCCAGCGAGGAGGTCACGCTGGAACTGACCAACGGCCTGAGCCCCATTGTCCTGACCCCTGTGGATACGAAGTATGACTTTGCCTACATGGTGCTGCCGGTTAGAATAAAAGGGTAATAAAGCCTTCCCCTGGGGGAAGGTGGCCCGCCGCAAGGCGGGTCGGATGAGGGGCGATACGCAGAAACAATGAGGAGAAACATTTGCAATCCTGCTGCAGGAAACAGATAGGTAACTGCATGGGCTGGTTCCAAATCAGTTCTGCCTGCCGCCCCTCACAGGTGCGGGCTTCGCCCTGCCAGCTTCCCCCAAGGGAAGCCATTGCGAAAGGAACGTTTTTTATGAAAGTAACCGTCAGGAAAAAGGATGAAACGAAACTCCTGCCCATTGAGACGGAGTATATCAAGCTGGAGGCAGCCCTGAAATTCGCCGCGCTGGTTGCCACCGGCGGCGAGGCCAAGGCGGTCATTGCCGAGGGCCTTGTCACCGTCAACGGCCTTGTCACCGTCAACGGAGAGGTTTGCACCATGCGGGGCAAGAAGCTGCGCGGCGGCGACTGCTTCTGCTTTAACGGCGAGACCTACAAAATCACCGGCCATGCGGCTGTGTGAGCTGAATCTTCGGGGGTTTCGGAACTACGCCGATGCGTGTTTTTCCTTCGACCCCGGGGTAAATCTGATTGTGGGCAGGAACGCCCAGGGAAAGACGAATCTGCTGGAGGCCATTGGATACCTGGGCAGCGGCAAGAGCTTCCGTGCCCAGAGAACCACGGAAATGATTCGCTTTTCTGAGGATTTTGGGGAACTGGATGGAAAGGTGTCCTCCCAGAACCGGGAGCAGACCATTCGCTGGGTGCTGTTCCCCGGCGGACGGCCCCGGCAGCTGTGGCAGAACGGCGTCAGGAAGAAAAGCGCCGCGGATCTGGTCGGCGTGCTGCCCACGGTGCTGTTCTGCCCGGAGGATCTGATGATCCTGAAAAGCGGCGCCGCCGCCAGAAGAAGATTCGCGGATTCCGTGCTCTGCGCCCTGCGGCCCAACTATGAGGCCGCCTTAATGGAGTACAATCGGATTCTGGAGCAGAAAAGCCGGATTCTGAAGGACAGTAATGAGGATATTCGCCTGCTGTCCATATTGCCGGACTACAACGAGCGGCTCTGTCAGGTGGGGGCCCTGCTCATCTCCTACCGGGCCAGGTTCTTTGAGGGTCTGGGCCGGGAGGCCGCCCTGTTTCACGACCAGTTTTCCGGGGGCAGCGAGGCATTTTCTCTGGAATACAAGACGGTTTCCACGATTTCGGATCCCTTCGCTCCGGTGCCGAAGATGACAGAGGCGCTTCACGACCATCTGGAAAGCCACCACCGGGCGGAACTCCAATCCGGCCAATGTCTCACCGGTCCCCACAAGGACGACTTTACCATTACCCTCTCCGGCATCGACCTGAAAGCCTACGGCTCCCAGGGCCAGACCCGGACGGCCGCCATCAGCCTGAAGCTGGCCCAACGGGAGCTGATGAAACGGGAATTCGGGGAAGAACCGGTGCTGCTTCTGGACGATGTTCTCTCCGAACTGGACGAAAAACGCCAGGATTTCGTCCTGAACCAGATCCATTCCGGCCAGGTGTTTATCACCTGCTGCGAACCGGGAAGGTTTACGAGATTGGGGAGGACGATGGAGATATCCAACGGGGAAGTGGTTTGAAATTGACAATTGACAATTAACAATTGACAATTATGGTGTCCCTGCGGGACGGATTTTATAATAGATCCGGTTTGGTTTCCAAGATTATTTTCTGGGATTCCGTTCAATAATGCTTTATTTCAAAACATTTCCGCAGGAAATACAACAATTGTCAATTGTCAATTGTCCATTGTCAATTGTCAATTAAAAAAAGTTTTCTCCCACTGTATATAGATATAGAACACGACAGCGTATCATCGACACAAAATGTTAAAAGATGGAGGACAACAATGTCTGACGAAACAAAAGTAACCCAGGAATATGGCGCGGAGCAGATTCAGGTGCTGGAAGGGCTGGAAGCGGTCCGGAAGCGGCCCGGTATGTATATCGGCTCCACGTCTTCTTCCGGTCTGCACCATCTGGTCTATGAGATCGTGGACAACGCCATTGACGAGGCGCTGGCCGGATACTGTAAGCACATTACCGTGACCATCAACCCCGGCAATTCCATTACCGTTACCGATGACGGCCGTGGTATCCCCGTGGACATCCAGCCCCAGACCGGCCGGCCCGCGTTGGAGGTTGTTTACACGGTGCTGCACGCCGGCGGCAAATTCGGCGGCGGCGGCTATAAGGTCTCCGGCGGCTTGCACGGCGTAGGCGCGTCCGTTGTCAACGCCCTGTCCCAGTGGCTGTGCGTCCGGGTTCATAAGAACGGAAATATCTACGAAATGAAGTTCGCCCGGGGTCACATCACTCAGGAAATGAAAATCGTAGGCACCACGGACCACACCGGCACCGAGGTCACCTTCCAGCCGGACCCGGAGATGTTTGACACGCTGGTCTATGACTATGAAATTCTCCACGAGCGCATGCGGGAAGAAGCCTTCCTGAACGCGGGCCTGTCCATTTGCATCACCGACGACCGGGAGGAGGACAAGAAGTCCGATACCATGTGCTTTGAGGGCGGTATCCGGGAATTCGTCCGCTGGTGCAACCGGAACAAGACCCCGGTGTTTGAGGACGTGATCTACATGTCCGGCAACAAAGGGGATGCCAGCGCGGAAATCGCCATGCAGTACAACGACGGCTACAACGAATTCATGATGAGCTTCGCCAACGACGTCCGCACCCCCGAGGGCGGCATGCACGAAACCGGCTTCAAAACCGCTTTGACCCGGGTGCTCAACGCCTACGGCGCAAAAAATGGCATTATCAAGGGAGACGACAAGGTCTCCGGCGAAGATTGCCGGGAGGGCATTGCCGCCATTATTTCCGTAAAGCTGACGGACGCCCAGTTCGAGGGCCAGACCAAGGCAAAGCTGGGCAACGCCTATATCCGAACTCTGGTGGACCAGGTGGTCAATGACCAGCTTTCCACCTATTTTGAGGAACACCCCCAGATCGCCAGGCAGATTCTGGAAAAAGCCATGATGGCCAACCGGGCCAGAGAGGCTGCCCGAAAGGCCAGAGAATCCATCCGCCGGAAAACGGGCCTGGAATCCGGCCAGATGCCGGACAAGCTCCAGGACTGCAACGAGCGGGACCCCAGCCTGTGCGAGATCTACATCGTGGAGGGCGATTCCGCTGCCGGCTCTGCCATCCAGGGCAGAGATTCCCGGTTCCAGGCCATTCTGGCCATGTGGGGCAAAATGCTCAACGTGGAAAAGGCAAGAGCCGATAAGATTTACGGCAATGACAAGCTCTACCCCCTGATCGTGGCTCTGGGCGCGGGCATCGGAGAGGAATTTGACATTGAAAAACTCCGCTACCACAAGGTCATCATCATGGCGGATGCGGACGTGGACGGCGCCCATATTCGGACGCTGCTGCTGACATTCTTCTTCCGCTATATGCGGCCTATGATCGAAAACGGCTATGTGTACTCCGCCGTGCCGCCCCTGTACAAGCTGACGAGAGGCAAGACCACCAAGGTTGCCTACTCCGACGAGCAGCGGGATCAGGTTTCCGCCCAGATGCGTTCTGACAACCCCAACGCCAAGGTGGACATTGCCCGGTACAAGGGCCTTGGTGAAATGGACCCCCACGAACTGTGGGAGACCACCATGGACCCGGAGCAGCGTTCTTTGCGCCGGATCACTCTGGACGACGCCGCCCGGGCGGACGAGATTTTCACCGTCCTCATGGGCGAGCAGGTAGAGCCCAGAAAAGACTGGATCGAGCGCAACGCGAAATACGCGGTGAATCTGGATTTCTGAAACGGGCTGTCATTGCGAGACAGTCAGGAGGCTGTCGAAAAACCATGTCATTGCGAGGCAGTGCGCACACTGCCGTGGCAATCCCCCGGATTTTCAAACAGCTTGGCTCCTAAACCGACAGTTTTTACGTTCAACCGGGGGATTCCCACACCAGTCTGCGGACTGGTTCGGAATGACATGCTATCTTTGGGGCTTTCTTGATACGTTGACCAGCGTGCGCGCTGGTTCGCAATGACAGGAATGTTCAATTGCCAAAAAGTTTTGGAGGTGCTATATGGCACATAACAGAAGCTACAAACCGGAGGACATTGCCTTTCCCGACCAGGTGATTACCGAATCCCACCTGGTGGAGGAAATGGAGAAGTCCTATATTGAGTACGCCATGAGCGTCATCGTGGGCCGGGCCCTGCCGGACGTCCGGGACGGTCTGAAACCGGTCCACCGCCGCATTCTCTACACCATGTACGAAAGCGGCCTGACCTCTGACAAGCCTTTCAAGAAATCGGCCACCTGCGTGGGCGATGTGCTGGGTAAATACCATCCCCACGGCGACGCCTCCGTATACGACGCCATGGTCCGGCTTGCCCAGGACTTTTCCATGCGCTACCTTCTGGTGGACGGCCACGGCAACTTCGGCTCCGTGGACGGCGATCCCCCCGCGGCCTACCGTTACACCGAGGCGCGCCTGAGCAAAATTTCCAACGAAATGCTCCGGGACATTGACAAGGACACCGTGGACTGGGATCCCAACTTTGATGAAACCCGGAAGGAGCCCCGGGTGCTGCCCAGCCGGTTCCCCAATCTGCTGGTCAACGGCTCCTCCGGCATCGCCGTGGGCATGGCCACCAATATCCCGCCCCACAACCTGACGGAGGTCATCAACGCCTGCATCTGCGTGCTGGACGACCCGGAGTGTACTCTGGTGAACCTGATGGATCACATTACGGGACCTGACTTCCCCACCGGTGGCATTATCATGGGCCGCAGCGGCATCCGGGCGGCCTACGCCACGGGCCGGGGCAAGGTGATTGTCCGGGCCAAGACGGAATTCGAGGAGTTCGGCAAGGACCGGACGAGGATCATCGTCACGGAGCTGCCCTACCAGGTGAACAAGCGCCAGCTGATCAAGACCATCGCCGACCAGGTGAAGGACAAGCGCCTGGACGGCATCTCGGACCTGCGGGACGAGACGGACCGGAACGGCATGCGCATGGTCATTGAGCTGAAAAAGGACGCCAACCCCCAGGTGGTGCTGAACAACCTCTTCAAGCAGACCGCCCTCCAGTCCAATTTTTCCATCATCATGCTGGCGCTGGTTGACAACCAGAAGCAGCCAAAGATCCTATCTCTGCGGCAGATCCTGGACGAGTACCTCAAGTATCAGGAAGAGGTCCTGACTCGCAGGACCCAGTACGATCTGCGCAAGGCCCAGGAGCGGGCACACCTGTTGGAGGGCCTGCTCATTGCCCAGGACAACATTGACGAGGTCATTCACATCATCCGCTCCTCCTACGACAACGCCAAGCAGAACCTGATGGAAAGGTTTAACCTGGACGACGTCCAGGCCCAGGCCATCTGCGATATGCGGCTGATCGCCCTGCAGGGTCTGAACCGGGAAAAGCTGGAGGCCGAGTACAAGGAGCTGGAGCAGAAGATCGCCTATTATCAGGAGCTGCTGGCCGACGAAAGCAAGCTCCGTGGGGTGCTGCGGCAGGAGCTCGTTGAAATCCGGGACAAGTTCGGCGACGAGCGGAAGACCGTGATTCAGGACATCGAGGATGAGATCGACATCGAGGACCTGATCGAGGAGGAGACCTGCGCCTTCACCCTCTCCAACCACGGCTACATCAAGCGCATGCCCGTGGACACCTACCGCACCCAGAGCCGGGGCGGCCGGGGCGTGAACGCCCAGAACCTGAAGGAAGAGGACTATGTGAAGAGCCTGAACATCGCCTCTACCCACGACTATATCCTCTTCTTCACCGACAGCGGCAAGGTCCATCTGCGCAAGGGCTACCAGATCCCCGAGGCGGGCCGCACAGCCAGAGGCACGGCCATCGTCAACGTGCTGCCTCTGGAGGCCGGAGAGACCGTCACCGCCATGGTGGTGACAAGAGAATTCCACGATAACGAGTATCTGCTCATGGCCACCCGGAAGGGCGTTGTGAAGCGGCTGCCCTTCGTCGCTCTGAAGACCAACCGCAAGGGCGGCATCCGGGCACTGACGTTGGAGGAGGACGACCACCTCATTAACGTCCTGCGCACCAATGGCGACGACAACATCATCCTCGCCACCGCCCAGGGCATGGCCATCTGCTTCAACGAGACGGATGTGCGCTGCATGGGCCGGGATGCCGCGGGCGTCAGAGGCGTCAGCCTGAACGACGGCGACTACGTGGTGGGCGCCCAGAAGGCGGAATCGGGCAAGACCCTGCTCACCGTCACCGAAAACGGCTACGGCAAGCGCACCGAGCTGCCCGAATACCTGCGCACCGGTCCCGACGGGGAGAAGATACCCCAGAGCCGGGGCGGCAAGGGCCTGAAAAACTACAACATTACGGCAAAAACCGGCGCAGTGGCCGGGTGCTGTGTGGTGGGCGAGCAGGACGACGTAATGCTGATTGAAAACGGCGGCGTGATCATCCGGGTGCCCGCATCCTCCATCAACGTCTACAAGCGGGACGTTCAGGGTGTCATCGTCATGCGCATTGACGAGGGCAACAAGGTCGTGTCCATTGAGCGGGTGGAGCAGGAGGAGGAAGAACCTGCTGATACCCAGGAGACTCAGGAATGAAAACCGTGACCCTTTACACCGACGGGGCCTGCTCGGGAAACCCGGGCCCCGGCGGCTGGGGGGCCATCCTCAGCTATAACGGGAATACAAAGGAGCTCTCCGGCGGCGAATTAAACACCACCAACAACCGCATGGAGCTGACCGCCGTGATCCGGGGGCTGGAAGCCCTGAAGGAACCCTGTGTGGTGGAGCTGTATTCCGACTCCAAGTATGTCATCGATGCCCTGGAAAAAGGCTGGGCCTGGGGCTGGAAAAAGAAAAACTGGGTGAAAAGCGACAAAAAGCCCGCCTTAAACCCGGACCTGTGGGACACTCTTTTGAAGCTGACCATGAAACACCAGCTGCACTACCATTGGGTCAAGGGCCACGCCGACAACCCCATGAACAACCGCTGCGACGAACTGGCGGTGGGGGAGTGGAAGAGGCTGAAATGATTAGGGGCGATTTGAAATAATTGGGCCGGCAGAAGAAAAATTGACAATTGACAATTGACAGTTGACAATTAAGGAATTTCCTTCGGAAATGAAATAAATATTTCAAATTCGTCCCGAAGGGACACAATAATTGTCAATTGTTCGTTGTCAATTGTCAATTCAAAATCCAAACTGGCTCCGAATTATGCGGATTTTGGAGGTCCTCCATGTATCTTTCCATCGGCAATGACTTCGCGGTTCGGGACAAGAGCATTGTGGGTATTTTTGACCTGGACAATACCTCTTATTCCCGCCGCACCCAGGCGTTTCTGAACAAAGCGGAGGAGAACGGCCAGGTCATCCCCTGTGACGACCTGCCGAAAAGCTACGTTCTCACCGCCGAATACGGCTTTTCGCAAGTCCATCTCACGGCTCTGAATGCCTATACGTTGGAAAAGCGGCTGGGAAAGTAATAATTGACAATTGACAGTTGACAGTTGACAATTAAGGTATTTTCTTCGGAAATATATCTATTAAAATCGTCCCGCAGGGACACCATAATTGACAATTGTTCATTGTCAATTGTCAATTGAAAAAAGTTTCGTTTCCGTTTCTTTTTCCGGGGTATACTACCGGAAAAAGGAAAGGAAGCGTTTTTTTTATGTGCACTGCCGTTACGTTTCATCCCGGCGACTTTTATATGGGGCGGACGCTGGATTATGAGCGGTCTTACGGGGACCGGATCACCGTTACCCCCCGGAATTTCCCGCTGAAATTCCACGCCCTGCCGGAGCTTTCCCATCACCATGCCATCATCGGCATGGCCGCCGTGATGGAGGACTATCCCCTTTACTATGAGGGCTTCAACGAAAAGGGACTGGGCGTCTGCGGTCTGAACTTTGTGGGGAACTGCGCCTATTTTCCGGAAGATGCCCACAAGAATAACCTCTGCCAGTATGAGCTGATTCCCTATCTGCTGGGAAAATTTGAGACTGTGCAGCAGGTCCGCGCCTTTCTGGAAAACGCCAATCTGCTGAATATCCCCTTCCGGGAGTATCTGCCTCTGGCCCAGCTGCACTGGATGATCGCGGATAAGGACAGCTGCGTTACCGTGGAATCCATGGCGGACGGGCTGCACATCTACGACAACCCCGTAGGGGCCATGACCAACAATCCCCCCTTCCCTTACCAGCTGTTTGCTCTGAATAACTACCGGCATCTGGGCGTCGATACTTCGGAGAATACCTTCGGTACGGAATTGAACGCGTACAGCCGTGGCCTTGGCGGTCTTGGCCTGCCCGGCGACCTTTCTAGCCAGTCCCGCTTTGTGCGGGTGGCCTTTACGAAGCTGAATTCTCTGTGCGAAGCCGGAGAAATGTCCGCCGTCAGCCAGTTTTTTCATATTCTGGGCAGCGTGGACCAGCAGCGTGGGCTGTGCCGGCTGAAGGAAAACGAGTACGAGATTACCCTCTATACCTGCTGCTGCAACCTGAGTAAGGGCACCTATTACTACACCACCTACGATAACCACCAGATCACCGCCGTGGATATGCACCGGGAAAATCTGGACGGAGACAAGCTCATCTGCTATCAGCCGGTGACGGGGGAACAGGTCAGGTATCAGAATTGACGGTTGGGGGTTGTCGTACCTCTTGGCTCTCCCTATGGGAGAGCTGTCACGGCGGAAACGCCGTGACTGAGAGGGCCGAGATGGATGAGACTTTCTTGCGGATTCCGCCGCTACCCTCTCAGTCGTGCTGCGCACGCCAGCTCCCCCAGAGGGGGAGCCAAGGGGACATTCCGACAGCCCCAATTTATAACACAACCCCGGCGCGGAACTCCGCGCCGGGGTGTTGTTCAGTTCCCCATCAAAATCTGTGCCAGTTTGCTGTCCTTATCCAGAATGACGGTCTTTTCTTTGCCTGTCAGGCTGGCTTTCAGGGCGTCCAGCGCCCGGGTGAATTCGTAGAATTCCTTTTGATCCTGGGTCTGGTAGGCGCTTGCCAGCATGCGCATGTATTCGCCCTCGCCTTCGGCTTCCAGCTTGGCGGCTTCGGCCTGTGCGTTGGAGACGATGATGTTCACCTGCTTATCCACATTGTTTCGGATAATGGAGGCTTCGTAATTTCCGTCGGCGGTGTACTTTTCGGCGATCTGGTTCCGTTCGGAGATCATCCGGTTGTACACGGCGTTCAGGTTGGATTCCGGCAAATCAAACTGCTTGATCTTCACATCCTCCACCCGGATGCCGTAGGTCTGGGCCAGAGCGTCCACATCTGTGGCGATGGAGTTGTAGATTTCATTCCGCTTGGCTCCGTCCTCCATGTTGACGATGTCCGACTGTGCCAGAGTGCCCATAACGGTTTTCAGCTCGTTGTAGGTCAGGGCGTCCAGCCGCTGTTCGGCGTTGGAGGTGGTGCCAAGGCGCTGATAAAAGAGCTTGGGATCGCCGATGGACCAGAGAATGTAGCAGTCTACGGTCATATTCTGCTTGTCGGAGGTGAGAACCTCGGAGGGCGGAATGTCGTAGAGCTGGGTGGCCTTGGTAAAGTACTTTACGGAGTCCACGAAGGGCAGCTTGAAGTGCAGGCCGGCCTCGCCGGTGGTATCGATGATTTTGGAGAATCGGACGGTGCAGGCATATTCATCCTCCCGCACGGTGAAGAAGCAGCCGGATACGAGAATGACGGCCAGAATCACAACGATGATTCCTACAATGGTGCGTTTTTTCATTTGGTGACTCCTTCCTCGCTGCCAATCAGAGAATCCAGAGGCAGCAGCATTTGTACGTCACTGCCGTTTCCTGTATTGATGTAGAGCTTGATGCCCGGCAGAATATCGGAAATGGCTTCGTAATACATTCTTGTTCTTGTAACTTCGGGGTTCAGAGCGTATTCCTGATACATGGCGTTGAACATGGCCACCTGCTCCGTTGCCTCGTTGATCCGCTTTTCCTTCAGATACTGTGCATTCTGGATCAGCTTGTCGGCCTCGGCCTGGGCCTTGGGCAGCTGGGCGTTCTGATAGGCTTTCGCGTCGTTGATGACGGTTTCCGCCTGCTGCTTGGCTGTTTCCACATTTTTGAAGGCTTCAATGACCTCCTGTGTGGGGGGTTCCGCATCCTGAATTTTCACATCCACCAGAGCCAGACCAATGTCATACTGGGTAAGAATGTCGGAAACCAGATTTTTCACCTGCATCTGGATATTCTCCTTGCCGGTGGTCAGGACGGAATCCACGGTGGAAGAGCCTACCACATTCCGCACCTGACTCTGAACCAGATTCCGGAGAATGGTCTCGGGATCGTTGGAGGAATACAGATACTGAACGGGGTCGGAGACCTTGTATTCCACAAAGAAATCCACGTTGACGATGTTGTAGTCGCCGGTGATCATGGCGCTGTCCCGGTCGTCCACGGTATAGCCGCTGATGCCGACAGGGTCATAGCCCAGGGTGATTTTCTGATAGACGTTTACATCTACCTTTTCAACCTTCTGGATGCCGAAGGGCAGCTTCAGGTGGACGCCGGCGTCTGTGATGTCCGTTACCTTGCCGAAGGTGGTGACCACGGCCTGCTGCTTGTCGTCCACGGTGTAGTAACAGGTGGATATCAGCACCAGCGCCGCCAGAATGACGACTGCCAGCGTGGTGATCCGTTTGATTTTCTTCCAGTTCGGCGTTTTCTTTTCTCTGGGCGGCGTCCAGCGATAAGTTCCATTTTCTTCCATGTTTGTTACTCCTTTTCCAAGTTCTTCATAAGCTCCTCTGCCCGATCCCGGAGAAACCCGGCGCACCAGGCATAGAGCATGATCTGCAATGTCTTTTGGATGCGTTCATTGGCGCCGGGAATCCGTTCGGGGAGATCCTTTACACTTTTCTCGATTCCTTCTTCCAGTGTTCCGCTGCGGCCATAGACCTGGGCTGCCAGGCTAATAAGCAGGAAATACAGCTCCGCGTCGTCAATCAGGTCGTCCCCTTCCTGATCCAGCCGGCCATTGACGAAACCCAGAAGATCGCAGACGTTTTCAATGGGCATGCTTTTGCGAAGCAAATTGATGGTCAGAATGCGGCAGAGTTGATTTAAGGTGTATTTCTTCCCCTGGGGATTGGAAAGGTATTTCCTGCGGACCCAGTTCTGAACCATGTACGGCTCCAACCCGGAGATGGCGGAAACCTGACTCAGGGTGATTTCTCCCGCCAGAAAGAATGCGCTGAAGGTTTCTCTTATTTTTCCGGCGTCCTCGGTTCTGCTTTGAATGACCGTGCCCGGTATTGTCCACTGCATGGGGGATGCTCCTTTCTTTTGAATGTAACTGGATTATAACATACAATCACAAGATTGTCAATAGTAATTATATGATTCAATCACAAGTGTCCAGTCAGAGTTTTATATAGTAGGAAAAGGTCTGTGTAGCATTCCAATGGATCCGGATCTGTTTACTAACCGTGTCCGCATGTAATTTCGGCCTCGGGTCGATGTGGGCATCTGCCCCTACAAAATATAATCGGTATTCCTAACGTAGCGCAATGCCCACATCGCCCCGTGGGTGTAGCATCAAAACGGCCCGAAAAAACCAACGAACCCCTTCCGGCGTCATTCCGGTCCGTTGAATCCTTCGTTCTCTAAAAATCAACCGTATTCTCAACGTAGGGGGCGATACCCACATCGCCCCGCGGGTGCGTCTCCGAATCGGCCAAAAAAAACCAACGTTCCCCTTCCGGCATCTTTCCGGGCTAATGAAAGCACCGGCCTCTGCAATCTGTAATTTGGTATTTTCCGTTATTGTTTTCTATACAATCGCATATTTTTCATTTTCCCTCTTTACGAATAGGGTAAACTGTTGTAAAATAGAATGAACTGGTACAGGAAAGGAGGAAACGTGAATGAAATGTCTTCGCTGTGGGGTTGAAATTCCGGATGGGGAGAGCTTTTGCGCTAATTGTCTGGAATATATGGAGAAGGAACCCATTCCAGCGGATGTTCATGTCATGCTGCCAAAGCCTTCAGCTCCCCGCAGAACAACGGTATGGAAGCAGAATTTATCCGCGGACGAAAAACTTGCCGTTGCCAACGTCCGGCTGCGCCGGGCCAGAATTGCGATTGCTGTGCTTTTGCTCCTGGTTGCCGCGCTGAGCTGTTTGACGGCCTGGCTGTTCCTGCGGGAGCGGGGTCCGGCACTTGGGCAGAATTATTCCACGGTCTCCCCCACTGCCGCGTCCGGAACACTGCCCACCGAATCACAATGATTGTTTCACGTGAAACAATGGATTTGGCCGCAAGCGGGATGTTTCACGTGAAACATTCCGGCAGTGCAGAGAGAAAAGAATGAGAGGAGCGAAAAATGGGAAAAATAATAGCCATTGTCAACCAGAAGGGCGGCGTTGGAAAAACAACGACGGCGGTGAACCTGTCGGCGGCGCTGACAGACCTGGGAAAGAAGGTTCTGCTCTGCGATTTTGACCCCCAGGCCAACGCAACCTCCGGCATGGGCGTGGACAAGCGGAAAATCAAATATTCCTCTTATGATGTGACCATAAACGGCGTCAGCATTGAAAGCGCGATCGTACAGACAAAATTTGGAGATGTGCTTCCCTCCTCCGCGGACCTGGCAGGCGCCGGCGTGGAGCTGATCGGCTCAGACGACCGGGAACACCAGCTGAAGGCAGCCCTTTCCACTGTGAAGGATTTGTACGACGTGATTTTTATCGACTGCCCGCCCTCTTTGGAACTGCTGACGCTGAATGCCCTCTGCGCGGCGGACGGAATTCTGGTGCCCGTGCAATGTGAGTATTACGCGCTGGAAGGGTTAAGCGACCTGATGGCAACCCTGCGGACGGTAAAGCGGAAGCTGAATCCCAAACTGGAGATTTTCTGCGTGGTGCTGACCATGTACGACGGCCGCACCAACTTCTCCGCACAGGTGGCACAGGAGGTCCGCAGACACTTCCCCGGTAAGGTGCTGACTAGCGTAGTTCCGAGAAATGTGCGCCTGGCGGAAGCGCCGAGCCACGGTCTGCCTGTGACGGTCTATGACAAATACAGCCGCGGCGCCACGGCATACCGGGATATGGCGGAAGAAGTGGCAAAAAAGCTGTAATGAAAGGATGATTCCATGGCATCACAAAAGGGCCTCGGCCGAGGTCTTGGGGCATTGCTGGGTGACTTTTCAGAAGAGCCGGAAGAGAAAAACGGACTGAAAACACTCCCCCTGCATAAAATCGAACCAAATCCCAACCAGCCCCGGCGGGATTTTGACGATGAAGAGCTGGAAGCGCTGGCGGAATCCATCCGGCAGCACGGCATCATCCAGCCCCTGACCGTCCGGGAAATGCCCAACGGGTACTATCAGATCATTGCCGGTGAGCGCCGCTGGCGCGCGTCCCGTCTGGCGGAACTGGATGAGGTGCCTGTAGTCATTATGGAGGCGGACGACCGGAAGGCCATGGAGCTGGCCCTGATTGAAAATCTGCAGCGGCAGGATCTGAACCCGGTTGAAGAGGCACAGGGCTATGACGCACTGATCAATCGGTACGGCATGACGCAGGAAGAAGCCGCGGAACGGGTTGGAAAATCCCGCCCCGCCGTGGCAAATGCTCTGCGGCTGCTGTCTCTGAGCCAGCCGGTGCTGGAAAAGCTGAAGAGCGGCGAACTGACAGCCGGACACGCCAGAGCCATTTTGCAGCTGAAAACCGAGAAAAAGCAGCTGGAGGCAGCACAGAAGATCACCGCTCTGGGACTTTCCGTCCGGCAGGCGGAGCTGCTGTGCAAAAACATGGGGCAGGAGCCGCCCAAGAAAAAAGAAATCGTGCTGGAAGTGGACTATGTGGCCGAGTGTGAGCGAAATCTGAGCAAGCACCTGGGCCGGGGCGTGAAAATCGTCAACGGCAAACGCAAGGGCCGCTTCGAGCTGGAATTCTACGGCCAGGAGGATCTACAGAACCTGCTGGACGCATTGATGAAGTTACAGAAATAAGAGAGGTACAATGCAATGATTGATATCAAACGAATCAAGGAAAACCCCGATGCCATTAAGGCCGGTATGAAGGCCAAGGAAGTGGACTGCGACGCAACCATTGACCGCATTCTGGAGCTGGACGTTCAGGTCCGTGGACTGAAGACCCATACCGAGACAAAGACCGCTGAAAAGAACAAGCTGGCCAAGGAAAACGGCAAACTTTTCGGCCAGAAGAAGGGCGCCGAGAAAAAGGGCGAGGATACCTCTGCTCTGGAAGCCCAGATCAAGGCAAACATGGACGCCTCCGTGAAGATCGATGAGGAAATCGCTGAGGACAAGCAGAAGCTGAAGGTTCTGGACGATGAGCTGACCACTTGCATGCTGTCCCTGCCCAACATGCCTGACCCCGATCTGCTGCCCGGCGGCAAGGAGAACAACCAGCCCCTGCGCTATATCGGCGAGAAGCACTCTTTCGACTTTGAGCCCAAGCACCATGTGGATCTGTGCCAGAATCTGGGACTGATCGACTATGAGCGGGGCGTGAAGCTGGCAGGCGCAGGCAACTGGATCTATACGGACCGCGGCGCACGGCTGGAATGGGCGCTGCTGAACTACTTCATCGACTGCCACATTGCGGACGGGTATGAAATGATCCTGCCGCCCCACATGCTGGAGTACCAGTGCGGCCTGACCGCGGGACAGTTCCCCAAGTTCGCCGACGAGGTCTATAAGATCGCCAACCCCACGGACGATCGGGTTCACTATATGCTGCCCACCGCCGAAGCAGCCCTGGCGTCCATTTACCGGGACGAAATTCTCACGGAAGCAGATCTGCCTAAGAAGTTCTTTGCCTATACCCCCTGCTTCCGCCGGGAGGCCGGTTCTCACCGGGCCGACGAGCGGGGTATGGTCCGGGGCCATCAGTTCAACAAGGTGGAAATGTTCCAGTACACCACTCCCGAGGGGTCTGACGAGGCCTTTGAGGAGCTGGTACACAAGGCCGAAAAGCTGGTGTCCGGTCTGGGCCTGCACTTCCGTACCGTGAAGCTGGCGGCGGGCGACTGCTCCGCCTCCATGGCCAGAACCTATGACATCGAAATCCTGATTCCCTCCATGAACGGCTATAAGGAAGTCTCCTCCGTGTCCAATGCCCGGGATTATCAGGCCCGCCGGGGCAACATCCGCTTCCGCCGGGCGGACGGCAAGATCGAGTACGTCCACACCCTGAACGGCTCCGGTCTGGCCACATCCCGTATCTTCCCCGCCATCGTGGAGCAGAACCAGCGGGCCGACGGCTCCGTGGTCATCCCCGAGGCACTGCGCAAATACATGGGCGGCATGGAAGTCATCGAGAAGAAATAAGAACATCACAAACCTTCCCCCTCGGGGAAGGTTTGTGTGCGTTCATGAAAGAAAGGAAAAACCTCATGGACAAAATCAAGAAACCCAAATGGTGGGATGAATTCACGGTCTTTGCCATCAAGGGAAACGCCATGGCGCTGGCTGTCGGTACCATTATCGGCGCGGCCTTCTCCACCATTACCAAAAGCCTGACCGACGACATCATCATGCCCATTGTCTCTGTCTTTATCGGCGGTGTGGATTTTTCCGAAATGAAGCTGGAGCTTCCACGTCTGTTTGCGGAAAAGTATGACGACGCGGGCAATATCATCAAAAACACCCTGAACTACGGCAACTTCATCTCCGCCGTCATCAATTTCCTGATTCTGGCCCTTGTTGTCTTCTTTATAGTAAAGGGACTGAATAAGATCACGGAGCTTGGCAAAAAGAAGGAAGAAGAAGCCAAGGCGGAAGAGCCTGCCAAAGAGCCGGAACCCACAAAGGAAGAGCTGCTGCTCACCGAGATCCGGGATCTGCTGAAGGAAAAATGATTTTAATCCACAGGAAGTTCACTTCCTGTGGATTCTTAATAAGAATTGTTTGACAAACGCGGTCAGAAAGCCTATAATAAGTACAATGGGAGCGAATGGGGCATGGATCGGGCCGCGGCGCTTTCAATGTATGCAGAATGCCGGTTTTCCGGCATTTATGATTCCATAAATTGAAAAAAGGATGGATCAGGTTATGTACAAAATCGTGCGTAAGAAAGAGCTGAATGATTCCGTCACCCTGATGGAGATCGAGGCCCCCTTTGTTGCCAAAAAGGCAAAGGCCGGGCAGTTCATCATCTTCCGGATTGACGAGAAGAGCGAGCGCGTGCCTCTGACCATTGCCGGCTACGACCGGGAAAAGGGCACCGTCAGCATTATTTTCCAGAAGGTGGGCTTCTCCACCAAGGCGCTGGGCGCTCTGAACGAGGGCGACTATATCCGGGACTTTGTGGGTCCTCTGGGCAAGCCCACGGATGTGGAAGGCAAAAAGCGGGTCTGTGTGGTCGGCGGCGGCGTTGGCTGCGCCATTGCTCTGCCTGCAGCCGTGGCCTTCAAGGAGGCCGGCGCGGAGGTCGATGTGATTATCGGCTTCCGGAACAAGGATATCGTCATTCTGGAGGACGAGTTCCGGGCCTGTGCCGATCATCTGTATCTGATGACCGATGACGGCTCCTATGGCGAAAAGGGCTTCGGCACCGTCAAGCTCCAGGCTCTGCTGGAGAGCGGCGTCAAGTATGACGAGGTTCTGGCCATCGGCCCCGTGCCCATGATGAAGTTCGTCTGCAAGACCACCGAACCCTTCGGCGTACACACCATGGTGTCCCTGAACCCCATTATGGTGGACGGTACCGGTATGTGCGGCGGCTGCCGGGTTACCGTTGGCGGCGAGACCAAGTTCGCCTGCGTGGACGGCCCCGAGTTTGACGGCCACAAGGTGGATTACGAAGAGCTCATGAGCCGGAACGGTACTTACCGGGAGCGGGAAGCCGAAGTCGCCAGAGACCATGTCTGCCGTATGGAAGCCATGGGCAAGGCACTGATCAAGTAAGGGAGGAAACAGAAATGGCAAATATGACTTTGACCAAGACCCCTATGCCTGAGCAGGACCCCAAGGTTCGTGCCCGTAATTTCAAAGAGGTTGCCCTGGGTTATACCGAAGAGATGGCCAAGGAAGAGGCGGGCCGCTGCCTGAATTGCAAGAACCCCAAGTGCGTCGAGGGCTGCCCTGTCAATGTGCGCATCCCCGAGTTCATTCATAAGGTGGCCGAGGGAGACTTCAAGGCCGCTTACGAGATCATCACCTCCACCAACGCCCTCCCTGCCCTCAGCGGCCGTGTGTGCCCTCAGGAGAGCCAGTGCGAGAGCAAGTGTGTCCGGGGCGTCAAGGGCGAGCCTGTGGCCATCGGCCGTCTGGAGCGTTTTGTTGCCGACTGGTATCGGGAGAATGTGAACGCAAAGCCTGAAAAGGCTCCCTCCAACGGCATGAAGGTGGCCGTGGTTGGCTCCGGCCCTGCGGGTCTGACCTGCGCCAGTGATCTGGCCAAGAAGGGCTATGCCGTCTCCATTTTCGAAGCCCTGCATACCGCCGGCGGCGTGCTGGTTTACGGCATTCCCGAGTTCAGACTTCCCAAGGCCATTGTTGCCAACGAGGTGGAGAACCTGAAGGCCCAGGGCGTGGAAGTCATGACCAATATGGTCATCGGCCGTGTGCTGACCATTGACGAGCTGTTCGACATGGGCTACAAGGCAGTCTTTGTAGGCTCCGGCGCGGGTCTGCCCATGTTCATGCACATCCCCGGCGAGAGCCTGAAGGGTGTTATGTCCGCCAACGAGTACCTGACCCGTACCAACCTGATGAAGGCTTATGAGGAATCCTCCGATACCCCCATCATCAAGTCCAAGGCTGTGGCCGTGGTTGGCGGCGGCAACGTGGCCATGGACGGCGCCCGCTGCGCCATGCGTCTGGGCGCGGACAAGGTGTACATCGTCTATCGCCGCGGCGAGGCCGAAATGCCCGCCCGTAAGGAAGAGCAGCACCACGCCAAGGAAGAGGGCATTGAGTTCAAGACTCTGTGCAATCCCGTGGAGATTCTGGGCGACGACACCGGCCGTGTCTGCGGCGTGAAGTGCGTCCGCATGGAGCTGGGTGAGCCTGACGCCTCCGGCCGCCGCCGTCCCGTGGAGATTCCCGGCAGCGAGTTCGTACTGGATGTGGATACCGTCATCATGGCTCTGGGCACCAGCCCCAATCCCCTGATCCGCTCCACCACCCCCGGTCTGGAGACCAACAAGAAGGGCGGCCTCATCGTCAATGAGAATGAGATGACCACCCGTGAGGGCGTCTTCGCCGGCGGCGATGCCGTTACCGGCGCTGCCACCGTCATTCTGGCCATGGGCGCGGGCAAGAAGGCCGCTGCCGCCATCGACGCTTACCTGCAGAGCAAGTAACAAAACGGTACCGCAAAGCTACAAAACCGTAAATTTATCCACAGCTGTTTCCACAGCTGTGGATAAATCATGTGGAAAACTGTTTGCGGCCTGTGAAAAAACAGAAAAAGAACCCAAAAAGGGACCGAAATCCGGGAAAAATCCGGTGCTCGGCCCCTTTTCACTTTTCAATAGCCCCTCCCCTGCTCCTGAATTTTTCTCCACAGAGTTTGAATACCCTGTGGAGATTTTTCGTGGGATGGTGGGAAAGCGGGCCGCATTTCGCCCTTCGAAGACGAAAAAAGATGAAAATATCCACAATCGATGAAAAGACTGTGGAGAAATCTGAGAAGATACAGCCATTACGGCCAGAGAAACCGCGTCATATCCGCCTGTAGGGGCAAAATTATCCGCAAATGCATTTCACCATAGGGCCGATGCCCACATGGGACGGAGAGGCTGTGAACGAAATCTGTTCGTTTTACGCGACAGTTCGTCAAATTCCATAGCGGGATCATGAGGGCATCGTCCCCTGCATACGAAATCTGACGTTGTGCTTAAAAGGAATGCTTCTCACCCCATCGGGGATGGAATTGCATTCAAATCTCCACAGCTTATGAAAGAACTGTGGAGAAAATAGAATCTCATAAGATTACATAACAAGAAGACAATAATTAAATTTGTAGGGGCCGATGCCCACATCGGCCCGGAAGCCGACGGTATGGGCGTGTCCGTTTTTTCAGACCGCTCAGGTGTCGTACCTAACGAGGCGATGAGGGCATCGCCCCCTACGCTGAAGACGAACGTTGATTTTGTGGGTAACGCCCCCAACGCTGAAAACGCACGTTATTTTTTGTAGGGGCCGATGCCCACATCGGCCCGGATGCCGACGGTACAGGCGTGTTCGTCTTTTCTGACCGCTCAGGCGATGTACCCCACGGGGCGATGAGGGCATCGCCCCCTACGCTGAAAACACACGTTGTTTTTGCGGGTAACGCCCTAAACGCTGAAAACGCACGTTGTTTTTGTAGGGGCCGATGCCTACATCGGCCCGTGGCTAACGGTACAGCCATGTCCGTTTTTTCTGACCGCTCTGGTATCGTACCCCACGGGGCGATGAGGGCATCGCCCCCTACGCTGAAAACGCACCCCACGGGGCGGTGCAGGCATCGCCCCGTACGCTGGAAACGCACCCCACGGGCGATGCAGGCATCGCTCCTACGAAAAGGCTGTGTTCGATTTTCTGTCCGGAAATCAGGATGTTTTCGGTTTTCGCTGGTTTACATGCATTTTACACGATAGATAGTTCATTTCATACTATGCAGAGAGCATATTGCTTTTGTCGGGTAAATCGACTATAATACAATCAAACAGAAGTATTATGCCTCAGGGCAAAAAACGAAGAAAGAGGGAGACGCAATGAAGAAACTGTTTGCGCTGCTGCTGGCGCTGACCATGACCTTCCAGCTGGCCCAGCCTGTCTGGGCGGAGACCGTGGCCACGGAGCCGACGCAGACCACCCAGACCCCGGAGGAGCCGGAAGAGACCGTCCCGGAGTCGACAGAACCGGAAACCACGGAACCGGCAGTCCCCGCCCAGACGGAGGCCCCGGAAACCACCGCCCCGGAGACCACGGAAGCCTCCGTACCTGAGTCCGAGGAACCCCAGCCCGATGCGGAGCCGTCCGCGGAGGACGTCCCCGTGCCTCAGAGCGACAGCACCGGTACCTGCGGCGAGAGCCTGACCTGGACACTGGCAGGCGGCACGCTGACAATTTCCGGAAGCGGCGCCATGACGGATTACAACGAATCCAACACCGCCCCCTGGTATTCCGGCCGGGAGCAGATCACCGCCGTGGTGGTGGACCGGGGCGTTACCGGCATCGGCGCCTATGCCTTTTACGGCTGCGTCAATCTCATCGATATCACACTGCCGGAGGGCCTGACCGCCATTGGCGAATATGCCTTTAAGGGCTGCTCTGCCCTGGGCCGGGTGGAGATCCTCAGCGGCATGACCACTCTGGGTTACGATGCCTTTCGGGAAAGCGGCATCACCGAAGTAGTGCTGCCCGAGGGGCTGAAAACAATCGGAAACGATGCCTTCTATAACTGTGCAAACCTGCGCAGCGTCTCCCTGCCGAGCACACTGCAAAATTTGGGAAGCTACGCATTTTATAAATGCTCCGCTCTGACAGCGATTACCCTGCCCCAGAGCCTTACGAAGATGGGATATGAATGCTTCGAACTCTGTACCAGCCTGACGGAAATAGAAATTCCGAGTCAACTGACAACCATTGAAATGCAGGCGTTTGCTGGCTGTACTGCGCTGAAAAGCGTTACGCTGCCGGAAGGGCTGAAAGTGATCGGGGCATACGCATTCGGGGGCTGTGAAGCGCTGACTCAGATACATCTGCCTGAAAGCACTACAGAACTGCGGTCGGGCGCTTTTTCGGGTTGTAAAAATCTCACAACCATTAACCTCCCTCAGGGAATTACAAAGATTCAGAACAGCCTGTTCAGCGGATGCAGCAGTCTCGCCGCCATCACCATTCCGGATTCCGTGCTCACAATTGAAAGCAGCGCGTTTTCCGGCTGCAGCAGCCTGACGGCGGTGGAAATCCCCACCGGCGTCAGCACCATTGGCACCTCGGCCTTTAGCAGATGTGCTTTACTGACGGAAATGGTGATTCCAGAGGGGGTTTCCAGTATCGCTTACGGGACCTTCTATAACTGTACAGCGCTGAAAAAAATCACCCTGCCCGGCGGCCTGACCGAGATTGGAGAGGAGGCTTTCGAGAATTGCTCTGCACTGGAGGCCATCGAGCTGCCCGAAAAGGTAACGACCATCGGGGCAAGCGCCTTTTCTGGCTGCAAAATGTTGAAGCAGATCACCCTTCCCGACAGCCTGACTGAGATTGGACAGTCTGCTTTCGGAAATTGCGCTTCCCTGCAGTTCATTCAGCTGCCTGACAAGCTGACCAGTGTGGGGAACTACGCCTTTTCCAGCTGTACGGCGCTGAAGCGGGTGGATATTCCCGCCAGTGTCGCTGCCATCGGCGAAAGTGCCTTTTACGGCTGCGCAAAGCTGACTGCCATCACCTTTGGCCACAGGCAGGAGAATCCGCTGACCATTGGCGTGGACGCGTTTAACGTCGGCTATTACGTGGACAATGTAAAAACCCGGATCGGGGTCTACAGCGTCCGGGGCATTCATCCCGCCATTCAGGGCTATGCCTGGGAGAAGCGGACCGTTACGTATTATAATACCGAAGTTGTCCCCCTGGAGGCCATTGCCATCCACGCGCAGGATGACGCCGCGGAGATCGAGGTGGGGCTTCCCCTGACCTTCGTCGCGGAGCTGACCCCCTTCGATACAACGGACGATCTGGTCTGGTCCATCAATCCGGACAACAGCACCGGTACCGCCGAAATCACCGCAGAGGGCGTGCTCACCGGCCTGACCCCCGGCATTGTCACCGTCCGTGCTGCCGCCGGAAGCGATGAAAGCGTCTATGGCGAGACCCAGATCACCCTGCTGCCCCCCACCGGCGAACCGGATTCCATTCTGGTGCGCACGGCAGTGGGGGCGGTGGACGAGGCCCAGCTGGGCATTCCTGTTCAGATGCAGGCGGTCTTCCAGCCCGGCAACGTGGCCGATAAGCACGTGACCTGGTCCGTGAGCAATGAGAAGATCGCCGCCATCGATGAAAGCGGCCTGCTGACCCCTCTGGCCCTGGGCAGCGTGACGGTTTACGCCGTGTCCGAAACCTATGGGGATCTGGAGGGCAGCTGCGTGGTGAAGGTTTTGCGCTATGCCGACGGCGTCACCGTTCTGCGCAACGGCGGCACGGAGCGCACCACCCTGGGCGTGGGAGAAAAGCTGTCGATCACCGCCCTGCTGAGCCCGGCGGACACCACCTCCAAGGACGTGACCTGGACCGTTGAGGAGCTCACCGGCCAGGCAGAGCTGGTGAATATGGGTACCTACGGCCGACCCATGGAGATCAGGGGCGTTGCCCCCGGCACGGTGCGCCTCACGGCAACGGTGAAGGACTATGCCGCCGTGAGCGCCACGGTGGAGCTCACCGTGACGGATACGGTGATTCCCTATGCCCTGGCCGACGGCAGCGGCAACATCTATTTTGATACAGCCACGGGCACCATTGTCCGCAGTGACAATACCGTGCAGAACGTCAGCATCCCCGCTTCCATCAATGGCGTGGCCGTAACGTCCATTGCGCCCTACGTGTTCCACGACGGAGGCTACGGAACCATCACCGCCGTCACCATCCCCAAATCCATGCGGGAGATCGGCAGCCACGCTTTTTGGTCCTGCTCCAAAATGACCTCCCTGCGCTTTGCCGGCGGCAGCGAGCTGGAGACCATCGGCGAATATGCGTTCCATACCTGCAACACCCTGACGTCTGTGTCCATTCCCGCCTCTGTGAAGACCATTGAAAACTTTGCCTTCTACGGCTGCAGCAAGATGGAATCTCTGCGCTTTGCCTCCGGCAGCAATCTGAAGTCCATTGGCGAGGGCGCGTTCTATACCTGCGATGGCCTGACCGCTGTCTCCCTACCCGAGGGGCTGCAGTCCGTTGGCAAGAATGCCTTCTACTATTGTAAGAATGTGGAAACCATCTACGTGCCGGATACGGTCACGTCCTTCGGGGAAAATGCGTTCTCCTATTGCAACAGCCTGAAAAATGTTACCATTACCGGCGAAGAGAATCTGCAAAAACTGTTTTGCAGCGGTGTGATGGACAATCTGACCCTGTCCGGAACATTCGTGCAGAAGGCGTATCCGGCCAAAAATGTGACGCTGCTGGATACCGTCACAGAGATTCGGGACAGCGCATTCGAGGGCCAGAGTGTCGAACAGCTTACCCTGGGCCGGAACCTGAAAACCATCGGCGCGCAGGCGTTTGAATACACCGAAATTACCTCGGTGACGCTGCCGGAGGGCATCGTCTCTCTGGGCAAGCGGGCCTTTGCCGAATGCAGCAAGCTGACAACCGTCAATCTGCCGGACAGCCTCCAGAGTATAGGACAGGACTGCTTTGAAGGCTGTTCCAATCTGAATATTCTGGACCTCTCTTCCGTTCCGGACACTTTTGTGGAGCGGGAGACGAAGCTGGACGACCGGGGCGTTGTCCCGCCTGTTCTGGTGCGGGCAACCGGCGGCAAGGTGTCCGGGGCCTGGTGGGCAGAGAGCGTTGACGGGGTTTCCCACAGCGACGATGTGGCGTTTATCTATCAGTGGAAGGGCGAATATTACCTGGTGCCCGAAGCCTCGGGCAGCTTTGTGCTGGTCTATCAGGATCAATACACCGGGGCCCAGGGAAAAAAGCTTGCCGAGGCCCGCTCCGGTCTCATCATCCGCCCCTCCGATGTTGGCTATCTCACTGGCGGCCAGAGCCTGCAGCTTTCCGCCCGCATGATGCCGGAGGATATCGCGGCGCAGGTCACCTGGTCCCTGGGGGCCGGGGATGAAGCCTATGCTTCCCTGTCCCAGACCGGCCTTTTGAAGGTCAGCAGCGGCGTAAACGTCACCCGGCAGATCACCGTTACGGCTGTGCCGAGGAACGGCGGCGATGCCGCGGTGCTGAAGCTCTGGCTGGTGCCCAGAACCACCGGTTTGGAAATTCTCCGGAATGGAGAAAGCGTGGGCAGCGAGCTGAACGCGGACATGGCGTCCACCCCGAGCATGACCCTGACCGTCCGGTTCCAGCCGGAGGACGCCGCTCCTGATGTGGTCTGGATCTCTTCGGACGCCAAGGTGGCAGATGTGGACAACGGCGTTGTGACCTTCCTGAAGCCCGGCACCGCCGTCATCAAGGCGATGGCTACGGACGGCTCTCAGGTCAGCGCCCAGGTGAAAATCAACGTTACCTATGTGGACGGGGCCAAAAAGCTGACCCTGACCACTGACGCCGCTTCTCTGCAGCCCGGCCAGACCGCCCGGCTGACCCTGAAGGGCAGCGGGGAGATTCCCGCGGACATGGTGAGCTATACCCTGCCAAACGATCTTGGCGCCGTGGAGAACGGCGTCTTCACCGCCGGGGAAAAGCCGGGTACCGTTACCGTCACCGCCGCCATTCAGGGCGACCCCCTGAAGCGCACCGCCAGCGTGAAGCTGACCGTAACGCCCCTGCTGGTGAACAAGCTGGAAATGGAGGCCCATGACGACCGATTCCAGATGGAGGATCAGGCGGGAGAGACTTTGCTGATTATCGACAAGCAGTCCGCTCAGGGCTGCAGCTTCCCCCTGACCCTCTCCGCCCGGGACTACCGGGACGAACCCATGGAAGACTATTCCGTGACCTATGCCAGCACCGATACCTCCATTGCCACGGTCACGGCCAAGGGCGTTGTGACGTTGAAGCCCGGTGCCAACGGCCAGTGCGCCATTGTGGCCAGGGTGAAGGATGCCGGAAAGGCCACGGCCCGGCTGTGGATCTCCGTCCGGGACTACAGCCCCCGGCTGGAAAGCAGCAAGCTGACGCTGAACACCGCCCTGACCGACGCCGCCGTTTCCACAGGCTTTGTGGAAAGCTACGGCAACGGCGTGACCGGAGTTTCCGTTACCAACGACAATCGGTTTACGGCAGAATTCGCCGCCAGCCGCCTGACTCTGCGGCCCGCCGCTCCCCTGCCCAACGGCAGATATAACCTGACCGTGGAGGCCCAGTGCGCCGACGGCAAGACCTATTCCTATGCCCTGAATCTTCAGGTGAAGAACGTGCTGCCCAAGGTCACCGTGAAACAGACGGCCAGACTGAACATCTTCTGCGCCGGTGCGGAAACTACCCTGACCGTCGCCGCCCAGGGGGCTGAGGTGGAAAACGTGGTTCTTACGGACAACACCGATTTCACCGTGGATTGGCAGGACGGCACTGCCCTGCTGCGGCTGTCTGACAGCGCTTCCCCGAAACCCTATACAAAGGCAAAGCTAGAAATCCATCTGGCGGGCTACGCCCAGCCTGTTATCCAGAATCTCTCCATTTCCGCCGGAACCACGGTGCCCAGACTGAAGCTCAGCGCCGCGGCCAGCAGCCTGAATACGGCCCTGAACCCGGAGAATCTCTCCGCCCGGGTGCAGATTCTGGAGGGCACTTCCCTGCTGGATCTGTCCAACGCCACCGTATGGACGGACAGCGCTCTGGCTGACGTGGAGAAGGACGGCAGCGATGTGGTTCTGACTCTGCGGGAGCCCAAGGCAGCCTCCGTGAACCTCTATATTCAGGACGCTTCCTGGCGGCAGAGTGTGAAGCTCACCCACAAGCTCACGGTGGAGACCAAATTGCCCACTTTGAAGCCCACCGGTGCCATCAATCTGAACGCCTACTTTACCCAAATCACCGGCAGCACGGAATTGGTGCTGTCCCAGAAGAATCTGACGCTGGAGGACGTCCGCTTTGTCCCCGCCGCCAGAGCCGGGACTCCCGCCCGGACGGAATCCGACAAGCTGACGCTGACCTTCGACCCAGCCGGGAACCGGGTCACGGCGGTTGCCGCGAATCCTGACAACGCACCCAAGGCCGGAACCTATTCCTTCACCTGCACCGGCGTGCTCCCCGGCGGTACGGAAATCCCCGGCGGCACACTGAAAATCACCGTGGGCAAGGCCCTGCCGAAGCTGAAACTCTCCGCATCCTCCGTGAAGCTGAACCGCTTCCTGGCAGGTCAGGAGCGGGCCAGCGTCACCGCCAGCCTGTCCGGCTTTGAGGGCTGCGAGCTGGTGGGCTTCCGGGAGCTGGAGCAGGGGCTGTACAGCGGACTGTCCTTTGAAAACGGCGTCATTACCGCTTCCCTGAGGGATTCCAACGATCTTGGCGGCAGCTATAAGCTGACCCCCGTGGTGCGCCATTGCGCCACCGGCCAGCTGGTGGATCTGCCCGCTGCCGTCACGCTGAAGGTCACCGCCTACAGTTCCGACAAGCTGTCCATGAGCCTGTCCGCCAAGGGCAAGCTGGACACGCTGGACCCCGAAAGCAACCTTGTCTATACGGTGACGAGACTCACGAACTGTCAGGGCCGCCTTACGGATCTGCGTCTGGAGGGGCCGGATAAGGACCTGTTCCGGGCCGTGCTGGACAGCGATAGCAACAGGATCCACCTGACCATGGTTCCGGGCCAGACCTACGCAACCAACGTGACCTATCAGGTCCGGTTCCGGCTGACGGTCTGCGGCAGAGAAATCCTCAGCCCGGTGATGAAGTTCAAGGTGACCCAGACCGCCCTGAAATTCGCCGCCATGCCGGTATCGCCCATCTATCAGGCCCAGACCGGGCCTCTGACGGTCCGGCTGACGCTGACCGCTCCCGCGGGGGCAGCCATCGGGGACATTCGTCTGAACGAGAAGACCAGCGCCGCCTTCCTGGAGGCCATCGGCGGTCCTGAGGGCTTCCGGGCCGACCCGGAGACCCTGACCCTCCGCTTCGCCCTCCCCTCCCCCGGCAATCTTCGCGCCAACAGCACCTACACGGTTCTGCTGGACATCACCCCCAAGGGCAACGCCGAAAACGTCAAACCCACCCAGGTAAGGCTGACGGTGAAGGTGATGAAGTGACCAATCAGGAATAGATCCTCATGAAGGGGCGGCATTTTTGCCGCCCCAACTTGCTTATTTGCGCAAAAACGGAGGTTCCCAGCGTAGGGGGCGATGCCCACATCGCCCCGTGGGGTACGACGCCAGAGCGGTCAAGAAAAACGGACACACCCATCCCGTCGGCGCCCCCGGCTGCTGAATGGCATACGGTCCGTATTTCTGTGACCGTTTCTTTCTCAAGGATTTCAAAATTTCAAAAAATCCAAAAATCCCTCTTGACAAACAATCGTCCCGGTGTTACTATAATGACGTAAATAATAATCAATCGCAAATAAAGACAAAAAGGAGGTTTCCCATGGAGACAACCAAACAGTTTCGCAAGCGCAATGCCATTCTGGCCTGCCTTCGGGAAACCAGGTGTCACCCCAGCGCCGAGACCCTTTACCAGATGCTCCAGAAGGAACACCCGGATATCTCTCTGGCCACGGTCTACCGCAATCTGGCCCTTTTCAAGAGTCAGGGCACCATCGCCAGCGTGGCCACGGTGGACGGCATTGAGCGATTCGACGGCAACACCGAACCCCATGTCCATTTCATTTGCAGCGGCTGCGGCGCCGTGCTGGATGTATTTCAGGTGGAGCAGCCGGATTACAGTGGCTTCGCCCGGTTTCTGGGCTGCCGCATCGATCAAACCCAATTGACTTTCACGGGACTCTGCCGGGACTGCCTGAACACTCCCGCCGAAACCCCGAAAGTAATACAGTAAAAAACAAGCGTAACAAACAACAAATAAAATTTTAAACGGAGGATATTGTTATGAAGAAATTTGTCTGCCCTGTCTGCGGTTATGTTCTGGAAGCCGAAGTCATGCCTGAGGGCTTTGTCTGCCCCGTCTGCAAGCTCCCCGGTTCTAAGTTTAAGGTCATGGAAGAGGGCAAGCTGGCTGCCGAGCACGAGCTGGGCATCTACGAGAAGACCGTCGCCAACAACCCCGACATCTCCGCTGAGGACAAGGAATATATCCTGGAGCAGCTGAAGGCCAACTTCACCGGCGAGTGCAGCGAGGTCGGTATGTACCTGTGCATGGCCCGTGTGGCCCACCGGGAGGGCTACCCCGAGATTGGCCTGTACTGGGAGAAGGCCGCCTATGAGGAAGCCGAGCACGCCGCCAAGTTCGCCGAGATGCTGGGCACCACTCTGGAGCCCAACATGACCGCCTCCACCAAGAAGAATCTGGCATGGCGCGTGGACTGCGAGTTCGGCGCCACCCAGGGCAAGTTTGACCTGGCCGCCTGCGCCAAGAAGAACGGCCTGGACGCCATCCACGACACCGTCCACGAAATGGCCAAGGACGAGGCTCGTCATGGAAGAGCGCTGAAGGGCCTGCTGGAGCGGTACTTTAAGTAAGAAATCGCTGATTCAGTCGCATAAATCAAAGAGGAGAGGGAGTGATCCTTCTCCTCTTTTTGCGCCCTGTGGAAAACAGAGTGGAAAAACATGGGTGTCCCCAGCGTAGGGGGCGATGCCCTCATCGCCCCGCCGGGTGCGACGCCAGAGCAGTCGGAAAAAACGTACACGCCTGTTCCGTCGACACCCCGGGTCGATGTGGGTATCGGCCCCTGCATGGAATACGCAGAGAATGGGCGTTCAATCATAAAATGTTTCTGCGCAATTGCCGCAATTTCACAAAAAGCGATCTTCCCTCTTCCCTTTTGATGTGCTATACTGACAGAAAAAAGACCGTGACAGTGAAGCCGACAGGAAACGGCGGAAAATCATTCCGGAAAGGGATGTTTCCGTGAAAGCAATCATCTACACCAGCAACACCGGCAGCACGGAGCGCTACGCGCGGCTGCTTGCGGAGCAGACGGGGCTGCCCGCCTATTCGCTGACGGAGGCGGTCAAGGGCTATGGGGCCGCGGCGAGCGCGTGGGGATCGACCAGCTCAGCGCGGTGCTTGTCTGGTACAACGCCCGGAAATAAGCACTTGAGAAAAACCTCCTGTTTTGGTATACTATTCGAAAAGTACCAAGGCAGGAGGCTTTTGATTGTGAAGCGGGAAAATTATATCAGCTGGGACGAGTATTTCATGGGCATCGCCATGCTGGCGGCCCGGAGGAGCAAGGATCCCAATACCCAAGTGGGGGCCTGCATCGTCTCCAAGGACAATATCATTCTCTCTACCGGCTATAACGGCATGCCCAAGGGCTGTTCCGATGACGAATATCCCTGGGACCGGGAGGGTGCTGACACCAAGTACCCCTATGTGGTCCACGCGGAGCTGAACGCCATCCTCAACGCCCACGGCCGGGATTTGCAGGGCAGCCGGCTGTATGTAGCCCTCTTCCCCTGCAACGAGTGCGCCAAGGCCATTATCCAGAGCGGTGTGAAGGAAGTGCTGTATCTGTCCGACAAGTACGCCGATTCCATGGCGACGCTGGCCTCCAAGCGGATGATGGAGTCCGCCGGGGTGAAATTCACCCAGCTGCGACCGGATACAAAGCAGATCGTTCTGGATCTTGTGCCGGAGGAGGAACGCCGGTGATCTCAACAAGAGGGCGCTATGCCCTGCGGATGATGCTGGATCTGGCGGAAAACCAGGGCGACGGCTATGTGTCCTTGAAGGACATTGCCGCCCGGCAGGATATTTCCAAAAAGTATCTGGAGCAGATCATTCCTGTGCTGAACCGGGCGGGGTTGCTGCAGACCACCCGGGGCGTTCAGGGCGGCTATCGCCTGACCCGGCGGCCCGAGGAATACACGGTGCTGGACATCCTCTCTGCCACGGAGACGGGACTGGCTGCCGTAGCCTGCCTGGAGCAGGACGCGAACCCCTGTGCCCGCTGCTGCGATTGCCTGACTTTGCCCGTGTGGCAGGGTCTGGATAAGGTGGTCAAGGACTACCTGGACGGTATTACCCTTCAGGATGTATTGGACCGGCGGAACGTTGGAAACGACTATGTGATCTGACGCGATACGCCGGGGCGCGTGTACGCAAAATACGGACAGTTGTCCTTGTACAACCTGCCTAAAAAAGAATGTCAGTTTTTGTCAAAAAGTGCTTGACAAATGGGGCGCGG
>NZ_JAHLPU010000024.1 GCF_018918045.1 Pseudoflavonifractor sp. MSJ-30
AGCAGCGGTCAGCGCCTCCCTTAAGCCGCATTCTTTCCTTCTTTCTTGGCGGGACAAGAAAGAAGCCCCCGGAGGGACTCAGCCAAAATACGGACAGGGCTATCGTTCAAAACGGAGCAAAAAAGCAAAGTTTTTGGGGCAATGGACTCCAAACTGAGGAAAGGAAAACCGCCGCAGCGATATTGGCTGCGGCGGGACATTTACAGGTGCTCCAGATACGCTTCCACGTCAAAGGACTTCAATTTCTCATCCTTGCGCAGATACAGCGGATGGTGGGGATGCCCCTTTTTGGTGACGGCGCCGGCGCAGTACCAGCTGGCGCCGTATTCCCGGCCAATCTCCAGCATATCCCGGACGCACTGGGGCAGATACTCCCGTTTCTCAATAATAGCCCCCCAGGCTGCCCATACGGCGGGGGCGGGAGAGAGGGAGAGAATATAGCGGAAGGCTTCCATGTTTTCATGGTGAAGTCTGGGATTGCAGGCCCGTTCCATGGTATCCGGGTTTGTGGCCCGCTGGGCATAGACGTTGAACATGAGAAAGCTGTCAAAGCCGTTGCCCAGAGCGATTCGCTCCACGGATTTCAGCGTGTTGTCCAGCTCGTCCGGTCTGGCGGTGGAAGGGTTGATGCCGATGCAGATCAGGGGCTTTTCGCCCCGGGTGCCCAGAATATACCGGTATTCAGAGTAAAAATTGGGGGCGTACAGCCATTTTCCGATATCATAGTCGGGGTTAGGCGTGTTGGCGGCTTTCAGGGCCTCCTGAAAGGTCAGCACATCGATTTCCGCGGTGGTGCCGCTGGGAATGTGCGCCATTTAAGCCTCCTCATGGGGGAACCACCAGCTCTTCTGGGGGTCATGGAAGTCGCAGCTGTCGGGATCGAGCCCTTTCTGGGCGCACCAGCGCTGAAAAGCGGTATCCAGAAAGGGGTAAACACCCTCCATGGTGGACTGCAGGGAGACGGTTTTCCCGTTTTCCAGCTGAAGTTCCACCACGATATTGCCGCCGGTGATCAGGTAGAGCTTCTGGCTGACAATGGCACTGTAGGGATAGGAAGCACTTTTTTTGAACAGTGTGGAAACCAGAAAGGTGTCCTCACCATAGAAGATGCCGAAGCCTAAGTAATACACAGCAAGGGATACGCCCAACAGAAAAACGATGACGCCGCCCCAGAGCAGAACCTGATCCCCGGTACCCTTAAAGCCGGTAACAATTGCGGCAATGCCCACAGCGCTGAGGATCACGCCGAATACGCCGTAGCGCTTATTGACCCGGACGGCCTTGCCGGACAGATGCTCCGCCTTATTGCGGAAGAGCTTTTGAAAACCAATATCTACCAGACGGCAGACACCGAAAACCAGTGCCGCCGTAAGAATCCAAACAAGTGCTTCCATTGTTTCGCCTTCCTTTATGCCCAGAGGACCAGATCCACGGGAATATCAAATTCTTCCGTTTCCAGTTCCGGCAGCACCTGAAAATCGTAGCACAGGGCCACCGTGGGGTGCTTCGGCTCCCGGGAAAGGAACTTGTCGTAAAATCCCCCGCCATAGCCGATGCGGTGGCCCCTGGGGTCGAAGACCAGTCCGGGCATCAGCACCAGGGCATGGGGATCGTCGGCCTCCGGGCCGTCGGCAATGGGCTCGGGAATCCCGGCGTAGCCTTTCGCGACGGCATCCAGGTCTGGGAGCAGGATGAACTTCATATCGTCGCCAAAGACCTTGGGGACAGCCACCTGCTTGCCGTCCAGCAATGCCTGACGCAGCATGGGCACAGTGCGTACCTCCTGATTATAGGGAAGGTAGCCATAAATCGTTTTTGCCGCGGCGTACTGGGGGCAGGCCCGGAATTTTTCGCCCAGGACGCGGCTTTTTTCTTCAATCTGCGCCTCGGTCATAGCCCGCTTCTGTATGCGGATCTGCTGCCGCAGCTCTTTTTTATTCATCATCTGCTAGCGCCTCCTGCTCGTTTTCTTTCTCCGCGGGCTTCCGGAACATCCGGAACCACAGGAAAATCGCGATCTGCCCCGGGATGCCCAGTAAAAACAGCTTCCATACGTTGATATGGGTAAAGACAAGCAAAGAGATATACAGGCTTGTCAGGCTGCCCCAGACGATCACGGAGATCAGCGGCCGGTTCCAGCTGAACATGCCCCAGGCGGACCGGAGGCTCAGCAGTACGATGGCGTTGACCGGAATGGCATAGACAAAGGCCACCCAACTTCCGGGTATTTGGAAGGAGGAGATGACCACAAAGAAAAAAAGGGCTACGAACCACACCAGAGTACTGGCCAGAGCCTGAATGATGCCTTTTCTCGCGACGGGTTTTTCCGGTTCCGCTATCTCGGGTTCGACGGGGGCGTCACCGCTGACCAGAGCGTCTACGGTAACGCCGAAAAGGGAGGACAGCTGCATCAGGGTCAGCACATCGGGGATGGATTCTCCCCGCTCCCATTTGGAGATGGCCTTGTCGGAGTAATTCAGTTTTTCGGCCAACCCCGCTTGCGTCAGCCCTGCCGCCTTCCGAAAGGAAGCGATATTGCTGCCGATCCTGGCTTTGATCTTCTCGTCGTCCATGCTGTTCCTCCTGCGTATTATTAAAATAAGTTTAACATAATCCGGAACCTATTTCAACAAGCAAATTGTGAACGAAAGAAGTTTTCCCGCAGGAAAAAGGGATGCCGCGGAAGTGCGGCATCCCCTGAAAAATATTTTACACCGCGTGTCCTGTACTCTGGATCACGCTGACGACCTGGTCCACCAGTTCCTGACAGACCACTTTGCTTTCTGCCTCCACCATGACCCGGATCACAGGCTCCGTGCCGGACTCCCGAACCAGAATGCGGCCGGTGGTGCCCAGCTGCGCGGTCACGTCGGCAATGGCTTTCTGTACGGCCGGGTCTGACTGGGCAGCGGCCTTGTCGTCTACCCGGACGTTTTTCAGCACCTGAGGATAAAAGGTGAAGCCCTCGCAGAGCTGACTCAGGGTCTTCTTCTTCGCCAGCATGGTCTCCATGATCTTCAGGCTGGTGAGGATACCGTCGCCGGTAGAGGCATAGCGGGAGAAGATGATGTGGCCGCTTTGCTCGCCGCCCAGGCGGTAGCCGTTCATCATCATGTTTTCATAGACGTATTTGTCGCCGACCTTGGTCTTTTCGTAGCGGATGCCGCACTCGTCAAAGGCTTTGTACAGTCCAAAGTTGCTCATGACGGTGGTGACCACGGTGCTGCCCATAAGCTGGCCCTGCTCCTGCATATATTTTCCGCAGATGTAGAGAATATGGTCGCCGGTGATGACCTCACCCTTTTCGTCCACTGCCAGGCACCGGTCCGCGTCGCCATCGAAAGCGAAGCCAACGTCCAGACCGTTTTCAAGCACATAGCGCTGCAGCCCCTCGATATGGGTGGAACCGGCGTTGGTGTTGATGTTGTAGCCATCGGGTTCCGCGTTGATGACGTAGGTTTTGGCACCCAGAGCGTCAAACACAGACTTGGCGATGTTCCAGGCGCTGCCGTTGGCGCAGTCCAGGCCGATGCGCAGGCCCTTGAAGGAGTAAAGGCCCAGACTGATCAGATAGCCGATGTACCGGTTCCGGCCGGATACATAGTCCACCGTCCGGCCGATCTGCTCCCGCCTGGCGGCAGGCAGCTCGTCCCAGTGCCGGCCGAAGCACTCCAGATTACCGTCGATATAGGCTTCCACCAGAGAGATGACGGATTCATCCATTTTCTCGCCGGAGCTGTTGATGAGCTTGATGCCGTTGTCGTAATAGGGGTTGTGGCTGGCGGAGATCATGATGCCGCAGTCGAACCCATCGGTTCTGGCCACAAAGGCCACGGAGGGGGTGGTGGTGACGTGGAGCAGATAGGCGTCCGCTCCGGAGGCCACCAGACCGCCTACCAGACTGTATTCAAACATATAGCTGGACCGGCGGGTGTCCTTGCCGATGACAATCCGGGCCGGGGCATCCGAGCCGGAACGGCGCTTCAGCTGGCAGCAGTACCAGCCCAGAAAGCGGCCCACCTTGAAGGCATGGTCCGCGGTCAGTGTCACATTGGCCTCCCCACGGAAGCCGTCAGTACCGAAATATTTACCCATAAATAAAGCGCCTCCTCAATCTTTACGCTTGGCCACAATGACGCCGCCGGTTTTCCAGATGCTGTCCGGGGGAACCACACCCCGCACACAGGAGGTGGGATAGATGTTGCTGTGGGGGCCGATGACTGTTCCGGGATTCAGAACACTGTTGCAGCCCACTTCCACAAAATCCCCCAGCATGGCCCCGAATTTTTTCAGGCCTGTGGGAATCTGCCCGTTCGGAGCCTTGACGACGACCAGGGTCTTGTCGGATTTGACGTTAGAGGTCAGACTGCCCGCGCCCATATGGGACTTATAGCCCAGAATGCTGTCGCCTACATAGTTATAGTGAGGAACCTGAACGTTGTCGAAGAGAATGACATTCTTTAACTCTACAGAGTTGCCCACCACGCAGTTTTCACCCACCAGAGCGCTGCCCCGGATAAAAGCGCAGTGGCGGACCTCTGTGCCCGCGCCGATGATGCAGGGGGCACCCAGGAAGGCGGTGGGGGCAACGACGGCGGTATCATGTACCCAGACATTTGGGGAAACTTCCGTAAAATCGCTGCCCAGCTGTTTGCCCAGATCCAGGATCAGCTGCTTAATTCCGGCCAGAGCCTGCCAGGGATATTCAAAGCCCATGAGATATGGGCCCGCAATGCTGTGGGAAAAATCGAAGAGGTCTTTTGTTTGCAGCATAGTCTAGCTCCTTCCCGCGGAAAACCGCATAAATTACTATACAACAGGGGAAGCTCCGTGTCAATTATTTTTTGATAGAAAATGATAAATATATAAAACGTTTAGATAAATGTGGACCTGTGACGGACAGAGCCATGAATTTATGAACTGCCGTCCGGCCGGGAATCCGAAGGGCGGCGGGGGGCTTATTTTTGCGATCGGCAGTATCGTCTGGTTTCGGAACGGTACGCAGGCTGTGTTCAAAGCATATGAATTGCCGCGCCGGTCTCTTCAAAAGGATTGCTTTTTCATAAAAAAATGGTATAATAGCATAGATTTCACGGTTTTCCGCAATTGGAACAACTTCTTTCTGAAGATCGGAGGCAGATATGAAAATAATCATTGCGGGCGACGGCAAGGTGGGCGCCACCCTGACCCGCCAGCTCACCAGCGAGGGCTACGATGTCACCGTTATTGACTCCAAGCTCTCTCCACTGGAGTCCAGCGTGGAGCGCTATGACGTAATCTCCGTTCAGGGCAACTGCGCGTCTATGGACATTCTGCGGCAGGCGGGCGTCAGGGATGCGGATCTGCTCATTGCCGCCACAGGCGCGGACGAGGTGAATCTGCTCTGCTGCACCACCGCCCACGCCATGAATCCCAGGCTGCACACCATTGCCCGGGTGCGGAACCCGGAGTATACGGAGCAGATTTACAAAATGCGGGAGACCTTCGGTCTGTCTATGCTCATCAATCCTGAGAACCAGGCCGCGACGGAGATCGACCGGCTTCTGAAATACCCGGGTTTCCTTCGCAGGGATACCTTCGCACAGGGTCGTACAGAAATTGTGGAGCTGCGGGTGGACGCCAAAAGCAAGCTGTGCGACGTCCGGCTGGCAGATATGCAGAAAATTATCCGCTGCAAGGTTCTGGTCTGCGCCGTGCTGCGGGGCGGTCAGGCCGTTACCCCCGGCGGCGACTTCGTTCTGCAGGCGGGGGACCGGCTGTTCATCACCGCTCTTTCCGAAAACCTGACCACACTGCTGAAAAATCTGGGTATCCTCTCCCGGCAGGCCCGTCGGGTCATGCTCTGCGGCGGCGGGCGGGTCAGCTATTATCTGGCGGCCAAGCTGCTGAAGGCTGGAATCGGCTGCGTCATCATCGACAACAGCGCCGCCCGGTGCAAAGAGCTTTGCACACTGCTTCCGGGGGCAGAGATCATCCTCGGGGATGCCTCGGATCAGGATCTGCTGGACAGTGAGGGCCTTTCCCAGTGCGATGCTCTGGTGACCCTGACGGGACTGGATGAACTGAATATGATCGTCTCCCTCTATGGCATTTCTCAGGGCGTGCCTCAGGTCATCACCAAGCTGGGCCACGCGGATAAGGGCAGCATCGTGTCCTCTCTGGCACTGGGCAGTGTAGTGTGCCCCAAGGAGCTGTGCTGCAGCAACATTGTCCGCTATGTACGGGCTATGCAGAACCAGACCGGCGCGGCCCTTTCCGTCCATACCATTGCCGACGGCCAGATCGAGGCCATGGAGTTCCTGGCCGATGAAAACACCAAATACTGCGGCGTGCCGCTGAAGGACATCAGGATGAAGTCCAGCGTCCGTGTGGTCAGCATCAGCCATGGGGCCGCTACGGAGATCGCCAACGGTGACTCTGTCTACCAGCAGGGGGACACCATCATCGTTGTCACCAACAGCGGCGTGATTCTGCGGCAGCTGAACGACATCTTTGCGTGAGGCCCGCCTATGAACTACAAAATGATGGGGCGATTTATCGCCCAGATCCTGTTTCTGGAGGCCGCGTTCCTGATTCCGGCTCTATGCATCAGCCTGTACTGCGGGGAGGATGCCTCGGTAAAAGCCTTTCTCATAACCGCGGCGATGCTGTTGGTCGTCTCCTGTGTGCTGCGATTTCTGTGCAGGGGGGCAAAGAGCAACTTCTACGCAACGGACGGCATGGTTTGCGTGGCACTGAGCTGGATCGTCCTCTCTCTGGCGGGGAGCCTGCCCTTTGTGCTCTCCGGCGCCATCCCCAGATTTATTGACGCTTTGTTTGAAATCGTCTCCGGCTTCACCACCACCGGCGCGTCCATTTTGCCGGAGGTGGAGAGCCTGCCGAAGGGTATTATGTACTGGCGCAGCTTCAGCCATTGGGTTGGCGGCATGGGTGTTCTGGTGTTTCTGCTGGCCATCGTACCCAGCACGGACAAGGGTAAGGGCTTCACCATGCACCTGCTGCGGGCGGAAAGTCCCGGACCCAGCGTAGGCAAGCTGGTGCCAAAAATGCGGCAGACGGCCGCCATCCTCTACATTCTCTACATTGGCCTGACCATTGCGGACTTCCTGTTCCTGGTGGCGGGCAAAATGGATGCGTTTGAAGCCGTCTGCACCGCCTTCGGTACCGCGGGCACCGGCGGCTTCGGTGTGCGCAACGACTCCTTTGCCAGCTACAGTCCCTATTTGCAGAATGTGACCACCGTATTCATGTTCCTCTTCGGCGTGAACTTCACCTGCTACTATTTCCTGCTGCTGAAGCAGTTCGGGGCGGTTTTCAGGGACGAGGAGCTGCGGGCGTATTTCGCCATTGCGGTTGCAGCGGCGCTGCTCATTGCCTGGAATATCCGGGGCCTGTACGGAACTGTGGAGGAGACCATGCGTCACGCGGCCTTCCAGGTTTCCAGCATCATGACTACCACGGGCTTTGCAACTACGGATTTTGACCAGTGGCCCAGTTTTTCCAAAACCATACTGCTGTGCCTGATGGTCATTGGCGCCAGCGCCGGTTCTACCGGCGGCGGCATGAAGGTCTCCAGACTGCTCCTGCTCTTCAAGAGCCTGCGCAGGAGCTTTCTCCAGATGCTCCACCCCCGCCGGGTACAGTTGATTCGGAACAACGGCCAGGTGGTGGACGACAAGGTGGTGGAGACCACCAACGCCTACCTGATTGCTTATGTATTTATTCTGTTTATGAGTTTCCTGCTGCTGTCCCTGGACGGCTTTTCCACAGGTACCAATTTTTCAGCCGTCCTGTGCTGCTTCAACAACATCGGCCCGGGCCTGGAGGCTGTGGGACCCACCTGCAACTTCTCCGACTTCAATGCGCTGAGCAAACTGGTCCTGATTTTCGATATGCTGCTGGGCAGACTGGAGATATTCCCCATCCTCTGCCTCTTCTCCCGCCACACCTGGCACCGGACGGTGCGGTAAGATATTCCCCCTCCCATGTGCATTGCACACCGGGAGGGGGAGCTTTTTCTATTACGGACCGCAAAGCCTTCCCCTGGGGGAAGGTGGCAGGGCGAAGCCCTGACGGATGAGGGGCGGTACAGGCATCCCTGTGGAACAGCTGCGTATTCCGGTTCGTAGGGGCCGATGCCCACATCGGCCCGAGACCTTGCGGGAGAGGGTTGTTCGTTTCTTGCGACCGCTCTATCAACGTACCGACGGGGCGATGAGGGCATCGCCCCCTGCGCTGAGGACCTCCGCTGCATTTTCGTAGGGGCCGATGCCCACATCGGCCCGAGACCTCGCGGGGGAGATCCTTTCGTTCCTTGCGACCGCTCTATTAACGTACCCACGGGACGATGCAGGCTTCGTCCCCACGAAAAATGGGTTCGGGTGTTCCGTACAGCAAAAAATGCCCCTGCGGCGTAAGCCGCAGGGGTTTGGGGAACGCAAATTACTTGATGATGTTGACAGTCACGTTGTCAGTGTTGGCGGGTTCGGGAACGTCGGAACCGTCGATCTCAACCTTGCCGGCCACGATGTCGGCCAGCATCTGCTCGTACTCGGCAACGGTCCAGCCTTCCAGAGACCAGGTAGCGGTGGGCAGACCCACGGCGTTGTCCTTGGCACCCAGAGTGATGGTGGAATTGCCATCGCCGATGAAGGCAGCCCAGGTGTCGTCGGACTCAGCAGCCTCCAGAGCGGTCTGAGCGGCCTGGCCGATGCCCTTCATAGCGGAGGTGATGACGGTGTCAGACTCGAAGGACTGGTCAACGTCAACGCCGATGACGGAGGCATCCTCAGCGGAAGCAGCGGCAGCGACGGACTGGAACATGGAACCGCCGCAGGCGAAGATGACCTCGGTGCCGTTCTGATACCAGCCGGCGGCCATGGTCTGCAGCTCATTGGAAGCCTGGAAGGAAGCGCCGTACAGCCAGGAGTAGTTGATGTCGACCTTCACGCCCTTGACAGCGGCAGCGGCGTCAGCGCCCTGCACGAAGCCATAGCCGTAACGGTCACAGGCAGCATTGGCACCGCCGCCGCCGCCAGTGAAGCCCAGCTTGGTGTAGCCGTCCATAACAGCGGCGTAACCGGCCAGATAGCCGCACTGCTCTTCCTGGAAGGCGATACCGGCAACGTTATTCAGGCCCATTGCCCAACCGTCGATGAAGACAAAGCGGGTGTCGGTGAATTCCTTGGCGGCCTTATCCAGAGCATTGCCCTGCATGAAGCCGGCGCAGACAACGACCTTGGCGCCGTTCTCGACAGCCAGCTTCATGGCGTCGTAACGGTCATCGTCGGTAGCCTGATCGCCGCCGGCGGGCTGGTAGTACTTGTAGGACTTACCGGCATTGGCAGCGTACAGCTTCACGCCGTCGAAGGTGCCCTGGTTGAAGGACTTGTCCTTCAGCTGGCCCACATCGGTGACGAAAGCGATCTCGTACTTGCCGTCGGAAGAGGTCATCTCATCGGCAATGTCGTCGGCGCTGGTCACAGCGGCGGAAGCCTCAGTGGCAGGAGCCTCGGTCTCGGCGGGAGCTTCGGTCTCAGCGGAAGCTTCGGTTACGGGAGCTTCTGTAGCAGCGGTGGTCGCGGTAGCAGCGTTGTTGCCGCCGCAGGCGCACAGGCCCAGGACCATCACGACAGCGAGAAGCATTGCAAGAATCTTTCTCATTGTTTTCATTCCTCCTAAGTAATTTGCAGGGTTACCCCTACGGTCTTCATTATTGCACATTCTGTCTAAAAAATCAACAGGAAAATGATCTTTGGGCCTACTTTTGCATATGGGTTTGGGGCCGGAAGCTGTCCGGCAGAATCTGAGAAAGCGTCCGTTCCGTGCATACACCATCCTTGCCTACGAGATACACCCTGAAATCATCCGCACAGAATTCCCGCATGACCTGGCGGCAGATTCCGCAGGGCGGGAACACGTCGGAAATGACCCCGTCTTTGCCGCCGCAGACGGCGATGGCGGTGAATTCCCGATGGCCGTCATAGACTGCCTTGAAAAAAGCCGTCCGCTCGGCGCAGTTGGTGGCTCCGTAGGAACCGTTTTCAATGTTGCATCCCTGGTACACCGCTCCGTCCGCGCACAGCAGCGCTGCCCCTACTTTATAGCCGGAGTAGGGGGCGTAGGCGCGGCTCATGGCCTCTATGGCCAGAGATGCCAACTTGCTTGCCTCCGTCATTTCAACAGCTCCTTCGCAAAGCTCTTGCCGGGAGTTTCATAGGGGACCCCCAGCAGCTCTGTGACCGTGGCCGCAATGTCGGCAAAGCTGGTCCGGGTACCCAGAGAGCCGGGGCGGACCTGCTTGCCAAGGGCAATCAGAGGCACGTATTCCCGGGTGTGGTCTGTGGTTGCCGTATAGGCGGGGTCGCAGCCGTGGTCGGCGGTGATGAGCACCAGGTCGTCCTCTCCCAGGGTTCTCTCGAAGTCTCCCAGCCAGGTATCGAATTCCGTCAGCGCGTTTGCGTAGCCGTCAATATCCCGGCGGTGGCCGAACTGCATATCAAAGTCCACCAGATTTACAAAGCACAGACCGTGGAAGTCCTGCTTGGCATAGTCCGCGGTGTGCCCCATGCCGTCGGCATTGCTCTTGTTGTAAACGTGATCCGTGGTGCCCCGTCCCGCGAAGATGTCGAAGATCTTGCCCACGGCCAGCACATCCTGCCCCGCGTTCACAATGGCGTCCAGCATGGTCTCGGCGGGCGGCTCCAGAGAGAAGTCGTGCCGGTTGGAGGTCCGCTTGAAGTTTTCGGGGGAAGTGCCCACATAGGGCCGGGCAATGACCCGGCCTACGCCGTACTTGCCACGTAAAATCTTCCGGGCCTTCCGGCAGGCGTCGTACAGCTCTTCCAGAGAAATCTTTTCCTCATGAGCCGCCACCTGAAACACGGAGTCGGCAGAGGTATAGACGATCCACTTGCCGGTTTCCAGCTGTTCCTCGCCGTAGTCCCGGATCACGTCCGTGCCGGAATAGGGCTTGTTGCACAGTACGCCCCGGCCGGTCTGCTTTTCAAATTCGTCCAGCACCTCCCGGGGAAAGCCATTCGGGAAGGTGGGCAGGGGCTCCGGGGAGACCACGCCCGCGATCTCCCAATGGCCGATGGTGGTGTCCTTGCCCATGGATGCCTCGGTCAGCCGAGCATAGGCCCCCTGAGGCGCTGCGTTCTTCGGCAGATAGTCCACACCGTCAATATTGCCGATACCGGCTTTCAGAAGATTGGGAATGGAAAATCTGGAAGAAGTGGAGCAGGAGCGCAGGGTATTGACCCCAATATCCCCGAACTTCTCGCAGTCCGGCATCTGCCCGATGCCGCAGGAATCCAGAACAATCAGAAATATACGCTTCATATTACTTTTTCTCCATGGCGACGGCCACGTCCAGGGCCACCTTCATCATGGTGGTGAAAGAATTCTGGCGTTCCTCAGAGGTGGTCTCCTCGCCGGTCAAAATGTGGTCAGAGATGGTGCAGATGCAAAGTGCCCGCTTGCCGTATCGGGCGGCGTTCATATACAGGGCGGCGGCCTCCATTTCCAGGGCCATAACGCCCATTTTCTTCAGGCCGTAAACGCTGTCCAGCCCTTCGGGCACGCCGATGTGGTCGCCGTAGAAGGTATCGGAGGAATTGATGTTGCCCACATGATACCTTGCGCCGCTGGCTTCGCAGGCCTTGACCGCCTCGCTGAGCAGTTCCCAGCTGGCAATGGGGGCGAAGGTGCCCGGCAGATGGAACTGGGCGGCCCAATTGGAATCGGTGCAGGCGCCCTGACCCAGAACCAGGTCATACAGCTTGATATTCTCCTGAATAGCCCCGGCGGAGCCTACCCGGATGATGTTCTCCACGCCGTAGCCATTGAAAAGCTCATGGGAATAGATGCCGATGGCGGGCATACCCATGCCGGAAGCCATAACGGACACCCGGACACCCTTGTAGGTGCCGGTATAGCCCTGGACGCCCCGGACATTATTGACCAGAACGGGGTTTTCCAAGAAGTTTTCAGCGATAAACTTGCTCCGCAGAGGGTCGCCGGGCATCAGGACGGTTTTTCCAAAATCGCCGGGGGCGGCGGAGATATGAGGGGTTGGGGTGGTAAGCATTTTTTCGGCTCCTTCCTTAGTAGCTGCCGTCATTGGCGGCTGCTTCGTTCTTTTCCATGGCCTTGGCCAGCTTGACGATGCGGGAGGTACCCAGACGGGAGGCGCCGAGACGGATAAATTCTTCGGCATCCGCAATGCTGGAAATGCCGCCGGCGGCCTTGATTTTCACATGGGGCGCGACATGGGCCGCGAACAGCTCCACATCGTGGAAGGTAGCTCCCGCCTTGGAGAAACCGGTGGAGGTCTTGATGTAGTCCGCACCGGAGTCGGAGACTGCCTTGCACAGGGCGATTTTTTCCGCATCCGTCAGCAGGCAGGTCTCGATGATGACCTTCAGAAGTTTGCCCTTGCAGGCCTTCTTCACCGCGGTAATCTCATCCCGGACAGCATCAAACTTGCCGTCCTTGGCCCAGCCGATGTTGATGACCATATCCACCTCGTCTGCACCGTTGTCCACGGCATCGGAGGCCATAAAGCACTTGGCGGCGGTGGTGTCATAGCCGTTGGGGAAGCCGATAACAGTACAGATGGGCAGCTTGCCGTCAACATACTCCCTGGCCTGCTTTACATAGCTGGCGGGGATGCAGACGGAGGCGGTGTGATACTTCATACCGTCATCGCACAGGGCCTTGATGTCGGCCCAAGTTGCGGTCTGGGACAGCAGCGTGTGGTCGCACCTGGCGAGAATTTCAGAAATTTCCATGGGAATACACTCCTTTAACTACTTACTATTTATTGATGTCCGTGCAGACGGATCACTTTATGCTCCTTGATGCCCCGGACATAGCATTTGTGGCACATGGCGATATAGCTGTCGTTGCCGCCCAGGAAAACCTGGGCACCCTGGGTGACAATGTGGCCCTGGCCATCAATTCTGGCATTGACGGTGGCTTTTGCTCCGCAGTCGCAGATGGTCTTGATTTCCTGAATGGTGTCCGCAATCTCCATGAGCCGCAGAGAGCCGGGAAACAGATGGGTCTGGAAGTCTGTGCGCAGACCAAAGCACATGACGGGTACATTGTAGTCGTCCACAATACTCCGGAGCTGATCGATCTGTGCCACGGTCAGGAACTGGCATTCGTCCACAATGATTACGTCGCATTTGCCCAGGTGTTCCTGCTGAAACCAGGCATAGGCGTCCTTCTCCGGGGGCAGCACGTCCGCCCGGGCACTGAGGCCGATACGGCTGGACAGCATATGCTCCCCGTCCCGCAGGTCCGCGCTGGGCTTTAAGAGCCATACCCGCAAATCATTCTCCTCATAATTGTATTTGGTAATCAGGGCCTGGGCTGTTTTGCTGGAGCCCATTGCGCCGTATTTGAAATATAGCTTCGCCATTTTTCTGTTTCCTCCGTTTTCTTCTCTTGCTCCATTATACCGAAACGGGGGATGTATTGCAAGCACAATTCCGTGAATTTTCACAAGAGCGCCCCCCCCGGAGCCGGAATTCCTAAGATTTTCTGAAATTTGCGTTTCTTCCCTTGAAAAAGGTTCTTACCCATGATATTCTGAAACCGGAGAAGAAAAACGCACGACAATACACGACAATTGAAAAGGAGGAAAAACATGAAAAAGATACTTGCGGTTTTGCTGGCCATAAGCCTGCTCATGGCGGGCTGCGGCGCAAGCTCCAAAGCCGCCATGGATTCCGCGGACTATATTGTCCAGGAAACAGCTGCCGCCAATGGCAGCTATGACTTTGGTGAGACAGAGACTTCTGCCCAGCTGCCCCAGGGCCGGAAATTCATCATCACCGTGAATCTGGATGCCGAGGCCGAGGAACTGGACAGCGCCCTGTCTGCCATCAGCGAAAAGCTCACAGCTCTGGACGGCTATATGGAAAGCCAGAATATCTACAATGGAAGCGCCTACTCCGGCCGCCGCTACCGCTACGCAAATCTGACTCTGCGCGTTCCGGCGGAACACCTGGACGAATTCACAGCCGCTGTGGGTTCTGTCAGCAACGTGGTCTCTTCCTCCCGGAATACGGACGATGTGACGCTGCAATATGTGGACACGGAAAGCCGGGTCAAGGCGCTGGAAACCGAACGGGACCGGCTGCTGGAGTTTATGGAACAGGCGGAAACCATGTCGGACCTGCTGGAGATCGAGTCCCGGCTGACGGATGTCCGGGGCGAACTGGAGCGCTACGCTTCCCAGCTGAAGGTGCTGGACAATCAGATCGACTATTCCACCGTGAACCTGAGCCTGTCCGAGGTCACGGAGTATACTCCCGTTGCGGAAAAGACCCGTCTGGAAAAGATCCGGGACGGCTTCGTGGACAGCGTAAAGGGCGTCTGGAATCTGATTCTGGACTGCGTCAGCTTCGTGCTTATGAACATCCCCTACATTCTGGTCTTCGGCCTGCTTATCTGGGGAATCGTTGCCCTGGTAAAACGGAATCGGAAAAAGCATCCGAAAAAACCAAAAGAAGCACCGAAGCAGGAGTAAGCGAATAGAAACCCCCGCCGCGGAGCCTGCGAGCTTCCGTGGCGGGGTTATCTTATCCGTTTTTCGTTTTCCGTTTTTCCAGCTCCGGCTTATAGGCCAGGTATGCGCAGGCGCCGAAGACGACAACGCTGAGCAGGCTGATTTTCCAGCCCAGAGAGAAGGCTTTGTTCTGATAGCGCAGCCCGATGGTGTGTTCACCCTGGGTCAGGTGGGTGGAAATCATGCAGTTGCCCACCAGGGTGATCTGCGCTTCTTCCCCGTCTACATAGAGACGCCAGTTGCCGTTCTGGGGAACGGAGGTGTAGAACAGTCCGTCACGGTCACAGGTGATGGTTCCATCGACTTTTATCTGGCGGAAGGAGGTGATATTCAGGGTGGAGGCGTTCAGAATATCATAGCCCTGGAAGAACAGGTCATTGTCCAGCTGGGCAGCGGTTACCGTCATGGTGCCGGACTCCCCTTTGTCGCACAGGACCCGGACCTCCACGCTGTCCATGGGGGTCACGTCGCCCACGGCCAGCATCTGGGGCAGACTGATGGTCTCCCGGTACAGCTCCACGCCATTGACGCAGACTACAAAGTCGTTCCGCTTGGGCAGATCCAGATTAACGCACACAAAGCCGGAGGACGTGGGGGAGAAAAAGTAGGAGACGTAGGCGTCGCTGTCGCACTCCGTGTAATTGAGCTTGCCCTGAATGGTGCTGTCTGTCACCTGCGTTCCGTTGCCCAGGGTGACCACCTGGTCTCCCTCAATGGTGTTCCAAACCTTGCCCTGTAGGCCGGTGGCGGCGGTGAACAGGTCATTCTGCAGCCGGAAAGGTTCGCTTTCCGTGAAATCTGCCTGGGTCAGCGTATCCTCCGCCAGGAAGCCCAGGGGAAGATAGGCCGTGTTTTTCAGCAGGTACACGTTCTCATAATGGTGTACCTCCTCAAACATGGAGCTGCTGCGGTCCCTGCCGTCCCGGTCCATCATGTATTTCAGGTCCAGGAACAGGTTGGCCACCGGGGAGCTTTCCTCAAAGCAGTAGCGGTTGTATGTGTTTTTCGCACCGTAGCCCAGGGCTTTCATAAATTCCGTGATCTTCACATTGGCAGAGCTGGTAAAGGCGGAAATGCCGTTGTAGCCGTTGAGGGCATCGTCATTCAGAGTCTGGGAGTGGGTGACCTCCGCCCGGTAGAAGGGCTCCTTTTCCCGCTCGGCCATATATCGGAACATGGAAGCGGCGGCTTCCTTCCCCTTGGGATAGTTGGATACGCCGGTGCCAGGAAAGTACAGGCCGAAGGACAGCAGATTCGCCGCCATTTCCAGTATGACCACCGTCAGCACTGCCCAGCGGGAGTGGACCCGGTAGCAGCTCTGGCGGTATCTGGCCCGGGAAACTTCCGCGGGCTCTGCCTCATCCGGCAGCTTCACCTTCCGCTTTCCGTAGAGCAGGCAGCCGGTAAAGACAATCAGGAAGCCGAAGTTATACAGGGCATATACGGGAATCTCCAGAGAGATACCGAAGGCCTCGGCGGTCTGGGTGGAAGCCAGATCGTTGGAGCAGCACAGCAGCGCTGCCGTAAACAGGGCCGCCGCCGTGATATGCCATACGGAAAACCTGCGCCGCAGCAGCCAGGCCCGGTAGGCCATATACAGCAGCACGAAGCTGTAGAGAAAGCTGAACCGGTAGGGAATCATATTGGGAAAGTGGAACCCATGCCAGATATAGTCCAGCTGCCGGATGATGAAGCTCAGCATGAAAAACAGCAGCAGAAATACACTGCACAGCTTGTCCCGCAGCTTCACTTCCTTTGCAATCAGGAACAGGAAGGCCAGCTCAATGGTGAATACGCCGCAGTAGATGTTGGGCAGGCCCTCTTTGAAGTTGGGTTCCAGAGCGCCGCCCATATTGCCGGCCACCTGCCGCATGGCATCCAGCAGCCCCTTCCAGGTATTTTCCGAGGCAATGTTCAGCCGGAAGCCCTTGGGAAAGGCGTTGACACTGGACTGGGTGGTTTGAAGTGCCGCCAGAGTCGGTATCTCCAGAATGGCGGTCATGCCGATGGCAAGCAGGGAAAACGCCGCGATACGCACCAGATCCAGCCCCGCCCGCCTCCAGCCGGGGAACCGGCAGATCTCGTAGCAGAAGAAGACCAGAGCCACAAAAATGCAGACAAAAAAGCCTATATAATAGTTGGCGTAGACCGCGAGGAACAGCGTTATGGTATACAGGAAGAACCGCTTTTCCCGCAGCAGGGAGATTTCTCCAAGAATCACCAGGGGCAGCAGAGCGAAGGTATCCAGCCACATGATGTTCCACTGGAAGCCCATGGCCCAGGCGCACAGGGCGTAAAAGGCGCTGAAGGCCACCAGAGAAAAATCCTTTTTCCCGTAGAGCTTTTGCAGGAACAGGGAGAAGAACATGCCCGCGAACCCCAGCTTGATGGGCATCAAAAGAGAGAAATAGCCCAGCAGCCATTTTTCGGGGACAAGTACGCTCAGCAGGTTCAGAGGGCTTGCCAGATAATAGGAGATCAGGCCAAGGTAGTCCACGCCCATGCCGATGGACCAGCTGTAGAGCAGACTCTGCCCCTGCCGCAGGCTGCGGCGGAAGGCTACGAAGAAGGGATAATACTGATGGTACATATCCGAATACAGCATGGATGTCTTGCCGAAGGGAATATAGCCGCTGATGAGCATGACCACCAGCATCCCCACACAGGGGAAGGCAAAGGACAGCGCCGTAAAATTCCATTTCCATTTCCGAGACGCCGGATCAGGCAGTTTCATAGATGGACCTCCCGGTTTTTTATCGATAATACATTATTTTACCACATTTTCCCCGGAAGGTAAAGGCGAAAACCGTCCGCAGGTGCTTAAATTTTTATGAATAGCGCAAAATGCCGCACCCATGCCGGGTGCGGCGGAGCAAATTTCAGCAGCTCAATCCAGCGCTTCCGCGTCGGCGTCGCCGTGATCGTGGTGGCAGCAGCAGTCGTCACCCTTGTCGTCCATGTTGGTCAGCTCGTTGACGCGGACCTGCCGGTGGAGCTTCATCTCCTCCACATGCTTGTGGAGCATTTCTTTTACGGCGACGGGATCCTTGATGTTTTTCATCACCAGATTGGGGCAGGTTTTGTCTGTGGACATGACCGTTACGGTGCCCACGCCCAGCATCCGCTGCAGAAGGTTCCGGCTTGTACTGATATCCCGGACGCGGTACAGGAGGACCTCATCGTCCTGCACGTTCAGAAAGCCTTTGGACAGAAACAGCCGGTCCTCTGAGAGCATATACCGGGTAAAGGACAGGGGCATTCCCAGAAAGCGCTTGCGGTCTTTCCAAAGGTACACGATTTTTTCTTTTTTCATAGACGATCCCTCCTTGCTTTTCTATATTTTACTATTGTGCGGCGGGAATGTCAAGAATTATAGGATAATGCACACAAGCCCCGTGGCTCCCTCATTGACGATGCGGCCCAGGGTGCCCCGGAACTTGCCCCGTACATCTTCGGGAAGCCGGATGAGCTTGGCGCTGAGCCCCTCCTGAATAAGGTCATATACGGATTTTCCAAAGATATTGCTCTGCCAGAGCTTTTCCGGCTCCTGACTCCGCAGGTAGTCGATAAGCTCTCTGGATTGCTCCTCGCCGCCCACCATGGGGCTGATCTCCGTATCGATGTCCACCCGGATCAGGTGGATGGAAGGGGCTTTGGCCCGGAGTTTTACGCCGTAGCTGCCGTTTTTCCGGAGAATCTCCGGCTTTTCCAACCGGATTTCCTCCGGCGAGGGACTGACAACCCCATAGCCCGTGGCCTTGACCGCACTCAGGGCATCCGACAGCCGGTCGTATTCCCGTTTGGCCTGGGTCAGTTGGGTCAGCAGATCCATGAGCTGGGCGTCGCTTTCAATGGGCAGCCCCGCCCGGGCACTGAGGATTTCATAGAACAGGGATTCCGGGAAGGTCAGAGCACAGTCTACCCGGCCGCTGCCGGGATCCACGGACCGCAGGGCGTAGTCCTGTACCTGGGGCAGGTCCCGCAGCCCTGCCAGAGACTGTTCCGCCTGACCCAGAGTTGTGATTTTCCCCGCGGAATCCAGAAGCGCGGCGTAAAGGGCCGCTTTGACAGGGTGCTCCTGCTCCAGCGCGTCCATCCACCGGGGGAGAAACACCCGAAGGGCCGTCATGGGAAAGCTGTAGAGCATGGCCCCCAGGAGCCTGGCGATGCCTCCGCTGTCCAAAGCCTGGCAGTCAAGCACCATGGCGTTCATGCTGAATTCCTGATCCAGCGAGGCTTTTACCGACTTGGCCCATTCGCCCTCCGGCTCCCGGCTGTTGATGATGACAAGAAAGGGCTTGCCTGTGGCGCGCATATCGGAGATGGCCTTCTTCTCCGCCTGAATATAGTCCTCCCGGGGGATATCCGTCACGGTGCCGTCGGTGGTTACCACCAGCCCAATGGTGGCGTGGCCCTCCATGACCTTTTTGGTGCCAAGCTCCGCCGCCTGGGTCATGGGAATTTCCCGGTCAAACCAGGGCGTGGTCACCATTCTGGGCTGGCCGTCCTCCTGGGCCCCCATGGCGCCGGGGATCATATACCCTACGGAGTCGATCATGCGGACGCGCAGCTTTGTCTTGCCGTCCGGGGATACCTCCACGGCCTCCTCCGGGACGAACTTCGGTTCCGCCGTCATAATGGTCTTGCCGGAGGCGCACTGGGGCAGTTCATCTCTTGCCCGCTCCGCCCGGAAGGGGTCCTCCATGGCGGGGATCACCAGTTCCTCCATGATCCGCTTGACCAGCGTGGATTTCCCGGTACGAACCGGCCCCACCACGCCGATGTAGATATTGCCGCCGGTTCTGGCAGCGATATCCTGATAAATGGTTTCCATAGCCAGCCTCCTCCTTCGGCAGGAGCGATCCTGCCATGGTTTGGTTTCATGGTATGTAGCTGCTCCAACGGTTAGAACATGGCCAATCCGGTATCTTTTCCGGAAAAATAATCTTTCTAAGAAATCCTGCAAAATAATGTTTGACAAATCGGGAAAAAGCCTATATAATACGTTAGCACGACTTTGAGAGGGGGGAAGATTATGCTGTTGGGGCTTTCCAAGATCATTGACTGTCCCGGCGCGTCTCTTCCCTTTTCCACCAGCGTGGATCTGAGCGATCTTCGCTACGGTGTCAGCTTCCCGGTTTCCGAACCGGTCCAGGCAGAAGGAACCGTGCGCAATACCGCGGGTGTTCTTGTTATGCAGGGCAGCCTCCATACCACGATCCACGGCATTTGCGACCGGTGCGCCGGAGAGTTTGACCGAAAGGTCGAGTTTCCCATTGACGTTGTCCTTGTGACGGAGCTGGCCAGCGAAGAAAACGAAGACGAGTGGGTATTCCCTCTGGAGGGAGACAGCGCCGATCTGGATGACATTGTGCGGACTGTGTTCGTGCTGAATCTGGATTCCAAGCTGCTTTGTAAGGAGGATTGCAAGGGGATTTGTCCCAAGTGCGGCAAAAACCTGAACGATGGTCCCTGCAATTGCCGGAAGGAGCTCGATCCCCGATTTGCTGCTTTAGAGCAGCTTCTTGAGAAGTAAATCCATATTGATGCTGTGAAAAGCAGTTCTACCAAGGAGGTGTCACCATGGCTGTCCCTAAGTGTAAAGTGTCCAAGGCCCGCCGCGATAAGCGCCGTGGCTCCAACTGGAAGCTCTCCGCTCCCAGCGTTGCGGTTTGCCCCAAGTGCGGTGAGCCCGTAATGCCCCACAGAGCTTGCAAGGCTTGCGGCACCTACAATGGCCGTCAGGTTCTGGCTGTTGAGGCTGAGTAAGGCAAAAGCAGGAAACACAGAGGAAGGTCTTGATTGCCTTCCTCTTTTTCCTTTTAACGGCACGCGGATACTTTGATTTCCCAAATGAAACAGAAAGTATAATCATTTTCAATTTATCCGCCCATTTCTTTGCAGTCTGCGAAGGAATGGGTGAAAACTTGCCCCCGAAGCTGGTCGGTTGAATACTGCGCATTGACAAGCCCTTTTGAATATGTTACCATGTTGCCAGAAATAAATGAGAGGAGCGATAATTTATGATGCTTATGATGTGCAATGCACAGTATTTTGTCCGAAGTTTCGCTCCCTGCTCTTTTGTCTGATTTTTGGCTTTTCGCAGATGCAGTGCAGACTTCAGTCTGCACTTTTTGCTATTTGGGGAGGTATATATGAGCCTATTTGACACATTCGATCCGGATTCTGAAGAACTGATAGAGGTCAGCCGGCAGCGCTCTTTCCGCGAGGTGGAGGATTTTCCGGAGATCGTGGAGGAGCTCCATCTGCCCTGTGTTTCCGGCAGGGTGTGGACGACCGATGCATTTTACCGGGAAACCCGGAGCAACATGGAAAAACGCAAAGCCGACGGCTGCATTGCAGTAGACATGGAGTGTGCCTCCGTCATGGCAGCAGGTCAATTCAGAGGGGTCCCGGTCTATCAGTTCTTCTACGCCGATGATTGCCTGGACGGTGAGAAATGGGAACCCCGCACGCTGGGTGCAAGACCCGCCTCCAGCCACGAAAAATATCTGCGAATTGCCCTGGAAATTGCAGCGAGGTTATGAAGATGCGTCAAAATTTCTGGCAAGAATCCTGGAAAGCCGTCAACCGGGATCGCATTGCGGAATACGGCAAGGCCGTCTCCCCTACACCGGATAAGATCATCGGGATTTTGCAAAACTACCATGCGAAATCAGTGTGCGATGCCGGGTGCGGATGCGGAATTTATGCTGCAAAGCTGCTTGCAAGCGGCTTCACAGTGGATGGTTTTGATCTTTCAACGGACGCGGTCGAAATTGCCAGGGAGCATGCACCCACTGCCAGATTAAAAACGGCAGAGGTTTGCAGCACTGGATACCCCTCCGGCTGTTTTGATGCCATTGTATGCAGGGACGTGCTGGATCACATTGGGAAGCAGGATGCAGAACTTGCCATACCGGAACTGCTTCGCATTCTGAAGCCGGGCGGGATTTTAATTGCCACGCTGGATGCCCCGGACGAAGAATATTGCCGGGAGCCCCATGCCGTAAATGCAGACGGCGATTTCGTCTATACCGGCGGAAAATGGACGGGGATGGTCTTTCATCCGTACAGCCGGGAGGAAATCATGCAGATCATCCCTCCATCCGTCCGGCGGGAGATCATGGAGGACGGCGACGGCTTTTTGGCTGTCCTGTATCACGGAAATCCGGACAGATAAAGATGGAGGGCAATGGACATGGAAACATGCCGAATCAGCGACAACATCAGCTATATTCCCGCCACTGAGGCTCCCCTCTCAGCGGATATTGGGATCATCCGGGATGGCGCAGGGACATGGCTGTATGATGTTGGAAACGACCCGCAGGCAATCGCGAACCTGACCGGGAAATACAATGTCGTCCTCTCCCATTTTCATGAGGATCACACTGGAAATCTGCAAAAGCTGAACATTCAAAGTTTCTATGTTTCCGGTGAAACGCGGCGGCATACAGGAATGGGGACAGTGGTAACCGGGGATCTATATTTTGGCGCGCTGCACCTCTTTCCGCTCCCCTCCAGCCACTGCAAGGGCTGCCTGGGGCTGGAGGTGGACGGACGCTATGCCTTTGTAGGGGACGCGCTGTACTGCAAAACGAAAAATGGGGCATACACATTCAGCGTCCAGCTGGTGCATGATCTGCTTGCGGTTCTCAAAAAACTGACCGCCCCCGATCTCCTTGTCAGCCACTTTCCCGGAATGATTCGCCCCCGTGCAGATGTGATCGCGGAGTTTGAAGCGCTGTATGCCATGCGGCAGCCGGGGAACAATGAGATCCTGCTCAGGCAGTAGCATCGACTGGACAAAGTGCGGCAAGCGCCTATCAAGGTCTCAAGTGAATTTGTCGTGAGACTGACAGAGCCGCAAAGCCCTGCCGCCGCGCTGCATACGCCCCTCCTCCCTGCTCAGGGAAGGTTTTTCGGCTTTGCGGGTTGTAAATAAATAGAAAATGAAGCCATCCTTCCATTGCTTTTCAGCCGGAAGTATGGCATAATAACGAAAACCCTTTGATAGAAGAAAGGACGTGTTGCTCATGGCAAAACCTCTGGTTGCCATTGTGGGCCGCCCCAATGTGGGCAAGTCTATGCTGTTTAACAAGCTCACCGGTCAGCGTACCTCCATTGTGGAGGACACCCCCGGCGTGACCCGGGACCGGATCTATGGAGACTGCGAATGGTGCGGCCGCACCTTCTCCCTGGTAGATACCGGCGGTATCGAGCCCAGCACCGACAACGATATGCTGAAATTCATGCGCCGTCAGGCGGAGATCGGCATTGAACTGGCGGATGCCATTATCATGGTCGCGGACGTCCGCAGCGGCGTTACCGCGGCGGATCAGGACGTGGCCACTCTGCTGCGTAAGTCCGGAAAGCCCGTGGCTCTGGCTGTCAACAAGTGCGATTCCGTTGGCCCCGTGAACCCGGATGTGTACGAATTCTACTGCCTGGGTATCGGCGACCTGTTCGAGACCTCCGCCGTCCACGGTCACGGTACCGGCGATCTGCTGGACTGGGTGCTGCAAAATATCCCCGCGGACGACGGCGAGGAAGAGGATGACGATGTAATTAAGGTCGCCATCGTGGGCAAGCCCAATGTGGGCAAGTCCAGCCTGCTGAACCGAATCCTGGGTGAGGAGCGCGTTATCGTCTCCAACGTTGCCGGAACCACCCGGGACGCCATCGACTCTTATTACGAGAACGAAACCGGAAAGTACTGCTTCATCGACACTGCCGGTATGCGCCGGAAGAGCAAGGTGGACGATGCCATTGAAAAGTACTCCAATATGCGTTCCGTCAGCGCTATCGACCGGGCGGACGTGTGCCTGATTCTCATTGACGCCAACGAGGGCGTCACCGAGCAGGACACCAAGATCGCGGGCCTGGTCCACGAGGCGGGCAAGGCCGCCATTATCGTGGTCAACAAGTGGGACGCTGTGGCCGACAAGGAGACCAACACCATGCGGGATATGGAGGCCGACGTCCGCAAGGGCCTGAGCTATATGCTCTATGCCCCGGTCATCTTCCTCTCCGCCCTGACCGGCGCCCGGTGCGACCGGCTGTTTGAGACCATTCAGGAGGTCCACAGGCAGAATACCAGCCGCATCACCACCGGCAATCTGAACGCCGTGCTGGCAGATGCCACCGCCCGGGTCCAGCCGCCCACGGACAAGGGCCGCCGCCTGAAGATCTACTATATGACCCAGGCCAGCTCCAAGCCCCCCCACTTCATCATTTTCTGCAACGACGCAAGGCTGTTCCACTTCTCCTATCAGCGGTATCTGGAAAACCAGATCCGGGAGGTCTTCGGCCTGCAGGGCACTCCCATTCGGATCACCATCCGTCAGAAGGGCGACAAGGAGGAATAAGCTATGGCCGTTTCCATTTTGCTGGTGTGTGTGCTGGGCTATCTGCTGGGCAACATCAACGGAGCCGTTCTGCTCTCCAAGCTGGTGGAAAAGGACGATGTCCGCCGCCACGGCAGCGGCAACGCGGGCTTTACCAACTTTTTCCGCAGCTACGGCAAAGCCAACTCCCTGTTCGTCATTCTCATTGACGGCCTGAAGGCCGCGGCAGCCTGCCTGCTGGGCAGCTGGCTGCTGGGAAAATACGGCTATCGCACCGAGGGCATGCTTCTGGGCGGCCTGGCCGTTACGCTGGGCCATGATTTTCCGGCTCTGCTGGGCTTCCATGGGGGGAAGGGCATTGTCTGCGGCTTTGCCGCGGCGCTGACAACGGACTGGCGCATTGCGCTGATCATGCTGCTGGTGTTCTGCCTGGCCTATTTCCCCACAAAGTATGTGTCGCTTGGCTCAATCCTTGGCTCGGTTTGCTTTTTTGTCTGCTTCGCCCTGTTCTACCCCGGCCGTCCCTTTGTGCTGATTCTGTCCGGGGTTCTGGCGGCGCTGGCCGTTTTCCTCCATCGGGAGAATATCCGCCGCCTGATTAAAGGGCAGGAGCGGAAGACCGACTTCTTCCGGAAGAAGGAGGAGAAGCAGTGAAAACAGCAGTCATCGGCGCCGGCGCCTGGGGTACTGCTCTGGCCTGTCAGCTGCGCCGCAACGGCCACGATGTTTCCCTCTGGTTCCGGGATCCGGAAAAGGCCGAGCTGGCTCAGAGAAGCCGGACCAATCCCCGCCTGAAGAATATTACGCTGCCCGATGGGCTGCTTTGTACGGCGGATCCCAAATGCGTGGAGGGCTGCGCTCTGGTGGTTATTGCCGCTCCGTCCTTTCCCATCCGCGCCGTCTGCCGGGCTGTGGCCCCTTATCTGGACAGAAATGCCGTTATGGTCTCCGTAACCAAGGGCATTGAGGAGGGGACGCTTCTGCGTATGAGCCAGATCGTGGCCCAGGAGACCGGCCGCAGAGTGGTGGCTCTGTCCGGCCCCTGTCACGCGGAAGAGGTGGCCGTCCAGGTGCCCACCGGATGCCTGGCTGCCTGCGAGGACAGAGTACTGGCGGAATTCGTCCAGGATGCCTTCATGTCCGAGAACTTCCGGGTCTATACCAGCCCGGATGCCATCGGCGCGGAGCTGGGCGGGGCGCTGAAAAATGTCATCGCCCTGTGCGCCGGCGTGGCCACAGGCATGTGCTGCGGGGACAACACCAAGGCCATGCTCATGACCCGGGGCCTGACGGAGATCGCCCGGCTGGGTGTGTCCATGGGCGCCCGGAAGGAGACTTTGGCGGGCCTCTCCGGCGTGGGCGACCTGATCGTCACCTGCACAAGCCCCCACTCCCGCAACCGCCAGGCCGGTATCCTCATCGGCCAGGGGAAGACCCCTAAGGAGGCCATGGAAGAGGTGGGCGCCGTGGTGGAGGGCTACTATGCCACCAGGTCCGCCTGGGAACTGTGCCGGAAACAGGGCGTGGAAATGCCCATCGTCACCGCCGCCTACCAGGTGCTCTACCAGAACGCCGACGCCCGTGAGGCCGTCCAGAAGCTGCTCACAAGACAGAAAAAAGCGGAGTCGGAGGATCTGGGGTGGTAAATCGTTTGCCCGGCCCCACAAATAGAAAACCAGTAGGGGCGGCAATCTGCCGCCCGCTAGCTTTTGAGACTGAGTGTCGATACGAGACGCTCAATTTCGAAAGGAATGCGGGCGGCAGGTTGCCGCCCCCATTAAAAATACCATTTCACAACTAGCACAAAAGATAAAGCACAAAGGTTAGTGATTTGCTTTGTTGCTGAAACAATAAGTAATTCTGCTTAACTCTGAACATCTAACCGTTTGGCTTTTTCAAGCATTGCAATATAATCACGGTACCATTGCGGCAAATCACCATTTGGCGGACAACACCGAGCGCAGGGGGCATATCCTCTGGATTGAACACGAAAAAGGTGATATGGGATATTTGCGGATGAACAGCCACATTTTCTGTGGTACTTAGTTCCGCTTCGGGAAATGTAAACCGTATAACTCCCATAAATACGATTGTTATTGTCCTTTGGCAAATTATCTTGTGTAAAAGAGATGTTCGTTGGAACTTTGCAGAAATCCCGTATAGATTGGCCTGATAGTTCTTTAATAAACTCTGCTCTTTCTATTTCACGTTGTTCCTTCTCTTGCTCCATTTTGCGTAATCGCTCTTGCTCCCTTCTGGCTTCTATAATACTGTGCCTCGCGAACAAGACAATTCGGACAAGAAAGATCAATGCCAAAATTTCGCAAATTGTATGGAAGGCTACATCATTTGCGAAGATATCAGAAATCGTAAAGTCCTTCTCGGTTGGGAGAAGCGGTTTCGTAGGTTTCGTGGGACGTGATTCTGTGAATTTTGACTTTACATAACGATTGCTGGTCAAGTCTATTTTTCTAACAGGTTCCAATGTTAGGGTTACATTGAACTCCGCAGATTCACCGGCACCCCTCCCGCGCGTTTCTCTTGCGTAAATTGTGTAACTATTTATTGTGCCTTCGTTTAGCCTGTCGAGAGGAAATAAAAAGGTTTCCGTTTTCTCTCCAACATCGTCTATGCTGGGGTCATGCTCTGTAATCGTTATTTGGAGCGTGTTGTTCCGAAATAAGTTGATTTTTACCTGAGTCCGATTGGAAAGACTGCTGCCGTTGATATTGGCAGAGTATGAAAAATCGTTTCCTATTCCACCGTTTCGTATTAGATTATACGAAATTGTTGCGCGCATTTCAATGCTTTCACCTAAATCATATTTTTTGCTGACATTCTTATTATAATCAATTATGGAAGCGGTTTCGAACTGCTTGGCCCGCTTTTGGTAGTCTTCGATTGCATCCTCATAATCTGCCAAAGCGCTCTCATAATTCAAATAAACAATGTTGTATTCGTTTCGTGCTGCTTCACGGCGTTCTGTGGTATATGGCCTGATCCTAAAATAAGCGACAGCCAAAATGCATATGCAATAAATTACCCCGTACTTGAGTACCTTTTTCAAACATCTATTTACATCCATAATTACCCCACGCAAATAATTGCACAACTCTTATCATCGCAAATTATACCACAATTTTCTGTATTTACAATACTTTCACCCAATATAAGTAAGTGTTATCAGGAATCAGGGTAATTGAAAAGCACATCCCACCCGATCTCTCGGGCAGGATGTGCTTCTTATATCTCATGCGGACGGGACGATGTGGGCATCGTCCCCTACATTTTGGGGGAGGAAATGCTTACTTCTTCAGCGCTTCCTCAACAGCAACAGCCACAGAAACGGTGGCGCCGACCATGGGGTTGTTGCCCATGCCCAGGAAGCCCATCATTTCCACGTGGGCGGGGACGGAGGAGGAACCGGCGAACTGGGCATCGGAGTGCATACGGCCCATGGTGTCGGTCATGCCGTAGGAAGCGGGACCGGCGGCCATGTTGTCAGGATGCAGCGTGCGGCCCGTGCCGCCGCCGGAGGCCACGGAGAAGTACTTCTTGCCCTGCTCAATGCACTCCTTCTTGTAGGTACCGGCAACGGGGTGCTGGAAACGGGTGGGGTTGGTGGAGTTGCCGGTGATGGAAACGTCCACGCCCTCGTGGTGCATGATGGCCACGCCCTCGCGGACGTCGTCGGCGCCGAAGCAGCGGACAGCGGCCCGCTCGCCGTCGGAGTACTTGTACTCCTTGACGATCTTCAGCTCGCCGGTGTAGTAGTCGAACTGGGTCTGCACGTAGGTGAAGCCGTTGATCCGGGAGATGATCTGGGCGGCGTCCTTGCCCAGACCGTTCAGGATGACCCGCAGGGGCTCCTTCCGGGCCTTGTTGGCGGAACGGGCAATACCGATGGCACCTTCGGCGGCGGCGAAGGACTCGTGGCCGGCCAGGAAAGCGAAGCACTTGGTCTCATCCCGCAGCAGCATGGCACCCAGGTTGCCGTGGCCCAGACCGACCTTCCGGTCCTCAGCCACGGAGCCATCGATGCAGAAAGCCTGCAGGCCGATGCCGATGGCCTCGGCGGCCTCAGCGGCGGTCTTGACGTTCTTCTTCAGAGCGATGGCAGCGCCTACGGTGTAAGCCCAGCAGGCGTTCTCAAAGCAGATGGGCTGAATGCCCTTGACGATTTCATAGGGATCGAAGCCCTTGGCCTGGCAGATCTCGCGGCACTCCTCCACGGAAGAGATGCCGTACTGAGCGAGGACGCCGTTGATCTTGTCGATTCTTCTTTCGTAACTTTCAAACAAAGCCATTGTTTCGTCCTCCTCTTATTCCTGACGGGGGTCGATGTACTTGGGCGCGTTGTCGAAGCGGCCGTAGTGACCCATAGCCTTCTTGTAGGCGGTATTGGCGTCGTCGCCTTTCTTCATGAAGTCCATCATCTTGCCCAGGTTTACGAACTCATAGCCGATAATCAGGTTCTCCTCGTCCAGAGCGACCCGGGTAACATAGCCCTCGGCCATCTCCAGATAGCGGGGACCCTTGGAGCGGGTGGCGAACATGGTGCCGACCTGGCTGCGCAGGCCCTTGCCCAGATCCTCCAGAGAAGCGCCCACGACCAGGCCGCCCTCGGAGAACGCGGACTGGCTGCGGCCGTAAACGATCTGCAGGAACAGCTCACGCATAGCGGTGTTGATGGCGTCGCACACCAGATCGGTGTTCAGGGCTTCCAGAATGGTCTTGCCGATGAGAATCTCGGCGGCCATGGCGGCGGAATGGGTCATGCCGGAGCAACCGATGGTTTCCACCAGAGCCTCCTCAATAACGCCCTCCTTGATGTTCAGGGTCAGCTTGCAGGCGCCCTGCTGAGGCGCGCACCAGCCGATACCATGGGTAAAGCCGCTGATGTCCTTGATCTCCTTGGCCTGAACCCACTTGCCCTCTTCGGGAATGGGAGCGGGGCCATGGTAGGCGCCCTTAGCCACGGAGCACATATTCTGTACTTCTGCACTGTAAATCATGGCAAATTTCCTTTCTTTCAAAAGACGGTTTCGTCTTCGATAAATCTTCCGGAAAATGCTGCGCAGAGCCATCTCTGCTTATTCCCCAACAAATTCCGCATACATTATACATGGGCAAACGGGAAATGTCAATGGAATTCGATATAAAAATACCAGTTGGCGGACGATGCGCGCGTTCCACAATTTACCAGTATTTCAAAGCGGTTTTGGGTCAAACTATATCCGGGCGCCAAGGCGTTCCATATAAAAAGCAAGGAGGATCTTTCTATGAACTGCCATGCCAACAAGAGCATCGAATGCACCGTAAAGCAGTGCGCCAACCACTGCGGCACCGAGAACTACTGCTCCCTGGATTCCATTCTGGTGGGCACCCATGAGTGCGATCCCACTGTGGACCAGTGCACCGACTGCATGTCCTTCCACAGAAAGTAAGCGCGGCCTCGTCATTGCAGATGGACTTTTTCCTCTGCAATGACGCTTTTTCTTGACGAATCCGGTATTTTTCTGTATGATAGGGAAAAGCATTCCATATCCATAAGGAGGGCTTGCCATGTGCAGCTTTGATGAATCTACATCCCCCGATGTTCCTCAGGAACAGGCCCAGCCTGCGCCGGAGGACGCGGTTATTTCCCAATCCGTTTCAGAGTCCGTGTCCCGGCCGGAAGGGCAGGAGGGACGGCTGAGCGACTCCCGGACGGAAGAAGCCCAGACGGCGGAAACCGTTCCTCAGACGGAAGAAGCGCAGGCGGCGGAGCCCGCGTCCCAGCCGGAAGGGGAAGCCCCGTCGGATGAAACCCGGGCGGAGGAACCCCCGGCGCAGCCGGTCCGGCCCCGGTCCCCCTATGAGAATTCTCCCTATACGGGCTTTTACGATTCTCATCCCCAGCCGGAACCCAAAAAGCCCCGGCATACCCGGGGGAAGTCCGCCAAACGGCCTGCACGCAAACGGATCGCCGCCGCCGCGGCTGCCGCGGCAGTGCTGGCAGGCAGCTGCGCGCTGACGTATTTTTTGGCGGCCGGTCAGGCCAGGGCCGAGAGCGCCAGAACCGTTGCCGCGCTGAACCGGCAGCTGGATGATCTGCAAAGCCAGGTCAACAGTCTTTCCCGCTCCAATGGCGCCTCACAGATAGGAACTGTTCCCGCGGAGGGCCTGACCCCGGCTCAGGTCTATGCCCGGAATGTTGACAGCGTGGTGGCCATCTCCTGCGATGCCCGGGTGACTATGAACGGCCAGAGCATGGAGGCCACCGTCACCGGCTCCGGCTTTATCCTGACAGAGGACGGCTACATCGTTACGAATTACCATGTAGTCGAGGACGCTGCCTCCGTCACTGTCACCACGCAGGATGATAAGGAATTCAGCGCCACGGTTATCGGCCATGACTCTACCGCTGACATGGCGCTTTTGAAGGTTGACGCCGAGGGATTGCAGGCGGTGACTCTGGGCTCCAGCAGCGAGCTGATCATCGGGGATATGGTCGTTGCTATCGGCAATCCTCTGGGTACTTTGAACGCGACCCAGACCGTTGGCTACATCAGCGGCATCAATCGCCAGATCTCTTCGGAGAACAACTACACCACCATGCTCCAGACCGACGCCGCCATCAATTCCGGCAACTCCGGCGGCCCCTTGTTCAATATGAAGGGGGAGGTCGTGGGAATCACCACAGCCAAGTATTCCGGAACCTCCTCTTCCGGCGCCACCATCGAGGGCATTGGCTTTGCCATCCCTATTGACGATCTGAAAAAGAGTCTGGATGAGCTGCGGACAAAGGGCTATATCAGTTCGGCCTATTTGGGCATCAGGGGCATGGACGTCAGCGAGGAGGCTGTGCTGACCTATGGACTGCCCCGGGGAGCCTATGTGGACTCCGTGGAGTCCGGCACCGGCGCGGCAGAGGCGGGCATTGAGGCGAAGGATATCATCATTGCCATGGGCAGCCAGAAGGTCACCAGCTTCAGCGATCTGGCCCGGATTCTCCGCGGCTACGCCCCCGGAGACGAGACCACCGTCACCGTCTACCGGGCTGGGAAGGAGCTGACGCTTCCGATTACTCTGGGTGAAAGACCACAGAAGGACGACAGCTCCGGAAACGCCGAAAATGCAATGCCGGAGGAGGGAAACTTTCAGGAGTGGTTTGATTATTTCAACAAATTCTCAAACGACAATCCGTAAATAATACGCGTCAAAACATTTTTGCAGGTGCGCAGTTTCAAAGCGCGCCTGCAAAAATTTTTGCCTTTTGTCGAAACGTGTCGAGAAATGACGACAAAAAGTCACAAAAGTATGATTGAAATGGACAAATCCATATGGTATTCTTGAATCACGTTTTGCAAGAAGGGGGAGTCTTTCGTGGAAACCTTGACATTACTCATTGCGGACTGTTCCGATGATTTCCGAAACAGTCTGGAATCAGCACTGCAGGGTAATTACCGAGTCCACACCTGCCGTTCCGGCAGGGAAGCTCTGGAGCTTTCGAAAACCGTCACCCCGGACATTCTGATCATGGATCTGATGCTGCCGGAGCTGGATGGCATCAGTCTTCTGCAGGCGTTGAACAATTCCGGGATCCGGCCCACCGTCCTTGCCACCACCCGCCTTGTCAACGATTACGTTGTCAGTACGACAACCAGACTTGGGGTGGATTACCTGATGGTAAAGCCCTGCAGCATTCAGGCCATTGTCAACCGGGTGCGGGATCTGAGCGAGCAGAAGCCCCGGCCTGTGCTCAGTGCCCCGGATGCGAAAACCCATGTTTCCAATCTGCTGGTTTCCTTGGGGATCCCCACAAAACTCAGAGGCTATGCCTATCTGCGGGAGGCAGTGCTGCTGATGGTGGAAAACCCCATGCAGTCCATTACCAAGGAACTGTACCCCGGTGTGGCCCGGCAGTTCGGCTGCACGTCCTCACAGGTGGAGCGCTCCATCCGCAACGCCATCCAGCAGGCATGGGAAAGGCGCAGCGATGAAGTGTGGTCAACAGTTTTTCAGGCAGACAATACCGGTACCATCCCGCGGCCCAGCAATGCGGCCTTTGTTTCCCGTCTGGCAGACCGCCTGCTGCTGGATCAGGCGCAGCTGGCCATGCCGTAAGAAAACAGAAAAGCCCAACATGGGCGGCAGAACCTGCCGCCCATAAAAAAGCCTTCCCCTGGGGCGGTGCGTCGCGCAGCGAATCTAATTAATAAAATAGCTGCCAGTGGCAGCTATACCATAAAAAGCGATGGTGGCTCGCCGCAGGCAAGTCGGATGAGGGGCAGTACAGGCTTTCCCTACGGAACAGCTACGCGTTCCAGAGCGTAGGGGCCGATGCCCACATCGGCCCGGGGGTCCGACGGAATGGACGGGTCCGCTTTTCCGACCACTCTGACACCATACCCTGCGGGGCGATGAGGGCATCGCCCCCTACAACGGGGATTCGTACCCCAGTAGCTACTCAACGCCATTTGAAAAATTTTTTGAAAAACCTCTTTACAAATCGAAAAGAATCTGTTATAATCCCTTTCGTTCCCTGGCCCGGTGGTGCAGTCGGTTAGCACGCCAGCCTGTCACGCTGGAGGTCGACGGTTCGAGTCCGTTCCGGGTCGCC
>NZ_JAHLPU010000021.1 GCF_018918045.1 Pseudoflavonifractor sp. MSJ-30
CGGTCAGCGCCCCCTTGAGGCTGCTTCTTATCGATTTTCTTGCAGAAGCAAGAAAACCGCCGCCGGAGGCACCCAGCCGATGGGCGGTCAGCGCCAAAAGCAACCGCTCCGCATTTCAAAGTTCCATACTCCCCAACTCCGGCAGCGTCAGCTTTGTCTCCAGCTGCAGCGGCTCGCCGGTGATCGGATGGATAAATTCCAGTCTTTTTGCCAGCAGCAGCTGGGTCTCGAAACCCTTTTCCCTGGAAAAGGCCATGGATGCTTCACTGCCGTACTGAGGATCCCCCAGGATGGGGAAGCCCATGCAGGCGCAGTGGAGCCGCAGCTGGTGGGTGCGGCCGGTGACGGGCTCCAGAGACAAGCGGCAGACCTGTGTGCCCCGCTCCAGGACATGAAAATGCGTGACGCTGGGCTTTCCGTCCGGTCGGATCTCCCGCAGAAGACTTGGCAACTCTTTCCGGGCGATGGGGGCATCGATGATGCCATCGTCCGCTTCCGGTCCACCGTAGGTCAGCGCCTCATAGGTCTTTTGGGGCTTTTGCTGCTGCAAAAGGGCATGGATGTGGGAATTCTTGGCAATCAGGACGATCCCGAAAGTGTCCCGGTCCAACCGGGTCAGTGGGTGAAAAGCGCCCTGCTGGCCTGTTTTTGCGTAGTAGCCCTGGACAAGATTGGCCAAAGTCCCGGTGATCCGGTTCCGGGAGGGGTGGATCAGCATGCCCACCGGTTTGTCCACCGCCAGGAGCCAGTCGTCCTCAAAAACCACCGTCAGACTTCCGTCCTCTGCCGGATACTCCGGCGCCTCCTCCTGCAGCAGCACCGTGATCACATCCCCGGGCCGCACCGGGTAGTCCGTGTGGCAGCTGATCCCATTGACCCGCAGGCCGTCCGCCCATTTCACTTTATTCACAAGGCCTGTGGACATTTTCAGCTCATTTTTCAGGAATGAGGATAGCCGCCCGGCCCGCCGGGCAGTCAAAGTCAGCTTCATGGCATGTCTCCCTCCAAAGAGAATTTTGAAAAGCCCCGCCGCAGAAAACGCGGCGGGGCTTTTCAAACCTGATTTAGTTCAGAGCAGCCTTAGCCTTCTCCACAACAGCGGCGAAAGCGGCATTGTCCTGGATAGCCATCTCGGACAGGCTCTTGCGGTTCATCTCGATACCGGCCTTCTTCACACCGTTCATGAAGGTGGAGTAGTTCAGGCCGTAGGGAGCGACAGCAGCGCTCAGACGGGCGATCCACATGGTACGGTAAGCGCGCTTCTTCTGCTTACGGCCTTCGAAAGCGTAGTTGCCGGACTTCATGACAGCCTGCTTGGCCATCTTGAAGTGCTTGGACTTGGAACCCCAATAGCCCTTTGCCAGCTTCAGGGTTGCATTTCTTCTCTTGCGCGTCATCATTGCGCCTTTAACTCTAGCCATATACTATAATCCTCCTGTCTAGCCCTTATTTGTACGGAATCATCTTTTTGATTGCATCCACATTGGTCACGTCGGCGTAAGTGGTGCTGCGCAGATGACGGGTACGCTTGGTGGTCTTCTTGGTGAGGATGTGGCTCTTAAAAGCGTGTGCTCTCTTGACCTTACCGGTCTTGGTCAGGTTGAATCTCTTCTTTGCACCGCTATGGGTTTTCAGCTTGGGCATAGGTAGTTCTCCTTCCGTATCTTGTGTAATTATACTTACTTGCTATTCTTGGGGGTCAGGAACATCGCCATGAAGCGGCCTTCCAGCTTGGGATTCTTCTCCATGGAAGCGACCTCGGAGCAGGCAGCAGCAAAGTCCATCAGCAGCTTCTCACCCAGGTTGGTATGGGCCATTTCCCGTCCGCGGAAGCGAACACTGACCTTCACCCGGTTGCCGTCTGCCAGGAACTTCTGCGCAGCTTTCACCTTGGTATTGAGATCGTTGGTGTCGATGCTGGGGCTCATGCGGATCTCCTTGATTTCCACGACCCGCTGGTTCTTTTTGGCTTCCTTCTCCCGCTTCTTCTGGTCGAAGCAGAACTTGGAATAGTCCATGATCTTGCACACGGGGGGCACAGCGTTGGGAGAGATCTTCACCAGATCCATACCCTGCTCTTCCGCCATGGCATTTGCCTGGGCCGCGGAAACGATACCCAGCTGGGCGCCGTCCGCACCAATGAGCCGGATCTCTTTGTCCCGGATTTCCTCGTTGAGCTGATGGTCTAACTTTGCGATGGTAAGCACCTCCAAAACAAATAACAAAAAAGCGGATGCCAAAGCATCCGCATACCCGCAAAATTCCCGAATGGGAAATAAGCTTGTATTGAACCGTTTCGCATGGCTTACGGTGAGGCGGATGTTCAGCCTTCTTGATTACCCGTAGAGTTTACCACACCTTTTCCCGCTTGTCAAGAACATTTTTTCTTTTTTCTTCCGGAATAGCATATGCTTGCCCTGGGGAGAATCATTCCATAGGTCCCACCAGCGTTCCCGGCCCGTCTTTCAGGGCGGACAGGACCTCCAGAGTGATCCCAGCGTCCCGGGCAGTCTCCACGCTGCGGTCGTGGAGCACCTGGGCGCCGTGGCCGATAAGGCGCAGCATTTCTCCATAGCCGATACGATCGTATTTCTGCGCGTCGGCATAACGCCGGGGATCCCGGTCATAAATCCCGTCTACATCCGTAAAGATCTGGCATCTGTCCGCTTTCAGCGCCGCGGCCAGAGCCGCTGCCGTGGTATCGGAGCCGCCGCGGCCCAGGGTCGTGATCCGCCCCTCCGGGCTGACGCCCTGGAAGCCCGCCACAACCGCGATCCGTTTCTTCGCCAGCTCTGCCAGAATGGGCTGTGGGTCTATTTCCAGAATGCGGGCATCCCCATGGCAGCCATCCGTGCGGATCCCCGCCTGCCAGCCTGTCATGCTGACGGCGCTGCCGCCAAGAGCGCCGATGGCCATGGCCATCAGTCCGGCGGACATCTGCTCCCCTGCCGCCAGGTAGGCGTCCATTTCCCGCTTTGCGGGCCTTGGATTGATCTGGGCGGCCCGGGCGATCATTTCATCCGTCGTCTGCCCTTGGGCAGATACCACTGCCACCACCTGGTGCCCCTGCCGGAAAAGGCTCGTCAGCCTGCCCGCCGCCCGCAGCAGCCGGCCCGCGTCCTGCAGGGAGGTCCCTCCATACTTTTGAACGATCAGCATATCATCACCTCAATAAGAGAAGCCTTCAGTGTCATGGTATGCTGTTTTCCGGCAAAAAGTGCGAAAAAGGGCCGCTCCAAAAGGAGCAGCCCGAACGTTTATCCTGCCAGCACATCCGCCTTGACGACGCCGTGGGTCTCGTTGAGGATCCGCACAAGATCTTCCAGCGATACCGTCAAATCCATGGTCTCCGCGGAGATGGTGACAACAGCAGTGCCGTTGGTGGGAACAATGGAGTTGATGGTCATGATATTGGCCTTAACATCAGCCAGGACCTGCAGGATATGGGACAACAGGCCCGGCTCATCATGGAGCAGCAGCTGGAACGTCACGATGCGGCCCGTCATCATATTCTGAAAAGGCATCACCGCGTCACGGTATTTGTAAAAGGCGCTGCGGCTGATATCGGTCATGCGGGTCGCCTCATTGACCGTGCTGGCCTCGCCTGTGGAAAGCAGCCGCTTGGTCTCCGCAACCTTCAGAAAAACCTCCGGAAGGGCGGATGCCTCCACAATATAGTACTGGGGTTTATTGGACATATGGGCCTCCTATAATAAGGTGCGCCACGTCCGGCGTACACCTGTTCTTGTATTGCCTACATTGTACCATAGATTTTGAAAAATGCAAGTCTATTCCGCACTTCTTTTCCGCTTTTTCGCGGAAGCCGGAAGACGGTCCGCAGCGCAGGAGGATATTATGGCCTATCGCATCAAAAAATTCGTCTTCTTCGGCGGCACGCTGCTGGTCCTGTGGCTGGCGGCCCGATTTTTGCTGCCGCTGTTTCTGCCATTTCTGCTGGGGACCGGACTGGCCTTTGCCTCAGAACCTGCCGTCCGGTTCCTTACCGAACGGGGGCGGCTGCCCCGGGCTCTGGCGGCAGGGGTGGGGGTCAGCGCCGCCCTGGCAGGGCTTCTGGCACTGATGACCCTGGTTCTGGGACTTCTCTTCCGGCAGCTCCGCCCGCCGGAAAGCTGGGTGCCCCAGTTGACCCAGACAGTAGAGCGGGGCATCACCCTGCTGCAGCGATGGCTCCTGAGCTTTGCCGAAGACCTGCCCCCGGGACTTCAGACTCCTTACCGGGAGAACCTAACCCAGCTTTTCTCCGGCGGCACCGCCCTGCTGGAAAAGGCCAGCGCCTTTGCATTGGGCACCGCCGGGGCGGTGATCACCGGGCTGCCGGATGCAGCTTTGTGCCTGGGCACCGGCCTGCTCTCCGCTTTTCTGATCAGCGCCCGGCTGCCCTTCCTCAAAGATTTTTTGACCCGGCATCTGCCGCCGGAGCAGCTGGAAAAATGGTGCGCCACTCTGGAGCGGCTGAAAGGGATCCTGGGCGGGTGGTTCAGCTCCCAGTGCAAGCTGTTCTGCGTCTGTCTGTTCGTGCTGACCGCCGGGTTCGCCCTGCTGCGGATCGCCAATCCCTTTTTGATTGCCGCCCTGGTGGCCCTGGTGGATGCCCTGCCGGTGCTGGGCACAGGCACGGTGCTGCTGCCCTGGAGCCTGATCTGTCTCCTCGCCGGAGACACGCCCAGGGCTCTGGGACTGCTGGGCCTCTACGCCACGGCCGCCCTGCTACGCTCCGTCCTGGAGCCAAAAATTTTAGGCAGCCAGTTGGGGCTGGATCCTCTGGCGACCCTGGTCGCCATGTACTGCGGCTACCGCCTCTGGGGCTTGGCCGGCATGCTCCTGCTGCCCATGCTCAGCGCCGCGGCGGTGCAAATGTTTTTGGAAAAGCAGGAAAATTAACCCCCACAGCGACGGTCTGCTGACTCTAAAGCTTTCCTTTTGAATCATTTAACTACAGTCTCGCCATCCTATTGGCTGGGTGCCTCCGGCAGGGAGCTTCTTGTCCTGCCAAGAAGCTCCGCAAGAATGCGGCTTAAGGAGGCGCTGCCAGAAAGCCGCCCTCCTTAAGAATTCTTCCGGCCTCAAAACCAACAGGGCTTGTACCTGCGTAGCTTACCGGGCCTGTTTTCCACACTCAATCGAACCTGTTGCAGAATAACGAGGCTGAGAATATAGCTTTTCCCTTCCAATGTTTCCGAATATTTCACAGAAATTCCACACGGCCTATTGTTTCTGGGGCAAATTTTTGCTATACTATAGAGAAAATGTTTTAATTGGATGTGTGTGGAATTGAAATACGGAATTTGGAAGTGCGCCCAGCCTCAGGCGCAGGATGTGAACGAGCTTGTGCGGGGCGGTTTTTCTCCTTTGACCGCCATGGTTCTGGCAGGACGCGGTATGGGCGACGCGGATCAGGCCAAGCGGTTTTTGAGCTGCACCCGGTCTCTGCCGGACCCCATGCTCCTGAATGATATGGACAAGGCCGTCCGGCGGGTGCGGCAGGCGTTGGAGGGTCATGAGAAGATCGCCGTCTTCGGCGACTACGACGTGGACGGCATCACCGCCACCTGTCTTCTAACGGACTTTCTGCGCAAAGCCGGCGGCAACTGCATCCATTACATTCCCGGACGGCTGGAGGAGGGCTATGGCCTGAACCCCATTGCCCTGCGGCAGCTTGCCGATGAAAAGGTAAGTCTGATCATCACCGTGGACTGCGGCATCACCGCCGTAGAGGAAGCCCTGCTCTGCAGGGAGCTGGGCATGGACCTGGTGATCACCGACCATCACGAATGCAAGGAAAGCCTCCCCCAGGCCGTGGCCGTTGTGGATCCCCACCGGCCGGACGACGGCTATCCCCATCAGAATCTTTCCGGCGTAGCCGTGGCTTTTAAACTGGCCTGCGCCCTCCGGGGCGACAGCAACGCCGTTCTGGAGGAATACGCCGATATGGTCTGCCTGGGTACCGTGGCAGATGTGATCCCCCTGGTGGACGAGAACCGGGTCTTCGTCTCCAAAGGGCTGTATTCCCTGAGCCATACCCACCGTCCCGGCCTCGCCGCCCTGATCAGCGAATGCGGCTGCGGCAAGGAGGAGATCACCGCCTCCACCATCGGCTTCATGCTGGCTCCCCGGATCAACGCCGCCGGACGTATGGGCCAGGTGGATCTGGCTGTAGATCTGTTCTTGACTCAGGATCCGGAACGGGCCCGGCAGGATGCCGGGCAGCTGTGCGATCTGAACCGGCAGCGGCAGCAGATCGAATCAGACATCTACCGGCAGGCCATCGCCATGCTGCCGGAAGGGGCACCCCCGGAGGCCATTGTTCTGGCGGACGAGAGCTGGCACCAGGGCGTGGTCGGCATTGTCGCCAGCCGTCTTTCCGAGGAGTTCGCCTGTCCTGCCTTTCTCATCTGCCTGGATGGGGATCACGGCAAGGCAAGCTCCCGCAGCCATGGAGGCTTCAATCTCTTCGCCTCCCTGCGCAGCCTGTCCCCTCTGCTGGAAAGCTACGGCGGCCACGAACTGGCGGCAGGCTTTACCATCAGCCGGGAGAATATTCCCGAGTTCCGCCGCCGGATCTGTGCCATGGCCGCGGAATTCTACGCCGACGACACCCACGTCAGTGCTCTGGATCTGGACTGCGCCATTACCCCGGAGATGCTGACCATTCCGGAAATTGAGGGGTTGCAGGCTCTGGAGCCCTGCGGCAGCGGCTGCCCCAAACCGGTGCTCATGATGGAAGGGCTGACCATCGATCGGATCCAGTGCGTCGGCGGCGGGCGGCATATGCGCCTGCGGCTCCGCCGGGGCCGGTACAGCCTGAACGCCATCTACTTTTCCGCCGACCCCGTTTCCGCCGGCATCGCCCAGGGGGACGTGGTGGATGTGGCATTTCATCCCCAGATCAATGAATTTCGGGGCGAGCGCAGCGTACAGATGAATGTGGTGGATATCCGCCCCAGCTGCGCCGCGCCCTGCCCCATGGATATTGCCCGCTACCGCGCTCTGCGTGCCGGGCTGCTGACGCCTGACCAGGCCGCCGTCCTGCTCCCCGACCGGGGGACCCTGGGCAACGTCTGGCGGTATCTGGCCGCCTGTCCTGAAAAAGAGCTGCGGGAAAGCCCCCTGTGCCTGTGCCGGAAGATCGTCCGGCGCACCGGCACGGAAATGAGCCTGGAGACCCTGCTGACCTGCCTGGACATCTTCCGGGACGTGGGGCTGCTGGAGCTGAAGCGGGTCCACCTGACCCTATCCATCCGTCTGACTCCCGGCACCCAGAAGGCGGATCTTAACCAAAGTCAAACCATGCAGGCCCTCCTGCGTGCGAAAGAGAGCTGACATATATGGAAACCTTTGAAGAACACTATGCCTCCATGATGGACACCATCCGCAAGCGGATGCCCGACGCGGACTTTGCCCTCATCGACAAGGCTGTTGACTATGCCAATAAAAAGCACGCCGCCCAGAAGCGGAAGGACGGCTCCCCCTACATCATCCATCCTCTGGCAGTAGCTCAGATCGTCACTGAAATGGGTCTGGACATGGACGCCATTCTGGGCGCCCTGCTCCACGACTGTATCGAGGACACCGACGCCTCTCACGAGGACATTGAAAAGCTTTTTGGCTCCACCGTTGCCGAGCTGGTGGAGGGCGTTACCAAGCTGACACGGGCGGACTTTTCCTCCCGGGAGCAGGCCCAGATGGAAAACCTGCGGAAGATGTTCATGGCCATGAGCAAGGACATCCGGGTGGTGCTCATCAAAATCGCCGACCGGCTCCACAACATCCGCACTATGCAGTACCAGACCCCGGAGAAGCAGATCGCCAAATGCCAGGAGACCATGGACATCTACGCGCCCCTGGCCCACCGCCTCGGCATGCAGAAGGTCAAGTGGGAACTGGAAGATACTTCCCTCAAATATCTGGCTCCCAAAGAATATAATGAGATCACAGCCTACCTGCAGGAGCACAAGGAGCAGGACGAGAGCTTCATGCGCACCATTCAGGACAAGATTACCCAGCGTCTGACCGCCATGGGCATTCACAACACCACCTACGGCCGCATCAAGCACGTTTACTCCATCTATCGGAAAATGCAGGCCCAGGGCAAACGGATGGACGAGCTGTATGATATCTATGCCTTCCGGGTCATTGTGGACTCCATTCCGGACTGCTACAACGTTCTGGGACACATCCATGACCTCTTTAACCTGATCCCCGGCCGGTTCAAGGACTATATCTCCACACCTAAGCCCAATATGTACCAGAGCCTGCACACCACCGTCATCGGCTCCCAGGGCATTCCCTTCGAGGTCCAGATCCGCACCTGGGAAATGCACGAAACCGCCGAATACGGCATTGCCGCCCACTGGAAGTACAAGCAGGGCACCGGCTCTGGCACGGAAAAGGACTTTGAGTGGGTCCGCCGCCTGCTGGAAAGCCAGCAGGACTCCGATGCGGAGGAATACGTCCAGTCTCTGAAAATCGATATGTTCGACGATGAGGTCTTCGTCTTCACGCCCAAAGGCCGCATCGTCTCCCTGCCCTCCGGCTCCACACCCATTGACTTTGCCTATGCCATCCATTCCGGCGTCGGCAACGCCATGGTGGGGGCCAAGGTCAATAACCGCATTGCCAATATTGACACAAAGCTGAAAAACGGTGACATTGTAGAAGTTATTACCTCCAAGGCCGCCAAAGGTCCCAGCCGGGACTGGCTGAACATCTGCCAGAGCAATCAGGCCCGGACCAAGATCAAGCAGTGGTTCAAGAAAGAAAAGCGGGACGAGAATATCGTCCACGGCAAGGCCTCCTTTGAATCGGAAATGAAGCGCTCCGGATTGCCCATGCCGGCGCTGACCGATCCGGAGCTGGAGTCTCAGTTGCTGCGCAAGCTGGCTTTTGACAACTGGGACGATATGTATGCCGCCATCGGCTACGGTGGTCTCACCGCCGTAAAGGCCGTAGGCCGGATTCGGGACGACATCAACCGGGCCATAAAGGCCCAGACCGCCGAAAAGCTGCCCCAGTCGCCCCTGCGGGTGAATCCCGACAGCGAGGCCGTAAAACAGAACCGCCACGCAGTGAACGGCGTCATCGTGGAGGACATTGATTCCTGCATGATCAAGTTCGCCAAATGCTGCACCCCCGTACCGGGGGATGCCATCGTAGGCTTTATTACCAAGGGTTTCGGTGTCTCTGTTCACCGGGCAGACTGCCCCAACGCCCAGAACCGGGAAGACCCCAAGCAGGCGGGCCGCTGGGTCCGGGTCCGCTGGGCCAACGTGGAGGAGCAACCCTTTGAGACCACTCTGGAGCTGGACTGCATCACCCGGGACGGTCTGGTGCTGGACGTAGCCCAGGCGCTGACCACTGCCCGGGTGCGGGTCAAGGAGCTCTCCGGCCGGGATCTCTCCAATGGCCGCAGCGCCATCACCATCCGCTTTGAGGTCAAAAACACCGCCGAGCTGAACGCCATTCGCAGCAAACTGCTGAACATCCGGGACGTCACCGGCTCCAAGCGGGGACAAAACTAGGGCAATTGACAGTTGGCAATGGACAATTGACAATTGCGGGTGCGGACTTTGAGCGGCTGCGTCATTGCGCAGGCTCTCTGATTTTTACCTGTAGCGGCGGATTTCTACTCAGCCCGAAAGGTACGTTATCTTCACAGCAGGAATCTTCCGCTTTTCTTGTATGGAATCGGCCTTTCCATATTGGAAAGCCTCGGGCCGATGTGTGCATCGGCTCCTGCGAAAGTTTATATATTTTAACTTAACCGTCTCGAAGGGACACAATAATTGTCAATTGTCAACTGTCAATTGTCAATTCTATAAGGGAGGGCCGCGCCATGCGTGCTGTTTTAACGCGAGTGAAATACGCTTCCGTTGCCATTGACGGGGAAACCGTTGGAAAAATCGGGCCCGGTTTTCTGATCCTGCTGGGCGTCGGCCCGGAGGATACGGAGGAAACCGCCCGGGTTCTGGCGGAAAAGGCCCTTGGGCTGCGGATTTTTGAGGATGAGAACGGAAAAATGAATTTAGGGCTGGAAGCCATCCACGGTGAGGTGCTGGTTGTCAGCCAGTTCACCCTTTACGGCAACTGCCGCAAGGGCCGCCGCCCCAGCTTTGCCGAGGCCGCGCCCCCGGACCTGGGAAACAGGCTCTATGAGCAGTTCCTTTCCGAATGTGAGCGGCTCGGATATCCTCCCCAGCACGGCCGCTTTGGGGCGGACATGAAGGTAGAATCCCTGAATGACGGCCCCGTGACACTGATTCTGGACACTGACCAGCTGATGAACACCCCCAGAAGGGGCTAAAGGAGACAACCATGTTAAAAATCCACGTTCTCCCCCTGGGAGACTACCAGACCAATTGCTACATCGTCCACGAAGAAAACCGCAATGCGTGTTTTCTCATCGATCCCGGCTATGAACCGGCGATTATTGACGCCTATCTGGAGGAAAAGGGCCTGACCCCCGAAGCCATAGCCCTGACGCACTGCCATTTTGATCATGTAGGAGCCGTAAAGGACCTGGTTGCCCAGTACGACTGCAAGGTTTACCTCTGCCGAAAGGATCTGGCAATGCCTCCCATGCTGACCAACGGCCCTCTCTACTATACGGACACCTACGCCGATGGGGATACCATGACTCTGGCCGGTATCCCCGTGCGGGTAATGGAAACCCCGGGCCACACACCCGGTTCCGTATGCCTGATTGCCGGGGACACCATGTTTTCCGGAGACACTCTGTTCGCCGGTTCCTGCGGCCGGACGGATCTGCCCTGCGGCGACGCCCGGGAAATGCGGGACTCTCTGCGGAAGCTGGCAAAGCTGGAGGAGAATTACCGTGTCTGCCCCGGCCACGGCCCCAGCTCCACACTGGACCGGGAAAAGAAAACCAATCCCTATTTGTAAAAGGAAGAATCCATGATCCATCTGACTTTATCCGGTCATGATGACCGTTACGCCGTGGAGCAGCTCCTGCTCTCTCTCTTTCCGGAGGGTGCGGAGCCGGAGGCGGTTTCCTCTCTGCACCGGGGACAAACCTGGCTCACCGCCAGTGGGAAAATCACCTGGAACGGCCGCACCGCCAGCGCTTCCCGGCGCATCCGGATCGGTGACGAGACCGTTCGGCTGCGGCGCAGAGCCTTGCAGCAGAGTATGTATCTGGCCGCCATCCGGCTGCTGCCCCGGGCGCCTGCCTGGGGCGCTCTGGCAGGCGTCCGGCCTACCAAGCTGACCACAAAGCATCTTTTGGAAGGCGGCACCCCGGCCAGCGCCGAAAAAATGCTGAAAAAGACCTATTATGTAACGCCTCAGCGGGCAAAATTAACGGTAGACTGTTCCGTCTCCACGGTAGAGGCCGTCCGGAAGACGGAACCGAATGACCTGTCCGTCTATGTCGGCATTCCTTTCTGCCCCACCCGCTGCGCCTATTGCAGCTTCGTCAGCCGCAGCGTTGGCAAGAAGACCGAACTGCTGGAGCCCTATCTGGATGCGCTTTTACAGGAAATTGCCCTGACCGGCCAGCTGCTAAAACAGTCCGGACGGCATATCCGCAGCCTGTACATGGGCGGCGGCACCCCCACCACTCTGTCTGCCCCCCAGATGGCACGGCTTTTGGATGCCATCCGGGAGCACTTTGACCTGAGCCGCTGTCTGGAATTCACCGTTGAGGGCGGACGTCCGGACACCTTGGACGAAGAGAAGCTCCACACCATCTTTGGCCATGGGGCAGACCGCATGAGCATCAATCCCCAGACTATGGAGGACACGGTCCTTCGAGCCTCCGGGCGGCCCCACAAGGCCGCGGATGTGCTGCGGGCCTACGGGGAAGCGGTTTCCGCGGGCTTCCGGGACATCAACATGGACCTGATCGCGGGTCTGCCCACAGATACCGCAGAGGGCTTCCGCCGCAGTCTGGACACCGTGGCTTTCCTCTCTCCCTCCAACATCACCGTCCACACTTTGGCACTGAAAAAGGGGGCTGACCTCTTCGAAAAGCGGGAAAACCTGCCTTCCGCGGAGGAAGTGACAGAAATGGTTGCCTATGCGGAAAAAACGCTCCGCGCCCTGGGCTACAAGCCCTACTACCTCTATCGTCAAAAATACATGTCCGGCTCCTTTGAAAATGTAGGCTGGAGCCGGGATGGCCGGGACTGTCTGTACAACATCTACATGATGGAGGAAACCCACACGATTCTCTCCCTGGGCGGCGGCAGCATGACAAAGGTCAATCTCACTGACGGACACCTGACCCGCTTCCACAACCCCAAATTCCCGGAACAGTACATTGCGCAGCTGGATTCTGTTTTGAAGCAGAAGGAAGAGATCTTCCAGCTGCTGGATGGTGTGAAGTGACCTTTACCCGCGCTTTTGTAACGATAGACCTGTTCTCCCATTGGCCGGGTCCCTCCGGGGGCTTCTTTCTTGTCCCGCCAAGAAAGAAGGAAAGAATGCGGCTTAAGGGAGGCGCTGCCAGAAAGCCGCCCTCCCTTAAGAATCCTTTCCGGCCTCAGAACCAACAGGG
>NZ_JAHLPU010000013.1 GCF_018918045.1 Pseudoflavonifractor sp. MSJ-30
GGCCACCTTCCCCTCCCAGGGGAAGGCTTGGGATTTCCGCTTTCAGGGTATACGTTCAACTCTTGATTCGCATTGACAGTTGACAATTGCGGAGTTTCCTCCGGAAACAATTCAAATTTATCCCGAAGGGATACCATAATTGTCAATTGTTCATTGTCAATTGTCAATTTATCAAGCAAACCCCCAAAAAGGAGAAAACCAAATGAAAGCAACCTTCCTCGGCACGGGCTGTGCCATGGTATTGAAACGCTACAACACCTGCTTCCTTCTGGAGCAGGACGACAATAAGCTCCTGGTGGACGCCGGGGGCGGCAATGAGATTCTGGTGCGGCTGGACAAGCTGGGCGTGCCCGTTACCGCCATCGGCGGTATGTTCGTCACCCACAGCCATTCCGACCACATTCTGGGCACCCCCTGGGTCATCCGGGCCGTGGGCACCGCCATGGCGGAGCAGGGCTATACCGGCACCTTTACCGTAGCCGCCTGCGCGGAGACGCTGAACCATGTGCGGACCATCTGCGAGATGATTCTGGGCAAGAAGATGACCAGATACTTCGACAAGCAGATCCTCTTCCGGGAGGTAACGGACGGGGAAAAGCTGAATCTGGCGGGCTTTGATATTCAGGCCTTCGACATCGGCTCCAAAAAAATGAAGCAGTTTGGCTTCCAGCTGGACCTGCCGGACGGCCAACAGGTGTGCTTCGCCGGAGACGAGCCCGTAAAGCCCTCCACGGAGAAATACGCCCGGGACGCCAAGTGGCTCTTCAGCGAGGCCTACTGCCTGTATGCCGACCGGGATACCTACCAGCCCTACGAGCGCAGCCATGTGACCAGCCTGGATGTGGGCACGATCGCCCGGGATATGAACGTGCGGAATCTGCTGATTTACCATACCGAGGACTACGGCCCCGAACGCCGGGAGCTTATGACCCGGGAAGCCGGCAGCGTGTTTTCCGGCAATATCCGCGTCCCCGAGGATATGGAGACGGTAGAACTGTAAAAGGAGACAGGATTATGACTGACCATCTTTGCCCCATTCACCATATTGCCATCGATGTGGCAGATATGAACACCGCTCTGACCTTTTTTCAGGACGTTTTCGGCATGACCGTTACCCGCACCCAGGGGCCGGAGGACGCCCCCGCCAGCATCTGGCTGGACGGCGGCGTGCAGCTGTGCCGGGTAAGCACCCAGGCGGCGGACACCGGCCGGGTGGGCCACATTGCCTTTTCCTCCAAAGATCTGGACGGCCTGCTGGCACGGGCCGCCCGCTACGGCGCAGAAAGCGTCCCCGGCAAGCCCCGGCACTGGTTTTCCTGCCTGGGCCTGACCTTTGAAATCAAGTAACCCCCTTCAAAGAACATTCCCCCGGCCAACAGCCGGGGGAATCAACGTCTCAAAAAAGCCTCGCAGAGTTTGCTGACAGAGGTCGGCAAAAAAGATTCAATCATTTTCTGTCGGGGCGTGTACCTGACAGAAAATACATCTCAGGATGCGGAGTGTGCGAATTGTTTGCCTTAGGCGAACAATTCGTGCGCGCAGCAGACTGCAAAGGTTTGTCGGAAAAGCCCGCAAGGGGTTTTCCGACAGTTTGACATTCCCCCGGCCTGCGGCCGGGGGAATATTTCATCAAGCTCCGGACGAGGCGGGCAGAGATGCCTGTCGGAACCGGACTCACATGAGAAAAATGTGTGTGAAACGGTGCACTTGTCGATTATTATAGTAAACTTATGTACTAAAGTCAATAGTAAAGATATTTACTTTGCTAAACTTGTGGCATCTTCTTTGAGGAGGTGCCGCCATGCGGACATTTTTGGAAAAACTCCGGGGTTTGCGGGAGGACAATGATCTGACCCAGTCCCAGATAGCCCAGGTACTGGGCACATCCCAGACGATGTACGCCCGCTATGAGCGCGGAGCCAACGAAATGCCCATCCGTCACCTGGTCACCCTCTGCCGCTACTACAATGTCTCCGCGGACTATTTTCTGGGCACAGCCCCGGATCCCCGCCGCAGGCAGAAGCACATATAACCGCCCCTTGACTTTCGAAAACCGAAAAACTATAATGGCTCTGCGATTTTCGTAACGAAAAGAGGAACGCCCATGGACACTGCCCAATTCTTTGGTGAAGCACCCATCCATAAAGTTTTATGTAAACTTGCGCCGCCGGTCATGCTGGCCCAGCTGATCCAGGCGCTCTATAACATTGTGGACAGCCTGTTCGTAGGCCGCTTTTCCCAGTCCGGCCTGACAGCCCTGTCCATTATTTACCCCCTGCAGCTGCTGATGATTGCTCTGGCCGTGGGTACCGGCGTGGGCATCAACACGGTCATGGCCGCCAAACTGGGCGTTGGGGAAAAGGAGAAAGCGGAGCAGTACGCCGGCGTCGGCACTCCGCTGGCTCTGGCCATGTGGCTGATTTTCGCCGTGATCTGCTGGTTCGCCATGCCGGGCTACGCCAGAATGTCCACGGATTCCCCGGAGGTCATTGAGGAGGTCGTCCTCTACGGGCGCATCGTCTGTACCCTCAGCTTTGGGCTGTTCACAGAGAGCGTGTGGACCAAAGTTTTGCAGGCTGAGGGCAATATGCGCACGCCCATGATCGCCCAGGTGCTGGGAGCGCTTGTGAACATCGTTCTGGACCCGCTGCTGATCTTCGGCCTTTGGGGCCTGCCCCGGATGGGCATCGCCGGCGCCGCCGCGGCCACCGTAGCCGGGCAGATTGTTGCCGCCGCCATCGTATTCCCGGGAGGCTGCCGAAGGTCCCCGAAAGCGGCGGTGTATCCCCACTATGTCCGGAAAATCTTCCACATGGGTCTGCCCAATATGCTGATGCAGTCCGCCTATACCTTCTATATTCTGGGACTGAATCTGGTGCTGGCCACCTTTTCCGACGCGGCGGTGACGGCCCTGGGCCTCTACTACAAGTGGCAGACCTTTTTCTTCATACCCTTGGGAGCCATGCAGACCTGCATCGTCCCGGTGATCAGCTTCAACTACGCCGCCCGGAATCTGGAGCGCTGCAGGAAAACACTGACAGAAGCCCTGATTTTCGGCATGGCGCTGATGTTCATCGGAACCCTGTGCTTCGTGTTCATTCCCGTGCCCATGCTCCACGTCTTCACCCATGACGAGGCCGTTATTTCCATCTGCCGGGTCAGCTTCCCCATTCAGGGCATCAGCTTTCTCCCTCTGGTATCCTCTCTGACCTTCCCGGTCTTCTTCCAGGCCGTAGGGGCCAGTCTGAAAAGCTCCGCCCTGACTGTCATCCGCACGGTGGTCCTTTTCGTCCCCCTGGGCTGGCTCTTCTCCCGCTTCGGCCTGGACTACTTCTGGCTCACCTTCCCGGTGACCGACATCATCACCACCACCGTCGGCGTGATCCTCTACCGCCAGTTCCTGCGCAGGGCGCAGGCTCAATAAGGCCGCCTGCTCCCGCCTGCACGGCTATGTCCCTGATCCGCAGTCCGGCCCTTTCCCTTTCCGCCCGGCGGTGCCATAGGCCAGGCCGGGAATATCCCATAATACCGAACAGAGCTGGAGTGACTGCATAGCCCCGCAGCCTTACCGCACCACCGTACAGACCGGCGTACCGTTCGGTACAGGCCGGTGCAATCCCATAAGTACAGAGACTCGTACCGGTCAAGGATACTGTAGTATCCGGCCTGTGCGAGTCTTTCTTTCGGGTCCACCCGCCGTACAAGGCAGTTCCCGGCCATGCATCGGCAGCCTATCCGGCCATTGCTTACTGCCCCCTCTTCTCCCAATGATTTCCGATTTTATCGGTGTTCACGCAAATCGGAACGTGGCGGGCAATTTTGAGAAGGAATTCTGCTTCGTGGAGGATTGGCGTCATCCGTGTCACGTGGAATGTGCAAAATAGCCAATTGTCAACAAGAAGCGCCTGCTCAAAATAAGTATAATTCCGTCAAAATCGGCGTAATAAACAAAAAGATAATATTGGCTTAAAAAGTTATTGACAAATTTCACACACCTCGTTATGATATTTTCATCATCCAACAGGGTGGTTCTTTGATGTAAGTTGTATGACAACTTACATCTTATATCAGGCTTTAACGGCATGGCTGGCCGTTAGCAAATACAAAAAAGGAGAATTCAAAAATGAAAAAACTGATCGCACTGGTTTTGGCACTGACTATGGTACTGGCATTGGCAGCCTGCGGAAACAGCTCCTCCGCCCCCGCGGCAACCACCGCGGCTCCCCAGGGCAGCACCACAGCTACAGAGGGCAGCACGGAGGTCGCCACTGCGACCCAGAATCTGAAGATTGTCTATTGCGGCACAAGCCTTTCCACCGACAACGGCAAGCGCCTTTCGCAGCTGGCCGACGTATTTGAAAAGGAAGTCAACGATGCCGGCGGAATCAATGGCAAGCAGGTGGAAATGGTTGTTATTGACGGCGGCAACGATCAGCAGAGCTATATCAACGCGCTTCTGAAGGCACTGGAGGAGGAAGATGTTTCCGCCATCATTGGTACCTTCTTCAGCCAGTACGCGCTTGCCTGCGCCGACTACGTGAATGACGCGAAAATCCCCGTGTTCAACATCGCCACCAACTTTGAGATGCGCGAGAAGAGCGATTACTATTTTACCAACCGCTGTGTTGATACCGCTTTCTCCAACGTTATGGCCCAGGTCGCGCTGGACAACGGAAGCAAGAACCCCGTTGCCGTTGTCTACAATACCTCCAACGGTAAGAACGACAGCCAGTTTATGAAGACCTATCTGGAGAACAACGGCGCGCAGATGGCCGACATCATTGAATTTGACAACACCTCCACCACGGACTATACCCCCATCGTACAGAAGGCCATTAACGTGGCCGGCTCCGATGGCATCCTGCTGCACGCCACCGCCAATACCGATGGCCAGTCCATCATTGCCCTGCTGAAGCAGTACAACTATCAGTATCCCATCATCTCCAACTCCAACCTGTTTGCCGACCAGTTCATCAAGAACTGCGGCGCAGAAAACTGCATCGGTCTGCTGGGCTTCTCCGAATACCCCACCCCCGAGGTCCGTCCTCAGGTTCAGGAATTTACCGACAAGCTCCTGGCCAACGAGCTGTTCACCTTTGAAGACGTTTCCTGGATCGACGCCTCCTTCTACGATGACTGCAACCTGATTCTGGAGGCTGCAAAGCTGGCCGGCAACAACGACAAGGACTCCGTATTCGCGGGCCTGTCCCAGATCTCCGGCTACGAGGGCGTTATGACCTCCTACACCTTCCACTCCGACGGCTCCTTCGCCGATTACATCTATCTGGCGACCATCGAAGCAGACGCATCCAGTGAGCTGGGCGCGGCCATTAAGGTTACAGAGCCTTTGAAGGTCGAGCACTGATTCTCTCACATCCCGGCTGCCGATTTCTTCGGCAGCCGCGGCAATACCCCAATGGGTCGGCGGCAGAACATACCGCTGACCCACCTTCTAAAATGGCCCTGATTGCAGCCCCGCGTACCGCTCGGCAGGCAGGGCAAGGGGCGGGTGTTCCGTCCAGACAGGGCAGCGCAGATTCCGCAAGGCCCTTTCCGGTGAAAGGCACCGGAAGATCGTTTCAAATTCCGTTCAACAGGGGGTTCTCTCATGATTCTCTTCTTACAGCAAACAGTTACCGGCATCTGTGTAGGATTGGCTTACGCAATGATTGCCATGGGACTTATCCTGCTTCTGCGGGCTGCGGGCGTTATGAACTTTGCCCAGGGCAATCTGATGGCGTTGGGCGCTTATTTCGCGTATTTGTTCCTTGGAAAGCTCCACCTGAATCCCGCGATTGCGGTTATCCTCGCGATTCTTTCCCTGATTGCCGTAGGCATTGTTTTCTGTTGTGTATGTTTCTTCCCATTCAAGCGGACCAAATGGCCGCAGGCAATGCTGATTTGCACCATAGGCGCGGGCACTGTTATTTCCGAGTGCTGTCTGTGCTTCATTACGACAGAGACCAAAAGCGTAGATCCTATCGTTGCCGGTTCTCTTCATTTGGGGTCTTTTATTATCCCCTATCAGTATTTCTTTATTTTCGGCGTAACCGCCCTGATGATGGTTGGTCTTTGGCTGCTGTTTGACAAGGCCTACTGCGGACGCGTGATGTCCGCCGCGGCGCAGAACAAATACGCCGCGGATCTTCTGGGCATTCCCACAAATCTTACGACCATGCTGACCTTCTGCATCGTTGTCCTGATGGTCGGTACGGCCGGCTGGCTGCTGGCGCCGGTCTACCGGGTCAGCAATTCTCTGAGTATTTTCCAGGCGCGTGCCTTTGCGGCGCTGATAATCGGCGGCTTTGGCTCGCTGCCGGGCGCTATTGTCGGAGGCATTGCCGTAGGCCTGATTGAGTCCTACAGTACCTATTTCACAACGACCTATAAGGATGTTGTGGTCTTTGGCGCTCTGCTTTTGGTTCTGGCTGTCCGTCCCCAGGGTATTCTGGGCAGCAAGGTCAAAAAAGACAAAGCATAAGGAGAAGAGTATGGAAAATGGAACAAAAAGATCCCGTTTTCTTCGGCTGCTGCTGGTCAGCGCCGTGGTAATTGCGGGAATCCTGCTGGTCGATAAGTTCTTTATTCAAAATTTGAAAAATTCCAGGGTCAACCTGATTAATGTGGCTCTGATTTACTATTTCAGTGTAGCCGGTATGTATCTGATGCTTGGCCTGGGCGGCTGTATGTCCATGTGCTCCATTGCGGTGATGGGTCTCAGTGCGTTCGTCTGCGGCTTTACCAATACGAAGCTGGGCTGGCCCCTGTTCCCGGCTATGCTCTGCGGCATCCTCAGCTCTGTGATTCTCTGCGCGGTTGTGGGCTCGCTGCTGATGAAACTGGACGGCAGGGCGTTCATGTTCGGAACCATGGCACTGGTCTATATCGGTACCTCCGTGTTCCAGAATTTCTCCGCCTTTACCGGAGGCCCTAACGGCACTTCCGGTATCAGCAAGCTGACGCTGTTCGGAAAAACCTTCTCTACCTTTAAGAGCTGGTTCGTTCTGCTGGCCATTGCCTGCTACCTGCTGATCCTGCTGCTGCATCGGATCAAAAACACGTCCTTCGGACGCAGCCTCATGGCGGCCCGGGACGATGAGACTGCCGCCTACAGTCTGGGCGTAAACGTCTATCGGACAAAGCTGCTTGCGTTTATTATCTCCGGCGTATTCTCCGGCATCGGCGGCGCTTTGTACGCGGTTCACAACGGAACCATCAGCGCGTCCCTGTTTTCCTTCACGACCCAGCAAAGTTTCATTATCATGCTGATGCTGGGCGGCGTTATGAGCCCTGTAGGCGCGCTGTTCGGCTCCATCCTCGTGAATTACCTGCCGGAGATTGCCAGATCCGCCGGCACCTACTTAAACATGCTTTACGGCGCGCTGATTGTTCTGCTGATGATCTTCATGCCCATGGGGCTGGCAGGATTGCTGAAGAACCAGTATCAGAAGCTCCGCAAGCTACTGACCGGAAAGCGGAAGAAAACCACAGCAAAGGAGAGTGCGTAACATGGCGTGTTTACAGGTAGAAGATATCAGCATTTCCTTCGGCGGCCTGAAAGCGGTACAGGATGTCTCCTTTGCTCTGGAACCCGGGGAGATCATGGGCCTGATCGGCCCGAACGGCGCCGGAAAAACCACAACATTAAACCTCATCAGCGGCCTGTACGCCTGCGATACCGGGCGTGTTCTGCTGAATGGCAAGGATGTTACCGATAAAAAAGCCTACGAACGGGCGCGCATGGGTCTGGGCAGAACCTTCCAGACTCCGCGGTTCCTTTCCCGCTCCACGGTTGGGGAAAATATGAAGCTGGGTACGGATCTGGCCGATCAGATGGGCTTTTTGAAGTCCTTTTTCGGAAAGAAAGGCAATGACTTTCTGGACGAGGTGGACCAGTATCTGGAGATCGCGGACCTGACAGTCAACTGGAAGGACGATATTTCATCGCTGTCCTATGGCCAGCTGAAACGGCTGGAAATCGTCCGCGCGCTGCTGTCCCATCCGAAGGTGCTGTTGGTGGACGAGCCCGCCGCGGGCCTGAACGCCAAAGAGCTGGAGAAGAGCGTAGCTCTGATGCGTCATGCGGCGGAAAAGGGCGTCGGTATTGTACTGATTGAACACAAAATGGACATGATCATGAACGTCTGTGACCATATCGTTGTTCTGAACTTTGGCAAAATGATCGCCCATGGCACACCGGAAGAGGTACAGTCCAATGAAGCGGTGATCGAAGCCTATCTGGGGAGGTAACGCGGATGCTGGAAATCAAGAATCTGCATGCCTATTACGGCGCCATTGAAGCGCTGAAGGGCATTAATTTAACAGTGCCCGACGGCAAAATCGTCTGCCTGATTGGAGCCAACGGCGCGGGAAAAACGACGACGCTGAAATCCATCAGCGGCATGGTAAAGCATACCGGCAGCATTTCCTTCAATGGCGAGGATATTACAAAGGAGAACGCCAAGCATGTCAACAAGGCCGGCGTGATCCATGTGCCTGAGGGACGGCTGGTATTTCCCGGCCTGACCGTCTACCAGAATCTGGAGGTTGGGACCATCAGCTGGCACGGCTTCATGGGCAGGGCCAGCTTTGAAGAGGATATTGAGAAGGTATTCAGCCTGTTTCCCCGGCTGAAAGAGCGGCGGGACCAGCAGGCCTGGAGCCTTTCCGGCGGTGAGCAGCAGATGCTTGCCATCGGGCGCGGCCTTATGGCAAGGCCGAAGCTGCTTATGCTGGATGAGCCCTCCATGGGTCTGGCGCCGCTGGTGATCGAAGAGGTGTTCCGGAAGATCCGCGAGATCAATGAACAGGGAATATCCATCCTGCTCATTGAGCAGAACGCGAAAAAGGCTCTGGAGAACTCGGATTACGCATACATCATTGAGCAGGGGCAGATCCTCTTTGAGGGGCCCGCGGCAGAGCTGGAACACGATGACCGGATTGCCAGAGCCTACCTTGGCAATTTTGCAAAGAAAGCATAAGAAAGCGGATGTTTCTCGAAAATACGCAGTGTTTTTAGGAAATACTGTTGTTTTCCCGGAAGGATACCCGTATAATATGATAAGGAGAGATCGATATGGCAGTTATTTCCATCAAATTCTTCTCGCCATCCCTTCAGACGAAAACCAATGTCAACGTTTTGCTCCCCACACCGGAATCCACACTTTCCGGTCACCAGGAGACCTTTGCGGAGTGTGCCCATACGGGTCCTTTCCCCGTGCTGTATCTGCTCCACGGCACCTTCGGTGATGAGTCTGACTGGACCAGATTTTCCCGCATTGAGGACTATGCCAGAAAACGCAATGTCATTGTTGTAATGCCCAACTGCGAGAACAGCTGCTACCGGAATACCCCAGCCGCGAAGAATTACTTCACCTATGTAACGGAAGAGCTGCCCAGCATGATTAACTGGATGTTCCCCGCTTCCGGGAAGCGAGAGGACACCTTTATTGCCGGCCTCTCCATGGGCGGCAGCGGCGCGTTTATGCTGGGCCTGAGCTGTCCGGAGCGTTACGGCTATGTGGCCAGCCTGTCCGGCGGTTTCGGAAACTCCGGAATTCGCCAGCGGAAGAAAGGCAGTCCCTGGGCATGGGCCTTTGACCCGGACGAGGTTCTGGAAGGCACCAGAGACGACCCCAAGTGGCTGGCAAAGCACGTGCTGGAAACTGCGGATAAGGTTCCTGAGCTGTATCTGTGCTGTGGAACGGAAGATTTCCTGTATGAGGCAAATCGGGAGCTTCGGGATTATCTCACTGAAATCGGACTGCCGTTTACATATCATGAGCAGCCCGGAATTCATGACTGGAATTTCTGGGACGACGAGATCAAGCGCATCTTTGAATGGCTCCCTGTCCAGAAAAAAGGGGAGGGTAAATATACATAAAGAAGCAAAAGGAGTCCTGTTTATGGAAAAGATCAGAAAGATCAATTATGTCAATGAGGTATATGACCAGTTGAATGCCATGATCTGCTGCGGCGAAATTTCGGAAGGTATGCGGATACCCTCGGAAATGGCTCTGGCAAAAGAGATGAATGTAAGCCGCCCTGTGGTGCGGGAGGCGCTGCAGCGGTTGCGGGCAGAGCATAAGATCATTACCTATCAGGGAACAGGCTCCTTTTGCGCAAATCCTTTGAACTATGAAAATGAGCTGGATGAAGGCGGAGACAATATTACAGAAGACGATTTCCGGGAATTTCAGGAGTTCCGTGCCGCTGTAGAGTACGGCGCGGTTCAGCAGGCGGCAGAGAACAGAACAGAGGAAGACCTTCGTGTCATAAAAAGTCATCTGGACGGCATGCTGCAGATGCCCCCGGAGGACTATTCCGTGGAGACCTACTCCAGAGAGGACGAGGCGTTTCACTACGCCATCTATCTCGCGACCCATAATTCCCTGATGATCGATGCCTATACGGCCGTCCGGCCCCGCATTTACCGGGTGCTGAGTTATCTGAACCGGCACAAGGGCGCCGCGGGAATCTCCGGCGATTTTCATCAGCTGCTCTTCGATTATATCGTCAAGAAGCAGCCCTGCCAGGCGGCACGGCTGATAAAGAGCCACGACGAGTACAACCGTGCCCGTGTGGCGGAGTATCAGAAGATGGCCGTTGAAAAGGAGTAAAGCGTTCCCTGGCCCGGCTGTATTCCCGCAAGGCGCACAAATGCGACGGAAAGGAAAATTTATGAAAGCGTTGGTATTGGAAGCGTACAATCATTTTGTCTATCGGGATGTGGAGACGCCTGTTCCCGGACCGGGAGAGGTTCGGGTCAAGGTAATGGCCTGCTCCGTATGCGGCAGTGACGTAAAGGGTATGGACGGCAGCACAGGCCGCCGTCAGCCACCGATCATTATGGGGCATGAGGCCTCCGGCGTTATTGAAAGCGTTGGACAGAATGTGACCGGTTTTCAGCCGGGAGACCGTGTTACCTTTGATTCCACCATTTACTGCAACGAGTGTGAGATGTGCCGCAAGGGCATGGTAAACCTGTGTGATCACCGGGAGGTGATTGGCGTCTCCTGCGATGATTACAGACACCATGGTGCCATGGCGGAGTTTGTGGTTGTTCCGGAATATGTACTGTACAGGCTTCCGGATTCCGTAACGTTCCAGCAGGCGTCCATGGTTGAGCCAATGAGCGTTGCCTACCACGGCGTGACCAGATGTGAAGTGCCTGTCGGCGGTACCGCCATGGTGGTGGGCGTGGGGACCATTGGTCTGTTTGCCGTACAGATTCTCAAGAGTCTGGGTGTCAGCAAGGTCATTGCCGTGGACATTTCCGACAGACGTCTGGATATGGCCAAGAAAAACGGGGCGGATGCCGGAATCGATTCCCGGGATCCCCAGGCGGAGGCGCAGATCCTCGCGCTTACAGACGGCAAGGGCGTCGACGCCGCCTACGATGCTACGGGTATTGAAAGCACGTTTTTGCTGTGCCTCCATACGACCCGACTCAATGGCAGCGTAGTCCTGATTGGAAATATCGCCCGGAATATGAGCTTCCCCCTGCAACACGTTGTAACGCACCAGCTCAGCCTTTTCGGCAGCTGTGCGTCCGCAGGCGAATACGACCGGTGTCTGGAATTGATTGCGGCCGGGAAGGTCAATGTGGATGCCATGATAAGCGGCAGCTTCCCTTTGTCCGAGGGGGACAAGTGGATGCACAAGGTCTATAACCGGGAGGATGGTCTGGATAAGATTCTCCTGATTCCCTGAGGTATGCCGATGGGGATTCTGAAAGTTGCCAGCGCGTGTATGAACGCGCAGATGGATAAGACGGCGAATTTAAGAAAAATGCTGGACTGGATGGAGCTGGCGGCTCAGTCTGGCGCGAAGCTGCTGGTTTTTCCGGAGCAGATACTGTCCGGCTACCTGTTCAATTGCAGGACACTGTATAACGAACAGTTCGCCTACCATTATGCCAACGCCGAGACGGTTCCGGATGGGCCGTCCGTACGGACAATTTCGGAAAAGGCCGCCGAGCTTGGGCTTTATGTGGTCTTCGGCATGACAGAACAGGATGGAGCAGAACCGGATATCCTGTACAATACGGCGGTTTTGATCGGCCCGGAGGGCTATATCGGGAAATACCGCAAGGTGCATCTTCCTATGGACGAGCTGCACATGTATACCCCGGGAGAACGGTTTCCGGTTTTCCAGACGGCCATCGGCAGAATCGGCCTGATGATCTGCTATGACAAATCCTTCCCGGAGGCGGCGCGGAGCATGGTCCTGGACGGGGCGCAGCTTCTGGTCTGCCCCACTGCCTGGGGAATCCGGCATCCGGAGAAAATGGATTTGGAGCGGGATGAGGCACGGCTTCTGAACGATTTGTATGACAAGGTGCGGGCAACGGAGAATATGGTCTATCTGATCTCCTCCAACCAGGTCTTCCAGACAAAGGAAGCATGGTACTGCGGCCACAGCGCCATCTACGCCCCTTCCGGGGAACAGCTTGCCTGCACCGGCTTCCAGGAAGGCATCTGCTATGGGGAGATCGATCTGACCCAGGGAATCATCCAGGCACGCTACCTGGCGCATAATGGGAACCGTCCCATTCGGGAACGGCAGCCCCAGACATATACCGGGCTTTACCGATTCATGGAGAAAGGTACGCAGCTATGAGAAAAATCAAAACCGGTGTGATTGGCTGCGGCAAGGTTGGCGACTACCACGCCCAGTGCTACAGCCAGCTGGAAAACAGCGATTTTACGGCAGTATGCAATCATAACATTGGCCGCGCGAAAACCTTTGGGGAGAAATACGGTGTACCCGCTTTCGACTCCGTGACGCAGATGGTGCGAGAAACCGGTGTGGAAGCGGTGAGCATCTGTACGCCGCATCCGGCCCACATGGCTATGGCAGTGGAAGCGGCAGAACTTGGGCTGCATGTAGCCATTGAGAAGCCGCTGGCTTCCACGCTGGCGGATTGCGATGCCATCATCCGGGCCGTGGAGAAAAGCGGCGTAACCGGCTCCATGGTCTGTCAGCGCAGATTTTACAAACCTGTTCAGCGGGTACACCAGGCCATCGTGGATGGGAAGCTGGGAAAACCCATCCTCGGCAGTCTGAATATGCTGGGCTGGCGGGACATGAACTACTATCACAGCGATCCCTGGCGGGGAACCTGGAAGGGAGAGGGCGGCGGCGTACTGGTCAACCAATCCGTTCACCAGATGGATCTCCTGCTGTGGTATATGGGGCAGATTGATTCCCTGTACGGAATGTGGGATACGCTGAACCATCCGGAGTTGGAGGTGGATGACACCGCCGTGGCCGTGATCCGCTTCCGCAGCGGTGCGCTGGGAACCCTTTCCGTCAGCAATTCCCAGAATCCGGCCCTTTTTGGAAACGTTCGGGTGCATGGATCCAATGGCGCGTCGGTGGGCGTCCAGACGGACGGCGGCGCCATGTTCATTGCCGGCATGACAGGGATTGCGGAACCTCCTGTGAATGACCTGTGGACGGTTGCCGGAGAGGAATCCCTTCTGGCCCAATTTCAGAAGGAGGACCGGGCTTTCTTCGAGTCCGTCGACTCCACTACTTATTATCACAAACAGCAGCTGAAGGATTTCCTGGATGCCATTCTTGCCCACAGGTCGCCGCTGGTGACACTGGAGGATGGGCGCAGAACCGTAGAACTGTTTACGGCGATCTACCGCTCTCAGCGGGACAGAGCCCCGATTCAGTTCCCGCTGGTTCCGGATGAACGGGATCTGGACTGGAAAAAGTGAATGGACAAAGCTGCCGGAGTTCCGACCGGAATGAACGGGCTTCGGAAGCGAGGTACAGAAAAGGAGACAATTATGGAACTACGCAAAGGCTGTAAATACGCGATTGCCTGTCCTACCAGCATGGGTGTACGGATTACGCCGACGAATCGTATGAGTGTTCACAACAGCAACCTGTACTATATGCAGGCTACCAGCGCGGAAAGCAATGTGCTGAATGTGGCTTCCAGTTTGGGTTTTCCCTGTCTGGTTATGACCAAATTCGTGCAGGACAGTCCCGTTGCTGCCTTTATCAAGGCACAGCTCCGGAGCCGCAACATCGCCTTTGAAGGCAGGGAGCTTCCCCAGGGCGGCCCGTGGGGCTACCGGCACCAGTTCAATGTGGCGGATTCCGGCTTTGGCCTGCGGGCGGCGAGAGTCTGGAATGACCGCGCCGGAGAGATTGGAAGAACATTGTCTTCCGAGGACTTTGACCTTGACCGTATCTTCGGTCAGGAGGGGGTGCAGATCCTGCACATTTCCGGCCTGATCGCCGCCATGAGCCAGCAGACAACGCAATGCTGCCTGAAGCTGGCGCGTGCGGCAGCAAAATACGGAACAAAGATTTCCTTCGACTTGAATTACCGCGCCTCCTTCTGGGAAGGCAGAGAGGCGGAACTCCGGAGCGCCTTCCATGAGATCGCGGAAAAGGCCGATATTCTGGTGGGAAATGAAGAGGATTTCCAGCTCTGTCTGGGCTTTGCGGGGCCTGAGGCCGGAGGCGAGAATCTGACGGAAAAGCTGGAACATTTTAAAGCAATGATTCTGCAGGTCCGGGAAAAATATCCCCATGCCCAGGTTTTCGCGACCACCCTGCGGGAGGTTCTGTCTGCCAATCAGAATAAGTGGGGCGCCATTATGCTGGCCGGGGACCAATGGTATGTGGAGGAACCGCGGGTCATCGACATTATGGACCGGATCGGCGGCGGCGACGGCTTTACCGGCGGCGTGCTCTATGGAATCTTAAAGGGATGGGAACCCGAAAAGTGGATTCGCTTTGGCTGGGCCACCGGTGCCATGGCCGCTGGAAGCATGAATGACTACGCGGAACCCGCGGACGAAAAGCAGGTATGGGCTGTCTATGCAGGCAATGCCCGTGTCCAGAGATGAGCAAAGGAAGAAACGGAAAGGTGGTCACTATGAAAAAAGCAGATATCGGTCTGATCGGTCTGGCGGTCATGGGCGAAAACCTGGTTATGAATATGGAGTCCAAGGGCTTTACCGTCGCGGTTTTTAACCGGACGACGGAAAAGGTGGATTCCTTTGTGCAGGGGCGAGCCGCCGGTAAACATATTATCGGCTGCCACAGCCTGAAAGAGCTGGCGGATTCTCTGGAAAAACCCCGAAAGGTGTTTCTGATGGTGAAGGCAGGCAGCGCGGTGGATGGACTGATTGACCAGCTGCTGGAGGTTCTGGAGCCGGGCGACATCATTATAGATGGAGGAAACTCCCATTTCCCGGACACTATCCGCCGGACGGACTATGTGGAATCCAAGGGCCTGCTGTATATCGGAACGGGCGTATCCGGCGGCGAGGAGGGGGCGCTGAAAGGTCCCAGCCTGATGCCCGGCGGTAGCCCGGCGGCCTGGCCCGCCGTGAAGCCCATCCTTCAGGCTATCAGCGCAAAGGTGGAGGACGGCTCCCCCTGCTGCGATTGGGTAGGAGAAAATGGCGCGGGCCACTTTGTAAAAATGGTCCATAACGGCATCGAATATGGAGACATGCAGCTGATCTGCGAGGCTTATCAGCTGATGAAGTGCCTGCTGAGAATGTCCGATGACGAAATGCATCAGGTATTCCGGCAGTGGAACGAGACGGAACTGGATTCCTATCTCATTGAGATCACCAGGGATATTCTGGCCTACAAGGACACGGACGGAGAACCCATGGTGGAAAAAATTCTTGATACCGCCGGACAGAAGGGCACCGGAAAATGGACCGGAATCGCCGCTCTGGAAGAGGGCGTTCCCCTGACGCTGATTGGCGAGGCGGTGTTTGCCAGGTGTCTCTCCGCCATGAAGGAGGAGCGCACGGAGGCGAGCAGGGCCTATGACCGGCAGATTCCCGCTTTCACGGGAGATCGGCAGGCTTTCATTGAAGCGATCCGTCAGGCGCTGTATGCCTCAAAGATTATTTCTTACGCTCAGGGTTATACCCTCATGCGCACGGCAGCGGCCCACTATGGCTGGAATCTGAATTACGGCGGCATTGCCCTGATGTGGCGGGGCGGCTGTATTATCCGCAGCGTATTCCTTGGAAAAATCAAGGAAGCCTACGATCAGGATCCCCAGCTGAGCAACCTGCTGATGGCCCCCTATTTCCGGGATACGCTGAAGCGGCTCATTCCCGCCTGGAGAAAGGTTGCGGCGGCAGCGATGGAATATGGGATCCCGGCCCCTGCCATGACTTCGGCTCTGTCCTATTTTGACGGCTATACTACGGAGCGTCTGCCGGCAAATCTGCTGCAGGCTCAGAGAGATTACTTTGGTGCCCATACCTACGAGCGTGTGGATGCGCCCAGAGGTACGTTTTTCCATACGAACTGGACCGGCCACGGCGGCAATACGGCAGCTTCTACATACAACGCCTGAGAACGCCTCCCGGCGTTTGCCAATGGAAGCCGACAAATAAAGTTACATCATTTACCGGCGGAGTGCGCGGCGGACTGCTGAGCTTTGTTGAAAAATCCGCAAGGTTCTTTCAACAATCTGAGAAGCAGCCCGGAAACAGGCTGCTTCTGCCATATGAAAAGGAGTATTCCATGAACAGCATCATTGAACAAATTGAAAAGTATAAAATCGTTCCGGTCGTAAAGCTGGACCGGGAGGAGGATGCCATCCCGCTGGCTCAGGCTCTCATCGCGGGTGGCCTGCCTCTGGCGGAAGTCACGTTCCGTACAGAGGCCGCCGAGGGATCCATCGCCAAAATCCGGAAGCGGTTCCCGGAGATGCTGGTCGGAGCGGGGACGATTGTGAATGTAGAGCAGGCAAAGCGGGCCGTTGCGGCCGGAGCGTCCTTCTTGGTGTGTCCCGGACTTTCCGAGGAGGTTGTACGGTGGGCAGAAGAGGAACATGTTTCCGTTCTGCCGGGCGTGATGACCCCCAGCGAGGTTATGCGCGCGCTTTCCTGGGGACTGACAACACTGAAGCTCTTCCCTGCGGGGCAGATAGGCGGCGTTGGCGCGGTAAAAGCGCTGGCGGGCCCATTCCCCCAGGTGCGTTTTATGCCCACAGGCGGCGTCAGCGCGGAAAACATCCGGGAGTATCTGTCAAATCCCCAGGTCATTGCCTGCGGCGGCAGCTGGATGGTCAAGGACAGCCTGATTCGCGGCGGTGCGTTTGACCAAATCGAAAGGATCACCCGAGAAGTTGTAGCAGCGGCAGGAGTCTGAGCCTATGCCGGTGCTTGCCATAGAAACCAGTACCAGCTCCACCAAGGCGCTTCTGTATGACCGGGACAAAGGGGTTCTGGCATCGTCGCGGGAAAGCTACGGTATCCTGCACCAGAATGGTCAGACGGATACGGAGGCTGTATTTGCGCTGGCTATGAAAAACGCGGAAAGAATCGCCCGGGGCAAGGACGTAGAAGCCATCGCCCTGTGCGGCACCTGGCACAGTATTTGTGGACTGGACAGCAGCGGCAGCCCGGTCACTCCCACTTATTCCTGGGACTATATGGACTCCGCGAACTATGCGGAGTCCCTCCGCCGGGACCCGTCACTTTCGGAAGCCTTTTACCGCCGCACCGGCTGTATGCCCCACAACACCTATCCCAGCTATACGCTGGGATATCTGCGGACCCAGGGACTGGATACCGCACGCTGCCGCTTTGCCACCCAGGGCGGATACAACTTTTACCGCCTGACGGGCTGCCTCCGGGAAAGCCGCAGCACACAAAGCGGCAGCGGCCTGGTAAATCTGGAAACAACGGATTATGATCCCTTCGTTCTGTCCTGGCTGGGCCTGGACAGAAACCAGCTTGGCGAGCTGGGGACATACCGAGACACGGCCCCTTTGAGCAGTGCGGGGGCGGCAATGCTTGGGCTGAAAGCCGGCATTCCGGTTATTCCGGCGTATCCGGACGGGGCGCTGAATCAGCTGGGCAGTTTCGCCGGCAGGCCGGGCATTATGACCATGTCCGTGGGAACCAGCGGCGCTCTGCGCCTGACCGCCCCACAGCCCGTACTCCCCGCGGGAGGCGAGTTGTGGTGCTATCTGGGTGCGGAAGGCGTTGTCTCCGGCGCGGCAGTGGCAGGTGCCTGCAACTGTGTTGACTGGTTCCAGAAAAAGCTGCTGAAAGGCCGCCTTTCCTTTGAGGAACTGGAAGGCACAGGAATCGGGAGCAGAGATATCCCGGTGTTTCTGCCATTCCTCTACGGAGAGCGCTGCCCGGGTTGGCAGGGAAAGCGGCGGGGCGGCTTTCTCCAGATGGAGGGCTGCCATGACCTTTCGGACATGTACCACGGCATTCAGGCCGGTGTCCTGCTGAATATGTGGCAGTGCTACGATATTCTGTGCCGCCAGAACGGAATTCCCCGGGAGGTGCTTTTGTCCGGCGGCATTTTGAACTCCGTCCATTGGACCCAGATGGCAGCGGACATTCTGGAACGGGAAATCCTTGCCGTTGTCTGCCCGGATGCCAGCACAATGGGAGCCGTGGCGCTGGGCCTGTATACCACAGGCGCGCTAGATGCAGTAACAGACTTCCGCGCGGAGTACGACAAAGCGATACGCTTTTTGCCGGACCCCGGGAAGCAGGCCTTTTACCGGCGTCAGAAGGAGCGCTATCTGAACGCTTATTACGAAAGCATGACGCAAACCAATAAAGAAGCTGCGAAAGGAGAAGCAGTATGAAAATACTTGTCACACCCACCTCCATCAAACCCGGTGACCCCAGATTGAAAAAGCTGGAAGATTTTGCGGACGAGCTGGTTTTTAATCCTTTGGGAAAGCCTCTGGGAGAAGAAGATCTGCTGGCGCTGCTTCAGGACTGTGACGGATACCTGGCAGGTCTGGATCAGGTTACCGAAAAGGTGATCCGCGGCTGCCCCAAGCTGAAGGCCATTTCCCGATATGGTGTGGGCTACGACCGGGTGGATATCGCGGCGGCGAAAAAGGCCGGTATCGGTGTTTCCATTACTCCGGGTGCCAATTCCGAGGCCGTCGGCGAGCTGAGCGTTGCAATGATGCTGGCCCTCGCGAGAAATATCCCTCAGCTCAATGACAACACAAAAAACGGCGGCTGGATCCGTGTCAACGGCACAGAGCTGTTTGGAAAGACACTGGCCATCATCGGTCTGGGAGCCATTGGAAAAGTGGTGGCCAGGTGTGCGGCGGGATTTTCCATGAAGGTTGTCGCCTACGACCCCTATATCAACGAGGACTACTGTCGCAGCCATGGCATTGAAGCGGCCAGTCTGGAACAGGCGGTTTCGCAGGCAGATTTTATCAGTCTCCACCTGCCGCTGACGGAAGGAACCTACCATATGGTGGATGAGGCGCTGCTGTCCAAAATGAAGGACGGTACCATCTTGATCAATTGCTCCAGAGGTGGAATTCTGGATGAGCAGGCAGTCTGCAAGGCTGTGGAGTCCGGCAAGCTCAGAGGTGTGGGACTGGACGCGTTTGAGGTGGAGCCGCCAAAGGACAACCCTCTATTCCGCTATTCCAACGTGATCGCCACGCCCCACACAGGGGCCCACACCGACGAGGCGGTGGGAAATATGATTGCCATGGCGGTGGACAACCTGATTGATATGCTCAGCGGGAAAAAATGTCGCAACCGGGTCTGAGACGATTCTGTTGACGAGAAACAAGCCTGGAATCAAAGGAAACGCGAGGATAAAAACATGAGCAAGCACGACGGAATCCAAAATATACCGGAAACCCCTGGCTACCGCCTGATCGCCCTGGATTTGGACGGCACGCTGCTGAACTCGGAAAAACAGCTGACGGAGGAAAACGCCCGGGCACTGGCTGACGCGGCGGCACAGGGAATCTGGATCGTGCCTACCACAGGCAGATTTTTTGACGGAATGCCCCAGGTGATTCGGGAACTGCCCTATCTGCGCTATGCCATAACCATCAATGGCGCGCAGGTGATGGACATAGCCACAGGGCAGACCATCTACCGCGCGGAACTGCCGCTGAACCAGGCAATTGAAATCATGAAATATCTGGATACGCTGCCTGTAATCTATGACTGCTACATGGACAACTGGGGATGGATCAGCCGACATATGCAGGAGGCGGCGCCGGAGTTTGCCGCGGACAGGCACAGCCTGAAAATGATACAGGAGCTGCGCACGCCGGTGGATGATCTGAAGCAGTATCTGCTGCGCCGCGGAAAAAATGTACAGAAGCTCCAATTTTTCATCAAAAACCCGGATGAACGGTGGGCCATTGCGGAGTATATCCGAACGCATTTTCCCGGCACTGCCGTAGCCGCCTCACTGGCAAACAATCTGGAAGTCAACACGGAGGCGGCCAACAAGGGCGCTGCCGTGTCGGCACTGGCGGCACATCTGGGGCTGGATATGGCGCAGACTGTGGCCTTCGGGGACGGCGGAAACGATTTGAGCATGATCCGGGCCTGCGGTTTGGGAGTGGCTATGCGGAATTCCTGCCGGGAGGTGCTGGAGGCAGCGGACTGTATCACCGCCTCTTGCGATGAAAACGGCGTGGCGCTGGTGATTCGGGAGCTATTGGACCAGAAGAAAGGACAGACGTGACATGGAGGATATTTTTGTTGTCCGCCAGCAGGGCGGCCTTACAGATGATGAACTCCGCGCTGCTCTGGAGCAGTCTCTTCAGGGCAGAAACCTGAGGCGGGTCCTGATCATTCCGCCGGATTTTACCCGATTCCATTCTCAGGCCGGGAAAATCACAAACCTGTACTATCATTTGCTGAAAGCCCGGGACGTGCTGGTTGATATTTTGCCGGCACTGGGAACCCACGCGCCTGTAACAAAGGAGCAGTGGCAGCTCATGTACGGAGACATTCCGTATGAATGTATGATGATCCATGACTGGCGGCGGGATGTGCTTCGACTGGGAGAGGTACCGGCGGAGTATGTGAAGCAGGTCACCGAGGGTCTCTGGCAGGATCCGGTGGATGTGGAGATCAACCGCCGGATCATGGATCCGGCATACGATTTGATCATTTCTCCCGGTCAGGTCGTTCCCCATGAGGTTGTGGGAATGGCAAATCATGCCAAAAACCTGTTTGTAGGCGTTGGCGGCAACGGGATGATCAACAGCTCCCATATGATCGGCGCGGTATATGGCATGGAGCGGATGATGGGCAGAGAACAGACCCCCGTTCGAAAAATCTTTGACTACGGCATGGAGCATTTTCTGAAGGACAGGCCGATTCTCTTTGTTTTGACCGTGTGTACCGCGCCCGAAGGCGAAAGCGTTCTGCACGGGCTGTTCCTGGGGGAAGGCCGCAGCTGTCTGACCGCGGCTGCCAGACTTGCGCAGCAAAAGAACATCGATTTTGTACCCCACAGTATTCAAAAATGCGTGGTGTATCTGGATCCGACGGAATTTCACTCGACCTGGTTGGGCAACAAGTCCATTTACCGTACCCGCATGGCCATTGCCGACGGCGGGGAGCTGATTATTCTGGCACCCGGCGTTACCACTTTCGGGGAGGACGCGCAGTGCGACGCGCTGATCCGCAAATACGGCTACCGCGGCAGGGAGAATATCCTGAAGGCCTTTCAAGACCCGGAAAATCAGGACCTCCGTACCAACATGGGCGCAACGGCCCACCTGATTCACGGTTCCAGCGATGGGCGGTTCTCGATTACCTATGCGGTTCAGAACATTTCCCAAGAGGAAATCCGTTCCGTGGGCTTTGAAGCGGCAAGCTACGACGCGATGTGCCAAAAATATGACCCATCCGTCCTGCGCCCGGGTCCCAACGTGGTAAACGGAGAAGAAATCTATTTCATCCCCAATCCCGCCCTGGGCCTGTGGATTGACCAAACCCGGTTCGAAAAGCAGACCGGGAAGGCCGGGGAATAAAGCCCCGGTGATAAGCAGCCGGTTTTCCGTACCCGGTCCTCCGAACGGAACAATCGCTTTCGCGTCATGAATGCCTCCCGAAGCCCTGCGGGAGGCATCCATTTTGTTCCGATTGACAGTTGACCGCTAAGAAGTTTTCTCCGGAAACAAATCAAAGAATGTTTCCCAATCTGTCCCGCAGGGACACAATAACTGACAATTGCTCATTGTCTATTGTCAATTCCTTTCCCCTTCTTTTCAGCATTCTTTAAGACGCAAATGGGGCTGTTAAATAACCCCAAAAGGAAATCGCAGACTCTTTCCCGAAATGGAAAGAGTCTGCTTTTTCTTACCCATCA
>NZ_JAHLPU010000059.1 GCF_018918045.1 Pseudoflavonifractor sp. MSJ-30
TACGCTTAAACAATTCCATTAATTGTCCAAGGTGTTTTAGTTTGTCTTTACGTTATTCAATTTACAAGGTACAGCCGCTTTCGTTGAGGTGTCTCGCAGAAAGCTTCATGATAGTAACATTAAAACCAGAATTTGTCAAGCGTTTTTTCAGATTTTTTTATTTTTTCTTTTTCCTTCTACGCTTTCACTTGCAATTTGCAATTCATATTCTCATTTCGTCTTATATTATCACTTTTCGGCGGAATATCAACGGGAGTATCCACCAGACCAGTGCTGCGCCGGCTGCCGCGATCCAGCCGTTCAGGTGAAATCCGCTCAAAAAAAGTCCCGCCGTCAACGCAGCCGACCACAGACGATCGGTATCATTCTCCCGTGATAACAACTCTGCCGCCGTCAGGAACAGGCCAATGGTCAGCCCCGTGGCTGCCAGACTCTCCAGGCGTCTGACAGAGCCAAAGCCGGACGCGCAGCGGCTCATCTGCCAAAAAGCATTCGCCCTGCATACGCCCACCCCCGCCGTTACCAGACTGAAGGGGAGCGCCCACAAGCCGTTCCGCTTCTGTCCAATCCCTGGCAGAAGGAGTACCGCCAGCAGCCAGCCATCCGGCAGGCCCCGGGCGGGCAATAGATTTTCGGGTTTTATTTCCCGAACGCTTCCCAATAGCACCGCAGCCAAAAGTCCCAATTCCAGAATGCCAAGTACGCCCGACGCTGCCGCTGCCGCCTCCCGTCCTTTTCGGGTAAGCCACCAGGCGAGGAGCAGCAGAATCAAGCCAATCCAAATTCGGTTTTCACCCCCAGGCCAGCTCTCTCCCGCCCAGGTCAGAACCTGACTCAGCAGGAACGCACTCCACAGGCTCTGCACAGTCTGGAGCCACCGGGGCGGACTCTGTTCTATCGTTAATTTCTGAAGCATCGCCGCGCCGGCGCTCATCAGAAGCACACCGGGCCAGGGTGCCCCGGCAGCCGTTTGGGCCAGAGCCGCCAGTGATCCCGCCGGGATGCCGCCTTTTTCCTTACCGCCCTTCAAAATGCCAGTCTCCCTCCAGACGCAGTTTCGGTACCATTTTCGCTTCTTTTATGATCCGGTACAGCGGGGTATCCGGGCCATGGGCCCGCAGGAAAGCCCCCAGCTTCTCCGGATCTGCCTCTCCCTCCACAGTGTAGACCTTTGTGCCGGGCCGTACAAAGCCTTGCAAGGCATCCATGCAGTTCAGCGTCTCTTCGGTCAGCAGCACATAGTCCGCGGTGTCCAAAAAAATCACCCCCGGTGCCGTATTCCGCAGGGTATCCATGGCAGCTTTCAGGCTGTCACCTCGGGCAGAATTCCCCGTGTCCGTTGTTATCGCATACTGTCCCGCCTCTTTTTCTACCAGCAAAACCTCCACAGGCAGCAGCTCTCCCACATCCGTCCCCCTCTGGGGCAGCAGGAGCAGCAGGAGCGCGCCCAGCCGGATCCATTTTTTCACGGCTGCTTCCTCCCATCCTCCGGGCGCAGCAGGGAATCCCGGAATTTGTCCGTCACCATCCGGTCCCGGAGCACGGAAGCCTGCCCCTTGTGAAAGGGCGCCAGATAGGGCACTTCCAGACATTGCAGACCCGCCAGATGGCCCACCAGCACAATCAGGCCAGCCGTCAGGCCAAACAGCCCCGCCACGGCGGCGATCAGCGCAAATCCCAGCCGCCATAGCCGCAGCGCTTCCGCCAGATCCCGGTTGGGCAGCACAAAGCCGCAGACCCCCGCAATGCTCACGGCAATCAGAGCCGCCGGGGATACCAGCCCCGCGTCCACTGCCGCCGTGCCCACCACGATGCCGCCAATGGTAGATACGGACTGTCCCACAGCCTGGGGCAGGTGGATACCGGATTCCTGCAGCAGCTCAAAGGCCAGCAGCAGGCTCACCACCTCCGCGGCCGTGGAGAATGGCACATCCTTCTTGCTCTCAATGATGGAGCGCAGCAGGGGCAGAGGGATCATCTCCTGGTGAAATACCGCCAGAGCGATGTAAAGTCCCGGCAGAATCAGCCCCAGAATCAGGGCCCCATACCGCAGTATCCGCAAAAAGGATGCGCTGAGATAGTCCCGGCTCCAGTCCTCCGGGCTTTCCATGAGATAACCCAGATCCGCGGGGGCAAGATAGCCCAGAGGCAGGCCATCCACCAGCAGCCCTACCCGTCCCTCCAGAAGCCCGGCACAGAATTTATCCGCCCGCTCGGTATATTGGATCAGCGGGAAAGCCGTCTTTCTGGAGCCTGTAACGTATTCCTCCACGGCGGAGGGCGCCAGGAAGCCGTCCACGTCGATCTCTTCCAACCGGCGCCGCATCCGCTGGACCAGCGTTTTATCCGTCAGCCCCTCGATGTAGGCAACGGTCACATTGGTCAGGGATCTCCGTCCCACCTGGGTCTCCCAGAGCCGCAGCTCCGGGGTGCGCAGATGGCGGCGAATCAGGCTGGTATTGGAGCGGACGGTCTCCACGAAGGCGTCCTTGGGGCCTTTGACGGTATTCTCCACTTCCGGTGCGGAAATACCCCGCTTTTCCCCGGTCTTGACCTCGAAGGCAATGGCCCCGGCTCCCGGGAACAGGATCACGCAGAAGCCGTTGACCAGCTTCCGCGCCACCGTATCCAGATCCTTGCAAGGGTCCGCCACGCTGTTATAGACGTTGCCCAGCAGCGCCTCGTCATAGAGCGTCCGGGCCGTTTGGCCGGTCAAATTGTCCGTAATGGGGCGGAGCACATATTCCGAGGTATCCCCGCCGGAGGTCAGGCCGTCGATGGCGTAGGCATAGAGCCGAACGCCGTTGCACCGCAGGGGACGCTGGATAAAATCCCCCGCGCCCTCGAAAATTTTTGTAATGTTCCCATGATTCACTTCCCCGGAATACAACTGCCTCACCTCCCGGGTAGGATTCCACAGTTTTTCCACAGTATGCAAAAATGGGCAAAGGCTTTTTTGCAATCTCTGCTATACTGGTTGAGAAAAATAAAATTCATTTTCCCAAAACAAGGTTTTCTTTTTCTCTATGTCATGGGGCAAAGGTGTTTATTCTCGTTTCACTTTCCGGCGTTTTCCCGCTCTGCAAGGCCGTTCCTTGCAATAAAATTCCAGTTTTATCGTAAAAATAGCTGCGTTTCGCAGCATAGAGCCATAAAAATTAGACCTCAAGCCATTGGCTCAAGGTCTATTCAGGATATTCAGTTTGCCCCTTTCAGGCTAAATGGGATTGCCCCGCAACACGGTAAATTATTCCCACTCGCTCCCTGAAACCGTGACCTAAACGATTTTGTATAGATGGTTTAGCTCCGATTATCGGGATTGCTTAAATTATCCAAGAATTATGGTGTATCATAATTCCTGTTGTCATTTTGTTGTCACGCTGACAAGGATATTATACTTAATTGACCACATAAATCAAGTGGTTATTGCCATTCTGTATCTGTCATTGTTAATTCGCCCTCAGCGGTCATTCTGCCAATCGTAGCGAGTAACAAACTTTCATCTTGGGTGAGTGAACGCTTTTCGGTAATTTTCGCTTGCGTATCATAATACAAACAGAAACGATGAGAAATAACATACACAAAATCAAACAAGTTTGCAGACTCGTCAAGCAGTTCGGTAATCCACTCAGATAAGTGATTTTCTGCATAAGAGGTTGGAATTTCGGGCAAAAGTATGGCAAGTCCCATCCTCTTAAAATTTGATCGGTACTGCTGAATTTTTTTCGTCTTTCTTCGTATGCTTTCTTGAAAAAAGCGTTTCTCTCCGTCGGCAGTCCCAGAGGTAGATATCGCAACCTTTTCATCTTTAAGAGGGACAGAGAAATATCCGCTTGATTTGATGATATTTTTGCGTTTTTCTATATCCTTAGGTTTACCCTGATTTAATTCGGAAAAGGCGCGAGATACTTTCATATCATCTTCTTTTACAGCGGCGGTAACCTCAATTCCCGTACTACTTGCACTGTCTTGAAAATCGGGAGCTTCGCCTGTAATCATTGTATCAAACTTTGAAGGATACAAGTAACGCAAAGTGGCAAGCACCCTATATTCCTGAGAATGTTTAAGAGTGTTTGGTTTAACCGCAGAGGAATACTTTTTACCTTTAACTAAGTCTGTATTTATCTTCATAATTATTCAACCGGAGGAATAGGTGGCATTCAATTTCATATGCAGAGATAACACTTTCTCCCCCTGGCGTAGCTATCGCCTCAGCCGGTATCAGTGCCGGGCTTTTCCCGCTGGTAATCTGCACATCTGTTTCTATCAGCTGGCAATGGTGCTTTCCGCAGATATTCACCCCGGTCATCTGGTGGAGCCTGTGCCAGTAGGTTTCACCATAGTGCTTTCTGTCCTCTGCTGCACACATAGGACAATAGCGCAGCTTGCGTGGCCTGTGATCCTTTCTTGTTGGCATATAGAGGAAATCCCGGTAGATACTCTGCATATTCAGCAGCGCATGAAACGCCTGTGTGCGGCGCTCTATGGGTAAGAATCGACCATAATAAGGAAACATCGTATGCCTCACAATGACAGCTTCCATAGGCAATTCGCTTGTGATTCTCTTCAACGCATACAGTGAAGCAGGATGGTTTCAAACACTTCCTTTGTCATGCAGGCATCTTTCCTGTAGTCGTGCGCTCCACGCTCTTGAAAATCCGGCTCAATAATCCCTTTCCTCTTCAAATGGGGTTTGAATAGCCCTTGCAGCACATCGAAGAATTTCTCCACAGAGCCTTTTAATTCCGGCCTGTATGCGGGAAGATTCACCACAGTAACGCCCAATTCCGCAATCTGTTCAAAGTTAGAGGACTTGTATTCCGCTCCCATATCCGTTACCAGTGTGGCGGGCAGCTGGCAGCAAGGCCATTCCTCCCTGTTGATGGTGATACCGAATCGCCTACACCATTCCTGCTTGTCCGCAATGATATTCAGCATAAGCCCTCTGAGGCTGTAAACACCACCTTCCCATGACAGGGAGTAGCCGCAGCACAGGCCACTAAAGGCATCGACACAGGCTGTCAAAACGGGTCTGCCAATCAGATTATGGGCATCATCCACCAAATAAATATCACAGATGGTAGAATCCAGCATCCCCACACCGATTGCCTGGGCAAACTGTTGTACTCCGTCTCCGGTCAAGGGTCTGTTGTTTCGTTGGTAGTTCTTCAAGCCGTTTCTGGATATGTAATAGGTCTGCATTTTGCGGGTTTTCCTATAGAAATAGCGGAACTGATTGAATGTGGGGTAGCCGGAAATCAGCGTACCGGCAGCATCCGTGTATTTCTCCCGCAGCATTAAGGCATAGGCCGTATTCAGGCTGTTCTTGTGCTGGGTGTAGAAATACCTATTCAATGCCCACCGCATATTCTTTTCATCTTTGGTAAGTGCCCTGCCATCCGCTGTTCTCTTAGGAGCCAACGCCGACAAGTCCTGAAAAGCCAGATACAGGCACAAATAGTTCCGTAGTGTCTGTGTGCTGATACCCTTTTCTTCGGCTATTGCCTTAATCGCATAGGTGCGCATTTTCTCGTCTGCAAGAAACGGCAGCACACCGGCAACCAGAGTGAACCGCTCATGAATCACTCTCTTTGTGGCGGGATCAAGGGATTCCAGATCGAATAGCCCTATGTCTGTAAGCTCCCGCAATTCGGCTTCCGTGCAAAGCGCAGCGCTTTCAAGTGTGATCCACTGTGGCATTGTCCGCTTCAGGCAGTCAATGGCAAGAACGGAATCCCCTCGGATAGCCAGAATGCGAAACACAGAGCCGTCTTGCCGGAACAAATCATTCTTTTGCATTGACAACAATCCCCCAATCCGTCACACCATTTACAACTTCTGTTGCACGATTGCGAATATTATTCATCTTCTGCACCCACAGCATTTGATTTTCAGCTTTTAGCTTTTCCGTTACATTTTCTTTTTCCGCCAGTTGTTTTACCAGCCGGGAAAACATTTCCTCTGCCTGATTATCAATATCGGCAAGGTAACTGTTCAGCTTGCAGGAAGTCAGCAGATTCGCATTCACCCTCACGGATACCAGTCCAATAAAGCATTTGAAATGCGTAGTAGGAAAGCGGTTTATCCATCATCACCTCGGAAAACTTTTGATATTCTTCCTTCGTCCAAAACAGCATTTCCTTTCGTTCCTCACTGCCCATATTTCCTGCTTTTGAGGCGGGATTGCTGCGCAAATCATAAAATCTGACTGCATAGTTAAAGATGGCTGAAAGCTGATTGTGCAAAGTCTTAAGATAAGATGATGAGTAGGGCTTGTTTTCCTCGTTGCGGTAAGCAAGCATTTCATTTTGCCACGCCCTCACATCTTTGGTGGTAATCTCGTTGATTTTGCGGTCTTTAAAGTACGGCAGAATTTTCTGCTGAATAATATTCTCTTTGGTCTGCCAAGTGCTTTCCTTTAATCGTGGCTGCTGTTCTCTGCAATAAATTTCAACGAAGGCAGAAAAGGGCATATCCAAATCTCCTGAGTTTTGCTGCTGAAATTTCTGTTCCCAATCCTGTGCTTCTCGTTTTGTGGCAAAGCCACGCTTGCACTTTGGTTTGCGTTCGCCTTTCCAGTCGGTATACTGCGTCATCACATACCAAGTGCCGTTGTCCTTATTCTTGTAAACGGGCATTAATCATCTCTCCTTTCTGCTCCGTAAATTCTTTCACTAAAATACTGTCGGCTGACACGCCCTGCAACCGTAATAAATCCCTTTGCACTCAGTTCATCGTTGAGCTGTCGGATAATTTTGTAGGCATAAGCCTTTGATACATCAAGTTCCTCTGCAACTTCATCTGCTCGCATAAAAGTTTTATCTGTCATAAAATCACCCCCTTCAAAAATAGTCATCCTTATTTCGTGTCGGAATACTTTCTGACCGCCTTCCGATTTGCCCGGGCGGGTACACCATTACCGTGGTGTACAACGGTTATTCTATTTTTACAAACTTAACGCTATTAGTTTAAGTTTGCATTATCATTATACTAAGCAAATTCCGTAAAGTCAAGTGGTTTTTGAGAAAATATTAAACTTTTTTGTTTTTGTAGTCTTGACACACACTAAGCGTATCTGTATAATGTATATTATCGATAGATCGTTAGGAGGAAGAGTAATGGCAATCGGTGAAAGAATCCGTTTCTTTAGAAATTTAAGAGGTATGACCCAAAAATGGCTCGGTCAGGCTGTGGGCTTTCCGCAAAAAACTGCCGACATTCGTATGGCACAGTATGAATCGGGATCAAGAACGCCGAAAGAAGATTTGGTAAAGGCTCTTGCAGGTGTACTTGAGGTTTCGCCTTTGGCACTCAAAATTCCCGATATTGACAGTGATCTCGGCTTTATACACACTCTTTTTACCGTTGAGGATCTGCACGGCGTAAAAGTGGAAAAGAATGAGAACGAAGTACATATCGTCTTTGACGGTACTAAGCCGAACACAAACAGTGATGTATTTCAAATGCTCACTGCTTGGGCAGAACAGGCTGAAAAATACAGAAGCGGCGAGATTTCTAAAGAACAATATGATGAGTGGCGCTATACTTATCCCGAAAAAGATACCACGCAGCATTGGGCGAAAGTTCCGTCACAGGAACTCAGCGATGCCCTTGTAGAAGCCTTTAAGGACAAACTGAAATAACCCTGCAAACGACAAAAACCCCGTACTGACTTTATTCCGTCAGTACGGGGTTTAATGTTAATATGGTGTTTTTTGTGAGCCTTCAGAAATTACTCTTTACCCACAAACCACTTGATACATCCGATAAAGGTGCTCAAGTGTAATCTTATCAAAATCTTATCAACGAGGGTTTTGAAATCCTGCAAACCCGCATTATTACTGGGTTTGCAGAGTTTTTCAATTTATTCCCACTCGTTCTTGAGATGCATCGCTTAAACAGTTTTGCTTAACAAGCGTTACTCAAGTTCTTCTAGATATTTTGATTATTCATATTATCATAGCTATACAGCGGATGATTATCAAAATCTTATCAGCGGTGATAAATTCTATTAGGAGAGGAAGCAACACATCACTGGGGCTATCTTGCCGCCGCAGCATCGTTCTTGGACAACAGATACACACAATATTGGTTCATACTGATGCCCTCCCGCTTGGCGTGTTCGGTCAGGGACTTGTGCAGGCTTTTGGGAATTCTCAGCTTGAACTGGCCGGAGTAGCTTTCCAGATCGTCTGGCTCCCGGATAGGGATACCGTCCTCTAGGGCAGCCTCCAGCCAGGCCCGCTTGGCATCCTGGGCGTTGGCTACCGCAGATTCCACCGTTTCCCCACAGGTGATGCACCCCGGGAGGTCCGGGTAGGACACCACAAAGCCGCCCTCGGCACGATCTTCTACAATCTCCATGCGGTAAGGCAGGGTAAGATATTCATTCAGTGTTTTCATTGACACCCTCACTTTCCACAACTTGTTTGACCATCTCTACATAAACCTTTTTGATGGGTTCGTGCCTCGGTATGGTAATCGGCTGGCATCCAGGCTTTCGGAATGTATAGTGACTGCTGCCGCCTCTGGGAGCGTTCATCACATACCCAAAGGATTCCAAAACCTTTCGCAGCTCCTCAAATCGGAGGTCCTTGCTCAGGGAACAGATTCTTTCCAGTAACTTATCCCATTTTGACATTGCAATCCCTCCTGTTCCTATATTATATGTGGTGTTATATATGGTGTCAAGTATTTTTTAAAAATAATCCATATCATTCAAATTTTTTGAAATAAGCTTTGTATTTTCGCCTCAATGTGTTATAATGTTCTCGCGACACAGTTTAATTATTTTCCCGGCAGGCATACTTTTGGTAAAAATGTATGCCTGGTCATCATACCCTGCTGGGAATGAACTGTGTCGCAACAGGACCGAGCTGCGTTTTTCGGTGCGCAGTTTCTGCTGCGCACTTTTTATTTCCAAACGCATCAAATATTACAGAAATGCGGTGGTTGACTATGGCTGTAAAATTCACCTCGGTAAAATGCCCAGAATGCGGCGCAAATCTTCCTATTGAGGAAGGGCGTGAACGTGTTTTCTGTTCCTACTGTGGAACTCCCGTCATCATAACAAACGAAAATGAGAAAGTTATCCGTCATATTGACGAGGCCAAAATCAAGCGGGCAGAAACGGATAGAATGATACAGCTTGAACAACTCGAACTTGAAAAAAAGCGTTTGAACCAAGAAATAAGAGACGCAGATCGAGCGAGCAAACTCCAAAGTGTCCTTACAAAAATCTGGATCGTCTTTGTGGTCATTCTTTTCTGTATTTGTATCGGACTGATTTTCATTCAAGGAAATGACGATGATATGCCTGGCTGGGCTGCGGCTTTCCTATTTTTGTTCTACATTGGCGCTCCAATAGCGGTAGGTGGAGGAATCCTTGTCTTCAAGGTACTCCCTGAGAAAACAAACCAGAAACGGCTCATCAGTCAAGGCGGTATTCGATTTCCAAAGAAGTTGGAACCATTTAACGAACAGGACTTTCATCATATGAGCAAGGTACTAGAGTCATCCGGCTTTAACAATGTTGAATGCATAAATAAGCACGATGTGATATTGGGAATATTTGCCAAGGCAGACCAGGTCGAAACTGTTTCCGTTGACGGTAAGGAAATAACCTCCGGTGGAAAGATTTATCTTCCAGATACCCCTATCACAATAACCTACCATGGGAAATGAGGAACACATTATGAAATGTCAAAATTGCGGTGCAGATTTAGATGACGGAGTTCTGTTTTGTCGTGAATGTGGTGCCAAAGTTGAAATGCAGAAAAAATACTGTCGTGAATGTGGAAAGGAAGTTCCTGTTGACGCACGTTTTTGTTCGTACTGTGGCGCAGATTTAGGTGCCATCCCCGTTTTAGACCAGCCCGTGTCAGACGAGGAAGCCGAAACTCATACTTCTGGAAATGAAGAAAATTCAGCACATACACAGCCCTCCCATCCAAGCAACGATGCGGAACATAACACCGCAGTAACCTTTTGGGAGAAAATTACAATGAAACTGCGGACGTTTTGGAACGGACTTGACAATTTTTCTAAGGTGTTCACGATTGCATTTGCCATCGTAGTGCTACTATTATTGATTGCTTTTGCTTCCCACAATGCAGTTGCTGTCTTTTTCTCTTTCCTTCAAATCGCTGACCTTGTCATATCGATGTTGTGGCATAAGGGCATACTTAATCCACCCCAGGAATGGCTGAAGTATATTACACTGGCAATCGCTGTTCTTTTTACTGTCCTAAATATTACGAGTTATTCTTGGGGTAAGAATAAAGTTGTTGAGGGACCTAATAAATCCGCTGTTCCAACCAGCGAAACTAATATTACTAACACTATTGTTTCTCCACCGTACAATGCTGCTGACTGCCTCGGTCAAAACTATGACACAGTAAAGAACGACTTTATTTCAGCTGGATTTACCGAAATTTACACCGATGCCGTGGAAGACCTTTCTTACTCTGAATCTGACAGAATTGATACCATCGAGTCCATCTCCATCGGTGGTAACAACAGCTTTACCGATGGCGAACAATTCAGTAAATCTGATAGAGTAGAGATTTCCTACCATGCTTACAAAAAGGTCAGCGTATCCATTGACGTGGACTTCCTGTCAAATCTTTTCTTTGATAAGTACGGCGTTATCCTTTGCCTCAACGGAGAAAAAATAGGAGAACTGGCACATGGTGAGGATAAATCTTTCTCTCTGGAAGTTTCACCTGGTACATATACACTTGCGTTTCAGAAGAAAGATGATAATTCCTGTGCTGGCTCCATCGAATTAGATGTAAAGGGCGATGTGAACGCTTCTGTTCAGATCAGCTGTCAAAGCGACAGTGTTCGTGTAACAACCCTTTATATTGAGAAACTAGGCGAAATTCACGATGGAGAAATTATGATGCCCCAAGCACTATCCTCCTTCAAGTATAAAAATTACCTAGATGTTCAGAATACTCTTGAAAATTTAGGCTTTACAAATATTTCCACCGAAATTCTATATGATATTTATTGGGGTTGGACAGACGAGGGCGAAGTTGAGAGCGTTTCCATCAACGGAAATGCCGACTGTGTCAGAGGTGATATATTCTCTGCGGATTCACCGATTATTATCACATACCATATGAAAGAGGAAAATGATCCTTCACGGGCTACAGCAGCAACAGAGCCATCAGTAACAGCCGAATCTGCCGATTCTACAGCATCCAAGACGTATTCAATTGACAAAGATCTTGTTGTAACAAAATGTGAGCGAGATGCCAAGTATACGACAATGTACAACATTGCTTTTGCCGAAATTGATTCCAATGGAAATCATATACGCGAATACAGCTTTGGACACTGTATCAATCCCCGCACGATGGGTAAACAATTCAATGCTATTGGTGATTTGCCCAGTTGGTTTTACGTTGGCGCAACCGTCCATGTGAAGGCGAACTATAGTTATGATGGATTAAAAGATACAACAGTTACGGAGACCGTCGGGACAAATTCTGTTGAAAGTGAAGCCTCAACAGAACCGAAATCAACAATTGTATTACCAGAATCCTCAAGCAAGCTTGGAAAAGATTACGATTCCAAATCTTCGTCCACAGTATACTACATCAATGTTGACGGCGTAAAAAACAAACCGCTCCTCCAGCAGTGGAATGGTGCGACTGTTACTGACGGTGTTGCAGAATACCTAGAATTGCTTAACTCAAAAGGATTCAATGTTCGCATTACCAATCAAAGTAGCAACACACCATATGCTGGCTTTACCTACTATGAAACATATTTTGAAGTTTCAGATTCCGAATTGACATGGACAATGTATCTGAACATTCAATCTGAAAATTATGTAGAATACGAATTTGATATTAATCTCGGTTAATGCACTATCAAAATGCCTGGCCACAGTATAACGTAGTGGTCAGGCATTTCCATATTTAGCTATGAATCAGGTGTATATCAATAACTGTTCTGTAGAGTGTAAACTTATAGAGCCACGCTTGCACTATAAATTCAAGTAGTTATTCCAAGCACCTGTAGTCAGTCACGTTTTTCAAATATTCCTCCACATCCCCATGCAGCACCAACTGCGCATACCCAACCGGATCATGGTCAATCAGCCAATCCAGCTCTGACCGCTGACACATATTCTCCGCGTATTCATCCTCCACCGCAGGTGTGTAGATGGACACCAAACGTCCATCTGCGCACCGCAGCTCCACGCAGGCGGTATCAATATTGAATCTGCACGATATAAATTTCATTTTGCTGTCCTCCTCAGATTTTGTGCGTTCTTTTTTGCCAGCGCACTGGCTGCTTGCCGTCTTTTTTCGCTGTAAGGTGCCGTCAAGCGGATGCCAAAACGGCCCTTTTTGACGGCAAATGTCTTACAGCCGTTCCCATCGTCGTCCAGTTGACGGCACTCTGCGGGATATTTGGCGGCAAATTCCGTCAGCCGCTTTTTGAAGTCTGTGTTATAGGTGCAGATTTCTACAAATTCGTCCGCTTCTGTGAAATAAATGCTGGTTCTCTTTTGCTTCTTGGTAAGCCCTGTTTTCATAAGTACCTCCTGAATCTGTAAATTTTTTCCGACTCTACACCCGGAAATAACTGCTGATTTTCAGATGGGGAGCGCCCGAATGATACGCTGTTCTATTCTGACGCTCCCATCCGTTTATTTCCGCTTTTCCCGGGTCTACACGGGATTTATCGTGCCTCGTCCCTGGAACGGCCCATATCCCTGTTTTTACCGAAGAATCTCCCCAAATCGTACCGATCAATGATGGCATTATAGACTCGGAGCTTGTCCCGGAGGGCATCATTTTCCTTTTCGATTTTGTGGAGTTTCATCTGGAATTTTGGAGAGCGATAGTAGGACAATTCTTCTCGTAGGGAAGCGATCTCCGCTTTCAGCTCGTTAATCAGGCCCTTGGCAGCATCCAGTGCCTTTTGAAGTACCCCCTCCCGCTTCTCCTGGGCAATGTACTTTTTCGCTGTTGCCTTCAGGGCTTCGTACTCCTTGCGTTCCAGGATCACCTTTGTAGAGGACAGGGGAACGGGTTTGGCTTCGATTGCATCTACTTTCTGAATGGCCACCTGCTGCTTTTGGTATCGTTCAAGTTTCTTCCCCAGAACAGCAGCCTCCTGGGCTTTTTGGGCTGTTTGCTCTGTCAGGCCCTCCAAGCGCTCCTGCTCCCGCTCTACCTTAAATTGGGTCACAGTCAGATGTTCCTCAGAGCTGCCACGTTCGCCACGCTCCAGGTCTGTGTATCCGGCACTGCGCATGGCGTTGAAAAAATCGTCCTGTAGGACGGAATAGGACTTTTTCAGAACAGGCTTGCCAGACTTGGTGAGCAGTGGCTGTCCATCCTCTCCGATTGCCGGCTGGGAAGCCCACTTCTTACTCATACTGACCTGGTGAATCCGCTCCTTAACGGTTCCCACCAGGGTCGGGTCTTTGCAGCGCTTTGTCCAGCGGACTTCTTTTTCTACCACAGGGATATAGACCACATGGAGATGGTAATGGTAGACATCCTCTCCTAGCTTCTCAGACATGGCACGATTCCGTTCATCGGCGTGCATCACAGCCGAGAGGATATACTGTTCACCGCCTACGATGCTCACGGCGGCCTTGTAGGCATCTGCGTAGAACTGCTTGGCGAAGTCATAGCCGTCGTGGTTATAGAAATAGGCGGAGTTTACATCGAACACCAGCTCCCCGAACTTCTCCGCATCCGCTTTCAAGCCACGGGTGGAAATAGTGCCGGAAGCTACCATTTCATCAAACATGGCGGCATAATCTCCTGTGGGGGATTTGAAGTGGACGTTCATTTTCGTTCGCTCCGGGACTATATCTTGATTTACATAACTTTCTTTCTGCCGCTCATTGTGAGCCTGTGCGTTGCCCACTTTGGCAACTGTCATCTTTGCGTTTCTTGCGCTGGTACGGTCAATACCGTCGCCTCTTGCCATAGGCATAATACCTCCTGAATTTAGATTTTTGAAGAATGTAGGTTGCAGGGGGACACTTCTGCGGAAGTGTAATAACCCACTATGACACTTTCATCCTGCGGCTGCAAAGTGCCGTGGGCTCTCCGAGGGGGATGCGGCTCCTGCGGGAGCCTTGGCCACAGCGATGATACACCGTATCATCGACTGTGGCATGGGTGCCATCGTCTCCGCCCATCCTGTGCTACACCGCTACCACCCACAGCCAGGGAGCTATTTCTCCCCGGCTGACCATCTCCCGGTCTGCGGACCGTCCGATGGGGACGGGGAATGCGGGGAGAATGTGACGGTTGTGACGATTGTGACGGTATTTTGGATACCGCCCCCGCTGTCGTTTTAATCGTCACAACCGTCACCAATCGTCACACCTCTTGGTTTCGCAGCCGGATAGCACTTCCGTTTCTGGTGCGCTTCACAGTGTATTCTACACCGTATTCGCTCAGCAGCTCCCCGGCTTTTACATTTAGCTGCCGTGTCAGAATATTGGGCTGCATTTCCTCTTGAAGCAGCGCTGCCAACTCGGTAGCACTGCCGTTCCACTCCGGGGCAGCAACCGTCAAAATTCCGGCAACCTTTTTGAGAAACGGGTCAGGTGGCTTTTTCCAAAGCTCTGTTTCTGCGTGATCCAAGTCCCAGGAAAGCTTTTCCATATTTCGGGTCAGATGCAGCCGCTGATCCGGCTGATCTCGCCCCACAATGTCCAGTGTGGCGTTCTGATCTGTACGCTTCTCCTTTTGTAGCAGGAACGCTCCATCCGCACACCCCAGCAATCCTGTTGTGCCGGAAATCATCTCAAATTTATCTCCGGCCTGCTGCTTTCTGGTGTGATGCACCAGAAGGAGGCAAATTCTGTTTCTGTCCGCGAACTGCTTCATCTTCCCCACAATCTCATAGTCGTTGGCGTAACTGTAGGCATCCGTACTGACCTCCCGAATCTTCTGTAAGGTATCAATGATAATCAGGCGGGTATCGGGATGCTCTCGGATGAATTTTTCCAACTGTTCGTCCAGTCCCGCCCCCAGCTGCTTGGCGCAGATGGCAAAATGGAGCTTATCCGTTCCCTCCACACCGAACATTCGGGACATCCGTTCCTGCAATCGCTGGTAATCATCTTCTAATGCCAGATACAAAACCGTTCCCTGGTGGACTTCATATTCCCAGAGCTTTTGTCCCGTACTGACATGGTAGGCCAGCTGTGCCATGAAGAAGGATTTCCCCACCTTTGGCGCACCGGCAAACAGATATGTCCCCGCATAGAGCAGGCCGTCAATAACCGCCTGCTTGCCCTCATAAACCGTCTCGTACAGCTCATTCATAGAAACCGTATGCAGATAGGCCGGGTCCTGCATTCTCTGCATCTGAAGGAAAAATTTTTCTTGAGAAATGTCCTCCAGGTCATTGATTTCCGGCGTTTCACCTGTTATAATTTGAGTAGTTTGTGAATGAATCGACTGCCCTGCGTCTGCGCCAACAGATGTGCCAAGGGCGGTCTTTTCTTTTTCGTCAAGCATCCGCATTGTCCCCCTTTATTCCGTTCATGGTAACAGCAATGAGGTCAATGGTACTAAGCAGTTCGTCAGCAACACAATCTCCTGCTGCAATTCGCTCCAGTTCCAAAAGAATTGCTGCCATCTGGTTTTTGAGCGCCTTGTAAACCCTGGGATTTGGCTGTACCACGACCTCGCGCCCCATGCACTTGCGATAGCAATATTCCTGTTTGGGAAGTCCCGACAAAGCAACAGCTCTGTTCAGCTCCTCGTTTTCTTCCGGCGATACCCGGAATCCCACAGTGATACTGCGGAATCGGTTGTGCTTGTCTACATTCTTTGCTGACATCAATATCACGCTCCTTTGTTAATATCGTCCAGTTTGCTTGCCATCTCTTTTTGCTTGGAGGGAAATAGATGGGCATACCGATAAGTGATTTCAATACTTTCATGCCCTACCCGATCAGCAATAGCCACTGCAGAAAACCCCATGTCGATTAACAGGCTGATATGGCTGTGTCTCAAATCATGGATCCTAATCCGCTTAACGCCTGCTGTCTTGGCACCTCTGTCCATTTCGTGGTGGAGATAGCTCTTGGTCACGGTAAAAATACGGTCCTTCTTTTTTAGCCCATACTGCATTTTGAAGAATTCCTGCATTTGTGTGCATAGAAACTCTGGCATCTGAATTGTACGGTTACTTTTCTTGGTTTTCGGTGAAGTTATGATGTCTTCGCCCTTGAAGCGCTGATACGTTTTGCTGATTTTTACCGTACCATGTTCAAAATCAAAATCAGCCGGTGTCAGCGCCAGCAACTCACCTTCCCGGATACCTGTCCAGTAAAGCATTTGAAATGAGTAGTAAGAAACAGGCTTGTCCATCATTACCTCTGAAAATTTCTGGTACTCCTCCTTCGTCCAGAACAACATCTCCCTACGTTCCTCATTTCCCATATTTCCGGCTTTGGCTGCCGGATTGGAATGCAGATCATAATACCGAACTGCATGGTTGAAAATTGCAGAGAGCTGATTGTGCAGCGATTTGAGGTAGGTCTGCGAGTAGGGCTTGCGCTTTTCATCCCGGTAAGCGAGCAGCTCATTCTGCCAGGCAATTACATCCTTGGTAGTAATTTCGTTGATCTTACGCTTCCCGAAATAAGGAAGTATTTTGGTCCTGATGATATGCTCCTTGGTCTGCCAGGTACTTTCTTTCAACCTTGCCCTGAGGTCTGTGGTGTAAATCTCCACAAATGCCTCAAACGTCATATCCAGGTCCCCGGCACTTTGCTGCTGGAACTTCTGCTCCCATTCCAGTGCTTCCCGGCGGGTACTAAACCCTCGTTTACACTTTTGTTTTCGTTCTCCTGTCCAGTCCGTGTACTGCGTAACCACATACCACGAATTGTTTTCTTTGTTCTTATAGGCTGGCATTCAATTCTTTCCTTTCTGCTCCATAGAGCCTTTCGTTGAAATATTGGCGGTTGACTCGTCCTGCGATGGTAATAAACCCTTTTGCCTTCAGTTCCTCGTTCAGCTGGCGAATGATCTTATAGGCATAGGGCTTCGACACATCTAGTTCCTTTGCGACTTCCTCTACTCGTATGAATTTGTTTTCCATGGCGCTCACCTCCTTTCAGCGTATAGTTATCTTCTTTCGTGTCGGAATACTTGCTGGCCGCCATCCGATTTGCCCGGGCGGACAACATTAAACATATTTGCTTAATTTTGCTTCTGTATTATACTAAGCAAATACAGTTATGTCAAGAGGCTTGAGGGAAAATATTAAGCAAAATTATTTAATATATCTTGACATAGCCTAAACATATATGCTATGATAGCGAAGCAAACCTACATAGGAGTGATTGACTATGGCAATCGGTGAAAGAATTCGTTTTATGCGCAATCTTAGGGGCATGACCCAGCGCTGGCTCGGGCAGGCCGTGGGATTTCCTGCAAAAACCGCAGATGTTCGTATGGCTCAATATGAGTCTGGCACCAGAACTCCCAAAGAGGATCTGGTGAACGCTCTTGCAAATGTTTTGGAGGTTTCCCCGCTGGCACTGAAAATCCCTGACATAGACAGTGATCTCGGTTTTATCCACACGCTTTTCGCCATTGAGGATATTCATGGAGCCAGAGCGGAAAGGCAGGGAGACGAGGTTCATATCATTTTTGATGGCAACAAGCGGAACATGGATGCATCTGTTTACGAAATGCTGTCTGCCTGGGCTGAACAGTCCGAAAAGTTCAGAAACGGCGAGATCAGCAAAGAGCAGTACGACCATTGGCGTTACACGTTCCCCGCAGAGGACACCACACAAATCTGGGGCAAAGTACCCTCACAGGAATTTAGCGATGCATTTGTGAAGTCGCTGAAAAAGTATATTAACGATTAAAGCAGGACGCAAAAAAGCCCGTACTGACCATCCGATCAGTACGGGCTTAATGCTAATATGAATCCTTGTGAGGCGTGGGAAATTATCCCTTACCCACAAACCACTTGCAATGCAGAATAATTGTACTGCAGTGGGATCTTATCAAAACCTTATCAGAGGTGGTTTAAGGCATTCAAAAAACTGTTGGTATGTCTACACTTTTTCGGTTTTTGCCTATCATTCCCACTCCACCGTTGCGGGCGGTTTGCTGGTGACGTCGTAGACAACGCGGTTGATGTGCTTGACCTCATTGGTGATGCGGTTGGAGACGGTGGCCAGGATGTCGTAGGGGATTCTTGCCCAGTCGGCGGTCATGAAGTCGTCGGTGGTGACGGCGCGGATGGCCAGAAGGTGGTCGTAGGTTCTGTGGTCGCCCATGACGCCCACGGTGCTGACACCGGGCAAGACGCAGAAGAACTGGGCCATCTGGCTTTCGTAGCCGTTTTTGGCCATTTCATCCCGGAGTACCCAGTCGGCTTCCTGGAGGATCTTGACCTTCTCGGCGGTGATTTCCCCGATGATGCGCACACCCAGGCCGGGGCCGGGGAAGGGCTGCCGCCAGACCAGCTCGTGAGGGATACCCAGCTGCTCGCCTACCCGGCGAACCTCGTCCTTAAACAGGCTGGCCAAAGGCTCGATGATGTCCAGGAACTTCACGTCCTCGGGCATTTTGACCTTATTGTGGTGGGTCTTGATCTTATCGGCGTTGCCCTTGCCGGACTCGATGCAGTCGGGGTAAATGGTACCCTGAGCAAAGAAGGCATCCTCACCGCCCTGGCGGCGGACCTCGTCCCAGAACACCTTATAGAACTCGGTGCCGATGATTTTCCGCTTCTGCTCCGGGTCTACCACGCCTTTCAGGCACTCCAGGAAATGCTCCTGGCAGTTGACCCGGACGAAGTGCATATCAAAAAGGCTGGTGAAGGTCTTTTCTACAAAGTCGCCCTCATCCTTGCGCATAAGGCCCTGATCTACGAAGACACAGGTCAGCTGGTCGCCCACAGCCCGGCTGATGAGGCCCGCGGCCACGGAGGAGTCAACGCCGCCGGAAAGGCCCAGAATGACCTTCTTATCGCCGATGCGCTCCCGCAGGGCCTTGACGGTATCCTCAATGAAGGAATCCATCTGCCAGTCGCCGGTGCAGAGGCAGACATTGTACAGGAAGTTTTTGAGCATCTGATTGCCGAACTGGCTGTGGGTCACCTCGGGATGGAACTGGACAGCGTAGAGCTTCTGCGCCTCGTTCTCCATGGCAGCCACAGGGCAGTTATCGGTGGAGGCGGTGACCTCGAAGCCCTCCGGCAGCTGATCGACCCGGTCCGTATGGCTCATCCACACGATGCTGCTCTCGGGCACATCGGCAAAGAGCTTGGAAGTTTGCTTTTTCAGATTCAGCTGAATCTTGCCGTATTCGGAAGTCTCAGCGGTGATGACCGTGCCGCCGGCCATCCAGGCGGTGAGCTGGCAGCCGTAGCAAATGCCCAGAACGGGAATGCCCAGCTTCAAAACCTCCGGGTCATAGTGGGGGGAGGACATATCATAGACGCTATTGGGGCCGCCGGTGAAGATGATGCCCTTGTAGTCCCGGGCCTTGATCTCGGCGGGGGTAATGGCATCGTACTGCTCGATCTCCGCATAGACGTGGAGATCCCGGACTCTGCGGGCGATCAGTTGGTTATACTGGCCGCCAAAGTCCAAAACCAGAATTTTTTCCAATGAGGTTACCTCCGTTTATAGGTTGATTTCCGCGGTTTCCCGCTTCACATCGCCGATCAACGGCTCGATTTCCTTCAGGAACCGGTCCACCTGCTCGGGGCAGCGGCCCACATACAGCTTGGGGTCCAGCAGTGCCTCTATTTCCTCGGGGGTCATGCCGAATTCCTTCCGGGCGGAGAGCAGCTCCAGCAGGTTGCAGCTCTCACCGTTCTTCATGCGGGCAGTGGCCTCCATGGAGCAGGAGCGGATGATCTCATGCAGCTCCTGCCGGTCGCCGCCCCGCTTGACGGCCTCCATCATCAGATTCTCAGAGGTCATAAAGGGCAGATACTCCCGAACCGTGCGCTCCACGATTTTTTCATTGACGTGCAGCCCATCGGTGACGTTCTGAGCCAAACGCAGCACGGCATCGGCACACAGAAAGCCCTCGGGGAGGGAAATGCGGCGGTTGGCGGAATCGTCCAGGGTCCGCTCCAGCCACTGGGTGGAGGCGGTCATGGGGGCGTTCAGAGCGTCCGCCATGAGATACCGGGACAGAGAGCAGATCCGCTCACAGCGCATGGGGTTGCGCTTATAGGGCATGGCAGAGGAGCCGATCTGATTCTTCTCAAAGGGTTCTTCCACCTGCCGGTCGTGCTGCAGCAGCCGGATGTCGTTGGCCATGCGGTAGCAGCTCTGGGCGATGGAGGACAGAACGTTGAGGATTCGGCTGTCCAGCTTTCGGGGATAGGTCTGGCCGCAGACGGCGAAGCACTTCTCAAAGCCGAAGTCCGCGGAGATCATTCTGTTCATCTCGTCGATTTTGGCAGTATCCCCGTCAAACAGGTCCAGGAAGCTGGCCTCTGTGCCGGTGGTGCCCCGGCAGCCCAGGAAGCGCATATTGTCGATGACGAAATCCAGTTCCTCCAGATCGGAAGCCAGATCCTGCATCCACAGGGTGGCCCGCTTTCCAACGGTCACCAGCTGGGCGGGCTGGTAGTGGGTATAGCCCAGGGTAGGCATGGCCTTATAGCTTTCCGCAAAGTCCCGCAGATTTGCCAGGACTTTTTTCAGCTCTTCCTTCAGATAGCGCAGGCCGTCCCGATAGATGACAATGTCGGCGTTGTCGGTGACATAGCAGCTGGTAGCCCCCAGATGGATAATACCGGCTGCGGAAGGGGCCACCTGACCGTAGGCGTACACATGGGCCATCACGTCATGGCGTACCAGTTTCTCCCGTTCGGCGGCCACGGCATAGTCAATGTCGGTGATGTGGGCTTCCAGCTCCTTCACCTGATCCTCGGTAATGCCGAGGCCCAGCTTCTGCTCGGCCTTTGCCAGGCTCACCCAGAGTTTCCGCCAGGTCTGGTAGCGCACATCCTGAGAGAACAGGTGCAGCATATACTCCGAAGCGTATCGGGAGGACAGGGGGGATTCGTAGCGGTCAGTCATGGTTTCCTCCTTATCAGCGGTAGATGATGCTGTCACGCTCGGGGCCTACGGAGACGTAGCCAATGTGGCAGCCGATGTTCTTCTCCACGTACTCCACGTACTTCTTGGCATTCTCAGGCAGCTCGTCCCAGGTGCGGCAGCCGGAGATATCACACTTCCAGCCGGGCAAGTACTCCATGACGGGCTTGGCGTCCGCCAGGACTGCGGGGAAGGGGAACTCCTCGATCTGCTTGCCGTCCAGCTCGTAGTGGGCGCAGACAGGAACCTGGTCCATATAGCTCAGCACGTCCAGCTTGGTCAGAGCTATGGAGGTAGCACCCTGGCAGCGGATGCCGTAGCGGGTAGCCACAATATCGATGGGGCCTACCCGGCGGGGACGTCCGGTCTTGGCGCCGAACTCAAAGCCCGCATTGCGCAACTCGTCCGCCTCCTTGCCGAAGAACTCACAGGTGAATGGGCCTTCGCCAACGCAGCTGGAATAGGCCTTAACGACGCCCACGATATGGTCGATCTTCACATTGGGTGCGCCGGAGCCCACGGGGGCATAGGCGGCAATGGGGTTGGAGGAGGTGGTGTAGGGGTGGATGCCGTAGTCCAGGTCCCGCAGGGAGCCCAGCTGAGCCTCGAAGAGGATCTGCTTGCCCTCGGCCTGAGCATCCCGCAGGAACACACCAGTATCGGCAACATAGGGCTTGATCTTCTCGCAGTAGTCGTCCACCCAGGCCATGAGCTCTTCCATGGTCACAGGCTCGGCACCGTAGACACCGGTAAGGGTCAGGTTCTTCCACTCCAGCAGATCGGCCAGATGCTCTTTCAGGTGCTTGGGGTACAGCAGTTCCCCGGCCAGGATGGTCTTCTTCGCGTACTTATCGGCATAGAAGGGGGCAATGCCCTGCTTGGTGGAGCCGTACTTCTTGTCGGCCAGGCGGGCCTCCTCCAGGCCGTCCTGGAGCCGGTGCCAGGGCATCAGCAGAGAGGCGCGGTCAGAGATCTTCAGATTCTCCGGGGTAATGGCAACGCCCTGGGCGCGGACCTGCTCCATTTCCTTCCACAGGTTCTCCGGGTCAAGGGCAACGCCGTTGCCCAGAATATTCACAACGCCCTTGCGGAAGATGCCGGAGGGCAGCAGATGCAGCGCAAATTTGCCGTACTCATTGATGACCGTATGGCCGGCATTGCCGCCGCCCTGATAACGAACGACGATATCGTAGTCCTGGGTCAGCAGGTCTACCATCCGGCCCTTGCCCTCGTCGCCCCAGTTGATGCCAACGATTGCGCAGTTTCCCATAATGTGATCCTCCGATTTATAACAAATAGTGTGTATTTTTGACCTTGTTTATACGCACGGAAGCTCCGGTGGGCTTTTCCGCCTGCCGGAGTTTCCAAGGGTAACAATGTTCTTACTTCAGATGCTCATCCAGACGCCGCATGATCTCGGCATAAGCCTCTTCCACGCCGCCCAGATCCCGGCGGAAGCGATCCTTGTCCAGCTTCTCATGGGTCTTCACATCCCACAGGCGGGAGGTGTCAGGGCTGATCTCGTCAGCCAGCACGATGGTACCGTCGGACAGTCTGCCGAACTCCAGCTTGAAATCCACCAGGGTAACGCCACAGGTCAGCCAGAAGGCCTTCAGGGCCTCGTTGATGCGGAAGGAATAATCCTCAATGGTCTTGATCTCCTCGGGCGTGGCCAGCTTCAGAGCCAGCGCGTGATAGGTGTTCAGCAGGGGGTCGCCCAGCTCGTCATTTTTATAGGAGAACTCAATGGTAGGATGCTCGAACACAATTCCCTCTTCCACGCCGTAGTGCTTGGCGAAGGAACCGGCGGAGATATTGCGGACAATGACCTCCAGCGGCACGATAGAAACCTTCTTCACCAGGGTCTCCCGGGAATTCAGCTCCTTGACGAAGTGGGTGGGGATGCCCTTCTTTTCCAGCATCTGCATGAGCCGGTTGCTCATCTCGTTGTTGATCACGCCCTTGCCGGCAATGGTGCCCTTCTTCAGGCCGTTGAAGGCGGTGGCGTCGTCCTTGTATTCTACAACCAGAAGCTCAGGGTCGTCGGTCTTGAATACTTTTTTTGCTTTTCCTTCGTACAGCTGCTCCAGTTTTTCCATAATGTAACAGTTCTCCTTTGAATCAAGAAAGATTGATGTGGACAAAACAAAAAAGGGACAAAGCCGCCCGGGGCTTTCACCCGTAGACACCCTTCGTCTCTACCATCAAATTCTACAATACCCGACAGCCTTTGTCAACGGTCACATAAACAAAAGTTTCCGCCGGAAAGCATGTTTCCTTTTCGCAAAATGCCGGGAGCGGCACAAAACCGCCCCCGGCGTGGAAACAAGCTCAGATTTCCGGATCACCCGCAGGCTTCCTCGGCGGCATGCCCTTCTCCATATCCCGGGAGATGAACAGGAAAACGGGCACCAGGAATCGGAAGAAAATGGACAGCACCAGATACAGCGCGGCGTTCTGAGGATCGCAGGAAGCATAGACATCGTACAGCGCCATGAAATACAGCACCGCATAGACGATGGCCACCACCAGCATTACGAGCACCAGGCTCAGCAGCGTTACAATTGCCTGCACACTCTCCCCGGCAACCGCAAGGAACGCGCTGACGACCACACCGGCGATCATGGCACAGCTGACGCACTCCCAAATCAGCAGCGTGACCCGCTTATGCTTCATCTGCCCCTGAGTCAGGTAGCGGTACTGGTCGGAAATGGAACCCAGCACCCAGAGATTCGCCACAGGCACCCAGGCCAGCCAGGGTGCGGAAATGCCCCTGCGCCTGGCGATGGTATACAGTGACAGGGCCGTAAACACATAGACGGCAATGCTGGCCAGCGGCATCACGCCCTCAGTCAGGACCTTGCCAAACAGGGACAGCGCCTGGTCAAAATAAAACAGACCATATTCGGGAAAAATCATATTTTCTCCCACCTTTCTTTTTCTTTCTACTCTACCACAAAACCTGATAGACGGCAAGCAAAAATATGGCGGCACCGCCCAAGTGCGCGGTGCCGCCGCAGTTTCTTATCCGATGGGTTCAAAGTCCGCCGCGCCGTGCTTGCACAGGGGGCAGATGATGTCGTCGGGCAGCTCGTCGCCCTCATAAATCCAGCCGCAGACCTTGCACACGAAGCCATGCTTGCCCTCAGTCTCGGGCTTGGGCTTCACGTTCTTCTGGTAGTAGGTGTAGGTCATGGTGTCCGCGTCAGACATGACTCTTGCCTCGGTGACGGTGCAGATGAACATGCCGTGGGTATCCATGTCCACGAAGCTTTCCACCTTCAGAGACATGAAGGAATTGATATACCGGGGCAGGAAGGCCAGTCCGTTGTCGGAGCGCAGAATCTCCAGGCCCTCGAATTTATCTGCTGTCCGGCCGCTCTGGAAGCCGAAGCGCTGGAACACAGAGAAGGGTGCGGACACATCCAGACAGTTGACGTTCAGCACGCCGGTTTTCTGAATGGTGTGGAAGGAGTAGTTCTGCTTGTTGATGGTGACGGCGATGCGGTTGGGTGTATTGGTCACCTGGCTGACGGTGTTGACGATCAGACCGTTATCCCGGGCGCCGTCATTGGTGGTGACCACATACAGTCCATAGCCGATGTTGAACAGAGCCGTCAGGTCATTTTTGTCGGCAGTGGCGTCCTGCTGAGCCAGATATTCCTTGCTCAGTTCTCCGGCCAGAGTCTCCACCTGCTTGGAGGAGGTCTCATTCAGCGCGGAGACGATGCGTACAGTGGTATCCGCAAAAGTCAGGTTCTTGCACTCCTCCAGCATTTTCTTCATGACCTTGGCGGCCAGAGGCGCCCAGGAGCCGTTCTCCATCAGGGCCACGGTACGGTTGCGGAAATTCCGCTCGGTCAGGTGGTGAATAAATTCCTTCATAAAGGGGAAGATATCGGCGTTGTAGGTAGTGGTCGCCAACACCAGCTTGCTGTACCGGAAGGCATCGGCTACAGCCTGCGCCATGTCGCACCGGGCCAGATCATGAACGATGACCTTCGGGCAGCCGTTGGCCCGCAAAGCCTCCGCCAGCTTTTCCACGGCGGCTCTGGTGTTGCCGTAGATGCTGGTATAGGCGATGACCACGCCCTCGGTCTCTACGGTATAGGAGGACCACAGGTCATACAGGTGCAGGTAGTGGCCCAGATCTTCCTTCAGCACGGGGCCATGGAGGGGGCAGATGGTCTGAATATCCAGAGTGGCCGCCTTTTTCAGCAGGGCCTGGACCTGGGCGCCGTACTTGCCCACAATGCCGATATAGTACCGGCGGGCTTCATCGTCCCAGGGTTCCTCCACATCCAGAGCGCCGAACTTGCCGAAGCCATCAGCGGAGAACAGGACCTTATCCAGCACGTCATACGTCACAATAACCTCAGGCCAGTGGACCATGGGTGCGGCTACAAAGGCCAGAGTGTGCTTGCCCAGGCTCAGGGAGTCGCCCTCGCCCACCACAATCCGGCGGTCCGCATAATCCGTGCCGAAGAAGGCGGTCATCATGTTGAATGCCTTGGCGGAGGACACAATGGTGGTCCGCGGGTAGAGCTTCATGAAATTGCCCACATTGGCGGCATGATCCGGCTCCATATGCTGCACCACCAGATAGTCAGGCTTCCGGCCATTCAGCACCGCCTGGATGTTATCCAGCCACTCATGGGTGAAGTTCTTGTCCACAGTATCCATAATGGCGATCTTCTCGTCCAGGATCACATAGGAATTGTAGGCCATGCCGCCGGGCACCCTGTACTGCCCCTCAAACAGGTCCACCTGATGATCGTTAACACCTACATAGCGAATATCGTTTGTGATGAACATAACTGATTTCTCCTTTTCTATTTGCGATTAATTCTTGTTCTTATATTATCACACACGGCACGATTTGTATACTGGCAAATTGCCAAAATTCTGGAAAGGAAATCTGTATAAAAATATCAATATAGCAAGCGAATTGACAGTTGACAATGGACAATTGACAATTATAGCACCCCGGAGAGGCAAACCTGCACCATCTATCCCAATCGTTCCGAAGGAAACTCCTTAATTGTCAACTGTCAATTGTCCATTGTCAATTCATAACCCCCGAGCCATACGATAAAAAGGAGGCAATCATGTCCATCATCACCTTGACCAACGACAGCTTCTCCCGCCATGTTCTCACCCAGCCGGGGCCGGTTTTCGTGGATTTTTACGCCGGCTGGTGCGGGCCCTGCCAGGCATTCGCCCCCATTCTGGAGGATTTTGCCATGGCCCATCCCGAGGTAAGGGTCTGCAAAGCGGACGTAGACGCTCTGCCGGAAAAGGCTGCGGAATATAGCATACAGAGCGTTCCCACCCTGCTGGTTTTCCGGGACGGCGCCGTCGTGAACCGCGCCGCAGGCGTTCTCACCGCCCGGCAGCTGGCGGCGTTGGTATAGCAATAAGGGCGGCAATTAGCCGCCCCTGAGCTTGTCGAAAAACCCCATTCGGGGTTTTCCACCAGACTTTTGCAGTCCGTCGCATGCACTCCTTGTCCGCTTGCAGCGGACAACTCGCACACTAACGGCCTGAGAAGTATTTTCTGCCAGGTACACGCCCCGGCAGAAAATGATTTGACTT
>NZ_JAHLPU010000011.1 GCF_018918045.1 Pseudoflavonifractor sp. MSJ-30
TAGTTTTATATTACAGTACAAAAATATTATATTATCGTATATAAGCATATATAATATACATATATCTTGAAATCGCCGCATAACGTGGATTTGACATTTTTTCTGTCCGGGTTATAATGGCCTTGCAGCCGAAATTCAGCTGTGAGAATCCCACCGCTTCCAAGATTGAAAAAACAGAAACGGAGAACTTTTTGAGCTGATAAGTTTTCGCAATCCCCGGAAAGGAGAATTTTATGAACACCTACTTTCATCGCGTAGCCCGGCAGACGCCCACCCGCTTCTGGATCAACAACGTGACCCGGGAACAGGCCCGGCTTGCTCTGGATGCCGGAGCGGTTGGCTGTACCCAGAATCCCGCCTACACCTGGAAAATGCTCCAGGGTCCGGACAAGGCCCATGCCATAGAGGTGCTGGACGAGATCCTGCGTCAGGAGCCGGAGGATTCCGTCGCCCTGATCCGGCTTCAGCGGGCGCTTGTGGAGGAAATCGCGCTGGCCTTTCTCCCCCTGTACCGGGAATCCGGCGGGAAACACGGCTATGTAAGCATTCAGGGGGATCCCTTCCACGAGGACTGCGAGAGCATTGTCCGCTGGGGGCGGTTCAACGCGGAAAATCTGCCCAACATCATGCTGAAGGTTCCGGCTACGGAAGAGGGGCTGAAGGCCATTGACATTCTCCTGCGGGAGGGCTACGCCATCAATGCCACGGAGGTAATGGCCCTGCGGCAGGCCGCGGACGTCTGCGACGTCTATACCCGGGCCACCGCCGGAATGGAGCGGCCCCCGGTGGCCTACTTCTCCCACATCGCGGGCATTTTTGACGAGCATATGACGGCGGCGGCCCGGGACATGGACATTCCAAAGGACTATGTCTGGCAGGCTGGTATTGCCGCGGCAAAGAAAATATACCAGTACACCAAAACCCACGCCCCCGCGGTGGGGATGATCAGCGGCGGCGCCCGGGGACTGCACCACTTCACGGAAATGGTCGGCGCGGACGCGGTGGTCACCATCAACTGGGCGAGCACCGCCGACAAACTGCTGGAGCAGGATCCCCCCGTTGTTCAGCGCTTCCTGGCCCCTGTGCCGCTGGAGGTCACGGATACCCTGTGCCGCTGTCTGCCGGAATTCCGTCAGGCCTACGAGCTTCACGCCATCGAGCCCAAGGACTATGAGGATTTCGGCCCCGTGGTCCGGTTCCGCAGTTCCTTTGAAAAGGCCTGGGCCAGCGCGCTGGACTTCATCCGGCAGCGCCGGACCGAGCTTTCCGGTTGAGGAACAGCGCCATGGGAAAGAAAGTGCTGGGCATTCTCCTGGGAGACGCCGCGGGCGTCGGGCCGGAAATCGTGGCGAAGGTTCTCGTCAGCGGCGTTCTGACGGAAGCGTGCCGCCCGCTGATCATCGGGGATATCCGAATTCTGGAGCAGGGACTGGCCATTATCGATGCCAAATACCCCCACTATGCCGTCACAGATTTATGCCAGGCCGATTGGGAAAGGGGCGTTCCCGTCTGGGACACCGGAGATCAGGATCCCGCGCGGGTCACCATGGGCAAAATGAGCGCCTATTGCGGAAAAGGGGATCTTTCTCAGTTTCACGCCGCCTGTCGGCTCTGTCTTGAGGGAAAAATCACAGGCTTTCTGTACGGTCCCATGCACAAGGGGGCCATGAAGGAGGCCGGAATGGTCCAGGAGAGTGAAACCGAGCTCATCGCGGATCTTTTGGGCAATCCCAACACCTGCGGAGAGATCAATATGCTGGGAAATCTGATGACCGTGCGGGTCACAAGCCACATTCCCATCAGCGCCGTCAGTGCCCATCTGAACGTTCCCGAAATTCTGGCGTCGATCCGGCTTGCCCACGACACAAGCCGCGCTTTCGGTGTGGAGGAGCCCCGGATCGCGGTTTCCGGCCTGAATCCCCACAACGGCGAAAACGGGAAATGCGGCCGGGAGGAGCTGGACGTCATTGCCCCAGCCGTTGCGGCAGCCCAGAGCCTCGGCTGGAATGTTACCGGTCCATATCCCGCGGACGTTGTATTCATGCGGGCCTTCCGGGGGGATTTTGACGCCGTCGTCACCATGTACCACGATCAGGGGCAAATCGCCCTGAAGACAGTTGGATTCGACCAGGGCGTGACCATCAGCGGCGGACAGCCCTATCCCATTACCACCGCCGCCCACGGCACCGCTTTTGGCCGCGCCGGTCAGGGCCGTGCCTCTGCCACCGCCTTTGAAAACGCTCTGAACGTTCTGTGCCGTATGGCGCGGAGCCGCGCATAAGCATACACGCTTCCCCCGACCGATGTAGGCAGACCTCGGTCTTCACGCGGGACCGGGCCGAGGGAGCCATAGCCTCCGGTCCGGATCTTCCCATAAAAAAGATGCCATTGCGGGCAAACACGGCCTCGCAATGGCATCTTCTTTCCATTTTTGCGTCTTTATTTCTCTTCCACCACCGGCAGCGGGGAGATGATGGGCTTGCCGTCCCGGTCCAGGAGGACCGTCAGGCCGCCGGCGTAGCTGCTGGTCTGGAAGAGATAGTTGACACCGGTCTGGGTGTCAACCCAGATCTCCGTGGTGCTGATAGCACCCTGACTGTAGGTGCGGACAAAACGCTTTTTATTCTTTTCCATCATACTTTTCCTTTCAAAATGGGGGCGCAGCGATTTTGCTGCGCCCCTTTGCGTGATTACTGTTTGGTGCCTTCCACAATGCCGTTGGCAAGACCCACCAGACCCTGCATCTCGCTGGGGATGATGATCTTGGTGGCCTGGCCGTCGGCGACCTTCTGCATGGCCTCAATGGCTTTCAGCCGCAGAACGCTGTCGTTGGGGGCCTTTTCGTTCAGCATGGCGATGGAGTCGGCCAGGGCCTGCTGCACTGCCAGAATGGCCTGGGCTTCGCCGTCGGCCTTCAGAATGGCAGCCTGCTTCTCGGCCTCAGCCCGGAGAATGGCGGCCTGCTTCTCAGCATCGGCCTTCAAAATGGCGGATTCCTTTTCGCCCTCGGCAATGAGGATGGCGGACTTCTTCTGGCCCTCGGCCTGAAGGATGGATTGACGGCGGTCACGCTCGGCCTTCATCTGCTTCTCCATGGAGTTCTGGATGTCGGCAGGAGGCAGGATGTTCTTCAGCTCTACCCGGTTGACCTTGATGCCCCAGGGGTCGGTGGCATCGTCCAGAATGGAGCGCATCTTGGTGTTGACCACATCGCGGGAGGTCAGGGTCTGGTCCAGCTCCAAATCGCCGATGATGTTACGCAGAGTGGTGGCGGTCAGGGTCTCCATAGCCATCATGGGCTGCTCCACGCCGTAGCAGTAGAGCTTGGGGTCTGTGATCTGGAAGTAGACGACGGTATCGATCTGCATGGTCACGTTGTCCTTGGTGATGACAGGCTGGGGGGGATAGTCCAGGACCTGCTCTTTCAGGCTCACCTTCCGGGCAACCCGGTCAATAAAGGGCACCTTAAAGTGCATACCCACGCCCCACACGCTGTGGAAAGCGCCCAACCGCTCCACAACATAGGCCCGGGACTGCTGGACCACGGAGATGTTGGAAATGATGATGACAAGGGCGAGAATGACGATGATAAGCAATACAATAGGCATAGATGTTCCTCCTTTTTTACTTGGCGGCTTCCGGCACCGGGACAGGCTTTACAAAGAGCTTTACACCCTCAATGCGGGAAATTTTCACAATGGTTCCTACAGGAATGTCCTCTCCCGAAACGCTTCTGGCGCTCCAGGTCATGCCGCCCACCTTTACCCGGCCGCAGGCCTTCAGGTTGTCAATGGGTTCCGTGACCACGCATTCCTTTCCGATCAGGGAATCGGCATTGGTTTTCTGGATCCTGGGGTTCACATATCTTTTCAGAATGGGCCGCAGCAGGGCAAGCAGCGCCACGCTGACCACCAGAAACAGCACCGTCTGCACAACGATGGATGCTCCCAGCAGTGCGGCAATCACCGCCGCCAGCGCGCCGGCGGCAAACCAGATGGACACCAGCGACACCGAGGCCCCCTCTGTCACTATGAAAAGAATGAGAAGCACCAGCCAGATATAAGCAGAAATATGCACGGAAATAACCTCCTTCCCGGAAATCCTTTTGGGATTTTCCTCTCTTGCTTACAGGTCTATGATATCAGCTTCCGCCCCCGCCGTCAATTGCGGGAATGGCAAAATAGACTGCTTTTTTTTGCCCTTTGGGAAAAATACAGCAGCACCGTACAATCCGGCAGGCAGATCCGTCGAAGCGCACAGACGCAATTGTGCGGTGTTGCCTGAAGAAATTTTTACTCCCGGTCCACCATTTCCTCTTTCAGTTCGTTTCTGCGGAACAGGAACCGGCGGATGGCGAAGAGTCCCGCGATGCAGGCCACAGACAGGAGGTTGCTGACGGGATCGTCGTGGCTCAAAATCACGTGCCGGGTAATGGCCACGGCCAGAACTTCCAGAATGTTGGCGGGGGTGGTGTCGATCAGCATACGCACAAATTCCAGACCCACCACAATGGTCAGCACCTCATGAAGAAAGCTCAGCACATCGGCAGAGGAGCCGGGATGGTGCACCAACTCCAAAATCAGCTTGGCAAAAGCGCCCAGCAGCACGATCAGCGTAAAAATCGCAATGAGCTTTTCCATAATATGCAGCACATGGCGGAAATAATGCTGAATTTTCGCCTCCCGTGCCTCGGATTGCCGGATCCGCTCCTCGGTTTTCTCCATATGTTCGTTGACCTTCTTTTCAATTTCCTGTTGTGTTGCCATGTGTGATCCTCCTGTAAGTTTGTAGAAGTTTTAGAGCGCTCAGAATACGAATTGACAATGGACAATTGACAGTTGACAATTGAGGTGTTTCCTTCGGAAACAACAGCGTGTCAAAAAAGCCCCAAAGATAGCATGTCATTCCGAACCAGTCCTCAGACTGGTGTGGGAATCTCCCGGATAGGCGTAGAAGTCACCGGTTTAGGGACTAAAATGTTTGAAAATCTGGGGGATTGTGCCCAAAGGAAATCCCCTTGGGGGACCACGGCAGTGTGCGCACTGCCTCGCAATGACATGGTTTTTCGACAGTCTGGTGTTTCCTTCGGAAACAATTCAAACATGTCCCGAAGGGCCCCTATAATTGTCAATTGTACATTGTCAATTGTCAATTTCATAAAACTTCCGCATTTCCTCCCTCGCCCTTCTGACTTCCTCTTCCAGCTCTCTCGCGGAAACCCGGAGGACGCCGGAGCCCAGAGCGGAGAGCTGGATCAGGCCATCGGACGATGCCACGCTGACCCGGTAGTTGCCGCCCATGTCTCTTGCCAATGCCTGGATATAGGCGTCCGCCGTCTCTCCCTCCCGGGTGAAGACCACCTGGATACCGGCATCCCGGTACTTTTCGCTGCCGGGCTGCCGATAGCTGTCGAAGACCAGAATGACCCGGGCCTTTGTAAAGCCCGCGTAGCTGGTCAGGGCATCCGTCAGATGCCGCCGGGCGGTGGAAAGGTCGGTTTTCGCCGTCTCCGCCAGGCTCTCCCAGGCGAAGATCATATTATAGCCGTCCACGATCAGGCATTTTTCTCTGGGTGTACGGATGGTCACCTCCGCGGCGGCGGAGGTTTTGGGGGCGGTGTACTGCCTGCGTCGGATGGGGCCGAATTCCCGCTCCATAATACGCTCCAGCTCCTGATCGTCCATGGCGGGCAGGAGGCGCATCTGGGGTTTTTCCGTCTTCAGGCCGCTTTCCAGGTGCATGTAATCCTTCACCTGATCCCATTTCACCGTATGCCCCGCACCGTGGCTGCAAAAAACGGAGTCCGGGGTGTTTTCCAAATCCGCTTCGGGATCGTAGGCCGTCTCCTCGATGACCTGTCTGGCATTGTGGCAGGGTTCGTAGCCCCGCATGGACAGGCTCAGCCGTCCATGGCCCTGGGTGTAGGCTGCCAGCACGGCGGCATAGTCCCGGATTTCCCCGGCGGGGACCCGTCCTTCCAGAATGGCCATTCCGCCCCGGCTCTCCGGGGACCCGGGCGCGCCGCCCATGGCCCGGATATCCGTAATGGCCCGGCCGATCTGGGCCTGCGGCAGCTCTATTTGGAAATCGTACCAGGGCTCCAGCAGCACATTTTTCGCCTGCATAAGGCCCTGCCGCACCGCCCGGTAGGTCGCCTGCCGGAAGTCGCCGCCCTCGGTGTGCTTCAGGTGGGCCTTGCCGATGAGCAAGGTGATCTTCATATCCGTAATGGGCGCGCCGGTAAGCACGCCCCGGTGCTGCTTCTCCGCCAGATGGGTCAGCACCAGACTCTGATAGGCCGGGTCCAGCACATCCTGTGGACAGACAGTGGAGAAGGTAAGCCCGCTGCCCGGCTCCCCCGGCTCCAGCAGCAGGTGGACCTCCGCATAGTGCCGCAGGGGTTCAAAATGGCCTACGCCCTCCACTGTATTTTCAATGGTCTCCTTATAAAAGATCCGAGGGTCCTCCAGCGTGATGTCCAGATCAAAGCGCTGTTTGACCAGGCTCTGGAAAATCTCCAGCTGGACCTGGCCCATGATCCGCACCCCGATCTGCTTGCCGTCCCAGGCGATGCGCAGCTGGGGGTCTTCCTCTTCCAGCTGCCGCAGTCTGGGCAGCACCACGGCAGGGTCCGCTCTGGGCGGCAGCGCCACCCGGTAGGTCATGACCGGTTCCAGTTCCGGGCGGAACCGGTCCGATTCCGCGCCAAGGCCCTGCCCCGCCCAGGTCGCCGTCAGGCCGGTGACGGCCAGAACGGCTCCTGCCTCTGCCCTCTCCGGCGTCTCGAATTTCTCACCGGAATAGAACCGCAGCTGTGCAGGCTTCTCCGTCAGGTTTTCTCCCTGTCGGTTCTGATAGCGGACCGGTTCCCGGACGGCAAGACTGCCCCCGGTGATTTTCAGCCAGGTCAGCCGGCTGCCCTGAGGATCCCGGGTGATTTTATAGACCCGGGCGGCGAAGTCCGCTCCATAGGTCTTTTCCGGGGCATAGACGTCCAGTCCATCCAGAAGCTCCGCGATTCCCTGATTTTTCAGGGCCGCGCCGAAGAATACGGGGAACAGCTGCCGTTTTTCGATGAGCTGCCGCAGATTCCCATCCGTCACCGGGCCCCCCGCCAGATAGCTTTCCAGCAAAGCCTCATCGCACATGGCGGCAGCTTCCCGGATGGAATCCACGCTGCCGCCGAAATCCACACAGCCCTCGCCGAACTCCTTTTGCAGCTGTTTCAGAAGCGTCTCCCGGTCGGCGCCGGGCAGGTCCATTTTGTTGATAAAAAGGAACACAGGCACACGGTGCTTTTCCAGCAGCCTCCAAAGGGTCCTTGTATGGGCCTGAACGCCGTCCGTACCGCTGACGACCAGCACGGCGCAGTCCAGCACCGGCAGTACACGCTCCGTCTCGGCGGCAAAATCCACGTGCCCCGGGGTGTCGATCAGCGTCACCGCCCGGCGGGCCGTTTCCAGCCGGGCCTGCTTGGAGAAAATGGTAATTCCCCGCTGCCGTTCCAACGTGAAGCTGTCCAGCAGCGCGTCCCCATGGTCCACCCGCCCCAGCACCCGCCGGGCGCCGGACACATACAGCAGTCCCTCCGAAAGGGTGGTCTTCCCGGCATCCACATGGGCCAACACACCAATACCACAGGGTGTCTTTTTCGGCTGCTCAGACATGATGTCAGCCCCCTTTCATCGTTAATTTTCTGTATTATACCATGAAAGGGGGCTATCGTCGATAGATCGGCGCGGATTTTTCTTACATTTGTGGTATTGCCCGCCTATGGCGGTTCGTTATCTTGGGAGGTTTGGGAAAATTTGAATACGCACTTCCCCTTCGGGCTCCCGATAAATCGTTGCCCTTCTCATAACCAGTTTCCACAGGCCATTCTTCTCCTCCACAGTAAGCGCATCATAGCTGTCCAGAATGTGCTGAGTGGTTGGGATCAGCTCAGCTGCTGCTCGTTTTCGCTGATTGCCGTCACTTTTCTGTCGAAAAAGATCCGTTTCGGATTCCCGAAGCTGTTCAATCTCCTTTGACAGAGCCGTATTGCGCTTGCTGAACATCTCGACCGAGTAGATACCCTTTTCCAAATACTCACAAATTTTCTCCTGTTGCAGCTGCAAGCCGGCAAGCTGGCTGTGAACTGTTTCCAAAGCCGTATCAATCGGGTCAACAGCCTGCGTTTGTGTCTGCTCAAGCTGGATTTGATATTCTTCAAGCCATTCCTCCATAGCATTCAGAATGTTTTTCTCCGCTACCTCGCATTTAATCATTTTGCAGTCGCAGTTACGGGTCATACAGCGGAACCAGGCTGTTGGGCTTTCCTTGGGGCGGGGAACATACCGCTTCATAATTCCCCCGCACTTTTCACAATACAGCACTCCAGCAAACGGGTTTTTTAATTGCCGTTCCGTATGATTTGAGGTGTGTTTATTCTACCCAACGATGAACGGAACAAAATATGTATTGATGGAGTTCTCACAATGGGCATATCGCGAGAATGCGATTCCATGCGTGGAAGCACTGTTAAGTGCGGGGTATAAACCTATTATCGCTCACATGGAGCGGTATAAATTTCTCAGGGATAATATGGAACTGGTCAACCGCTTCCGTGAACTAGGTGCGATGATCCAACTGAATACATATAGTCTGTTCGATGAGATGGATGAGCCTATCAAAAACTGGGCTAGACGGCTTGCGTTGGAGCGTAAGGTGGATTTCCTAGGTACAGATGCCCACAAGACATATTATCGTCCTCCCAGTGCCGAATATGGGTTAAATTGGCTATATGAAAATGTGGATCGTGGGTACGCCGATGCAGTTGCTTGGGAGAATGCACAAAAACTGCTTTGTGTATAAACAAGTTGAAATTCGAAATGTTACGCCTGTCTGTATATGAGGCGAAAAAATAATACTTTACAAATACAAACGTCCCCAACCATTATGGTTGGGGACGAACTATTTTATAGGGATTTTATGTGGTGCTCCTCTATCGGCTCACACATGGGCAAGTAGAGCCGTACAACATGGCGTCTTTTTCACCTGTTCAGGCATATAAAGCGCCCCCTTCCATAGATAACTACAGGTAGTATACCATGGAAGGGGGTGGTAAGTCGATAGAAATACGATATTATTTTGAAAAATATAGGGCTACCTGTTACATAAGGGGCTTAGTTGTTCTGTCTGGCGTAATATGGTCAAAACTAAATGTAAAGCTAAATAAAACTAAAGCACATTATTTAGTTTTTGACTTGGCGGCATGCCATTTGGCCTTATTTCTGGGCCCAACGGGATAGACAATTCCTTCATTTTTCATTTTTTGCAAAAGATTTGACACTTTTCTGGCTTTCTGGTCCGGTGATAGGACTGCAGATAATGCACCGCGGTCCAAAACCTCCAGGAGTTCCGGCATTGTAGAGGGCTGAATATCAAGTGCCTGCATAATCAGATGCCTACAAACACTTTCATCTAAGCCGCGATTTCGAATATAAGCAGTTTTCTGACCAACTGCAGTTGCAACCTTAAATGAGACAAAAATATTAGGATACCGCCCTTCAACCAATCCATTCTTTCGAAGAGTTACATAGTTTTCGTGAGATATTGGTTCCCTTTTCTGTATCCGATCCAACAAGAATACTGTCTGCAAATCCAGGTTCCCATTTGCATGAAGTAATTGGGTATAGTTTTTATCCAAAATTTTGCCAAATACAGTAACAGAAACTCTATTGATTGTTTCTAAATCATATGTGGGCAAGGGGAAACATTTTTCACGCTGGATCTGATAAATCATCGGAATGCCCATAGAGTTTGTGTCAATCATATATAGATTAACCATGGCTCTGCATAGAAATGCATTTCTATAATATGGCGGCTTGTAGCCCGGCTCCAATGCTTGCTCAATTGTTTCTGGAATAAACGCCCCTTCATTAATAAAAACCAATCGATCTTCAAATTCCTCAACATTGATTTTTCCACGAAGCCGATAATCAGAATGAGCAATACAGTTATTTAGAATTTCTTTAATCAGACTTGGATCATATTGGTCAACTTCTTCAGGAAACAGCGTTTGCTGACCAGCAATATATGCATAATATTGCTGGGCTGAGAGCTGCTTTCAGAGCGCAGGCCGGTTTGAGTATACCTTAATATCCGGCGGGTATGTAATACATATAATCGGATTGAACCAGAAAGCAGAAAGAAAAACAAAAGCCATCGGCTTCCGCTAATGTTCCCTGCAGCGCAGATGGCCCTGCTCATGTGCAATCGCATATTCCATGAGTTTTGTTCCAATAGATCGGAAAGGAAGTAGTTTCGGATCGGATGATGCCAAGCATAAAGGGTGTAGTCACAGCATCATATACCCATCTTTTATTTTTTCGGACGGCTTCCCTAAAAAATCATCGCGTTAGGGAATAGCTGAATACCAGATTACCAGCATGTTTTCCATCTCCCACTGTAATACCAGAGCGTTAGGAGAAGACAGCGGGTAACATTATCCATAACCATGCAAATCCAAACGGCTTCAAGTCCCATATGGAGCCAGTACACCAGGCACCAGCTCAAACCGTTTCGGATTCCCCACATGGTAAACAGGCTAATTAGGAAGGGCTGCTTAGTTACACCGATGCCGTGAAAGGTACCCTCCAGGATGATTAAGGCAGCAAAAATTGGTTCGCTAACGGCCACAATCCTTAGGACACTACTTCCCAAGGCAATCACTTGTGAATCCTTCGTAAAAATCGCCATTATCCAGGGTGCCTTCCACAATAACCCGAGGGACATAAGCGACATGATGGACACTGCAAAGTCCATGCCGGCTCTGACTACCTGGGAAAGCTTGGATAAATTCCGTTCTCCCAAAGCATTACCTGAAAGGGTTGAAACGGCAGTTTGGATACCATAGCCAGGGATATAGAAAGCCTCTTCTATCTGGAGTGCAATGGTATGGGCTGCAGTAGCTACTGTGCCCAGACTTGCCACAATGGAGGTAAACGTAACATAACCACTACCAATGACCAGGCGTTCTCCCATCAGTGGTAAGGACACAGAGAATACATTGCGAAGAATTTTACCATTAGGACATATTTTCTGTCCTACCAAAGTAGTCTCTGAATTAAGCATGGCGGCCGCAAAAAGCAGAATTCCCCCCATTCCGGTGCTCACTGCCGTGGCAATAGCCGCACCGGCGACCCCCAACCCCATTCCAGGGATCGTCAGTTGGAGCGTGTGCAGATGCACCATCACCGGTCTGCCTATCAAAAGCTGATTGAGTACAATATTCAGAAAATTGATTCCGATATTCACCTTCAAGGGGGTTCGGCTATCTTTGTTTGCTCGGAGCACATTGCCAAAAACGATCATGGAACACCGGAAGAACATGGCCAGGGAGACGATAAAGAAGTAGGTAGACGCATCTTTACGTATCTCCGGTGCAGCTCCCAGCCAAACAGGCAGAACCGGACTGATGGCCAAAGCAAGAATACTTTCCGGGATTCCCAGAAGCAGTAGCACCCAGATGCCCTGGGCAGAAACCTCCCGGGCACTGTCCTGATCTCCGGCCCCTGTGAATCTGGCAATATAGGACAAAAGCCCCAGACTGGCGGCAAAGATTATACCATTTAACAGCCAGTTTACGGTAGTAGTAACACCCACAGCTGCACTAGCTTGGGCACCAAGTTGTCCAACCATAGCAGTATCCACGTAGACTACCATTGTTTGCAGAAGCTGCTCCACAATGGTAGGGGAACCCAAAATCCACAGCTCCTTCAGCATCCCTTTATGTGGATGTTTAGCCATGGGAAATCACCTCGCCTTGCTTTACCACATCTACCAGATTTCCTTCACATCTTCCGAGAATACGTTGATGCGGGTGACACATATGCAATTCTCTAAGGATCATATCATTATCCCTACGATACAGTATATCGCAGGGCGGCGCGTCCAGTTGAAACATGGCAATAATTGATTTTTTAACGCCAAACAGTTCCTTTATCCAAAGCATGAGGAAGCCCCCTTCACTTCGCGTATTTTATCTGATTATAGCATATCGCATGCCACTGTCAAATTGCTCCAAAATAGTAGCTGGAGCGGAACCCAAGAGGAAACGTGCGTATTGCCGGAAAATTTTGGAAATAGCCAGGAAATATCCAATGTAAAACTTTAGGATTATAATGAATGCACCATTTTTTCATCCTCATGCTGTGGATAATTTGATATTGGTATATCCCGCTATATCAAAGTAGGCTAAAAACTCTACAAATCTTCTGCTTTTTAGCATAATCCGCTCGAATTGAAGGATTTCATTTCTAAAGCACTTAATTCAATGCTGAATAATGGACTATTTTGGAGGAGGAAGTATACAGAAATAATTGGTCTATTATTATAATTTGCTCTATACATCTATTGTGATCTTGCTGATTATTCTGGGGGGAGTGTAAAAACACCGAAATAGGAAAGAGAAAATCATCGCAGATTTCAGAAAGAAATCTGTTATATTTTAAGATAAGAAAAGACTATTTGAAATTTTTGGGGGCTTTTATATCAAAAAATGGTCATTCCTTTCCATTTGTTGACATTCCAAAATGCCCACGGTATAATGCTTTCAAGTCCACCGAGTAAAGACAAATGCGTTTATACATAGCAGTGGGCTGACTGAAAGGAGAAACAAGATGAAAAAATTGATATCTATCCTGCTTACCTTGGCAATAGTTGTGACTGTTCTGTCCGCCTGTGGAACTAGCAGTCCGGACCCGGTTGCGAATCCGACCGTAGTAGATGACGGTCGGAAGATTCTGAATGTTGGTCGCTCCAGTGAGTTATTTGATATGGACTCCACCATTGCCACTGAGGCTGATTGTCTAGAAGTTATTTCAGCCATTATTGAGCCGCTGTTCTATACCGGTCCTGACGGCACTCCTGTCAATGCTCTGGCTGAAAGCTACGAGGTAAACGAATCTGGCACCGAATACATTTTCCATATCCGACAGAATGCGAACTGGATGAACGGCACTCCAGTCACAGCAGATGACTTCGTGTTTGCCTGGAGACGTCTGGTTGATCCTGCGAACGCTTCCGAGTACAGCTTCATGATGGAAGTGGCAGCCGTGAAGAATGCCACCGCCATTATCAGCGGTGAAATGGCTCCCGAGGAGTTGGGCGTTTACGCTGTAGACAGCAAAACCCTGAAGGTGGAAATTGACCATCCCGTGACCTATTTCCTCAACCTGATGACCTTCCCCAGCTTCTGCCCCATCAACGAGGCCTATGCTACTGAAAAAGGCAGCCAGTACGCATTGGGCGCAGACAATCTGCTGTGCTGCGGTCCATTCTATATGTCCGCTTGGGAAGTTGGCGGCAATACCTACCAGTTGAAGAAGAATGATTCCTATTACGATGCTGAACATGTGTATCTGGATGAAATCAATTTCCAGATCATTAAGGACTCTCAGCAGACCATGCTGGCTTATGAGAACGGTGATTTGGACTATGTACGTTTGACCGGTGATCAGGTATCCCGTTATCAGAATGACGAAGGATTCACTAAGATCGAGGAAGGCTACCTGTGGTATTTGTCCCCCAATCTGAATCCCAGCAGTAGTGAGTTTTCTTCAGGCTTAGAAAATCTGAACCTGCGTATGGCCATCGCTCTGAGCTATGATAAGGAAATCATCTGCAATGAGCTGCTAAAGGATGGCTCCATCCCCGCAAACTTTGCCATCCCCAACAAACTAGCAATTGGGCCTGATGGTAAGGATTTCCGTGAGACCACCGGTACCTACCTGAACACTGACAAAGCAAAGGCTCAGGAATACTGGGAAAAGGCTAAAGCTGAACTGGGTGTTGACGAAGTCACCATTGAATTGATTTACGATGATTCTGATTCTACTCCCACTATTGCGCAGTTCCTGCAAAGTGAGATCGAAAACAATCTATCAGGTGTCCATTTGAATCTGAAGGCACAACCCAAGAAGAGCCGTACTGACCTGATGCAGAAGCGCAATTATGAGATGGGTCTGACCCGTTGGGGCCCTGACTACGCTGATCCAATGACCTATCTGGATATGTGGACTACTGGTTCCACCTATAATTATGGCGAATGGAGCAATGCGGAGTACGATCAGCTTATCGCTGATGCCAATGGAAAGCTGGCCAATGATCCGCCCGCACGTTGGGAGGCTCTGAAGCAGGCCGAAAAGCTGGTGATGGACAATGCCGTTATCCTGCCTGTCTATCAGAAGGGTACAGCTGCCATGGTTCGTCCCGGTATTACCGGCATTTCCTTCTTCCCCGTTGGTGTTGGTACCATCTACAAATCCGTTGATATCGTAAAGTAGTTGATATCGTAAAGTAAATATCAAAGAAACTGCTGGGCAGCCAATTCTGTGTGGGAGGCGGCTTCCCGGCAGTATCATTATTCCAATAGGGAGGATGTTAACGTGCTGAAATATACCGCGAAGCGTATTCTTTTGGCAGTTGTCACCATTTTTCTTATATTGACTCTGCTATTCATCATGCTCCAGGCTATGCCTGGCAGCCCCTTTAACGACGAAAAAATCACTCAGGTTCAGCGTGCTGCCCTAGAGGCAAAATACGGTCTGGACAAACCCTTGTATATCCAGTATTTCAACTATGTAAAGGCTATGCTCTGTGGTGACTTCGGCGTATCCTATGTTATTCAGAAGAACATGCCTATCTTGGACCTCCTGAAGGTTCGTGTGCCGGTTTCTCTGCAAATTGGCGGGCAGGCCGTGATACTAGGAACAATCATTGGAATTTTTCTGGGAATCGTGGCTGCCATTAAGCGCAATAGCTTCGCGGATAGTTTCGCCACCTTCATCGCCGTCATCGGTGTTTCCTTTCCCTCCTATGTGTTCGCTCTAGCCATGAGCTATTTCATCGGTTTCAAAATGGAATGGCTGCCACTGTTGTATACCACCTCGCATCCCTTCCTGTCCACTATCATGCCCACCATCTCCATGTGTATGTTCTCCATGGCCACGGTAGCTCGATTTGCGAGAACGGAAATGGTAGAAGTGTTGGGAAGTGATTACATGACATTAGCCGATGCCAAGGGCATCCCCACTCGTCGGCTCATTGGAGTTCATGCTCTGCGCAACACCCTGATTCCCATTATCACGGTGTTGGCACCTCTGACCATGGAGTTAATGACCGGTTCACTGGTGGTTGAACAAATTTTTGCGATTCCTGGTTTGGGCAGCCTGTTGGTTACTGCCATCCAGTATAACGATTACAATGTGGTATTGGCAGTAATTTTCTTTTACAGCATTGCCTTTATTCTGATAATGCTAGTAGTAGATATCCTGTATGGTGTTATTGACCCCAGAATTCGGCTGGCAAAGGAGGAAGTGAAGGTATGAGTCAGGAAAAAACGGTACTGACTGATGCCCATTTTGTATGGGCCAAAGAACACAACCTAGGAACAGATCAGGTATATGAAGCCCGAAGCTTTTGGAAGGATGCAGCAGCGCGATTCTGTAAAAACAAGGGTGCTGTATTCGGCTTGGTGATGATTGTCGTGATTATTGCTCTGGCTTTCCTAGGTCCAAGCATGAGTGGCTATGACTACCGCACTCAGGAAATGTCCCAACGGAACCTTCCACCCCATATTGCCGGATGGGACAATGCGCCCATTTTTAATGGAAAATACCAAGGATACAATGTGTATCAAGAAAAAGGCATAGAGAATGTGACACACATCTTTGGCACAGACACCCTAGGCAGAGATTTGTTTGCCAGAACCTGGACAGGTACCCGGATCTCTTTATATGTCGCTCTGCTTGCTATTTTGATTGACACCATTGTAGGTATGTCTCTAGGCCTGATTTCGGGCTATTTCGGTGGAAAAATAGACTTTCTTATTCAACGAATTTCGGAAATACTCTCTACCATTCCCACTACGGTGATCGTTACTCTTCTAATTGTTGTGATGAAGCCAGGTCTGGCCAGCATTACCATTGCCCTGATGATTACGGAGTGGATTGGTATGTGCCGTGTGAGCCGTGCCCAGATGCTTCGCCTGAAGGAGCAAGAATTTGTGCTGGCCTCCAAAACACTCGGTGAGAGCACCTTTTCCATCATCTTCAAAGAGATTCTGCCCAATGTGTTTGGTCAGATCATCGTTATGTGCATGATGACCATCCCCAATGCCATCTTTACGGAGGCATTCCTTGCCTTTATTGGTTTGGGTATTCCGGCCCCTCTGGCCAGTCTGGGTTCGTTGATCAGCGACGGCTACAAGTCCCTGACCATGTACCCCTTCTTGGTGCTGTTCCCTGTGGTGGTGCTGGCCATGTTGATGCTGAGCTTTAATCTGATGGCCGATGGCCTGCGGGATGCCTTTGATCCCAAGATGAAGGAGATGTGAGCCATGAAACAGAAAGCATTGACCATTCGGGATTTGTGTGTCAGCTTCCAAACCAGCGCAGGCCCGCTCCGGGCAGTACGTCATGTGGATTTGGATTTGTATCGGGGGGAGACCCTTGCCATCGTGGGAGAATCCGGCTCAGGCAAATCCGTCACTGTAAAAACCATTATGGGCATTTTGAGCAATAATCAGAGAATTGACTCCGGTTCCATTCTCTATCACAGTGTCGAAGACGAGACGGATACCATTGATTTAAGCAAGCTTTCCCGCCGGGAAATGCGCCGGAAGATCAACGGAACCCATATCGCCATGGTATTCCAGGACCCCATGACATCTCTGGATCCCACCATGACCATCGGAATGCAGCTTATGGAGGGAATGATTTACCACCTGAAGCTGACAAAAGCCCAGGCACGTCAGCGTGCCATTGCGCTTTTGGAAATGGTCGGCATCACCGATGCCCAAAAACGGATGAAAAACTATCCCCATCAGCTTTCCGGCGGTATGCGTCAACGCGTTGTGATTGCCATTGCCATATCCTGCAACCCGGATATCCTGATCTGCGACGAGCCCACTACTGCATTGGATGTGACTATCCAGGCTAAAATCCTGGAGTTGATTCAGGATATCCAGAAGAAAACAGGTATTTCCGTGGTGTTCATTACCCATGATTTGGGTGTTGTTGCCAAGGTGGCGGATTATGTGGCCGTCATGTACGCCGGACGGATTGTGGAAAAGGGAACGGTGCAGGACATATTCTACGATCCTAGGCACCCCTACACCTGGGGTCTGATGGCCAGCATGCCGGATATCCATGCAGATTCTTCACAGCGTCTGTATACCATCCCCGGAACTCCTCCCAATATGCTGAATCTTCCTCAAGGTGACCCCTTCGCTCCGCGTAATGCCTACGCCCTGGAAGCGGATTTCGTAGAAGAACCGCCTATCTTCCAAATCAGTGAAACCCACTCGGCTGCAACCTGGCTATTGGATTCCAGAGCACCCCATGTGGAACCGCCTCAGGCAATCAAAGCCAGAATTGGCAGAAAGGAGATTAGCCATGGCTGAACATCTTTTGGAAGTGAATAACCTAAAGCAATATTTTCCGGTGAGTAAAAGCTACACTGTAAAGGCTGTAGATGGTGTGTCCTTTTACATTGACGCTGGCGAAACCTACGGCCTAGTGGGAGAATCCGGCTCCGGAAAGTCTACCATCGGCAGAGCTATCATCCGGCTTTACGATCCCACCGATGGAATAGTAACCTTCGACGGGCAGGTGATTTCCGGCTCCATGTCAGAGAGTGAACGGAAACTACTCCGAACCAAGATGCAGATGATTTTCCAGGATCCCATGGCCTGCCTAAATCCCCGGAAGAAGGTATCAGACATCATTGCTCAGGGACTGGATGTGCATCATCTTTATAGCACACCTCAGGAGAGACAGGATAAGATTTATCGAATCATGGAAAAAATTGGTCTATCCCGTGAACATGCGAACCGATATCCACATCAGTTTTCCGGTGGACAGCGTCAGCGTATCGGTATTGCCCGAGCTCTGATCATGGAACCTAAGCTGGTCATTGCGGACGAGCCAATTTCTGCGCTGGATGTGTCCATTCAGGCGCAGGTGGTTAATCTTATGAAGGGATTACAGGAGGAGTTAGGTACTGCCTATCTCTTCATTGCCCACGACCTTTCTATGGTAAAATACATTTCTGATCGGATTGGGGTACTGCATCTGGGACATCTCGTGGAAACTGGAACAACTGATGAAATTTTTGATAATCCTATTCATCCCTATACCATCAGTTTACTCTCCGCAATCCCTCAACCTGACCCGGATGTGGAGAAAAACCGTGTGTCCATCAGCTATGTCGGCACTGGAAACGATTATTCCAAAGGCCGCTACCACAATCTGACTGCCACACATTCCGTACTGGCAACGGATGAGGAATTTGCCTCCTGGGTGCAGAAGCAGGAGAAAATATGAGCCTAGAAAATCAAATTCGTAACTGGATGCAAGGCAAGGAAGAGGAACTGGTAACCGCTCTGGCACCCCTGATTGCCGCAGAGTCTACCCTGGGCGAAGCAAAGCCGGGTATGCCCTTCGGGGAAGGCCTTGCGAAGGCACTGGAAGAAGCTCTGGCCTTGGCAAAAGCCTGGGGCTTTCGTGCTGAAAACATAGATGGTTATGTGGGCACGGCAGATCTGAGCAATTGCCCGGATGGACTCCATGTTTTGGCTCACTTGGATGTTGTTGGAGCAGGCACAGGATGGGATACTCCTCCCTACAGGCTGATTCGCCAGGGGGATCTGATCTTTGGCAGAGGCGTGGATGATGACAAAGGGCCTCTGGTAGCAGTTCTGCTTGCCATGCGATGCATCCGGGAGCTGGGGGTGCCACTCTCCAAAAATGTAAAGCTGATTATGGGTACGGATGAGGAAACCGGTTCCCGGGACTTGGCCTACTATTATGCCTCACATCCCTATGCGCCCTATGCCCTCTCCCCGGATTCAGTTTTTCCTGTGACCAATGTGGAAAAAGCGTGCTATGCCCCCAAATTCTCCAAAAAGTGGGTGGCCACAGCCAACAGCATCTCCATTAACGGAGGCATTCGGAAAAATGTTGCTCCGTCCAATTGCTCTGCAGAGGGCATTCCGTGTGATCGGGAGACCCTTACTAAGGCGATACAGACAGTGCGTGAAAAGACAGGTGTCAGCTTTGAATGCATCCAAATGGACGATTCTTGGAAAATATCTGCAATGGGTAAGGCAGCCCATGCTTCCACTCCTAACGAGGGAAATAACGCCATCACCGCTATGCTGGAGCTGCTATCCATGCTACCCTTGCCAGAGGGTTCGGAAAAGGAGACCATTGTTAGTCTGCATCAGTTATTCCCCCATGGTGATCACCATGGGCAGGCCTTGGGGATTGCCATGGAGGACGATGTCGCGGGGAAAACTACAGTAACCCTATCCTTACTCCACATGGACAATCAAGGATTTGAAGCACAATTTGATGCCAGACTCAGTCTGGCTGCCACGGAAGAGAATACCGCACAGGCAGTTTACACGCAATTCTCTACTTTGGGATGGGACTGCCACGGAACGTTCCATCCAGCTCATGTGGTAGATGGAGATTCAGACTTTATCAGAACACTGATTTCCTGCTATGAAACCTTTAGCGGGAATGTCGGCTATTGTGAATCCATGGGTGGCAGTACATATGTCCACAACGTTCCCGGAGGAGTGGCCTTCGGAGCTGGGGAACATGGCTTCGATTCCCACCTCCATGGTCCAAATGAACGGGCTCGAATCAGCCAGCTCCTGAAAACTTCTGAAATCTACGCAGCCGCCATCGCAGCTCTGTGCAGGTAATACAAAAAGCTGTCATTGCAAACTGATCTACAGATTGCAATGACAGCTATTTTGATGACTGATACTATTTCCTGATTAAAATCTTAATTTTAATCAGGAAGGCATCGCCTGAAGGCGCTGCCTGTTTTGTGATTTATAAGGAAAGAAATCACAAAACAAGTCTCATATGAACTCCATGCCCTTCAGGCAATTAAAATCTTTTTTAAAGATTTTAATTGGAGTTCAGTATGATGCGAAAAATGTTTCAAACCTTTTACTGTTTTCCTAGAACAAATAACACCATAAAAGAAAGATGCCGGTAATACTGATACATAGTAAGAAAAAGTGAAACATCTTGGTGGAATTTAGAGCGGAAAAGTTAAGAATTAATCAGTTTATAGTATTGGATCCCAATACACTTAGTTCTCCGGGAGAATGGTTTTTAGGCACTCGCAAGAACGGGCAATGGAGTTATGAGGGTCTTCCCAGTAAATGGAATCGTTGATTTCCAGATCCAAACACCCCTGATAATCGTGCCGTTCCAGCGTTCGGACATACCCTTCCAGCCGCTCCCGTCCGAAATCTCCGTCACCGACGATCAGATGATGGCTGTCGGAGTAGTGAACCCACGCCAGCTTCTCGCCGAAGGTTTCACAGTAGGCTTCCAGGTTTTCCCCCGCCACTTCCATAGCTACCAGATCTACGCAGACTTTAAGGTTGGGAGAGCCTACAAGGGACAGCATTCTGGAAATATCCGGCAGGGTTGTACAGAGATTACTCTCATATGGCTGAAGCTGTTCCAGAATCAGGTCAACGCCCATACGTTCGGCTACATCGCACAGTGCGCGGTAGCTGTCGGCAGTCCGCAGAAAGCCTTCCTCCCGGTTCAAATCCCGGCTGTGGCAGCCAGTGTTCAGAAACACCCGGTTTGTACCGAACTGCAGCGCATCCTCCATGGCTGCTTTCATATAATCCAGTGTCCGGCTTCGCAGGGGAAAATCCGGCGTGCTGTAGCTGAACGGGTAACCCAGCGTTTCCGGAGTGTAGATCACCACCTGCATTCCCAGGTCGTCCATCGCCCGGCGAAGCTGAGCGATTTTTTGTCCTGCCTCCCGGGAACTATTATAGTCCAGGCGGCAGTAGTGAGGCGCACCGCCCCACATATCAATTTTTGACAGACCGCATCGTTTCATGGAGTCCAGATAGTAGGCAAAGCTGTACTGGACATACTGAACGCTCATGACAGCCACGTCCTGCATAGTGATACGAGACATTGTAATTCCTCCTTCTCAGTTACAGTGCGTTATGTACAACGCTTCCGTTCAGCAACGTCAGATCCACCTTCAAATTCCGGCTGTTCTCCACCGGGGTGGTGAACAGATTCCCAGACAGAACGGCAATATCCGCCTTTTTTCCGGGCTCCAGCGTGCCCAGGCTATCTTCACAGGACAGATTGTAGGCGCCGCCCCGGGTCCATGCGGTGAGAAGTTCCTTGACAGTCAGCATATTCTGCTTGTTAAAGGGTTCGCCGCCCTCGGGGAAGTAACCGCCTACAGCGTGATAGACGGACTCGGGGATGTTGTCAATCAGCAGAGGCAGATCGGTACCGCAGCTGAGGGGTACGCCGGAATCCGCCATTTTCCGGCGGTTCCAATAGTAGCGACCCCGATCCATACCGATTTTCTCCGAAATCATGGCAAGCTTTCCTTCCCGATCGGCAATCGACTGGATCTGGGGATAGATTTCCGCGATAACGCCCATGGCGCCCATACGCTCCAGATCGGAAGGATCGGAGAATTCCAGGTCGGTAATGGCGTGGCGGTTGATCACATGGCCTTGTTTATCCCGGCGGCAGGTTTCGTAAATATCCAGAACTCTGGCGATGGCGGCATCGCCCTGGGCGTGCAGGGAGAATCGGAAGCCCTCCGCGTCTGCGGCACGGGTCTGCCGGGCCAGACTGTCCCAGTCGATGTTCTGGGCACAGCAGGTGTCGGCGCAGCAATAGGGCTGCTTCAGATCGCCGCACAGCTGGCTGATGGAACCATCGGTCATCTGGTTATAACCGGAGAATCGGACAAATTCGCCGGTAAACTTCTCCCGCATGGCGCGTCCGTACGCCAGGTCTACTTCCTCAGCCACAGGCTGGCTCATAAAGTTCACCCGCAGGGTCAGATCCCCGGACTGTTCCAGCTCTGCCAGAATGTCCGTGAAGCCATAGAACCGATCAAAGCCCATCTCCTTAACGGAGGTGACGCCCCGGCTGTTCATCATTTTCATATATTTTTTGAATTCCGGAATAATGAAGTCCCGATCACCCAGAATATCCGGCAGCAAGCGGACGTAGGCTTCGGGGTAGCAGGTTTCCGGGGTAAAGCGGTAGCGCTCCAAAGCGGCACTGTTCATCCAGCAGGTTTCGCAGCCCTGGGCGAACAGAATTGCCGGACGGCTGCCAAAGGCCTCGTCCAGAGCGGCAGTGCCGTTGACAGGCACCTCTTGGGCGTTCCAGCCGTGGCACAGCACGCTCTTTTCGGCGGGGATCGTATCGGCGTAGGCTTTCGCGGCCGCAATCAGCTCCCCTTCGGTTTTGCAGGCACTCAGATCCGCTCCGAGGAAGCCTACGCTGTAGCCGGTGAAGAAGCAGTGTACATCCGAAAAGCCGGGGGAAATGGTTCTGTCCCCCAGATACAGGACCTTGGTATTCGGCCCCAGGATCGCCCCATCCAGCGCGCCGTGGCCGACACAAAGAATTTTGCTGCCCGCCACAGCCACAAAGCCAGCGAAGGGTTCTTCTCCGGCGGCGGTAAAAACGCAGTTGGACTGCAACACTAGATCTGCGTATTTAGACATAATTCAATTCACTCCTAACAGTATGCGCCGTTTGGCGGCGGGATAGCAGGGCACTGTGCAGTTGCTGACAGCTGCACAGTGCCTTGTTCTGTCGGAAGTGGCAGAAGAATACCGAAATCCGGGATGCCGTTGCACACCGGCACCGGGGATCAAATACACTATAACACGTTGGGAATCCCCGTGCAAGGGCCTTCGGACAAATTCGTATACTGCGCCAATGCAGTAGGATGGGCTTTGGACAGAATGCGAAATTGGTCCATTCGCAAGAGGCGAAATAATCCAGAACGGGTATTGATCGAAAATGGCACCTTTTGAAAATTGGTATATTTTCAGTTATAGAAATATACCGCTTATTCCAAGGAAAGTTCACTCTTTTATATTATACTACATAAATTCTTAATATCTGAAGTTACAAGGTTATTCGACTGATTTTTTCCTGTATATAATTTGTCATCCAGCATCACAGGATTCTTTTTTTTACTAAATATTTCATAATCATTTTGTCGCAAATGCAAATTGAAATTGGTATTAAAATCCCCTATACTTGTCTCAAAGCTGAGATGCGAATGAGACGTAGCTCCAGCGAAAACAGATGTGGAGGGATGCAAAACATGAACGCCGCAATGATCGGAGACAACTGCATTGATGTCTATGTGCGCATCAATGGGCAGGAGGTCAACCGCCGCTATCCCACCGGGAACTGTGTGGACACCGGTGTGAACCTGCGAAAGCTGGGGATTCCTACGGCAATCATCAGCACCACCGGTTCCGATGCCGATGGGAAATGGATGGTGGATACCCTGACCGCGGAGGGGCTGGATGTGAGCCACCTGAAAATCGGCGACGGTCAAACTGCCATTACCTACATGGATATGAACGGAAATGACCGGGTGCATGGAGAGTACATTGAGGGTGTGCTGGAAAACATCGTATTCGACGATGAGGACGTGGCCTTCGCTGCCGGGCATGATCTGGTGCATACCGCACTGTGGGGTATGGCAGAGAAGGTGCTGCCCGCTATCAAGGCCGCAGGGTGTAAGGCTATCAGCTTTGACTACGCCGACCGACTGGATCATCCGCTGGTGGAGAGCACCCTTCCCTTTGTGGATTACGGTTTCTATTCCTACCACAAGGAGCGGGATGCCTTCATTGAGGGCTTCCTGAAAGACAAGGTGGATCGCGGCATGAAGATCGCAGTGGCTACCTTCGGTGACAAGGGAAGCCTTGCTTATGACGGAAGAGCGTTCACTTCCTTCGGTATCTTCCCGGCGCCGACCGTGGTCAATACGGTGGGCGCGGGAGACAGCTTTATTGCCGGGTTCCTGTATGGTGTTTTGCAGGGATGGCAGGTGGAAGACTGTCTGCGCAAGGGCGCGGAGGTTGCCGCCCAGGTAGTGCAGGTTTTTGAGCCATGGGTTAACACATAATTTAACACATAATGAGGAGGAGATTCAAATGAGTATGCAGATTGGTATGTTTACATCCGGTTATCAGCGCAATCCCCTGGAGCACTGCTTTCAGGACGCAAAGGAATACGGCTATGATTTTATCGAGCTGTGGGGCGGGCGGCCCCATGCTTACGCCCCGGATCTGAAGGCTGGAGATATCTGTGAGGTTCGGCGGCTCATCGATCAGTACGAGATGCCTGTCCGTGGCTATACCCCGGAGCACAACGCCTATCCTTACAACTACATGATTGGTTCCGAAGCACAGCGGGAGGATGCTGTGAATTATCTGAAGCTGTGTCTGGACATGGCCAAGGAGATGGGTGCGGAGTTTGTGCTGACCAGCCCTGCCAACGGCGGATATCTGGCCACCTATGATCAGCTCTGGGGTCGGCTGGAGAAGACCATCCGGGAGTTGGGTGATTACGCGGCCAAGCTGGAGATTAAGCTGACGGTGGAGGCTTTGACGCCCTATGAGTCAAACTTCTTCACCAGAGCCAACGATCTGGTGGAACTGTTCCACCGCATCGACAACCCCTATGTGGTTGGAATGTGCGATGTGGTGCCGCCCTTTGTTCAGCACGAGTCCATCATGGCCTACTTTGACAAGCTGGGTGCCAAGATGGATCATATGCACATCATCGACGGCGACAACGGCACCGACAGCCACATCATGCCCGGCGAAGGTTCCATGCCCCTGCAGGAGATGATGCAGGAGCTGAAGCGAATCGGCTATAACGGGACCGCTACGCTGGAGCTGGTCACCGGATACATCAATGAGCCGAGAATGTACGCAAGACGGGCGGTAAATAACGTCCGCGCCATGATGGCGCAGGCTGGTATGGAATAAGGTGCACGTTTATGACCATTGACATTCATGTGCATCCGGCGTTTTACGCTCCGATTAACGAGGATCCGGCACGGGAGGAGCTGCGCCACCGGCAGCTGGATATCCACAAGAACGGCACTGCTCCGCTGGAACACATCTTCAATCAGATGCGCTGTGCAGGACTGGACAGGCTGTGCCTGCTGCCGGAGGATTATTCCGCCAGCGCGGGCTGTCTTGTGGAAAATGAGGAGATCAGAAAGCTTGTGGATATGGCGCCGGACAAGTTCATCGGTTTTGCCGGCGTGGATCCCCGGGATCCTGCCGCCTGCGAAAAGCTGGAGGACGCCTTCACCCGCCTGAAGCTCAAGGGGCTGAAGCTTCACCCCGGACGGCACCATGTGATGCCCTCCGACCCCGTGATGGAGCCGATATACGCCATCTGCGAACAGTACAATCGACCCATCCTCTTCCACGCGGGTTTGAGCTGGGAGCCGGATACCCTGACCAGCTATTGCCAGCCACTGGCCTTTGAGACCGTGGCCGCAAAGCATCCCAGGCTGCGCATCTGCCTTGCCCACTTCGGCTGGCCCTGGGTGCGGGAGACCGCTATGCTGATGGTGAAGTATCCCAACGTCTATACGGATACCGGTGCCCTTTATTTTGACAATGCGAAAGAGTTCTATACCCAGATGCTGACCCGGGACATTCCCATTACCTGGATCGATCGGAGCCTGCGGCATCAGGTGATGTTCGGCTCCAACAATCCCCGGTTTGAGCAGATCCGCATGGCTCAGGCAATCCGTGAATTGGGATTCCGGGACAGTACGCTGGAGCTGATCATGGGACGCAACGCCATCGATTTTCTTGGCGGTCTGGACTGAGGAGGTATGACGATGTTCGTAAAGACCATCCATCTGCTGACGCATCAGTATATTCAGTTTGAGGTGATCACCCCGGAGGTTGAGAAAATCGTGGCGGAAAGTGGTATTCGGGAGGGCATGGTCACCGTGCTGACCAAGCATACCACCACCGGTGTGACGGTGAACGAAGCACTGGAGTGCCTTGAGAGCGATATGCAGAACGCGTTGGCGCTCTTTGCCCCGGAAGATCGGCCTTACAGCCACGCCCGGATGCTCAGAGACTACGGCTCAACCGCCGGAAATCCTACCGGTCACCTGAAAGCGATGCTCACAGGAAATCACTGCCATTTCCTGATTCAGGACGGCATGCTTCAACGGGGCGGCGCTCAGGACGTTTATTTTTGCGAATTTGACGGCCCAGCTTCCAGAAATGTTCTGGTGATTGTAGAGGGCCAATAACCGATTATGACAATGACCTCCGTAATGCAGGTCTTGTTGTGATAACCCTGCCGGGAAGGGCAGAAAATACCGAACAGAGCATTTCCCCAAAAGATTCGCTGCGGATTGCACAGCCGCAGTCGAGGAAAAAGTGAAAGGAGAGACATAACCTATGTCAAAAAATCCCGCGGAAAAGACCGATCTCGGTCGTAAACTGGGCCTGGGTGCCGTTCTGGCTCTGGGCGTCGGCACCACTGTCGGTTCCGGCATCTTCTCTTCCCTGTCTGAGGTGGCAGGTGCTGCCGGCAGCAGCCTGTTCCTGGTGCTGGCCTTTGTCATCGGCGGTCTGCTTCAGATCCCCGCCAACTTCTGCTACGCAGAACTGGCTTCCGCCTACCCTGAGGACGGCGGTCAGTATGTCTATTTCCGGGAAGCCGGTTCCCGTCCGTTGGCCTTCCTGTGCGGCTGGATCAGCTTCTGGGCTACCGATCCCCCCTCCATCTCCATCATGGCTCTGGCCATCGTGAACTATCTTGCGTTCTTCATTCCCATCCACGGCCTGGTTCTGAAACTCATCGCTGTGGCTTTCGTTCTGGTGTTCATGATCATCCACCTGCGTTCCGTTGAAGGCGGTGGCAAGTTCCAGACCGTCATCACCGCGCTGAAGATTCTGCCCTTCGCCCTGATCATCGGCATCGGCGCGTTCTTCATTAAAGGTGACAATTTCCTCTCCTCCGCGCCTCTGGCTGGTTTTGCCGGTGCCGGTGGCATCATGGCCCTGCTGGCTGGCGTTTCCGCTACTACCTGGTCCTTTGACGGCATGGGCGCCGCCTGCTATATGTCCGGTGAAATCAAGGATCCCGAGAAGAATCTGCCCCGGGGCCTGATCCTGACCGCCTTCATCGTTCTGGCTCTGTACGCCGGTCTGACCTCCGTGGCTTCCGGTCTGCTGACCGTGGATGAGCTGGCTGCCTCCGATGCGCCCATCGCCCTGCTGGCATCCAAGATCCCCTTCATCGGCAATTACGCCGGTACGGTTGTGGCGATCATGGCCATCATCGTGGTCATCGGCTCTCTGTCCAGCTGCATCATGTTCCAGCCCCGGATTGAGTACGCCATGGCAAAGGACGGTCTGTTCTTCAAATCCTTCGCCAAGGTTCACCCCAAGTATGAGACTCCCTACTTCTCCATCATCGTGCAGTGCGCCGTGGCCATCGTGCTGATTTTCGCCACCAGCCTGTCCGATCTGCTGGGCTATTTCACCCTGGTGGCGCTGCTGAAGAACTTCCTGACTTTCGGCACCATCTTTGTTCTGCGTAAGAAGAAGGACTACAACCCCTCTTACCGTCTCCCCCTGGGCCCTGTGTTGCCCCTGATCGCCATGTTGATGACCGGCACCCTGATTATTTCCACCTTCGTGTGGGCGCCTGTGGCTGGCCTGGTCTGCGCCGTTCTCGCCGTTGCCACCGGTCTGCCCGTGTACTATATGTGGGAGAAGCAGAACCGGAAGGCAGCCTAATTCTGGCTTGACAGCGATGCGAGTCCCGGTGTAAAATTTCCCTGAGGGCTGTACGGTCCACAAAAGCAGAAAGGAGATAGGATTTATGGAACAAAAGCAGCGTGTCCGCCATCGTGAGGAGGCTGTTGAACTGATTGAGTGCTATCTCCAGACAAACGATATTCCGCCCCACGGGAAGCTTCCCGCGGAACGGGAAATGTGTGAAATGTGGGGGCTGAACCGCACAACGCTCCGCGCTGCCATCCGCCGTCTGGCGGAAATGGGCAGCCTGTACAGCCTGAAGGGATCAGGGACATATGTTGCGCCGCCCAAGCTGGAGCGCAATCTTCAGGATGCAAAGTCCACCACGGAATCCGTCAGAGGGGATGGGCGTCAGCTGAAAACCACGGTACTGGAGTCTGAGGTGATTCTTGCAGACCACTATATTTCAGAAAAACTACAGGTTCCGGAAGAAACAAGGGTTTTGTTTATGCGCCGACTGCGGATTATGGACGGTGTTCCCTACATGATTGAGACGAATTACGTAAACCTATCCCTTTGTCCGCGCCTGATCGACCACGATTTTACCAACGAGTCATTGTATCAGGTGCTGAGTTACTATAAGATTTTCCCCGCCAGCGGGGAGGAAAGCATCGGAATTACCTATGCCACAGAATTAGAAGCAAGGCAGCTTCGCATAGAGGAAGGTGGCAGCCTGTTCTTTCTGGCCGGCATTGTCCGTGATTACAATAACGTTCCGGTGGAATTCTTCAAGTCGGTGATGCGGCCGGATATGGTTCGCTTTTCAAGCATTCTGCGCAAGCATCGGACGGAGCCTGAAAGGAGACAAACTCTATGAAACTGGCAGCAGTTGGAAGTAACTGCGTTGACTTCTACAGCAATATCGAAAACGGAAAAGCCTATCCCGGCGGTGGCCCCGTCAACATGGCGGTCTATACGGTTCGCCTGGGGGGCGAGGCTTCCTACACCGGTCCGGTGGGCGATGACGCCTACGGAAAAATCATGCAGGAGGCCATTGCGGCCAAGGGTGTGGATACCTCCCATCTGCACGTCAAGCCCGGCAAGACCGCCGTCTCTCAGGTGGAATTGCTGGAGGGAGAACGGGTATTCGGCGATTATGAAGAGGGCGTTCTGGAGGACTATACCCTCTCCGAGGAGGATATGGACTTCATCCAGACCCATGACATGGTGGTTTGCGACCTGTGGGGCAAGGTTGAGGGACAGTTCCAGGCGCTGAAGGCCCGGGGCATCCCCACTGCCTTTGACTGCGCCACCCGTCCCGAGGACGAGGCCAGCCAGATTGCCATGCCCTATGCAGACTACCTCTTCTTCTCCAGTGATGACGGCGACACACCTGTCCTGCGGGATCAGATGAAGGGCTACCACTCCCGGGGTCCCAAGCTGGTCATTGCCATGCTGGGCGAGCATGGCAGTCTGTGCTATGATGGAACCGAGTTCCACAAATTCGGCATTGTACCCTGTGAAAACGTTGTGGACAGCATGGGCGCGGGCGACAGCTATATCGCCGGCTTCCTGTACGGCATTGTGGAGGGTATGACCATCGATGAGGCCATGCAGAAGGGGGCAGCCAACGCCACCGAGACGCTGAAGTATTTCGGCGCCTGGTAAGAAAAAGCAATTTCGGAGGGATCCCTATGGATAAAGCAAGCGGATTGACGCCCCTGTATATGCAGCTTCGCGAGATCATTCGCTATAAAATCGAGACCGGGGAATTCGCGCCCTGTACGGCGCTGCCCTCCGAAAATGAGTTGGCGGATGAGTATGCCGTAACCCGGCAGACTGTTCGCAATGCCATTGAAACGCTGGTGAATGAGGGCCTGCTGCGGCGTGTGGCGGGAAAAGGGGTCTTTGTCCTGAGAACCCATATCGAACGGGATCTGGAAGTGCTGAAAGGCTTTACCCAGACCATGCTGGAGCGAAATGTGACACCCTCCATCAAGGTTCTCAAGAAAATGATCCGTCCCGCCGGGGCGAAATACGCCATGATGTTTGGGATCCGTCCGGAAGATGAAATCTTCTATATCAAGCGGATGTGCTATGGCAATGGCGAGCCGGTTTCTCTGGAGGAGATTTTTGTTCCCCGGAATCTGGTGCCCAAGATTCAGGGAATTGATCTTTCTGTGTTCTCCCTGTATGAAATTTACGAGCTGTACGGAATCAAGCTGGAACGGGCAAGACAGACGTTGGATATGGTGCATCTGGAGCCCAATGACGCCAATCTGCTGGGTATTACCACCCAGACACCGGTGCTTTTGTTTGAATGTACCAGCTATGATGAGCAGGGGCACATCATCGAGCAGAGCCGCAACTATACCCGGGGAGACAAGGGCCGGTTTACCGTACGCTTCCGGCGATAACGCGCAAGGAGGAAAACAATGGGACTGTTTACGGGGGATTTTTACTCCCAGAGTCTGGCAATGACCACCCAACTGCGGGTGATCTTTCCGGAACTGTCGTGTGATGTGACACCGGTATTCGACGGAGAACCCATGGTGCTGTATCTGCTGCACGGACTGTCCGCCAACAGCGGAGAGTGGACCCGGTTTTCCAAGATTGAATACTATGCCAAGAAGTACAATTTTATCATCGTCATGCCGGAGGTTCAGCGCAGCTTCTATTGTGACAGTGTCTCCGGGCCACGATATTTTACCTATGTTGCGGAGGAGCTTCCGAGGATCTGCGAACAATGGTTCTGCTTTGGCAGCAGCCGGGAAAACACCTTCATTGCCGGTGAGAGCATGGGTGGCTACGGCGCTGTGAAGGTTGGCCTGCGCCATCCGGAACGGTTTTCCGGAATCGCCTCCCTGTCTGGGGTTCTGAACTATCCCGGGATTGCGCGGCGGGTGATGAATGGGCAGTGGCCCGATCTGCTGCCTCAGGAGCTGCGGGCTCTGCACGGGGCCACGGGTCTGCCTTCCGAAGAAGATGATGTGATTTCTCTGGTCTGCCGTCAGGCGGGCAATCCCCAGCGTCCAAGGCTTATCCAGCTGTGCGGTACCTCTGATTTTCTCTATGAGGATAATCAGACCTTCCGCCGTGCGGCGGAAAAAGCCGGCTATGGACATATGTATCTGGAAGCACCGGGGGATCACGAATGGCCTTACTGGGACAAAGCGATTCAGTACGCATTCCAATTTTTCCGGAATATGGATATGAAAACCACACCAATCTATTAACTAGTTGTTTTTTGTTAAGAAAGGATCGAGAATAGTATGAATTACGAACCGAAAGCTTGGGCTGAGGCCAAGGGTGCCTGCCTGCGCAACTTCAACGAGCAGGGCGACATCGACAGCGTCAATGGTGCGCTGGCTCTGCGTCCCCAGATTGAGAAGATTGTGGATCAGATCTGGGAGGAAGGCTTTGACAACATCTATTTCATCGGCATCGGCGGCACCTACGCTTCCGCGATGCAGGTTGAGGTCTATATGCGGGGTAAGTCTTCTCTGCCGGTCTATGTAGAAAATGCCGCAGAATACCTGACCACCGGCAACAAGCGGCTGACTGACCGCTCTGTGGTCATCTACTCCACCGTCTCCGGCAACACCAAGGAAATGGTGCAGCTTATCGACACCGTGAAGGCAAAGGGCGTTCGGGTATTCGCCTTCATTGACACCCCCGGCTCCCTGCTGACTCAGGAAGGCAAGTGGGATTATCTGGTGCTCTACCCCAAGAACGAGCAGCTGAAATTCTTCATGGTCGCCAACTACCTGATGTACAAGAACGGTGAGTTCCCCGACTATGACCGCTACAATCAGGAGATGGAAGCCCACCTGGCGCTGGATCTGGTGAATATTGAAAAAATTTCCGACGCATGGGCCTACGACTACGCGGAAAAGAAGGTTGCCTTCCTGAAGGAGCATCCCGATCTTCCCCACTACTTTGTGGGCGCCGGCAACCAGTGGGGCGCTACCTACTCCTATGCCATGTGCTACTGGGAAGAGCAGATGTGGATTCGCACCAAGTCCATTAGCTGCCCCGAGTTCTTCCACGGTATGCAGGAAATCCTGGTGGCAGACACCCCCGTCACCCTGTTCATGGGTGAGGATGAGCAGCGTCCTCTGGCAGAGCGGGTAGCCCGGTTCCTGCCCAAGGTCTGCGGCAACTATACCATCATCGATACGAAGGAGCTGCCCATGGAGGGTATCAGCCCCGAATTCCGTGGCTCCCTGTCCCATCTGATGATGCACGCCGTAAACAACCGTGTGGATGCTTACATGGAGCTGTTCCTGCGCCATCCCCTGTCCATCCGCCGTTACTACCGGCAGTTCGATTATTGATATCCTCCTCTCCTTACTCCCTGCGTTGGGGGCTTCGCCCCCAACGCGGGAGGCGTGAGGAGCTGTCAGCTCCCGGCTGTGTCTGGGAGCTTTTTTGCAAAGGAGAATGTGTATGATTCGGACCGAAAAACTATATCATGTCAAAAAGCCCATTAATACCATGTTGCATCTGGATGCCTTGAAAACACTCCACTTCATCAACTCAAAGTCAGGCAGAACTCTGGACGCAAGGCCTCTGTCCGAGATTGCCCATTCCACCACCTTCAAGGCTCATCTGGATGATCTGTTCATCAGTGTCAACGCCGTCGGCCAGAACATGGATGATGTTCTGATCGCCAGCGTGAAGCAGGCAAAGCTGGAGGAATACGAGAAATGAAGCTGCTGGCCATGGATCTGGATGGTACCACCGTGAACCGGCAGGGACATCTGGGCGAAAAAACCAAAATGGCTCTTGCAAAGGCCAGGAGCCAAGGACACCGGGTGGTATTTGCCACCGGACGGCGGGACATCGATATGTTCTCCTTCTGGCCTGAGAGCAGGTATGCGGATTATCTGCTGCTGAACAACGGCGGAAAGCTGATTTGCACAGCAGACAACGCCGTACTGTTCAACCAGACCATTCTCCCGGAAACTGCCAGGGCGCTGATTCAGCGCTGTCTGGAAGAGAACTGGCAGCTGCACGTTATCAGCGGCGACTACTGGGGCGTCAATAAGTGGAATGACGGCCTACAGGATTACATCGATTATTTAGGTACTAGGCCGGTGTGCTATCACCGGCTGACGCAGACGCCTTGGCAGTCCGTGGAGGGCTTCATGGCCACGGCGGATCGGACGCCGATTTGCAAATGGATTACGCAGCAGGCACTTCCGCTGAGTTTCACACCCTCCGAGGACATGTGTACCGATATTATGGCCCAGAATATCAGCAAGTGGAACGGTTTGCAGCGGCTGATGGCGCTGCTGGGCATTTCTGCGGATCAGGTCGTCGCGGCGGGGGATTACACCAATGATCTGCCCATGATTCAGGGGGCGGGCATCGGTGTAGCAGTTGCCAACGCCCTGCCGGAGGTAAAGGCCGCGGCGGACTATGTGACTGAACGGGACTCCGACCACGACGCGGCTGCGGAAATCATCGAACGTTTTATATTATGAGACGTGGAAAATGCCACAGACGTATTTTATGGGAATTGACACAGGAATCACTTCTAAGGCAATACCGCACAGAAAAAAGTGCCAGATACCGCCAAGTGTAATAAAGCCATGGATAAACAAATGACGATTTCCGCATTCAGTGACGAACTGGCACAGGTGCGGACGAAGAAAAAAGAATTTCTCGCACAGATCGAACGGATCGTCCCGTGGGGAGAATGGCTTGCCATGATTCGGCCGTGCTACTATAAAGGAGAGCGCGGCAACAAACCCTATCCGCTGGAGATCATGCTCCGACTGTATCTGCTGCAAAACCTCTATGACCTGAGTGACGAGGCAACAGTGGCAGAGGCAATCGACAGCCGCGCATTTTCGGAGTTCTGCGGCGTGGATTCCAGCAATCAGGTTCCGGACGGGGATACTCTCGGCCGATTCCGGAACTTGCTGATCAAGGACGGACTGCAGGAAAAGCTGTTCGCTCAGGTGGTAGCAGCGCTCATGGGGCGTGGCCTCATTCTGAAGAAGGGTACCATTGTGGATTCCACCATCATTTCTGCCCCATCTTCCACTAAGAACAAGGAGAAAAAGCGAGATCCGGATGCCCATCAGGTCAAAAAGGGGAACACTTGGCACTTTGGATATAAGGCACATATCGGCGTAGACAAGGACAGTGGACTGGTTCATACAGTGGAAGCCACAGCGGCAAATGTCCACGACGTTACGGAAGTGCCGAAATTGCTGACGGGAGAAGAAGAGACTGTCTACGGCGACAGCGGTTATCTCGGCGCAGGTAAACGTGAAGATGCCGTAGTCCGTAATAAATCAGGCAGGAAAATCAAGTATAAGATCAATCGTCGTCCTTCTCAGATGAAGAAGCTGAGCAAAAGCGGACAGTACGCCGCCAAGAAAGCAGAACGCACGAAATCCTCAGTCCGAGCAAAAGTAGAGCATGTATTCGGTGTTGTTAAAAAGCAGCTGCGTTTCCGAAAAACACGATACCGAGGGCTTGAAAAGCAGCAAGCCAAATTCAATATCATGTTTGCGCTGGCAAATCTGATTCTGGCTGACAGACCCTGTCTGGCGGCTTGAGTCAGTGCGCCTTTGCGGACAAAAATTCGGAGGTTATCCACAGTTTTTATTGGGCACCTATTGTATAATGCGATTTTTGGTGTTTATACGGTGTTGCCCTATGAATTATCCATCAGTAAAATCCCTTTCTGGCTCTAAAAGAGCAGGTAATCATGGCAATGTATATAGTTACTAACGAAGGAAAAGGTGAATGGCTTACTGTAGATGAGATCATTCATTTGCTGATCAATGTTTTTGAAGTGCCAGCGAATGCGGACATGGTAAACGGAGTATTTAGGAGGAATAAGAGCATGTTCACCTCTGAGAAGGCGCCTGATAACGGAAAAGCATTGCGCAGAAAACTCCTCTCGGGTGCAAAGGACTTTGCAGAAAAAATCATCGAAGATAGCAAGACAAAATAGTTTGATGGTATCATTCCAGGTATACACAGCCCACCGATCGAATGATCGGTGGGCTGTGCTGTGTTTATTCTGTTAATCCATCAGTCAGTGTTCCAGCGTATTCGGATTATCTCCGTATCTTTCACAGAGAATTACATAAAAATGTGGTAGTAGGATTTTCATTATCGGAGATCCCTGTTTTTAGGCGCGCACCAAGTTGAAAAATGTGGATTTTCAAAATATACGTAAAACGCCATATCCGATTATCTTTCCTCCATCACCTCCAGCATCATCCTGGCACCCAGGCGGAAGCTGTTCTGAAACAGCAGACACTCTGCCATATCTTGGAACTCCCGTACACTGTCCGCATACCGGGAGAACAACTCCTTCTGGGTATCCGTCATGGTGGCCTGGAGCTTTTCTTCGTTTCGGCTAATCAACTGAAGGGCTTCCTTGTATTCTGCACAGGGTAATGTGTCATATTCCGTTGGTTCGATATTGCCGTACCAAAATTCTTCAAGAATTCTCATTTTGCATCCTCCCCGTAGATTAGCTCCTGGAGTATGATTTCCTCTGCTCTGTTCCGGATATTGTTCATGGTACCAACCCAAGCCATTGGATCAGCAGCTTTCAATTTTTCTGTCGCTCCTTCGGCGGCTTTCATCTGCTCGATTATCCGCTCCAGTCTATCCTGTGCCTGCTCATTCAGGTCTGCCAGATAAGTCCACAGCTTGCCGGACAGGAGCAGGCAGTTGTATTGAATCGGCCTGTGCTCTTTCAGATACTCCCGGTGCATCCGCCCCCACCTGCCGATGGGGCGGGTTTCCTCCGGCAGCGTCAGGTCTGGGATAAAATAATCACCCACACGGATATAGTTGATGTTCATGCTCAGTCCTCCTTTACTTTGGTACTGCCATTGTATCGGAGAATGATTGAAATGTCGATTGTGCCGCAAAGTATAAATTGAAGTCAATATATCCCAAAAAAGCAAGAAAGCTCTGAGAAAATCCAACTTCTCAGGGCTGCTTAAATGTGGTACTCCTCTATTGGCTCACACATGGGCCAAAAGCCCAATGCTCAGGGGATTTTTGATGTTTGGATGGTTTTCGGGCATAAAGATCCCCCTTTCCTGCTATTTCCCTGATTATAGCACGAAAGGGGGCTGTAGTCGATAGGTTTTATGATGGTAATGTGCAGACTTGAAAATGACTGAATGAAATTGCAAAATCTGACTGAATGCGATTGAAAAAACAGGCTGAGATGAAAGCAACGCCCTCCGGGCTGCTGGGAGATTTGGAAACGCTGGGATTTCTGTTTGAAGCGCTGTGCGAACGGGACCTGCGCATTTACGCAGAGTCCTTTGGCGCAAACCTCTACCATTATCAGGACTATAGCGGGCATGAAATTGATGCGGTCATTGAATTGGCGGATGGACAATGGTGTGCCTTTGAAATCAAGCTGGGGGCAAACCAAATTGATGCCGCAGCCGCAAATCTTCTTAAAATGAAAAAACAAATGTCGGAAGACCCAAAGGGAAAACCGCCTGCCGTCCTATGCGTCCTGTGCGGTATGGCAAGTGCGGCATATCAGCGGCCGGATGGCGTATTTGTTGTGCCAATCACAGCGCTGAAAAACTAATCCTGTAAAATCATCGCAGTATCGTTTGTGCAGACAAATAGGCTTGCACCGTGCAGGGGTTTTTATTCTATTCGGCTGTTCCGCTGCCATAGAAAAACCTCCCATTGTGTTACTGAATGTATTGTAACACAATGGGAGGCAATCGCCGGGATATTTCTTTTTATATGTGGGAGCCGCTTCAGGTCGTATACTCCGCGAAGGGGACGAAGGCGATGGGGACCACGCTGGAATTCAGGTCCTCCTCCAGTGCCTCCGCGTTGGCGGTTTCCAGCGGGGTCATGGAGTCGGTGTCCCAGGTCTCGGTGGTGGCGTAGAACCAGGGGTTCTGCTCGTCACGGCCCGCGTCAAAGACCAGAGCATCCTGGAATTTCAGTTCCCCGTCCTGGAACGCGTACAGATTATAGCCGAAGCTGGCCGCGCCGTTGCTGCCCCGGTTCAGGAACAGGCCGTCGGAGGTCAGCTGGAAGGTGTTCCGCTCGCCGGCATCGATGAGCCGGATCTCCTCGTCGTTCTTTACGGTGTACATGGCATAGATCAGGTTTTCGCTGACGGAGCCGATCAGCAGCTCAGAGGTGCCGTCTCCGTCCAGATCCTCCAGACAATAGCCAACCTCATTGATGTCCTTGGCAATGCCGGGCAGGTAGTTCAGCCCCCGATCCATATAGTCGTTGGGCTCCAGGCCCTGAAGCAGGGCGTCAAAGTAGCTGTCCAGGATTTCGCTGTACAGCGGCTTTGCCGTGACCACCGGGGCCTCTGTGGTCTCCGGGACGGTGGTCTCCTGGGTCGTTTCCACAGGCTGGCTCTCCGTTGTGGCCACAGGCTCCTCCGTCTTGGAGCAGGCCGCCAGAGAGAGCGCAAGTGTAAGCGCGCACAAAAGCGCGGCAATTTTCTTCATAAACTCGCATCCTTTCCTCAGAAGTAGTTTCAGCATACCATTGTTTCCGGAAAATGTCAAGAATTCCGGTGAAATATTAAAGAAAGCTTTAAGGATTGTCGCAGGCAAATCGGGGTTTGTCGGAATGTCCCCTGGCTCCCCCTCTGGGGGAGCTGGCGTGCGCAGCACGACTGAGAGGGTACCAGCGGCGGGGGCCGCATGAAAGTCACAGCTATCGCAGCCCTCTCAGTCACGGCGTTTCCGCCGTGACAGCTCTCCCACAGGGAGAGCCAAGGGGTACGCACATACTTTTACACCCCCTGTCCTTCTATGGAAAGGGGGTGGCCGGCATAACAATTTCAGAACTCTACGAGTTTTGTCTTGTACTTATTGGTCTTGTCAATTTGGTGATCCAAATCATTGAAATAAACAAGAAAAAGTAACCGCCGCATAGTTTCCCCAAACTTAACGGTTACTTTTTCCAGTTAGCAGGGGGAGCAAACCGTCTATCGGCAGCGCCCTCTTTCTGTGCTTATTATACCACAGCCCGTCTTAACGTCAAGGCGGGCTGTGGTTTTTCGGTTATTTGCTCAATCGTTTGTCAGATACCAGCCGACATTGTTGGGCGCGTGGGGGTACTTAAAGGCGACGGCAGCCTGGGCGTACCAGTCCATTTCGGTCTCCTTGTCCACATAGCGCCAGCCTACGCCGTACTCCTGGGTGCCCCGCCAGAGGTTCTGGCAGTCGGGGTGGGCCGTCTCAAATGCCTCCTGCTGCTCCTGGCCCAGACGGGTGCCGGTGCCGCCGACGGCTACCAGATGGGTCAGCGGCAGGTTTTCCAGAGGCGCCAGATCCTCCGCCTTGGTGTAGCTGATGTTCAGCATCTCCAGCTTCTCGCAGGCGGCCAGGGGGCTCAGGTCCGTTACATAGCCGCAGTTGGCGATTTCCAGAATCCGCAGATTCTTGCAGTTGGCCAGAGGCGTCAGATCCTTGATGGGGGAGCCGGAGAGGATCACGACCTCCAGACTGGTCATACCCTCCAGGAAGCTGGAATCGTTCAGGTATTCATCGTGGCCGAAGTCGGCGTAGACCGCGTCCTCGCAGTAGCGCAGGGCGGAGCAGTTGCTGTCTTTCAGATCATAGACGCAGCGGATGACCTGAGCGTCCGTCAGGCTGCTGCCCTTGCCGAAATAGACCCGCCAGACGATCTTCGTCCGGTCGCGGTAGTCGTCCCGGAGCTTTGCCAGTGTCTCATTGGAAAGCCCGCAGTCCTCCAGAACAAAGCGCTTGCAGTTGGACAGCAGATCCAGCGCGTCCCGGACGGTCTGCTCCTCATCGTCGCTGATCTTCAGGCCCTTGAGCTTGACCTCCTCCATGTCCGTAGACAGGGTCTGGCCGTAGAAATCAAAGGCATAGTGGAAGACGGCATCCGGCGCCGCGGCGATCAGGGTCTTGGCCTCCTGTTCGGTGAGCTTGGAAGTACCGTCGCTGCCGCAGAGCTCCACGGTCTCCAGGTCCGGCAGCAGGGACAGCTTCCGGGCCACCTGGTCCAGATCGGTTTCCTGCATCCGGGAAAGATCCAGCGCGGTCACATCGCTGCTCTGCTCCTGATCCAGCAGGTAGACCGTATAGTGGAAGGTAATTTCCGGGAATGCCTCCCGCAAAGTCTGGAACTGCTCCAGTGTCAGGTCCAGCTTGTGGATGGTCACATCCGTCACCTGATGGAGGTACAGCAGCGCCTCTTTCAGAGTGTCCAGATCATAGTCTCCCGGCTCCAGATCCAGTTCCGTGACGGTGGGATCCACAAAGGACCCGCCCAGCGCTACCTGATAGGCGACTTTCACCTGAGGCAGTGCGGCCTGCAGCTGCTCCAGAGTCTCATAATTGTCGCAGCCCCCGGCGTTGATCGTCCGCAGCTTGGGGAAATACTGTCCCAAAATGCGGATATCCTCGCTGCTGGGGTTGGAAATGGTGATCTCCGCAGAATCGCTGGAGACCTTCTTGCCCTGGAAGGGCACATTCCAGACTACGGTGCAGTCCGGCAGCTGTGACTGGACGGCATCAAAGTGGGCGAAGGAGATATCCTCCTCCCGCAGATCCAGATAAGTGGCGTCCAGCGGATAGGCCTGGCCCTCCACAAAAATATGGGTGTTCTGGTAATAGATATAGGCCAGCATGCCCCCGGCCGCCGCCACGGACAGCACGGCAAGGATCACCAGAACCGTGATCAATTTGTTACTTTTCCTGCGCTTCAAGATATTTTTCCTCCGAATTCTCGAACTGTTCCCAATCATAATACAATCGGTGGAAAATTGCAATGGGTTTATACCATTTCTTCCGGATGGAACACCTCATCGAAGCGTTCCGCCGTCAGAAAGCCCAGCTTTACGCAGGCCTCCCTCAGGGAGATGTTCTCGACAAAGGCGGTCTTGGCGGTTTTTGCCGCGTTTTCATAGCCGATGTAGGGATTCAGGGCCGTTACCAGCATGAGGGAGTTGTGTAAGTTGTGGCGCATCTTCTCCCGGTCGGCGGTGATGCCCACGGCGCAGTGGTCGTTGAAGGAGCGGATGGAGTCGGCCAGCAGCCGGGCGGACTGGAGGAAGTTATAGGCCAGCACGGGCATGAACACATTCAGCTCAAAATTGCCCTGACTGGCGGCCAGTCCCACCGCCGTGTCATTGCCCATGACCTGCACCGCCACCATGGTCACCTGCTCGCACTGGGTGGGGTTCACCTTGCCGGGCATGATGGAGGAACCGGGCTCGTTTTCGGGTATGCGGATCTCCCCCAGGCCGTCCCGGGGGCCGGAGGCCAGCCAGCGCACGTCGTTGGCGATCTTCATCATGTCCGCGGCCAGGGCTTTCAGCGCCCCGTGGGCAAATACCAGCTCATCCCTGGAGGTCAGGGCATGGAACTTGTTAGGTGCGGTAACAAAATCCTTCCCGGTCAGCTCCGAGACGGCTGCCGCCACGGCGGTATCAAAGCCTCTGGGGGCGTTCAGTCCCGTGCCCACGGCGGTGCCCCCCAGAGCCAGCTCCTTCAGATAGGGCAGGGAAGCGCAAATCAGCTGCCGGTCCCGCTCCAGACTGGTCCGCCAGCCGGAGATCTCCTGAGAGAAGGTAATGGGCGTGGCGTCCTGCAAATGGGTCCGGCCGGACTTGACAATGCCCTCGTTTTTCGCTTCCAGCCCCCGGAAGGTGCCGATCAGCGTATCCAGAGCGGGCAGCAGCTTATCTTCCAGAGCCAGCACCGCCGCGATGTGCATGGCCGTGGGGAAGGTATCGTTGGAGGACTGGGACATATTGATGTCGTCATTGGGATGCAGCAGGCGTTTCCCCGCCAGGGCGTTGCCCCGGCCTGCAATGACCTCGTTGGCGTTCATATTGGATTGGGTGCCGGAGCCGGTCTGCCAGACGACCAGAGGGAAATTGTCCGCCAGCGCCCCGGAAATCACCTCGTCCGCCGCCTGAGAAATGACGGTCAGCTTTTCCTCCGTCATTTTTTCCGGCTTCAGGGCATGGTTCGCCATGGCCGCCGCTTTCTTCAGAATGCCGAAGGCATGGATAATCTCTCGGGGCATGGTCTCCAGCCCCACGCCGATGGGAAAGTTGTTCCGGCTCCGCTCGGTCTGCGCCCCCCAGTACTTGTCCGCAGGCACCCGGACCTCACCCATAGAGTCGTGTTCTACGCGGTATTCCATAAAGAATGCTCCTTTGTGTTTTTTCTTAGAATAGCACATCCTGCCGGAAAAGGAAAGCGGCAAAAAATCAGCGTCCCCGAAAAATCGGGGACGCTCAGTCTGTCAAAAAAGCCTCGCAGAGTTTGCCGACGATAGTCGGCAAATAAAGTCAAATCATTTTCTGCCGGGGCG
>NZ_JAHLPU010000044.1 GCF_018918045.1 Pseudoflavonifractor sp. MSJ-30
GCTGTTGCAAAATAGGGTTTTCTGTAGGGGCGGCAACCTGCCGCCCGCTATCTCACGGAATTACGCACTTAATTCTAGTGTTCTGTTCCGAAAGGCAGCGGGCGGCTGGTAGCCGCCCCTACAGGTTTTCTATTTTGCAACAGTCCCTTTTATTTTACGATCACCGGCAAAATCCCTGCCTTGCGGACGGTCGTTTTGGCTATATGGACGAACGAAAAACGCTAAAAGAAACAAATATTTGAAAAACTGAAAGAAAAAAAGAAAGTCTTGCAAAGTGTGCGCAAAATAAGCACAAATGTGCAGGCAAGGCGGTTGAAATGCGGTGAATACACCTGATTAATACACGGATAATTCATGAATTGTCGGCATGAGCGGAACGTATGTGCGCCAGCTATGGAAAAATAGAGCTTGTGAACTTTACAAAAACGGGAAATTTATGGGGACAATGTTTGTGCATTCGGTAGAAATGCTGCTGAAAAAGAGTTTTTACGCGAAATTCCTATTGATTTTCACTGTCAAACGTGGTATCATGCTGACAAGTCACTTGAAAACAAGCGATTCATGCAGGAGTATGAAAAGAGAAATTCAAATTCCTGCAAAATGAAAAAGGAGGAAGAACAATGAAAAAATTTCTGGCCCTGCTGCTTGCTCTGACCATGGTGCTTTCCATGGCGGCCTGCAGCAGCAGCACCCCCGCCGCGACAACAGCTGCGACTACGGCTCCCGCCGAGACCACTGCTGCCACTGAAGCGGCTGGCGACGTCTATACCGGTCCTGACTGGGCTACTATCGACGCTATGGATTACGACGATGCTTCCGATGCTCTGTATGACTGGAACCTGGGCGAATTCAATGAATACTATCAGGACGCCAAGTCTGAGATCACCGACCTGAATCTGCGTATGGCCAAGATGGCTATGGCGGACGCCAAGCTGATGGAGTCCGGCGTCTTCTCCCCTGTGTACGGCAACGGCGGCGCTTTCGCTATGAACCGTGTGGTTCCCCGTACCGACACCACCACTTCCTGGGGCGTTGACGAGTACAGATGGCACTCCAAGCTGGTTGCCAACGAGCTGATCACCTCTGAGGATCGCTCTGCTCTGACCGCTCTGTGGGGCGAGAGTGAAGACGCTGCTTCCTGGCTCGAGGCTGCCAAGGCTTACCTGGACGAGCACGGCTACACCTTGAATGACACCTGGAACTATGCGATTAACTATGAGCTGGCTACCTGGGATGGCATTGCCTCCAGCTATACCTCTGACCACTACTTCGTCGCACCTACCTGGGCTCCTCTGCTGGAGTACGATGCCAAGAACGTGCAGCAGCCCGGTATTGCCGAGAGCTATGAGGTTTCTGAGGACGGCACTGTTTACACCTTCCACCTGCGTCAGGGCGTGAAGTGGGTTGACCAGCAGGGCCGTGAGCTGGGCGAAGTTACCGCTGATGACTGGGTCGCTTCCATGGAGCACGTTCTCGATAACAACGATGCTCTGGGCTATCTGATGACCAGCAGCAGTGGCTGCGGCATCAAGAACTATGATGCTTACCTGAGCGGTGAGGTTACCGATTTCGCCGAGGTCGGCGTCAAGGCTGTTGACGACTACACCCTGGAGTACACTCTGGAAGCTCCCTTCCCCGCATTCCTGTCCATGATGGGCTATGGCTGCTTCGCTCCTCTGAACCGGGCTTTCTACAAGGCTCAGGGCGGCACCTTCGGCGCTGAGGGCGAGGAGTACACCTCCGGCAACTACGGCACCACTCCTGCCAACATCGCTTACTGCGGCGCTTACCTGGTTAAGAACTTCACCGAGAAGAACGTGACCAGCTATGTTGCCAACCCCTCTTACTGGAATGCTGACTCTGTGCAGACCCACAACATCAACATCTACTTCAACGACGGTTCCGATCCTCTGCGTATGTACAACGAGGCGAAGGACGGCACCGTAGCCGGCTGCCCCTTTAACTCCTCTTCTCTGGTTCTGGCCAAGGAGGATAAGCCCGAAGGTTCCGACAAGACCTACTTCGATCTGTATCACTACACCACCGCTAACGACGGCTCCACCTTCTGCGGCTGGGTCAACGTCCACCGTGGTTCCTGGGCAAACTTCAACGACAACACCGTTGGTGTTTCCACTCAGACCGACGACCAGAAGGCCGCTACCCGCGCTGCTCTGAGCAACAAGAACTTCCGGAACGCTCTGGGTCTGGCTTTCGACCGCGGCGCTTTCAACTCCACCATCGTAGGCGAGGAGCTGAAGTACGCTTCCCTGAGAAATGCCTATGTCCCCGGCGACTTCCAGGTTAGCACTGCTGAGGTCACCGTTGAGATCAACGGCGAGGCTACCACCTTCCCCGCCGGTACTTACTTCGGCCAGATCGAGCAGGCTCAGCTGGATGCCGATGGCTATCCCATCAAGGTTTGGGATCCCGCGGGCAACGACGGCGCCGGCTCCGGCGACGGCTTCGATGGCTGGTTCAATCCCGATGCTGCCGTGGAGTACCTGGACAAGGCTGTTGCTGAGCTGGCTCAGGTTGGCGTTGAGGTTTCCGCTGAGAACCCCATCCACATCGATGTGCCCTACGGCTCCTACAGTGAGACCATCACCAACCGTATGAACGCTTACAAGCAGTCCATTGAGAAGGTCCTGGGCGGCAAGGTTGTTGTTGATCTGGTTGCCTATGCCGACAACACCGCTTACAGCTACTCCTACTACCGTACCAGCACCGGCAACGAAGCCAACTACGACGTTGCTCCCGGTACTTCCGGTTGGGGCCCTGACTACGGCGATGCTCAGTCCTATCTGGATACCATTCAGCCCTACGGCTACATGACCAAGTCGATCGGCCTGTACTAATTCCGCACAACACCATTTAGGTTGACCTGATGTGGGGGAGTTTTCTCCCCCACATTTTCCGCTACCTGCGGCAAAGGAAACTCTGAATCAATGGACAGAGGCTCTGCCGATTGATTCAGGGCTTCCGATCTTTCAAAATAAAACGAAAAAGGGTGATACCGTGGCGAAATACACATTCGTTAGAATCCTGAAGGGTATATTATCTGCGGTTTGCGTTGTCGTTTTGATTATGGTGTTGGTTTACTCCCTGATGGATCGTACCACCATTTTTGCCGGCGACCCGAACTATTCCAAAATGCAGAGCAACAGCCGAATTACCTACGAGCAGAGCCGCTATAAGGCTTTCGGCTATATTGATTATTCCACCTATTCCGACTATATCAAGAACCTTTTCTCCAGCGGAGAAATTGACGACGCTACCCGCTCCGACGCGATGAAAATCGGTGTCACTGCCGAGAAGGCTTCCGACACGGCCAACGAGTACATTGCGAAATTTACCCAGGAATATGAATCCCAGGGCTATACCATTACCCGCCTGGACGCGGATCGGAAGAAAAACGGCCAGGTCAAGGATGGCGGTCAGGCAGTGATTTATGCCACCCGTGATCGTCCGCTCATTAAGCGGGTTGTCAGCTACTTCGCGGACCTGATTTTCTTTGACAATGTTCACTATGTGGACGAAGCCACAGACATTGGTCCCCGGACGCTTACCTTTACTCTGTATGATCCCGTTTACGGCGGAACGAAGTTCTCTCCCGCCATTATTGGCAACGGTACCATGCACAAATATCTGCTTTACTTCGACAATTCTTTCCCCTTTATCCATCAGAATTTCGCCACGCTGCATCTGGGCGAAAGCTACACGGTGAACCGGGGAATTGACGTGTTCGAGACCATGACCACCTCTCAGGGCTCGTACATTCTGAAGGATGTGATCTTCCCCACGGGCCACACCGAGAAGAGCGCGGATGACCTGCATACAGCTACCTATGTGGCCGGTTCTCTGGAACAGAGCGCTATGTACGCCACAAGGTTTGTGGACGACTACACCAATACCATTACCCATAAGAACAATATGTCCAAGATGGGCTTCTCCTTTGTCATTGGCGTTATTGCCACCATCCTCAGTTATGTCCTGGGTCTGCCCCTGGGCCTGCTGATGGCCCGCTATAAGGACGGCCTGCTGGATAAAATCGGCACGTTCTATATCATGTTCATCATCGCCGTGCCCAGCCTTGCGTATATCTTCCTGTTCAAGGCCATCGGCGGCAGTGTCTTCAAGCTGCCCACCACCTTCGACATGGATTCCGGCACCAAGGCAATGTATGTTCTGCCCATTATCTCTCTGGCACTGCCCAGTGTTGCCAACCTGATGAAGTGGATGCGGCGCTATATGATCGACCAGATGAACAGCGACTATGTAAAGTTCGCCCGTTCCGGCGGTCTCAGCGAAAATGAGATTTTCGCCAAGCACATCTGGAAGAACGCCGCCATTCCCATTGTCCACGGCATTCCCGGCAGCCTGCTGTTTGCCATGACCGGCGCAATCATCACCGAACGTATTTATTCTGTCCCCGGCGCCGGCAACCTGCTGACCCAGGCCATCAATAAGTATGACAACGGCGTTATCGTGGGCGTGACACTGTTCTATGCGGTGCTGACCGTTATTTCCAACATCCTGGGCGACGTGCTGATTTCCATGGTTGACCCCAGAATTTCCTTTACTTCCAAGGGTAGGTGATCAAGAATGCATGAAGATTTGAGCCAGTATACTGACGAGGAGCTGTTTGCTCCTGTGTCCCATTCCGATGCGGAATCCGAAAAAATCGCGGCTCCCCGGTATTCCTACTGGAAGTCCGTGTTCCGGGTGTTCTTCCGGAAAAAGGTGAACATCATCGCCCTGTGTCTTCTGCTGTTCGTGATTCTGTTTGCCTACATTTATCCCGCTGTTACAAGCTACGACGCCTACGCAAACCTGCTGGATCCCAACGCCAAGCATCTGGGACCTGCCCAGGCTTTGAATTACTTCGGCCATGAGCTGAAATGGATCCTGGGTTCCGGCGCTTCCGGCGAGTCCACCTTCGATGCCGTGTGGAATGGCTCCCGTATCTCCATCTCCCTGGCCTTCATCTGCGCCGCCATCAATATGACCGTCGGCGTCATGCTGGGCGCCGTGTGGGGATTCTCCAAGAAGGTGGATATGGTCATGATGGAGGTCTATACCATCATCGGCAATGTGCCCATGATTTTGATTATCTCCGTTTTGTCCATGCTGTTTTCCCCCACATTCTGGACCATGGTATTTGCGCTGACCATTGTGGGCTGGCTGAGCATTGCCTACTTCATCCGTACACAGGTATTGATTATCCGGGACCGGGAGTACAATCTGGCTTCCCGCTGCCTGGGTACCTCTATTTTCAAAATTGCCACCAAGAACATCCTGCCCTTCATGACTTCCGTCATCGTGACCCTGCTTGCCACTGAGCTGCCCAGCTACATCTCCTATGAGGTGTTCCTGTCCTACATCGGCATGGGCATGAGCGAGATGTCTCTGGGCCGTCTGATCTACGCCGCGGAAGCCGCCATGGTCACCCCCGGCTGGCAGATGGAGTTCTGGAGTCCTGTGGCCATTGCTTCCATTATTACCGTTGTTCTGTACGTGGTGGGCCAGAATCTGGGCGACGCTTCCGACCCCAGAACCCATATGTAAGGAGGATGGAACATGGAAGAGAAAAAAGTATTGCTGTCCGTTCAGGACCTGGTTGTCAAGTTTAAGGTCCGCGGACGTTCCCTGACCGCCATCCGGGGCATCAGTCTGGACATCTACGAGGGAGAGTCCATTGCCATTGTCGGTGAGTCCGGCTCCGGCAAGTCTGTCTTCACAAAGACCTTTGCCAATATGCTGGATTCCAACGGTTACGTGGACAGTGGTAAGATTATCTTCAACGACCCCGATCTGGCGGAAACCAGCCTGGACGTGGGGCGCAAGGAAGATATGCGGATGACTTCCATCCGCACCAGGCTGGATATTTATTCCATGCTGGAAAACGGTGCGGAAACCTACAGAGCCATGAAGGCGCTGGAGGCGGAAAAGAAGGCCCGGGCCACCATCTCCGACGAGGAGGACACCGTATACCAGGAAAAGCTGGCCGATCTGCGCTTTGAGCGGGCGGAGACCTTTAACCACAAGCAGACGCTGGATTCCCACGAAAAGGCACAGGTGAAGGAAGCCGCCGCAAAGATCGCCGCTCTGGACAAGCAGATCGAGGCACTGGAAGCGGACCGCAAGAAGCAGCTGCAGACCAGAGCCAGGGCCGCCGCGGCAGACACTGCCTACAATGCGGAATTCACAAAAAAAATGGCCGGGCTGAGGGAGCAATACCGGAAGGAAATTGCCAAGCCCATTACTCTGGAGCAGCATACCCGCAATGTTAATCTGGCGAAAGAAATATATCTGTCCGTAGGCCGTTATGATTTCGTTTCCCGGAACCGGATGATTCGCAGGCTTCTGAAAGCCTGCAAGGAGGCCATGCGGCAGGGTCTGGATATGGACTCCGACGAGGTCCGCAATGATGTGTTCGGCGCCGTTACCTTCCGGGTCAAGCTGATTGACGAGGCGGAGAACCGCCTGTTCGGCCGCTGCGTGCTGGATCTGGCGAACATTAAGTACAGCAAGGATCTGACGCAGATTCGAGGCAAGAAGATTGCCACGGTCTTCCAGGACCCCATGACCTCCCTGAACCCCATCATCACCATCGGCCAGCAGATTACCAGCATCATTCTGAAGCATCAGCACTGCTCTGAGGCGGAAGCCCGGATCCGTGCCCTGGAGCTGATGAAGAAGGTCGGTATCCCCAACGCTGAGAACCGGTTTGACGATTATCCCTTCCAGTATTCCGGCGGTATGCGTCAGCGTATCGTTATCGCCATCGCGCTGTCCTGTCAGCCCAAGATTCTGATCTGTGACGAGCCTACCACTGCTCTGGATGTGACCATCCAGGCCCAGATCCTGAAGCTGATCAAGGATTTGCAGCATGAGTTCGGCTATACCATCGTCTTTATCACACACGACCTGGGCGTTGTCGCCAACGTTGCCGACCGTGTGGCAGTCCTGTACGCCGGGCAGATCGTGGAGCTGGGAACCGTGGAGGATGTGTTCTACGATCCCCGCCATCCCTACACCTGGGCCATGCTTTCCAGCCTGCCCCAGCTGGCGCAGCGGAACACGGAGCTCTACTCCATTACCGGTACGCCTCCGTCCCTGTACAATAAGATTGTGGGCGACCCCTTTGCGCCCCGGAATCCCTACTGCCTGAAGATCGATACGATTCAGGACGCGCCTATGTTCAAGGTGTCCGATACCCATTACGCAAAGACCTGGCTGCTGGATCCCAGAGCGCCGAAGATCGAGAAGCCCGAAGCAATCCGCAACCTTCATGAGAAGCTTGTGGAAGCGTTCAACATTTGAAAGGAGGTCATGCCGCTGTGAATAACGAGAAAACAAAGCTGGAAGCTACTTCCAGACATATCCCCGAGCATGGCCCCATTGACGAGAAAACCGGCAAGGAGATTCTGCTGTCCGTCAGAAACATGGACATTGTCTTCGGCAAGGGAGACAAAGCATTCAAGGCTGTAAAGAACGCCTCCTTCGATATCTACAAGGGCGAGACCTTCTCTCTGGTGGGCGAGTCCGGTTCCGGCAAGACAACCATCGGCCGTGCCGTGATCCGGGTCAATCCCTGCGCCGCCGGTGAGATCCTCTACAAGGGTGTCCGCATTTCCGGCAAGATACCTCATTCTCTGGACCGGGAGGTCATACGGAATATCCAGATGGTCTTCCAGGATCCCGCCGCATCCCTGAACGAGCGCGCCACGGTGGACTACATCGTCTCTGAGGGCCTGTACAACTTCCATCTGTACAAGGACGAGGCGGACCGTGTGGACAAGGTGGAGAAGATGATCAATGAGGTGGGCCTGCTGCCTGAGCATCTGACCCGTTACCCCCATGAGTTCTCCGGCGGCCAGCGCCAGAGAATCGGTCTGGCCCGCGCCATGATTATGGAGCCGGAGCTGGTGGTGGCCGACGAGCCTATTTCCGCTCTGGACGTGTCCATCCGCGCCCAGGTGCTGAACCTGCTGAAGAAGTTCCAGCGGGAGCAGGGTACGACCTATCTGTTCATCGCCCATGACCTGTCCATTGTGCGGTTCATTTCCGACCGCATCGGCGTTATCTACAAGGGTGACATTGTGGAGGTCGCCGAGGCGGAGGAGCTGTTCAATTATCCCATGCACCCCTATACCCGCAGTCTGATCTCCGCCATCCCCATTCCCGACCCCAAGCTGGAGAAGAACAAGGAGCTGTTCACCTATGATCCCTCTGTTCATGACTACAGCGAGGACAAGCCGGAAATGGTGGACATCGGCAACAACCACTTTGTCTACGGCAACAAGAAGGAAATCGAGGAATATAAGGCTCTGCGGGCTAAGAATGTACCCATCAAGAGCATCACCATCCGGGACGAGAACGAGCCTGCCCACGCGCAGTCTGCCAGGGAAATTTCCCCCGAGGATATCCAGATGCCCCCTGCCCGGGATACCGGAAGCTATTGGTACAATTTCCTGGGCTTCCTGCTGCCTCTGCTGAGCTTGCTGGGCGCGCATATTTTCCGCAAACACAATTATATCCGCAACTTCAAGGCTTTGAAGAAGGGGGCCATCGTGGGCCTGATTTTCCGAGCTGTGATTATCGGATTGTTTGCGCTGCTGCTGGTGCTGGCGGTGCTGTAGCCCTTCACAAAAACGTCAAAGGCCGCTGCCGCTGAAGCAGCGGCCTTTGCGGCGTTCTGAAAGTACAAATGGTACATCCTTGCTTTTAGGGGCAAGCTGTAGTAAAATAAATCAAAAACAAACCCGGAAAGGAAACGCCTATGTCAAGATACACCCGGGGCAGAGAGCCCTACGCACCGAAAGTTGATCGAGTTGAGCTGCCTGAGGGGCATGTGAAGCTCCGTGCTATTTTGTTTGGGGCGGCGATTCTGCTGGCGGTTATCGCCTTTGGCGTAGGATTGAACAGCCTCCTGATGCCCCAGACCGGCTGGCAGACAATAGAAGCCGCTGAACGCACCCCCGCGGCCCAGGAGATCAGCCTGCAATACCGGCTGGGCGAAGGGGAGAAGGGGATTGCGGCGGAGCGGAAGCTGGTTTCCCAGGTCTATACCCGCGCCCTTTCTCAGGCGGACGCGCAGCTTGGCGCCCAGTCGGGCGATGCGGTGAACCTCTATGCGCTCAGCACCCATCCCAATGAAACGGTGACAGTGGGGGATGTGCTGTATCAGGCGTTGGAGGACTATCTGGCTACGGGCAGCCGTGCCATTTATTTTGGACCGCTGTACAGCTATTACAACGCGTTCTTTGCGGCCCAGAACGATGAAGACGCGGCTATGTATGATCCGGCCCGCAACCCGGGGGCCGCGGACTTCGTGTCGGAGATTACAGCCTTTGCCACGGATCCAGCCCAGATCGGTCTGGAGCTGCTGGGAGAGAATCAGGTCCGGCTGCGCGTCAGTGAAAGCTATCTTGCCTATGCCCGGGAAAACGAGCTGGAAACGCTGCTGGACTTTGGCTTTGTGAAAAACGCCTTTCTGATAGACGCCGTTGCGGACGCGCTGGAAGAGGCCGGCCTGACGGGCGCACTGCTCACCAGCTCGGATGGGTTTTCCCGCAGCCTTTGTGAGGATACCTTGGGCGTGAATCTGTTGGAGCGGATGGGGGAGGCTTACCGCCAGGCGGCGACGGGCAGCTATGCGGGGCCGGCCTCCGTAGCCGCCCTGCGGGCATTCCCGGCGGGGGATGAGGCGCGTTTTTACACCTATGCGGACGGTACTGTCTGTGCGCCGGTGCTTGACGAAGCTACAGGTCTCCTGACTGCGCAAAATGACAACCTGATTCTCTTCGGTCAGGGCAGCGCGGGGGTGCTGGCCCTTCAGGCCATGCGGGCCCTTTCCACCTGGGAGTTGGATGGGCTGAACTGCCTGTACAGCCGGGATGGGGTGGTATACTGTACCGACCCGGCTGTGGCTGTGTCCGAACTCTTTGAGGGAGTCCCGTTGGAAACCGGAAATTGAAACGAGGAGCCTTCAGGACGGATAGGTACGCCCCATTCTAAAGGGAATACAGGATAATCACATTTGCTGTGGACGGTAAAGATAGAAATGTGGCAGAATTCGCGAGATTCTGCCACATTTGTATGCGCGTTGCTTCTTGACATCCATCCTGAGAATCGGTAGAACGGAACAGGCGCCCTTCCCGTGGGAAGGGCGCCTGCGTTTTCAATTCAATTTCCGGCCTTTTCTGTCGTAGAGTTTTGCCAATCCGCCTTCGCTGGTTTCCCGGAAGCGCTGGTTCAGGTTGACACCGGTTTCGTGCATGGCACGGCAGACCATGTCGTAGCTGATGTTCCGGGAGCCGGTGAGGAAATAGCTCAGGTTGCAGGCATTCATAGCACGCATGGCGGCCACAGCGTTGCGCTCGATGCAGGGAATCTGCACCAGTCCGCAGATAGGGTCACAGGTGAGTCCCAAATGGTGCTCCATGGCCACCTCGGCGGCATACTCCACCTGGTCCAGATCCTGGCCGTACAGCTCCGCCAGAGCGGCGGCGGCCATAGAACAGGCTGTGCCGATTTCCGCCTGACAGCCGCATTCGGCACCGGAGATGGAGGCGTTGCTCTTGGTCAGGTTGCCGATGATGCCGGCGGTAGCAAGGCCGCGGCAGATCTGCTCATCGGTCAGATTTTTGGTGTCCTGGACGTATTTCAGCACCGCGGGGAGAACGCCGCAGGCCCCGCAGGTGGGGGCGGTGACGATGGTGCCATTGTCCGCGTTCTGTTCGGCCACGGCGTAGGCGTAGGCGGCGATTTTCTGGAATTCCTTCAGAGCGGGGGCGTCGCAGCCGCCGACCTTGTTGTAAAGATAGTTTGCTTTCCGCTGGACTCCCAGCCCGCCGGGCAGCACGCCGGTGGCGTTGAGACCGTCCTCAATGGACTGCTTCATGGCCTGCCAGACGGTGAGCAGAAAATCCCAGATCTCGCTGCCCTCGTTCAGCTCCACATAGTCGCTGAGGGTGTGGATATAGCGCCATTTGCAGAAATCGGCGATCTCTGCGAAGGAGTGCTCAACATATATTTCCTCGCTTTCGCTGTCCTCCCGGCCGGGGATGCGGATATCTCCACCGCCGATGGACTCCACCCGCAGGCGGCTGATTTCCCGGCCATCCTTCAGAGCTATGAAGTCCAGCGTGTTGGGATGGCTGCCGGGCAGTATTTCCTCGGAGAAGACAATCTCCGTGGGCAGGGGAGACAGCGTCTCCCGCAGCACCCGGTCTGTGCCGTGGCCTACGCCTGTCTTGCTCAGGGAGCCATAAAGGATCACCTGAAAGCTGTCCGCCTGGGGATTCTCCGAGCGAAACAGCCGCGCCGCCCGTTCCGGCCCCATAGTGTGGGAAGAGGAAGGACCCTTGCCGATTTTATATATCTCCCGAATGGACTTCATGATGAGACCTCCATATTTTTTCTATGGTCAGTATATCAGAAAACGACAAAAAAAACAATGGCAAACACGGGCAAAACCCTTGACAGCTGTGCTATAATAAAATGAAAGTTCTTCGAAAAAACCTGAGAGGATGAAATAGAAATGGCAAAAGATAAAAAGGTGGAGCAAATCACCGATATGGAGGTCGATTTTGCCCAGTGGTATACGGACGTGTGCCGAAAGGCTGAGCTGGTGGAGTATGCCTCCGTCAAGGGCTTTACCATTCTGCGCCCCTATGGCTATGCCATTTGGGAGAACATCCAGCATATCATGGACGGCGAATTCAAGAAAACCGGCCACGAGAATGTGGCAATGCCCGTGCTGATTCCGGAAAGCCTGCTGAAAAAAGAGGGCGAGCTGGTCAATGGCTTTGCCCCCGAGGTGGCCTGGGTCACCATGGGCGGCAGCGAAAAGCTGGAAGAGCGTCTGGCTTTCCGGCCCACCTCCGAAACAATGTTCTGCGACCATTGGTCCAATGTGCTGCAAACTTACCGTCAGCTGCCTATGCTCTATAACCAGTGGTGCTCCGTCATCCGCTGGGAGAAGACCACCCGACCCTTCCTGCGCTCCCGGGAGTTCTGGTGGCAGGAGGGCCATACCATCCACGAAACCGCCGAGGAGGCCCAGGCAGAGACGGAGCAGCAGCTGAACTGCTATGCCGATTTCTTTGAAAATGTTCTGGCAATCCCCGTGGTGCCCGGCCGGAAGACCGATAAGGAGAAGTTCGCCGGTGCGGAAGCCACCTATACGGTGGAGTGCATGATGAAGGATCACAAGGCGCTGCAGGGCGCTACTTCCCACTATTTTGGCGATAAGTTCAGCCGCGCCTACAACGTCACCTTTACCGGCAGGGATAATAAGCTGCAGTACCCCTTCCAGACCTCCTGGGGAAGTACGACCCGGATGATCGGTGCGGTGATCATGACCCACGGCGATAATAACGGTCTGGTGCTGCCCCCCAAGATTGCCCCCGTTCAGGTGATGATCCTGCCTGTGGCCCAGCATAAGCCCGGTGTTCTGGAAGCGGCCGCCAAGCTCAGGGAGCGGCTGGTAAATGCCGGCTTCCGGGTGAAGGTAGACGATTCCGATAACTCTGTGGGCTGGAAGTGCGCCGAGTACGAGATGAAGGGCGTGCCTCTGCGTGTGGAGTGCGGCCCCCGGGATCTGGAGAATGACCAGTGTGTGCTGGTTCGCCGGACCGACCGGGAGAAGGTCGTTGTCAAGCTGGAAGATCTGGAGACTGCTGTGAAAGAGCAGCTGGAGCTGGTCCAGCAGGGCATGTACGATCGTGCCAGAAAGAACCTGGAAGAGCACATTTACGCGGCCCATTCTCTGGAAGAGGCCAAGGAGCTTCAGGAGAAGAACGGCGGCTTCATCAAGACCATGTGGTGCGGCAGCGAGGAATGCGAGCTGAAAATGAAGGAAGTGGCAGGCATGTCCTCCCGCTGTATCCCCTTCAAGCAGGAGCATCTGGGCGACACCTGCGCCTGCTGCGGCAAGCCCGCCAGCAAGATGATCTACTGGGGCATTGCGTACTAAGTTCACACATCACGGGCGGCCTGCTGGCCGCCCGTTTTTTACGCTGCATGACTTGTTTTGACTCAATAGACTTTACTTCTTCTGTTTGAACGAAAACTTTTTCCAAATTATGGCTGGATTCAGGAGGACTTTTCTGGATATTTTTTTCGGGGGCGGTGCTCTCATCGCCCCGCCAGATATGACGTGAGAGCGGTCGGAAAAAACGGATACGCCAATATCGTCGGCTTCCCAATCGGCCCCGGAAAAAGTTTTCCTGGTGGGACAAGGAAGGGAACATGGGGCGACCTGGCTCCGATGCGGACAGGACTTCTGTCTGAAACTTAACGGCGAAATTTTCGCGCAAACAGAGAATATCACACATTTTTCTTTAAGAGAATGAAACACTTTCCCAATTTCCCCGTCTATATGGATGAAAGACAGAAAGGAGGCGGCATTATGGAGGGCGGGAAGATCCTGGAGCTTTTCTATGCCCGTTCGGAGCAGGCTATCCGGGAGACAGAGACAAAATACGGGGCCTACTGCTACAGCGTTGCCATCCATATTCTGGAGAACTGGCAGGATGCCCAGGAATGCGTCAGCGATACCTGGCTCTCCGCCTGGAACAGCATTCCGCCCCAAAGGCCAAGGGTATTCTCCGCGTTCCTGGCCCGGATCACCCGGAACCTGGCCATTGACCGCTGGCGGGAAAGCCGGACGGCCAAGCGGGGCGGGGGAGAGGTGAAGTATGCCCTGGACGAACTCTCCGGCTGCATCCCCGGCGGGGAGAGCCCGGAGGGGGAGGTGCTGCGGCGGGAGCTGCTGGCCAGCGTCAGCGCCTTTCTGGGGAGGCTCCCGGAACCGGAGCGCAGCGTGTTCCTGTGCCGCTACTGGTATTTTGACAGTGCGGAGGATATCGCCGCAAACTTCGGCTTTTCCTCGGGCAAGGTCCGCTCCATGCTCCATAGGACCCGGAAAAAGCTGCAAAACCATCTGAAGGAGGAGGGACTGCTATGAAGAAGACGGAATTCGCAAGCTCCTGAGCGACCTGCCGGAAAACTACATATTGGAGGCACAAGCCCATCGAACCGGCGCAAGACGTCCCGGCGGTGAGCGGGGACTGGTAGTGAAATATGCTGTTGCCGCAGCGTTAGCCGTGCTGATGATCGGCGGCTTTTTCTGGGCACTTGAAAAACAGACCCATGAGCCGACAACTCAGCAGGCGGCCCCAAAGCAGACTGCGGAAAAGCCCTGGCAGATGGACATCGTCAACAGCAAGCGCAGCTTTCAAAGCGATACCTATGGCTGCGGCCTGACCATTGAGGAATACGCCCAGCGTCTTCGGGAGGAGGATCCGGACTGCGCTCCCAGGGCCTATGTAAAGATCGATTTGGATCAGGACGGTCAGGAGGAGCTGGCCATCCGGTTTGAAAAAGACAAAAGGCATATGCTGACCCTGATCATCTGGCAGGACGGGGAGAATATCCGCGGCGCGGAATACACCAGACAAGATATGAGCTTTTTGAAGGAGGACGGAACGTTCTACTATCTGGACAGAGGCCACTGGGGCTGGGGCAGACTGGAACGCCGGGAGGCCGGCTGGAAGACCGTGATCCGGATGCCCCAGGGAGACAATTATTCCAGTACGAACGATGCCTGGTGGAGAGCAATGCCGGGAACGGAAAAGATCCCGACAAACCGCCGGAATTCCTGCCTTACACTGGGCTATTCCGGCAGAAGCGGCGTCTCCGGACCCATTGTCGGCGGGCTGACAGAAACGGATGCCTTTTCCCTCTATGTGCCTATTACCGGTTGGACCTACGAAAGCACAATGATCGGGCAGTATGCGGCGGACTGCTGGGTCTGTGACGAGGACCCGGACGCCCGGCTGTCTGTAATCAAGACAGGTACAGACGTGGATGCCCTGTCCTGGCTTGCGTATCTGGGAAAGAAGCCTATTACCCGACAGAGAACGGAAGGAGAATTGCAGCTGGTCAATCGCTATTCCCAGACCGTACACAGCGGCGCGGAAGGAGCGGGAACGACTATGGAGGTGTTTTCTCGGCTGGGCGAGACCACCAATTATGTGATTCAGATGGAATACGCCGATGAGGCCTGGGATAAAGACGTGATGTACTGTATGGTGGACAGCATTCGTTTTTACGATTCCGTTACCCTGAATATGCCGGTGGATCGTGTTTTCAATCTGGACGGGGAATCTATGATGGAATGCCATCTGACAGTTTTGGACGGCTATAGTCTGTATTTACCAAATGTATGGGGAATGCGGGACGCTGAGAAGGAGACCATCGGCTGCCACGATGCCAACACCTGGTACGGTCCGGACGGGGAAAGCCTGTCTATTGTTGACCTGGGAAAGATGAATTCCGACGATGCCATGGCCTGGACGCTGGGCAGCCAGGGGTGGACCATGTCTGAAACCGAAGGGAATACCCGGGTCACCGGCACCCGGGGAGACGAGCGGCTGGAAGTCACCTTTAAGTACCGGGTAGGAAACTGGACCTACGCCGTAATCAAACGCTGTCCCAAGGACAAGACGGAAGAGGTCTGGCCTGTGCTGGAAGCCATGGTAAGCTCCATACGGTTTTCCTGAAAAGCTATCTCGGGAAGCGCTATAAAAAATCCCTGTACAGACGAGTTTTATCGTCTATACAGGGATTTTTCACGTTTTTACAGATCAATTTCCAGCGTCACCGGACAGTGGTCAGAGCCGAGGACGTCCGTCAGAATATCCGCCTGAGTGATCCTGTCCTGAATGCGGTCGGAGACCAGAAAATAGTCGATGCGCCAGCCCGCGTTCTTGGCTCGGGCCTGGAAGCGGTAGGACCACCAGGAGTAGAGAATTTTTTCGGGGTACAAATGCCGGAAGCTGTCCGTGAATCCGGCTGCCAGAAGTTTGGCGAAGGACTCCCGCTCGGGCAGGGAGTAGCCTGCGTTGTTTTCGTTGGTTTTGGGATTCTTCAGGTCAATGGCTGTGGCGGCTACGTTCAGATCGCCGCAGACGATAACGGGCTTTTTTTCGTCCAGGCTGTGCAGATAGTTTCGGAAGGCTTCGTCCCAGCGGAGACGATGGGGGAGTCTGGCAAGCTCCTGCTGGGAGTTGGGGGTATAGCAGGTCACAAAGAAAAAGTTCTCATATTTCAGAGTAATGAGCCGCCCTTCGTTATCCAACTCCGGGATGCCCAGACCGTAGGTGACGGCCAGAGGCTCCTGCCTGGCAAAAATAGCCGTGCCGGAATAGCCTTTCTTCTCGGCGGAGTTCCAGTATTGATGGTAGCCGGGCAGCTCCAGAGAGATCTGTCCGGGCTGCAGCTTTGTTTCCTGAAGGCAGAAAAAATCTGCGTCCAGATCTTCAAAAACGGACTGAAAGCCTTTGCCGACACAGGCGCGCAGGCCGTTTACATTCCAGGAGATACATTTCATGGATTTTCCTCTTTCTGTGTGTCTTCCAAAGTGGCGCTGGTGTCCAGGAAGATCAAATCGTCGGGTCGGAAGCTCACGTCACGGTCTCCGCTGCGGATGGTGACCATGGAGAAGTCATCCAGCCCAAAGCAGGTCTTGGCGAGGCAGGCTCCGGCCAGAGTGAAGGAGATGTCCGCCATGCGGTTGCTGCCCGAGGACAGGAAAACTGTCAGAGCAGTGCCCGCCTGGGTCAGAGATTGCAGCTGGGTGCCGATGGGGTAGATGCTTTCCAGATTTTCCTCTGTGGGCCCAAGAAGATATAGCCGCAGCAGGTATTCCAGGTCCATGTCCGCTGAATCCCGGCTTTCGGACCCGATGGCCGCCTCCATAAAGCTGTAGACATAGTTTTTCCGGGGGTAATAAAAGGTGACCGCATTGTCATTTGCGGGCGTGGGGGCGCAGCCGGTGAGAAGGAGCAGGGCCAGCAGAAGCGCAAGCGTGCGTTTCATGCGTCATCCACCTCCGTATCGAAAATGGGGAAGGTCACGTGGAAGCGGGTCCCTGTGCCTACCTGACTGTCTACCTGGATCTCACCCCGGTTCCGGGAGACAATGGCCCGGACGATGGAAAGACCCAGGCCGCTGCCGCCGGTCTGCCGGGAGCGGGCCTTGTCCACCCGGTAGAATCGTTCGAAAATATGGTCCAGGGCTTCCGCCGGGATACCCATGCCTGTGTCTGTCACGGTAAGTTTGGCAAGATCTATGCCCCGGGTCAATGTCACGGTAACGGTGCCGCCGGGACGGTTGTATTTGATGCCGTTTTCCATAAGATTGAAGACGATCTGGTAAAGGTCATCCCGGGTGATCAGCACGGTGCTGTCCTTGTCCAGGTTCAGCTCCAGGGTGACGCCGCTCTTTTCCGCCACAGGTTTCAGCATTTTCGCCACCTGGCGGATGGTGGGGGCCATGCGAATCAGTTCCGATTCCTGCAGCGGCTGGCCGTCCACTTTGGTCAGGGACAGCAGCTTGGCAGTCATGCGGTTCAGGCGCTCCGCCTCACTGCCGATGTCCTCCACAAACTCCCGCATGGTTTCCGCGTCCATATCGTTCTGCAATATGGAGTCTGTCAGCAGTTTGATGGAGGCCAGGGGGGTCTTCAGCTCGTGGGAAGCGTCGGAGACGAACCGGCGGCGTTTTTCTTCGGAGGTCTGCAGCCGCTCGGTCAGGTCGTTAAATTCACTGGCAAGCAGCGTCAGCTCGTCATTGCCGCCTACGCTGACCTTCTGGTTGTAGTTGCCCTTTTGGATGGTGTGCATGGAGTCCATAATGGCCCGCATCCGGCGGGAAAAATGCCGGTTGTAAATCAGGGAAAAGAGAATCACGGCCGCCTCCAGAATCAGTGTGACCCGCAGAATGGTCTGCAAAAGCAAATCAATCACGGCGCCCTGTGCGGTATCGTACTCCGTAATGTAGACGCAGCCCGCCACAGAGCCGAAGTCCACAATGGGCGTGGCGGCCCGGGAAATCATGGCCCCGCTGTGGTAGCGCCAGGTGAACACATCGTTGCCCTGACATGCGCTCAGAACCTCCGGCAGCAGGACGAACCGGTTCAGAGCGTCGCCGGTGCTGTCGTAAATGCACAGCCCGGTGCTGTCCGTCACCAGAAGCCGGGAGGCCCGGAGACTTTCCAGCTGACTCAGAATACCGGATACTGTGGTGTTGTTCCATACGTCCAGAGTGGACAGCTCATCGGAGGCCAGCTGGCATTTTTCAATCATGGCGCTTTCTTTGTTTTCGTAAAACAGCCGTTGGCTCAGCCGGGTGCAGAAGAGATTCAGAAATATCAGGACCACCGCCGTAATGGCGATATAAGTCAGGGTGTAGTGAAATTGGGCGGTGCGGTAGCCCCGCAGCCGGGAATATTTACTTTCGGAAATAGTACCCCACCCCCCACTTGGTCAGAATGTGCTGGGGCTCTGCCGGATTCTCCTCCAGCTTTTCCCGCAGCCGCCGGATATGCACGTCCACCGTCCGGATGTCGCTGCGATATTCGTAGGCCCAGATGGTATCCAGCAGAGCCTCCCGGGAGTAGACCCGGTTGGCGTTGCGCATGAGAAACTCAATGACGTCAAATTCCTTGGCGGTCAGCACCACCAGCTCCTTGCCCTTGTAGGCGTTCCGGGCATCCAGATCCAGGGTGATGTTGCCGCCGGTGAGCTTATTGGGTTCCTGCTTTTCCGCAGCGCCGGAACGCCGCAGCAGAGCACGGATTCGGGCCTTCAGTTCCAGAATATTGAAAGGCTTGGTCAGATAGTCGTCGGCCCCGTGGTCAAAGCCCATGAGCTTGTCCATGTCGTCCACCTTGGCGGTGAGCAGGATGATGGGCACGTTGGAGAATTCCCGGATGCGGCTGCACGCGGTGAGGCCGTCCATGACCGGCATCATCACATCCAGCACGATAAGATCCGGGTTTTCGGATTTTGCCAGATCCACGGCCTCCTGGCCGTTGGAGCCGGTGATTACGTCATAGCCATCACTTTTCAGATTGAATCGAATGCCCTTGACCAGCAGGGCTTCATCGTCTACCACAAGAATCGTCATAAAAAGCCTCCTTACCGCCCCAAGCCCCTTGGGGAACATGAAGAAATCATGTCCATTTTGCAAATACCGCCGGGGACTGATTGACGGAAATTTGAAATGCTGTTATAATAACACAAATACTGTTACTAGTATACACGACTTTTTCCTGCCGGACAACCCCGGCAGTCAAATTTTAGGGGGAAACCATGAAAAAATCCTTGCTCTCACTGCTTCTGGCCCTGTCGCTTCTGACCGGGTGCCTGGTTGTTCCGGCATACGCCGATACCACCGCTGCCACGGATACAACGGGCGAGACGGAAGATCCTGCCATGACGGAGACTCTGCCGGATCTGGCCCAGGACGCCGAGGCCCCGCGGACGGACTATGCTTTCGGTTCTGTGTGCATCCTGAACGGCTGCCGCAGCCTGGACGGACAGATGCCCCTGGCGGGGTCCAATCGGAAACTGGATACGGCTCAGGCGGCCATTGTCTATGAGCGCAATACGGGAACGCTGGTCTATGCCTACAATCCGGATACCAAGCTGCCAACCGGTACGCTGTCCAAGATTGTTACGGCGCTGCTGGTGGTGGAGCGTATCGAGAATCTGGATGCTGTAGTGACGGTGCAGGAGGGCATCGCTTCCCGGATCCCCGCCGGCGCACAGTCCATCAAGCTCAGGAGCAACGAGGAAATGTCCGTGCGGGATTTGCTGCACTGCATGATTCTGCAGAACGCCGCCGACGCTGCCGTAGCCCTGGCGGAGTATGTGGCGGGCACCCGGGCGACCTTCGTAGATATGATGAACCAGCGGGTAAAACAGATGGGCTGCACCAACACCACCTTTACGGACGTCCATGGCGCGGGCTCCGGCGCTCAGTACACCACGGCCCGGGACATGATCCGCATTATGCTGACCTGCAGCGACAACGAGACGGTGAAGAAGCTGCTTTCTACCCAGGAATATACGGTGGAGGCCACAAATCTGTCTGAAAAGCGCAGCCTCCAGTCCCAGGACTATCTGATGCAGAACAAGATCGTTACCAAGTATATTGATGAGCGGGTCACCAGCGGCTTTGTCAGCTATTCCAATGACGCCGGCGCAAGCATTGTCTGTACTGCTGACAATACGAAGACCGCCGGGGCTACGGGCATGAATCTGGTCTGCGTGGTGCTGGGGGCCACTCGTGTGTTCGCTGAAAACGGCTGGTCGGTCACCAACTACGGCAACTTTGATGAAATGGTGAAGCTTCTGAGTTGGGCCTATAAAAACTTCAAGGTCCATCGGGTGATCTACAATGGCATGAGTCTGGAGCAGATCCCTGTGGCCGGAGGCAACAACGATGTGGTCGGCGTTGCCAATGTGGATATTGATTCGGTGCTGCCCTCCGCCGCCAAAATGGCAAATCTGATCCGCAATGTGTCTGTTCGGGATGGCGGCCTGACGGCGCCGATACAGAAAGACGATGTCATCGGCACTGTGGAGATATGGTACAGCAATTCCTGCCTGATGGAAGCCCAGCTGCTGGCTCAGGAGTCGGTGCGCACAGCCGCGGATTCCGGCCTGACGGTCTACAGCGCCCTGGCGCCTCAGAATCAGGGCGAGAAGAACAGCCTGTCCGGCGCGATCCTGATTATCTGCGCCGTGATTCTGGTGCCTACTGTCAGCTACCTTGCCATCAATTCCTATCTGCGCAGCCGGGCCAAGGCCAAACGCCGCAAAAGAAGAGAGAACCGGAGAAGGAGTCAGTAATGGAGAATTGGGAAGCGCTGGAAGAAAGCTGCCTGCACTGTGATCGCTGCCATCTGTGCGGAACGCGGCATAACGTGGTTTTTGGCGTGGGCAACCGGGAAAGCAAGCTGCTCTTCGTGGGAGAAGGCCCCGGAGAACAGGAGGACCTGCAAGGCATTCCGTTCGTAGGTCCCGCGGGAAAGCTGCTGGACGATATGCTCTCCATCATCGATCTGGACAGAGACCACTGCTATATTGCCAACATCGTCAAATGCCGTCCTCCCAGAAACCGGGATCCCCAGCCTCAGGAGCAGGATGCCTGCATCGGCTACCTGGAAAACCAGATCGCCCTGTTGCAGCCCAAAATCCTGGTCTGCCTGGGCCGCATCGCCGCGCAGAGGCTGATCGACCCCAATTTCCGCATTACCTATGACCACGGTACCTGGGTTCAGCGCCGGGGCATGCTCTGCACCGCCCTCTACCACCCCTCCGCCCTCCTGCGGGACCCGGGCAAGCGCCCCGAAACCTTCGACGACCTGCTCTCCCTGCGCGAAAAGCTCCGGGAATTGAATATTTGACCTCTTGACTTTTTGCCTTAGAACGGGTATAATAATCTGGCTTGTGATGCTAGTGTAGCACAGTCGGTAGTGCATCTCACTCGTAATGAGAAGGTCGCCTGTTCGAGTCAGGTCACTAGCTCCAGCAAAACCGCCGGTTTCAATGAGAAATCGGCGGTTTTGCTAACTTTTTGAGGCGGTTTGAAAGACCCCGAAATTGGCTTGGCGTTAATTTGGCGTTATTTTTTTGAGAGCTTCCTTTTTCACAGGAATCTCAATTTAGAAAAACAGAATTTCCAAACTTTTTTAATGTGGCTGGTTTTCAGAAAAAAGCGGATGACGCAGAGACGAAAAAGACTTGTTCACAGGAAACCGGGAAATGCGGAACCTTTTTGATGTTTTTGCGTTCAATGCTAATCCCAGTCCTCCGGCAGGGAGAGCATATGTCATGCCCGGCGGGCTTTTCTTTTTTTCCGATTTGTGTTATACTGAACAAAATCTATCAGAAAAGGACGATTCAAATGAAAGCAGAGCGGAGTTTTCCACGAATGATCATCACGGCCAAGGGCGCCCGGTGGGTGGAGCAGGGGCATCCCTGGATTTATGAGGGGGAGGTCATTCGGCAGGAGGGAGAATGTGAAAACGGCGGCCTGGTGGATGCGGTCAGCGAAAAGGGCAAGTATCTGGGCACCGGCTTTCTCAGCCGACACAGCAAGATCCGGATTCGTCTGGTGTCCCGGAATGCCAATGACCGGTTTGACGCCGCTTTCTGGCAGCGGCGGCTGCAATATGCCTGGGAGTATCGGAAGACGGTCATGGGGGAGGACATTTCCTGCTGCCGGCTCATTTTCGGCGAGGCGGACGGATTCCCGGGGCTGACGGTGGACAGATTCTCCGATTTACTGGTCACCCAGACCCTCTCCATCGGTATGGAAAAGGTAAAGGACGTGATCATCCCCCAGCTGGTGGCCCTTCTCCGGCAGGACGGGCAGACCATCCGGGGCGTTTATGAGCGCAACGATGTGGCCATCCGGGAGCTGGAGGGCATGGAGCAGAACAAGGGCTGGTACCTGCTGCCGGGAGAGACGCCTCCGGAAAGCCCGGTGACGGAGATCTGCGAAAACGGAATTTATTATGCGGTAGATGTGGAAAACGGCCAGAAAACCGGCTTCTTCCTGGATCAAAAGTATAACCGGCTGGCTGTTGCCCGGCTGGCCAGGGGCAAGCGTGTGCTGGACTGCTTCACCCACACCGGCTCCTTTGCGCTGAATGCCGCCAAAGGCGGAGCGGAGCATGTGACGGCGGTGGACATCAGTGATTCCGCCATTGAAATGGCCCGGCAGAACGCCAGACGCAACGGTCTGGAGAAGCGGATGGACTTTGTTACGGCGGATGTGTTTGATTTGCTGCCGGAGTTGACCGCCAAGGGCGGCGCACCCTATGATTTCATTATTCTGGATCCTCCGGCCTTTACCAAATCCCGGAAGACCGTGGACAGCGCTCAGCGGGGCTATAAGGAGATCAACCTGCGGGCGCTGAAGCTGCTGCCCCGGGGCGGGTATTTTGCCACGGCTTCCTGCAGCCATTTTATGCCCTCGGAGCTCTTTGTGAAGATGCTCAAGTCGGCGGCGCTGGACGCCGGGGTGGAGTTGCGGCAGATCGAAGCCAGACAGCAGGCCCCGGATCACCCCATCCTCTGGAACGTGCCGGAGACGGATTATCTGAAATTCTATATTTTCCAGGTTGTGTAAAGCCAAGCCGTCTGATTGCAGTATTTCACGTCGATAAACAAAAAGCGGGCCATTTCGTTGGCCCGCTTTTGGCATGTTCCGGCTACGGAACAGATACGGATGCGCGGTCCGCTGTTACAGCATCCATTCTTTTTGCCGGTGGATTGAGTTTGCATATATAATGGAAGATTTATTTGGATAATAAAAGCTGCATGACTGAAAAAATCACATTCTCATAACTTTTTCTTGCATTCTGTAAAATTTCCTGTATGATAGGGGAGAGGTGATAACAATGCGCATTTTTGTCGGAAACTGATTTCAAATTGAAAGCGGACTTTCAATTTGAAAAGGCACTGTGATTTTGCGGTGCTGCCCGATCAATTTTATCTGGAGGACAAAGAATTGAAAGTATTTCTGAAAAAATGCAGGCGGGAGGTCATTCTTTTCCTGCTTGCGGCCCTGGCCTGGACGGGAATCAATGTGACCCAGGCATTCCTGCTGGAGTATATTTCCGAAACGGCGCTGGAGGGCATCCCCAGGCGGCTGGGGATCATTGTCATCTGGGCGCTGGGATATGTGATCGTGGAGGCGGCGCTGGAATTTGCCTTCAGCTGCAGCGAACTGAATGTGCGGTCGAAGATCTCCGCGCTGTTCCGCAACGCACTGCTGGGGCGGATCCTGGAGTGCAGCATTGAGGAAAAAGAGAGCAAGGGAGACGGCTATTACCTCGCCATGGTCAACGACCAGGTGAACGAGGTGGAATCGGACTATGTCGGGGCTCTGCTGGATGTGGTCTGCCAGCTGTTTTTCCTGATTTTCGCGCTGGCGGCAACCACCGCCATTCAGCCCATGATGACCCTGATCGTGATCGTGCTGTGCATTCTGCCGCTGGTGGTGCCCAAACTCTTTACCAGACGGCTGGAGGCCACCAAACGGGATTCCGTGGCAGCCAAGTCCCGATATATAGATCTGCTGAATGAGCTCATGGCCGGCTTCACCGGCCTGAAGATCTTCGGACGGGCCGCCGATGTCTCCCGCTATCATCAGGAAGCCAACGAGGACACCCGCAGACGTGTTCTGCGCGGCAGGGTCTGGCAGAGAATGTCCATGTCCGCCAGCTATGGGCTGGGGAATCTGGTTGTTCTTGGGGCCTGGGTCTTCGGCGTGATTTTTGCCGTTTCCGGGGCCATTACGGTGCCGGAGATGATCGCCCTTACCAGTCTGATGAATCTGGTTGCAGGGCCGTTCCAGATCATCAGTGAGAATTATTCCGCGATTCTGTCTGGCCGGGCGGTGGTCAAGGATCTGGAGGCCTTTCTGGAAAGCGGAAACCACACGGCGGACAGCTGCAAGTCCGACGCAAAAGCGGTTTCGTCCATTGCACTGTCCCACAGTACGGTCATTCGGAACGACAGGAAGATTCTGGATGATGTTTCCGTCAGACTGGACGCGGGAAAGAAGATTTGCTTGGTGGGCTCCAGCGGCAGCGGAAAGAGCACGCTGCTTCGCACCATGGCAGGCATTCTGGAGATGCAGAGCGGAAGCCTCGTTGTCAACGGAGAAGACGTGACGGACAGGCCGGGCCTGACCCATAAAGATCTTTTGTATCTGACCCAGGAGACGACCATCTTTTCCGCCTCCATTGGAGATAACGTGTCCCTGTTCCGCAAAATGCCGGAGCAGACCCTGAAAACAGCCCTTCTGCGCGCCGGATTGGGGGACTGGTTCCACAGCGCCGGCGCCAATCTGAATAAGGTTCTGGAAAAGAACAGCGCCAAGCTGTCCGGCGGCGAGCAACGGCGGTTCGATTTTGCCCGGATCCTGGCAGAGGAAGGAAAGATTCTCCTGTTCGACGAACCCACCGCGGGGCTGGATGCTGCCAATGCCCGGAACATTATGGACCAGATCGCCGCCATGGACGGCTGCATGGTTATGGTTGCGACCCACGATCTGGACGAAGAGAATATGCGGCGGTTCGATGAAGTGTACATCATGGAAAACGGCCGGGTAGCCCTCCATGGCACACCGGACATTATCCTCGCCAGCGGCCGCTATAAAGAGCTGCGGCAAGGGGCGGCGAAATAAAAACGCGGGGCGGCTGTCAGCCGCCCCGTTTGCGTACTTTTGGCCGGAAAGATCAATTGTCTCCCCGGTTATATCCGTTCTTCATGCCCTGGCTGGCGGCCATAAGCACCTTGCCCAGAGCATTGATGGTCTCTTCTTTGGCCATGGCACACAGAGCCTCATTGGCCTGTTCCAGCAGACTGCTGTCGCCTGACCGGCGGTACTTCCCGTCATATTCCCGCAAAATGGCCCGGGCCCGGCTGGCAACGGCGGCCTGATACCGTTCCACATGGACAATGGCTGTGCCATAGTGGGGGTCCGCCAGCGCGCCGATCAGACGGCTGCCCCAGTAGAAGTTCTCCGTGGATACGTCCGTGGTCACATCAGTGAGGTACTTGGGCAGCTTGGCCACGTTTGTATAGACGGGCAGTACCGTGTCAAAGCTGGTGGAGCCGAAGCAAATCCATTCAACGCCCTTCAGCGCGTCCGGAACGTCGCTGCGAATCTGGCAGATGCCCATGACGCCGGTACGGTTGATGCCGATGGTGCGGTAGATGCCCTTCCGGGGGTCCTCCGCGTGGGCGTAGGGATTGTAAGGCGTTCCCTGATAGTAGGAGGAGAGAATGTACTTCACATCCTCCACCGTGACCTTCCGCTCCGGTACAAAGGACCAGGGAATGTTGTCGCTCTGGGGCGTAAAGTCCGCGTTGTCTCCCTCCCAGCGGTACTTGGTGGGGCAGAGATACCGGCCCATGAACCAGGCCCGGGGCGTGTTGTATACATGGTCGGAGTCGGAGTGGGAACCGAAGCAGTTCCGGGGATTGAAGCATCCGTCATTGTTGGTGTCCAGATGGTTTTCCTCAATGAAGGTCTTCAGGTCGGCGGAGCACAGGTTTTCCTTTCCCGCACCGAAAGCATCCTCAAAATCGAACCGGTCCAGGCCAAATTGGTTGGGCATAACGACGCATTCCTCGTCCGCTACCCGCCGGGCAATCCAGTGGTGGCCGCCGATGGTCTCCATCCACCAGATTTCGTTCTCATCGTTGAAAGCGATGCCGTTGGATTCATAAGTACCGTACTGCTCCAGCAGCTTTCCCAGCCGCAGCACGCCCTCCCGGGCAGAGCGGATGTAGGGCAGCACCAGAGTGACCAGATCTTCCTCGCCAATGCCGCCGGGGATATCCTTCCCACCCCGGCGCCTGGCCTTCTGATACTTGACCATGGGGTCGGCCCCCAGCACACGGGGATTGGTGGTGATGGTTTCCGTGGCACTCATGCCCACGTTGGCCGCATTGATGCCTGTGGCGGGCCAGACGCCCTCCGCGGGGTCCACATTGGGGCAGGATGTATAGCGCAGAGGTTCCTCCGGCAGGGGAATGGTCAGGTGAGCGATGACGCTTTTATAGTTCTTCGGCTGCTTTTTCGGGTCGATGAGTACCAGCTTTTTTACGTCAAAGGAACCGTCATCGGTTCGGGCAATCATAGTTGAGCCATCGTTGCTGGCCTTTTTGCCGACCAGAAGGGTAGTGCAGGGCATAGTTTTACCTCCAGTTTTCCTTTTTCTACATTATACCACAGGAAATTCAATTGTCCAGAGACAAATGTGCGTCAGAGAGAAGCGAAGATGGTTGAACAAAAAATGACGTTTTTCTGAATTTTACTATTGACAAATCTGGAATTGCGTTGTATAATACCCAAGCATTCGGCGAGAAAATGCTGCTATAGCTCAGCCGGTAGAGCGCATCCTTGGTAAGGATGAGGTCGCCAGTTCAAATCTGGCTAGCAGCTCCATATCTGCTTTACAGCAGTTTGACATACCGCCGATGCCGTTTGCTGCTATAGCTCAGCCGGTAGAGCGCATCCTTGGTAAGGATGAGGTCGCCAGTTCAAATCTGGCTAGCAGCTCCAACAGAACGTCCGGCCAATCGGCTGGGCGTTTTTTGATTCTATGCCGGGAGAACTGGCGGCCGAATCCCAGCGCGAAGCGCAATTTCAATAAGAGGTCGGAAGGGTTCCCGGAAAGCAGGCTTTCCGGGAAGCTGGCAGCCAGTTCAAATCTGGCTAGCAGCTCCACCAGAACGTCCGGCCAATCGGCTGGGCGTTTTTGCTTTTTGTAGGGGCCGATGCCCACATCGGCCCGGGGTTCTGACGGTATGGACGTGTTCGTTTTTACTGACCGCTCTGACGTTGTACCCTGCGGGGCGATGATGGCATCGCCCCCTACTGTGATAATTGCAAAAACTTTCCGGACAATTTGGAGGACTGTCCGGGCCCTCCTCCAAAATCAGAAAGGAACCACCCTATGGCTGATACATACGTCATCTCCCCCAAAGCATCCCGGCGGCTGAATCTGGCGAAGCTGTGGTTTGCGTTTATGGTGGTGTTCATCCACTCCAATCAGGAAGGGGTCAATATGGC
>NZ_JAHLPU010000049.1 GCF_018918045.1 Pseudoflavonifractor sp. MSJ-30
GAAGGTGGATTCGAACCACCGAAGCTATAAGCAGCAGATTTACAGTCTGTCCCCTTTGGCCACTCGGGAATTCCCCCAGATATTCAGTTCTTGTCGGAACTTGTTTATGATACCGCATATATTGCAAATTGTCAAGCATTTTTTCCGGAACTTTTAAAAAACGGGAAGCCGCCTTCAATCGCCAGTTGCTTTTCTGACAAAAATGGGGTATGATATGGTTATAAAAGTATAAGGAGGCAACGCCCATGGGGATCGAGGTCGGGCTTGACGAATATGCTCATGCTTTAAAACAGGGGCAGCGGGAAGTTACGGAACTGGCCGCACGAGGCAGGGATACCAGTCCCGCCGTGCTGGACGAGCTGCTGCCGGAAAACAATGCGGACGTGGTCCAGGATCTGGGCGTGCTGGAGATCCCCTCGGAGCGAATCATCGGCACCAAGTCCGCCGGACGAATCGTAGCCTTCTCCCCCAGCTTTCTGCCGCTGCTGGATCCTCAGTCGGAGTTTGCCAACAAATGGGCAAACCTCTGCGTAGCCCACCTGGGCGATGTAGGCATTCGGGAACCGATCAGCTGCTTTGAGTACCTCGGCAACTTCTATGTGCAGGAGGGCAACAAGCGGGTATCCGTGCTGCGATATTTCGGCGCGCCCAGAATCCCGGCGGTGGTTCGCCGGATTGTACCGCCCCAGGATGGCACACCCCGAATCCAGGCATACTACGAATTTCTGGATTTCTTTAAGGCCAGCCGCCTGTACGCTGTCCAGTTCCGCCGGCCGAATGACTACGCAAAGCTCCTCTCCGCCGTAGGCAAGCATCCCGGCGAGCCCTGGACGGAAGATGAGCGTCGAACCTTTAACGCCTATTTTTCTTATTTCCGAGATGCGTTTTCTCAGATGGGTCCTCTGAAGGAGGATGTACTTCCGGAGGAAGCGCTTCTCCTGTGGCTCCAGCTGTACACCTATAAAGATCTCGGACGCTTTACCGTGTCCGAAATCCGCAAGACTCTGACGGCCATGCGCTATGACATGCTCTCCGCCGCCAGCCATGATTCCATCAAAGTACAGACGACCGCGGAGACCGGGAAAAGCGGCATTCTCTCCCGGCTGTCTACGCCGGTATACCTGAACGTGGCCTTTGTCCACCAGCTCTCCCCCGCAACCAGCGGCTGGGTACTTGGACACGAGCAAGGCAGGAAATATCTGGAGGAAAAGCTGGGCAATAAGCTGACCATTCGCAGCTATTTCAATGCCGACACGCCCCAGGAGGCATCCCGGCTTCTGGAGCAGGCCGTGAGCGACGGCGCGCAGGTTGTCTTCACCACCGCGCCTCTGCTGCGGACCGCCACCTTGAAAGCCGCCATTGAATATCCCAAGGTACAGTTCCTGAACTGCTCTGTAGACCAGCCCTATTCCAGCGTCCGCTCCTATTACGGCAGGGTCTATGAAGGGAAGTTCATTACCGGCGCCATTGCCGGTGCTCTGGCCCAGAACAATCGCATCGGCTACATTGCCTCCTACCCCATTTACGGCCAGCTGGCCAACATCAATGCCTTTGCTCTGGGCGCTCAGCTGACAAACCCCCGGGCGCGGATCGAGCTTCGCTGGTCCTGCGTAGAGGGGGATCCGCAGGCGGATTTCTTTGCCAACGGCATTCGGGTGATCTCCAATCGGGACGCCCCGGGGCAGAACAAAATGTATCTGGACTTCTGCAGCTACGGCACCTACCTGATGGATGACAATGGCGAATTGGTCCCCCTTGGCTCTCCCGTATGGGTCTGGGGCAAGTTTTATGAATATGTGCTGAACGGCATGTTCTCCGGAACCTGGAAAAGCGAAAAGGCCAATGGCACCGCCCTGAACTACTGGCTGGGCATGGACAGCGGCGTGATTTCCGTAAACCTTTCGGATCACCTTCCGGAGGGGCTGCGGGCGCTGGCAGAGTACCTGCGCACCGGCCTTTCAACCCGGACCATAGACCCCTTCGCCCGCCGGATCGTGGCCCAGGATGGTACCGTAAAAAATGACGGCGCCAAAGTTTTCACCCCGGACGAGCTTCTGCATATGGACTGGCTCTGCGACAATATACTGGGAAGTCTGCCGGATCCCGATGAGATCCTGCCCGTTTCCCAGGCCATGGTCAAAGAGCTGGGTATCTATCAGGATGGCAGCTTTCAGAAGAAAGAGGGCTGACGGCAATGAAAATCCTGTTTGTCTCCGATGAGGAGTGCCCCGCTCTCTGGGACTATTATATCCCCGGCCGGCTTGCGGATTACCAGCTGATCATTTCCTGCGGAGATCTGAAGGCCAGCTATCTGAGTTTTCTCGTTACCATGGCCCGGTGTCCTGTGCTCTATGTCCATGGAAACCACGATACCCGCTACGAGTCCAATCCCCCGGAGGGCTGCGACTGCATCGACGGCCGTGTGGTAGAGTACAACGGCGTGCGCATTCTGGGCCTGGGGGGCTGCCGAAAATATCACCCGGGCTCCTTCCAATACACCGACCGGCAGATGCGGGGCCGCATTCTCAAAATGCGCTGGCCCATCCGCAAAGCCGGGGGCGTCGACATTCTGGTGACCCATGCCCCGGCGGAAGGTCTGGGCGACAGCGAGGACGTGGCCCACTGGGGCTTTCCATCCCTGCGAACCTTTCTGGATAAGTACAGCCCCGGATATCATGTCCACGGCCATGTACATATGACCTATGGACAGAATATCCCCAGGCTCCAAAGCTACAACGACACCACCATCATCAACGCCTACGAGCGCTATACTCTGGAAATCCCGGACCGTGAAGTCCCGGAAAAGAAGAAAAACAAGCTCATCTGGATCAACGATCCGCCGGAATACGCAAGATAAAAGAAGGAAATGCACTATGTTTGAAGGTTTCACCCCGGAAACCATCGATTTTCTCTGGGGCATTCGCATGAACAACAACCGGGACTGGTTTCTGGAACACAAAAAGCAGTATGTAGACACACTGTACACGCCCATGAAGGCGCTGGGTCAACAGCTTTTTGAGCCATTTCTGGAAAAGCCCGGCAGCATCCTGAAGGTCTCCCGAATCTATCGGGACGCCCGGCTCCACCACCCTCTGCCCTACAAGGAAAGCCTCTGGTGCTGTATCCGGCAGGATGTAGACTGGTGGGCAGAAAATCCCTGCCTGTTTTTCGAAATTCGCCCCGAGGGCGTCAGCTACGGCTTCTCCCTCTGGCATCCCAGGACTGTCACCATGGAAGCCTACCGGCAGAAGATTGCCGCCGACCCGGACCGCTTTCTGGATCTGCTCCGGCAAACGGAGCTATCCACCGGCATTCCCGTCACAGCGGAAGTCTACAAACGTCCCAAGCCCGCGGAAAATCCCGCGCTTGCCCCATATTTTGCCTGGAAAGCAGACATCGGCTGCATCCGCAATGAAGAAGTCGGTGAAGCCATGTTCGGCCCCGCCCTGGGCGACCGGGCCCGCGCTATGATAGAACAGCTGATCCCGCTGTACGATTACTTTTGTGAGATTACGGCAATGAACGCATAAGTTTCGATATGCGGACAGAGCGGAATGAAAGGAGTATCCTTATGAAAAAAACAATCTTCAAGGGCATGGCAACTGCCATGGTCACCCCCATGACCCCGGAGGGCGTGGATTACGATGCCCTGGGTCGCTTCATCGACTTCCAGCTGGCAAGCGGCATTAACGCGCTGGTTGCCGTCGGCACCACCGGCGAAAGCGCCACGCTGACCCCCGATGAACGGGAAAAGGTGATCGCCTACACCATTGACCGGGTCGCCGGACGGGTGCCCGTCATTGCGGGCACCGGCACCAACAACACCCAGCACGCCATCAACTATTCCGTCAGCGCCGCCCGGGCAGGAGCCGACGCCCTGCTGGTGGTGACTCCCTACTACAATAAGGCCACCCAGAACGGCCTGATTGCACACTTCAGCGCCATTGCGGACAAGGTGGACAAGCCCATTATCCTCTACAATGTTCCCTCCCGCACCGGCTGCAACCTGCTGCCCGCCACAGTGGAAAAACTGGCGGAGCACCCCAATATTGCAGCCATTAAGGAAGCCAGCGGCAATATGAGCCAGGTTGTGGAGCTGTTTGCCCGCTGCGGTGATAAAATCACCGTCTATTCCGGCGAGGACGGCCTCACCGTGCCCATGCTGGCCATGGGCGGCATGGGCACCATCAGCGTGCTGAGCAATGTGGTTCCCAAACAGGCCGTTGCCATGACCGACGCTTTCTTTGCCGGCCGGGTACAGGAGGCCGCCGACTGGCAGTGCCGGCTGCTCCCCCTGATCAACGACCTCTTCTGCGAGGTGAATCCCATCCCCGCCAAGGCCGCCATCAGCGCCATGGGCTATGGGGAGGAGAATATCCGCCTGCCTCTGACTCCCATGGAGCCGGAAAACCGGGCAAAACTTTTTGCTGAAATGCGGAAGCAGGGGGTTAACGTATGAGAGCCGTCATCTGCGGCGCCAACGGCGCCATGGGCAAGCTCCTCTGCGCCGCTCTGGGAGAGCCGCCCGTAGGCAAGGTCAGTATTGACGGTGAAAATGGGGCCTGCAGGCATTTTTCCGAGCTTCCCGATGTAAAGCCTGAGATCATTATTGATTTTTCCCATCACAGCGCCGCGCCGGAGGTCATTGCCTACGCTCTGGAGCAGAACTGCGCCGTGGTCATCGGCACCACCGGCCACACAGAGGCGGAAAAGCAGTTGATCTATGCCGCTGCCGAGAAGATTCCCGTGTTCTTCAGCGGCAACATGAGCCTTGGCATTGCCGTGCTCTGCCGTCTGGCCGCCCAGGCTGCCGCCGCTTTCCCCGAGGCGGATATTGAGATTCTGGAAATCCATCATAATCGAAAAGTCGATGCCCCCAGCGGCACCGCTCATATGCTCTTCCGTGCCATAAAGCAGGTCCGGCCCAACGCCGTGGAGCACTGCGGCCGCTCCGGGGAGTGCAAACGCACCAGAGACGAAATCGGCATTTCTTCCCTGCGCATGGGCAATGTAGTGGGTGTCCACGAAATCCATGTCTGCACCCCCAACCAGACATTGACTCTGCGCCACGAGGCCCACAACCGGGCCATGTTCGCCGACGGAGCCATGGAGGCCGCCCGGTTCCTGCTGGGCAAGCCCGCGGGACTCTACGATATGGAGGCACTGCTGACGGAGGCACGGAAATGAACGTTACCTATATGAACGGCGCGGGCAACAGCTTTATGGTGCTGGATGCCCGTGGCCGGGAGCAGGAGAATTTCTCTGCCCTGGCCAAGCAGCTGTGTGCCATGCGCCATGCCGATGGTCTGATTGCCGTTGGAAACTCCGACAAGGCCGACTTCAAAATGATTTTTTACAACGCCGACGGCTCTCTGGGCGAGATGTGCGGCAACGGTGCCCGGTGCATCTGCCGGTTTGCCCATGACCATGGCATTGCAGGGGACAGCATGGTCTTTGAAGCCACTGCCGGTCTCGTAAAGGGCTGGCGTGTGGACGATGATCAATATCGGGTAGCCCTGAATCTGCCCTCTGTTCTGGACCTGAACCGCAGGGGCGACATTGCCTATGCGGAGCTTGGAAATCCCGGCGTCCCCCACGCCGTCCGGCTCTGGACGGGCGGCGACCTCTTCACCCGGAAGGATGCCCTGCGGGCGGAAATGCGCGCCCTGCGCTTCGACCCGGCTTTCCCCAAAGGGGCCAACGTAAACTACTGCCGTCTGACCGGCGCCGGTACTGCTCAGGTACTGACTTTCGAGCGGGGCGTGGAAGACTTTACCCTGGCCTGCGGCACCGGCTGCGGCTCCACTGCCTGTGTTCTCTGGAAAAAGGGACTTCTGCCTGACGGAAAGCTCACCGCCCGGGTTCCCGGCGGCATACTGCGTGTAACCGTAGAGGGCACCGATCATGTGACCGCCCTGTTGCTGGAAGGTCCTACGGAAATCACGGAGGTACTGGAAATCTGATGTCTCGCTCCATCTTTCGCCCCTACGGCCCTCTTTGGAACATGCTGAATACCATTACGGATGTTCTGGGACTGAGCCTTTGCTGGCTGCTGTGCTGCCTGCCCATCATCACGATTTTCCCCGCAACTACCGCCCTGTATGATGCCGCGGTCCGCGGGATCCGGTACCGGGAGCCGAACCCCTACCGGCGCTTTTTCAGCACCTTCCGCAAGGAGTGGAAAAGCGGCATCCTCTCTACTCTGCTCTGGGGCGTTGTGCTCGGCTTCTTTGGTTACCTGCTGGCTATGCTGCTGTACATGACCCGGGAAGACAGCAGCTACACGGTCTATGCGGGGGTATATCTTGCCGGCATGCTGCTGCCCATTGCCTCCGCCTGCTGGGGCGCTGCCATCATTTCCCGCTTCACCTTCTCCTTCGGCGCGCTGACAAAGACAGCCCTGAAATTCCTCATTGCCCATTTTCTCCGCTCTATAGCCATGGCTGCCTGCACCGTTGTGATTGTGGAATTCACAAGGCGATATCTCATCTGGGTCTTTGCGGCTCCCGCCTGTACGGCACTGGTCTGGTCCGTTTTCGCTGAACCGGTATTCGCAAAATACGGCGCGTCTATTGTCCCAAAGGACCCGGAGGCGGATTGAGCAAACTATACAATACCCATGCTCAAAATTTGGCATGGGTATTTTTTACGAAAAAGTGGTGTAAAATTTGGTGAATAATCATTTGCCATTTTCTTTTCTCTCTTGTATAATATTATCGCTGGCGTTCCGCAAAAACGCTTTTGATTTATCCGAATTTTCTCAGGCGCTCAGCGCCGTTACGCAAAGTTGAAAGGAGCATCGCGCTGTGATTCAGAACTTGAATCAGGTGAATTTTCAGGGATTTGGCACCGTTCTTCCGGAGCGGGCTCAGACCAGTCAAATGATTTCCAAGAATGCCGTCCAGATCAAGCTTCCCCAGACGGAAGCCTCCGTCTTCCGCACCAGGGCGGACACACTGTTGAGCTGCACGGGAAATATGTGCGTGCTGTCCGTCAGTAAGGATGGACAGGATTTTCAGCACTACTACCTGGACAAATCCGTCACCCTGCGGGAAGGGCTGCTCTTCTCATTGAACGTATACAAAAACGAGGCGGCTGTCACTCTGTCCACGGAGGTTCAGCCGGAGAAGGTCGGTACCGATGTCATCCGCAGCATCCGCATTGACAGCCAGCTGCGGGTAGCCGGCATCTACACTTTCTTTTATCAGGAGAAGGAACAGGGCTTCCTGTTCCCCGGCGAATCCCACCCCATGCCGGAGTTGACCTATGTGGATCAGGGCAGCCTGCACTCCGTGGCCGATGGCCAGGACTGGCTGCTCCACCAGGGGGATGCCATGATTTATGCCCCCAATCAGTGGCATATGCAGTATGCCGACATCGGCGTGGCTCCCCGGTTCGTGACCATCTCCTTTGATCTGGACGGCGGCGACCTCTCCAGCCTGTACGGCCGGAAGCTGGCTGTGCCCCAGGAGGCGGTCACCCTTTTACAGCAGATGCTCCGCACCCAGGAGCGGATGGATCCCTATTCCACGGATATGCTCATGGCCCAGCTGACCATGCTCCTTCTGGTGCTGCTGCGGGAAGTACAGGCCCCCTCCGGCTCCAAGCTCCAGGGCACCAACACCGTCCACAGCGAGAACGAGATCATCCGCCACGCCCAGCAGTATATCTCCGCACACATCCGGGAAAAGCTCTCCGTTCGGCTCATTGCCCAGCAGGTGGACGTCAGCCCCAGCTACCTGACGGTGCTGTTCCAGAAAAACCTGCAGATCTCCCCCGGTGAATACATCCGCCGTATCAAGCTCCAGGAGAGCAAGCAGATGATCCGGGAAAACAACCTGAACTTTACCGAAATCGCCGCGGCGCTGCAGTATTCCACCGTCCACCATTTCTCCCGCCAGTTCAAAGAGAAATTCGGCATCACCCCCACGGAATACGCACGATCCGTGCGGTAAACACGGGGCTGTTGCAAAATAGAAAACCTGTAGGGGCGGCTACCAGCCGCCCGCTGCCTTTCGGAACAGAACGCTAGAATTA
>NZ_JAHLPU010000055.1 GCF_018918045.1 Pseudoflavonifractor sp. MSJ-30
GGTCAGCGCCTCCCTTAAGCCGCATTCTTTCCCCCTTTCTTGGCGGGACAAGAAAGGGGCCCCCGGAGGGACCCAGCCCCAATGTGGACAGGGCTATCGTCTAAAATGAAAACCAAAATTCCAGCGCTACCGAACCAGCGGGATCCAAACCCACATTGGTTACGATCACAAGGTTCTCCCCTTCGGGGAGGGCTTTTTCTTTCCTGCGGCGATGGCGAGGCACAGGCCCATGAGGGAGCCGGTGAAGATGGCGGCGGGGATATGGACATTGTCGCCGGTCTTGGGCACAGGGGCCGGTTGGGTGTCCAGCTGCCAGCTGATATTCAGCCATTCCCGGAGGCCCTGGGGGCTCAGATCTTCCGGCATCGTCAGATACAGATTCAGCATTTCCGACGTCCCGGGTGAAAATGTCCCCAGGTCTATCCAGCCCGCCTGCTCCAGAGTGCCGTCAAATACGGTCTTCTCCCCCTCGATCTGTAACCGCGCAGTCTTTAATTCTCCGTCCGCCCCGGAGCAGTGCAGATATAGCCGGGTGTTCTTTGCCGCGCGGACGCAAAGCCCCTCCTCCAGCCGCTCCCCGGGGGTAACGGCAAGGTAGCTGCCGAAAAGATGGTCTATGGGGGTGGCCCCATCCGCCGCGAACACGATGCCCTCCACGCCGCTGCCAAAGGCAATGGCCCCTTCCGCGTTCACCGCCGTTACCAGTGACAGAAGCAGCGCCAGCACCCAAATTCTTCTTCCCATTTCATTTCCCTCCTGGTGTATGGAATACTTCCACAGCATATCACCAATTCGGCGCCGATTCTGCCGGAACGGGCCTGTCGGAAAGCATTGCTTTCCGGGGGCTTTCCGGGGTCGGACGCTTTTGGAGGGGATTTTATGGGGCAAACCTGATTTCAGAGACTTTTTTGCATAAAAACACCGCAGAAGCATTTGCCTCTGCGGTGTTTTTTACTTACTGCTGATATCGGACCCGAAGTACTTGTTGGACAGCTCAGTGAGCTTCCCTTCTGCGCGCAGGTCCTCGATGGCCTTGTTGACAGCCTCCCGAAGGGACGCGGTGTCGTCGCCCTTCTGCATGGGGATGGCGATCTCATTGGCGTCGTCGGACTCCGCCACGATTTTGATAGCCGCGTCCGGGTGCTGGTTCAGGTAGTCGAAGAAGGACACATTGGCATTCAGTGTAGCGTCCGCCCGGCCCTGAAGCACCATCTGGATGGTCTCGTCCAGAGTATCCACACCGGAGCAGGTGGCGCCGTACTGTTCCGCCATCTCCATATAGGTGCTGCCGATGGAATTGGCCGTGGTCTTCCCGGCCAGATCCTCAAAGGAATGGATGGTGTCGTTGCTCTCGGCAACCACAAGTGCGGTCTTGATGTAGGCATAGGGGGTGGAGAAGTCATAGGTCTCCTTCCGGCTGTCGGTGATATCCACGCCGTTGATGACCATGTCATACCGTCCGGCCTCCACGCCTGCCAGCAGGCCGTCCCATTCCCCTTCCACGAAGGTTGCCTTCACGCCCAGCTTTTCGGCAATGGCCTTGCCCACTTCCACATCGTAGCCAACCAGAGCATCGCTGTCATCATGGAAGGACCAGGGAGCCCAGTTGCCCTCCATGGCAATGACCAGCTCGCCCTTCTGCTGAATCTGGGCCAGCCGGTCGCCGGTGGTCTCCTGCTTTTTGCCGCACCCGGCCAGCATCAGAAGGGCGGCCAGGGCCAGAGCAGTCATGCGAATGAACTTTTTCATACTGTTTCCTCCTGTTTGGGAGATGCTTCCTCTCCCAGAATGGTGCGCAGGAATGCCCGGGAGCGCTCCTGCTTGGGCTGCCGGAAGAAATCCTCCGGCTTGCTTTCTTCCAAAATCACGCCGTCCTCCATAAAAACGACCTTGGAGGAGACGTTCTTGGCAAAATTCATCTCGTGGGTCACAACCAGCATGGTCATGCCCTCCCGGGCCAGCTGCCGCATAACGGACAGCACCTCGCCGGTGAGTTCCGGGTCCAGTGCCGAGGTCGGCTCGTCAAAAAGGATGATCTCCGGGTCCGTGGCAAGGCCCCGGGCAATGGCCACCCGCTGCTGCTGTCCGCCGGAAAGCTGGCTGGGATAGCTGGCGGCCTTATCGGCCATGCCCACCTTTTCCAGCATTTTCATACCAAGCGCTTCAGCTTCCGCCCTGGGCATCTTCCGGGCCACGATCAGCCCCTCTGTGACATTTTGCAGAGCGGTCTTGTTCCGGAACAGGTTGTAGTTCTGAAATACAAAGGCTGTCTTCTTCCGGATGCGGGCAATGTCCTTTTTGGAGGCGTTGTGCAGATGCACCGTCTCTCCGTCAAAGACCAGTTCCCCGTCATCAGCGGTTTCCAGAAAGTTGATGCAGCGCAGCAGCGTTGTCTTTCCGGAGCCGCTTTTGCCCAGAATGGCCACTACATCGCCTTTTTCCACAGACAGACTGACGCCCTTCAGCACACTCAGTCCATCAAATGCCTTGTGGATATTTTTGATTTCCAGCATCGCCATATTTACACCGCCCCGTAAGAACTCAGCTTCTTTTCGCCCCAGCTCTGCAGCCTGGTCAGCACCGTGCAGAACAGCAGATAAATCAGGGCAACCTCGATATAAAGCGCCAGATGCTCATAGTACCGGGAGGCGATGCGCTGGGTTACCATGAACATTTCCATAACGGTAATGTTGGCGGCCAGAGAGGTATCCTTCACCATGGAGATCAGGTTGTTGGACAGGGAGGGAAATGCCGTGCGCATGGCCTGGGGCAGCAGAATGCGGCGCATAATCTGCATATAGCTCATGCCCACGCAGTAGCCTGCCTCCAGCTGCCCCCGGGGCACGGATTCCAGCGCCGCCCGGATGGTCTCGGCGCAATAGGCCCCCTCGTTGATGGAGAAGACCAGAACCGCCGAGGGGAAGGGCGCCAGCATAATGCCCAGGTTCGGAAGGCCATAGAAGATCACATACAGCTGCACCAGCAGCGGCGTGCCACGGACCACCCAGATATAAAACCGGGCGATCTGCTTGAGCACCTTCACATTGGCGAACTGGACAATGGCCGTCACCACGGCGATAACCAGAGCCAGAGAGAAGGAGATCACCGTCAGCGGGATGGTCATGGTCAGTCCCGGCAGCAGGATCTTCGGGAAGGATTCCAGAAGGATCCGAATGAGTCTTTCGTTCAATGCATACTCCTTTGATTAAAAGCGGTCGGAAAGATCCCGGTAGAACGCGTTCAGTTCCTCTTCCGTATCAAATCGGCCCACATACATCTGATTTGCCATAGCCCCGGACAGGGCATCCGGAATGCGGCCGCTCATGACAATGTTGCCGACATACTTCATTCTGATTTCGTAATCATCCAGTTTATAGTGGTTGCCGTCTCTGCGGCCGTAGAAGGCGCAGAAATGGTGGGCGCCGATAGGCTTTGTGTTCTTGTCATAGCAGACCATATCCGCCCAGATCTTATAGACATCGGTCTCCTGGCTGTAGTTGTACATATCCGGAGTGTAGCCGCCGGCGGGGCGCATATTGACTTCCAACCCCAGCACATCGCCCTTCCTGCCCAGCCCTTCCTGATCCTCTGTCAGCACAAAGAATTCCAGATGGATGAACCGGCTTCTGACGCCGAAGGCCTTGATGGTCCGCAGGCCCGCGGAGCGGATGTTGTCCGGCACATCCTTCACAAGATAATACACGGAGTCGGAATTGTCATTGACAATATCCATAATGGATTTCGGTGAAATGTTGCCGGACTCAAACAGGGGCTGCCCCTTGGAATCCACAATGGCGTCAAAGGTCTGCACATAGCCCCGGACATACTCCTCCATGATATAGACCTCATCGTTCTTATGCTCCATGAAGAATTCCAGATCTTCGTCAGAGGACAGCTTATAGGTATTGTTGGCGCCCACGCCGTTGTCCGGCTTGACCACCACGGGATAACCTACGGTATGGGCAAACTCCAGCGCGTCCTCCAGCCCCTCCACAATGTGCCATCTGGCGGTGGGCAGACCGGCCTTGGCGTAATACTCCTTCATGGCGGACTTGAACTTGATCTTCCGCATATCCTGAATTTTGGGACCGGTGGTGATATTGAACTCCGTGCGCAGCTGGGCGTCCCGCATGAGCCAATACTCGTTGTTGGATTCCAGCCAGTCGATCTTGCCGTACTTGAAGGTGAAGAAAGCCACAGCCTTGAACACCTCGTCATAGTTTTCCAGACTGGATACCTTATAATATTCATCCAGACTGTCCCGCAGCTCCTGCAGCAGGTTTTCATAGGGGCTGTCGCCGATGCCCAGCACCCGCATACCGTTTTTCTTTAACTCCGCGCAGAATTTCCAATAGGTCATGGGGAAATTGGGGGAGATGAAAATGAAGTTTTTCATGGAATATTCCTTCTCTCTATAGTATCTCTTATCTTTCCCAAGTATAATTGAACAAGAAACGCTGCTCGCTTATTCTGAAGTTCAGCCCTGTCCGCCCATCAGCTGGGTGCCTCCGGCGGTCCCTTTCTTGTCCCGCCAAGAAAGGGAGAAAGAATGCGGCTTAAGGAGGCGCTGACCGCTGCTTGCTCCCGCCGCAGAGCCGATGTATTAGTGGTGCGATTGCCACCGGCAATCGATTCATTAGATTCGCTGCGCGACGCAC
>NZ_JAHLPU010000012.1 GCF_018918045.1 Pseudoflavonifractor sp. MSJ-30
GCGGGCCACCTTCCCCTCCCAGGGGAAGGCTTGGGATTTCCGCTTTCAGGGTATACGTTCAACTCTTGATTCGCATTAACAGTTGACAATTAAGGAATTCCCTTCGGAATTAAAGATTTTTTCAAATTGTCCCGTAAGGGACACAATAATTGTCAATTGTTCATTGTCAATTGTCAATTCATTTTCCCCGCAAACCTATTCTAATGATTATGCTTTCATCTAAGGAGAGAAAAAAATGAAAAAAGTGATTTCCATCTTCCTTGTACTTGCCACCCTGGTCTGCCTGTGCGCGGGCTGCGGGAAGAGCAGCGAAAAGACCACCATTTACGTCTACAACTGGGGCCAGTATATCTCCGAGGGAGATGAGGGCTCCATCGATGTGATCGCCGAGTTCGAGAAGAAGTACCCCAACATCAAGGTCCAGTATTCCACCTTCGATTCCAACGAGACCATGTATGCCAAGCTGAAAAACGGCGGCATCACCGTGGACGTAGTCATCCCCTCCGACTATATGATCGGCCGGATGCGTCAGGAGGGTATGCTTCAGGAGCTGAACTACGACAACATCCCCAACGCCCAGTATATCGACGCCAGCTACCGGGGCATGGCCTTTGACCCTGAGGACAAGTATTCCGTGCCCTATACCTGGGGCACCACCGGCATCATCTACAACAGCAAGTATGTGGACGAGGCCGACGTCACCGGCTGGGAACTGCTGTGGAACGAGAAGTACGCCGGAAAGATTCTGATGTTCGACAACTCCCGGGACGCCTTCGGCATTGCCGAGTATCTGCTGGGCTACAGCGTCAACACCACCGATTCCGCCGAGCTCCAGGCCTGCGCCGACAAGCTGGCCGAGCAGAAGCCCGTTGTCCAGCAGTACGTCATGGACCAGATTTTCGACGCCATGGAGAATGAGGAGGCCTGGATCGCCCCCTACTACGCCGGCGACTACCTGACCATGGTGGAGGAGAACCCAGACCTCCGGTTCTTCCGCCCCGAGGACCAGGGCTACAACATCTTTGTAGACGGCATCTGCATCCCCACCTGCGCCAAGGAGAAGGAAGCTGCCGAGACCTTCATCAACTTCCTGATTGACCCGGAGATCTGCGCCCAGAACCTGGACTTCCTGGGTTACTCCGTGCCCGAAACCGAAGCCAAGCAGTACCTGGACGCGGAACTGGTGGCCAACGAGGTTGCCTACCCCACCCAGGAACAGCTGCGCAACGCCACCACCTTCGACTTCCTGCCCGAGGAAATCTCCCGGGAAATGGAAAGCCTGTTCATGACCGTGCGCAACGGTTGATCTGCGCGCTAAAAAGGACCGCCCGAGGGCGGTCCTTTTTGATAAACTGGGGGTTGCAGAACAAAGGCTTCCCCTGGGGGAAGCTGGCAGGGCAAAGCCCTGACTGATGAGGGGCGGCATGCAAAACCGATACGGAATCAGCTTAAGCAGGTATGTTTCTATTGGCTGGACCAAGATTGCAGATGTTTCTCCGCACCGGTTCTGCGTATCGCCCGAATTATGGTGCGATTGCCACCGGCAATCGATTATTTCTGATTCGCTGCGCGGAGCACCACCCTCATCCGACCCGCCTACAGCGGGCCACCTTCCCCCAGGGGAAGGCTTTTGTTCTGCAAACGCCAATTCGCCGCGGGGATCGCTCCCCGCGGCGTTTTCTCAGTTCAGGTTCAGCTTTCTGGTGGTCAGAAAGTACATGATAAAGTATCCGCCGACAATGGTCACGGCGGACAGGATATCCATGGTCCCCATGACGCTGAGGGTTCTGTTCAGCGCGCCGTTGCCGACCAGAACTGTTACCTCGATGATCGTCCACACAAGGCTGATGCCGTAATAGACCAGAATTGCCATGAGAATGGGGTGCTTCTTCGCGGCCATGCCGCCGATGGTCACGGCCAGCATCAGCATGATCAGCCGGCTCAGGGATGTCAGGAACGCCGCCAGCGCCGCCTCTGCCACCGCGCCGCCGTAGGGCACAAATTCCTGCCACAGCTCCCCCAGCTGCTCCCAGAGCCGGGGCCAGAAGTCCGCCGGGGCCTCGTTCCAGGGAATGCCCAGAGCGCTGATTCCCAGTCCCAGCACACAGGCAACAGCCGTTGCCAGAAGCACCGCCAGGATTTCCAGAATGCTGGCCAGAATGGAGGACAGCATCAGCTGGTGGCCGTTTACCGGCAGGGTGAAGGTCAGGTAGCCCTCCTCAGTAAAACGGCTTCTGTAAAACCGCCAAAGGGCGTAGAAAATGCTGGCCGCCCATGCCACGGCGATAACCATAATGGCCGCCACACACAGAAGCGCCACAATCATCTCCACAGTTCCATGTACGTTCCAGCTGCGGGTCTCCGCCATAAACAGGCCGCAGCCAACAAGCCCCAGCACCAGAGCGGCAATCAGCACCGCCAGGCACAGGATTCCAACGACCCGGCGGCTGGCCCGCCACTCCGCTTTCATCAGTTTTCCAAACATCTGAATACCTCCCGGAACAGTTCATCCAAAGATTTGCCCGTCTCCTCCCGGGTCTCGTCCGTACTGCCCTGACGGACGATCCGGCCATGAGACAGGAACACAAATTCATCCAGCACCCGCTCCACATCCGCGATCAGGTGGGTGGAGATCAGCACCGTGGCGCTGGGGTCGTAGTTGGTGATAATGGTGTTCAGGATGTAGTCCCGGGCTGCCGGGTCCACGCCGCCGATGGGCTCATCCAGCAGATACAGCTTTGCCCGCCGGGACATGACCAACACCAGCTGCACCTTCTCCTGATTGCCCTTGGAAAGGGTCTTCAGTCTCGCGGATGTATCGATACGGAGGGCAGACAGCATGTTTTCCGCCCGCTCCCTGTCGAAATCCCTGTAAAAGTCCTGGAAAAACTCCAGAATCTCCGTGATCCTCTGCTGTCTGTTTAGGTAGGTCTTATCCGGCAGATAGGATACCACAGCTTTCGTCTCCGGCCCGATTTCCCGACCGCAGATGGTCAGCTCTCCGGCGCTGGGCGTCAGCAGGCCCGCGGCGATCTTCAGGAACGTCGTCTTGCCGCTGCCGTTGGGGCCAAGAAGGCCCACGATTTTTCCCTGGGGCAGCTCCAGCTCCAGACCGTCCAGGGCCCGTGTGCCGCCATAGCTTTTTGTAAGGCCCGTGGCCTTTAATACCGCGTTTTCCATGTTACGTCTCCTCTTCCTTCATTTGAAGTATGATCTCCGCCGCCTGGGCGGGGGAAATGCCGAATACCCTGAATTTTTCCACACACTCCCGTGCCAAAGCCTCCAGGACCTGCCGCCGCATTTCTTCCAACACCGTTTCCTCCTTCGTCACCGTCCTGCCGCTGGTGCCGCCGCCTACGAGCAGGCCCTCCCGCTCCAGCTCCGTCAGCGCCCGCTGCATGGTATTGGGATTTACCTGGGCCTGCATGGCCAGCTCCCGCACCGACGGCACCCGTCCGCCCGGGGGCAGCTCCCCCCGCAGGACCGCGCCCCGGATGTTTTCCATGATCTGCTGATACACAGGCCGGTCGCCCGCAAATTTCCAGTTCACCTGATACGCGCCTCCTTGTACTGCTGTATTAGTGCATTAGTACAATAGCACAGCCATAGAGGTTTGTCAAGAGGGAATTCAAAAATTGGAAGCAAGTAAAAGCCTTCCCCTCCGGAGAAGGTGGCACGGCCAAAGGCCGTGACGAAAGAGGGACAGTACACGGCTGAATACGGTACAGTCTCCGGCGAATTCGTATAACCTCGATTTGGGAGTTCCAATCGAAGCGTATACGAATTCGCCGAAGCCTCACAAATGGAGTCAGCCTCTACCGTCCCTCTTCAGTCTCGGCTTTGCCGAGCCAGCATCACTTTTTATGGTATAGCTGCCACCGGCAGCTATATAGAATTAGATCCGCTGCGCGACGCACCGCCCGGAGGGGAAGCCTTTTTCGCAAATTCTAATTTATACAGCATCCCTCATCTGCCAGAAAAATCCGGGAATGGCTGTTTTTTTGACGGGCAAACTGAAAGAGCAGCAAAAAAGGGAGAAAAACGTAAATTTTTATTAATACTTCAGGAAACCACTTTGCAAACCCCGCTGAATATGCTATAATACCGTGAGATTATTATATCCTTACGAAGAAGAAGAGGCGAAATCATGCAATTATCTGACGTTTCTGTAGTCCTGCCCTCTCTGGACCCAGACGAAAAGCTGGACGCTGTGATCGATGGGCTTCTGGAATACGGTTTTACCGACATTATTCTGGTCAACGACGGCTCCAAGCCGGAGAATCTGCCCCGGTTTCAGCACGCGGCGGACGCCCACCCGGAGGTCCATCTGCTGCACCATGAGGTCAACCGGGGCAAAGGTGCCGCTCTGAAAACGGCTTTTGCTTATTTCCTGGAGGCCCGGCCCAACGGCAAGGGCGTCATCACCGTGGACGGCGACAATCAGCACCACCCGGAGGACACTCTGGCCTGCGCCCGGCAGATGCTGGAAACCGGCAAAGTGATTCTGGGCTGCCGGGATTTCAACCAGCCGGACGTGCCGCCGCGCAGCCGCTTCGGCAACCACACCACCTCGGCGGTCATGAAGATCTTCTGCGGCATGACCATTTCCGACACCCAGACCGGCCTGCGGGCCATCCCCCGCTCCGCTGTAGAGCGGTTCCTGACCGTCGCCGGCGACCGGTTTGAATACGAGACCAACATGCTGCTGGCCATGAAGACCATGGGCATTCCCTTTGAGGAGGTCAAGATTCGCACGGTCTATATTGAGGAGAACAAAAGCTCCCACTTCCACGTCATCAAAGACTCCTGGCGGATTTACAAGCTGATTCTGGCCCACTTTTTCCGCTATACCGTCTCCTCTCTGGTCAGTGCCTGCGTGGATTCGGGTTTGTTTTATGTGCTGGACAAGGTTCTGGTTTCCGCCGGCGCCATTGTCCACCGTGTGGTACCCACAGTAGGGGCCAGAGTGGTGTCCTCCCTGCTGAACTTCTTTCTGAACAAGAAAGTTGTGTTTCAGTCCGAGGAAAACACCGGCAAGGCCATGCTGAAATACTATCTGCTGGCCCTGCCCCAGATGGCCGCTCAGCTGCTGCTGACCGATGGCGTATGCCAGCTTCTGGGTGTTCCGGAAACCGCCAGCGGCCTTCGTACATTGTGGTACGTCATCGTTATGGTGTGCCTGTATTTCATCAGCTATACGATCCAGCAGCGCTGGGTCTTTGTAAAGCAATCTCCCCAAGACAAACAGTGAGGTAACGATTATGCAAGACAATACGCCGCGCCGCCCGGCTAACCGGCAAAACGGTTATCCGGCCCAGGCCAATGTATCCGTGCAGCCGCCGAAAAAGAAGAAAAAAGGCGGCGTCTTCGGAAGAATCGTCCGCCGGTTCTTCCTGCTGCTGTTCACCCTCGTGATTCTGCTGGTAGTCGCCCTGTCTCTGGCCGCCTATACCGTCTTCAACGGCCCCTCCGCCGAAGCAAAGAAGGTGCTGACCATGACCCTGCTGGAGCCCAGCGCCACCAAGTGGATTCCGGGTGTGTTCATGGACCAGAGCGAGGTGGACGCCATCCAGAACGCCGGTAAGGACCAGCTCATGGACGAATCCACGGACCTGAGCCAGATCGTCATCAACCGGGGCGACTCCATTTCCAGCGAGAACAGCCACGAATGGGACAACTACCCCGATGGCATCCGCATCGACGAGTACAAGGGCAACACCTTTACCGCCCACATCATGGTCATCAAGGACCCCTCCCGGGTGTCTCTGGGCGCCTCCTACAACTACAACGGCTCCAATGCCTCCGGCTTCTCCACCTCCAATCCCGGCATCCGTGTGAACCAGGTTATGGACAGCTATCCGGAGATCACCGCTGTTGTCAATGCCGGCGCTTTCAACGACGACGGTACCGCCAATGCCACCGTCGGCTCCGTCCCTGCGGGTCTGACCATCTGCGGCGGCAAGATCGTCTCTGACCAGTATGGAAACCTGGTCCCCGAAAAGGGCTTCGCGGGCTTCAACACCAGCGACGTTCTGGTGGTCGCCCAGTCCATGACCGCCAGCCAGGCCACAGAGCAGAACATCCGGGACGGCTGCGAATTCGGCCCCGTGCTGATTATCAACGGCGAGGTGAACCAGGGCGTCTACTCCGGCAACTCCGGCTACAACCCCCGTACCGCCATCGGCCAGCGGGCCGACGGCGCGGTGATTTTCGTCTGCGCGGACGGCCGTCAGGCAGGCTCCATGGGCGCGACCTATAAGGACATCATCGACATCATGCAGGAATACGGCGCCGTCAACGCCTGCAACATGGACGGCGGCTCTTCCACCATCATGTACTACCGGGACACCACCGGCACCGTCAACCGGATCAACAGCTATTCTGTGCTGCAGAAAGAGCCCAGAAGAATGCCGGACTTCTGGATGGTCAAGTAAGGAGGGGCGAAGATGTATCAGGGAAAATTTGAGGCAAAGAATCGTCCCGCCGCCCAGCCCGGCTATGTGCCCGAGCCCGAGGTCCGGCAGGCTTACAAGCCCCACCAGAGCGCGGCAAACGCCGCCCGGCAGCAGATTCCCCAGGCCCGGCCCCAGCAGCCGAAACCTCAGGGCGCGCAGGCAAGGCCCCAGGGGGGCCAGCAGTCCCGGCCTCAGGCCCGGCCCGTGCCCGCTCCCGTGCCCCAGAAAAAGGGGCCCCATCTGGACTCTGTTATTTTCTACACGCTGTATTTCCTGCTGATCGCCTTCTTCTGCGTAGGCTGCGTGTTCGGCGTGAACTGGCTCAACAACTGGCTGGTGGATTATGAAGCCGCCCAGCCCACCGCCAAGAGTGAAGAGGTCTTCAACCGTCTCTTCGCCAATCCCGACTGGGCCAGCCTGTATGAGCAGGCCGGCTGTCAGGACAGCGCCTACGAGGGCAAGGACGCCTTTGCCGCCTACATGGCCCAGAAGGTGAACGGCCAGCAGCTGACCTATGTGGAGACCTCCGCCGGTCTGTCTCAGGGAAAGAAGTATTATGTAAAGCTGGGCGACGAGCGCATCGGCGCCTTCTACCTGACAAACCACGCCGCCAGGAAGACCGACATCCCCGACTGGGAGCTGGGCAAGGTGGAACTGATCTTCGACCGGGCCGACGGCTACCTGATTCAGAAGGTGGACGGCCACAGGGCTTATGTCAACGGCGTGGAGCTGGATGACAGCTTCACCATTCAGACCACCTCTACCTCCGCCGAGGACTTCCTGCCCGTGGGCACCGTAGGCGCAAAGATCGACATTCAGAGCATTACCGGCCTGATGATGCGGCCCAACGTAACCGTTCTGGACCAGTCCGGCAACAATATGGAAGTCGTCTATGACGAGGAGAAGGGCATGTTCATCGAGCAGACCGAGGCGACCGCCATTTCCGAGGATGAAAAGGCCGCGGTTCTGGGTGCTCTGGAAGCCTACTCCGGCTTTATGATCAACGCCAGCGGCGCGCGACAGGGTGTAGCCAAGTACTATGACTCCAATTCCGATGCCTACAAGGACATCATCAGCATTGGAAGCGAGTTGTGGATGAACACGGACCGGGGCCACAAGTTCATGAATGAGTCCGTTACCGACTACGTTCAGTACACGGACGAGCTGTTCTCCGCCAAGGGCAGTCTGACCATGCAGGTCACGCTGAAGGACGGCAGTCTCTCTGAGTATAATGTTGAGGAATCCATGTTCTTCCGGAAGAAGAACGGAAACTGGGTCTGCTACGGTATGACCAACAAGGACGTGACCAAGCCCGTGGGCAAGGTACGCATCACCTTCGTCAGCGATCTGAACGACGGCATCACCCTTTCCAGCCAGTTCTATCAGACCGATGCCGCCAGCCTGATGGCCCCCGTGGTCACAGCCCCTGAGGGCAAGACCTTCTCCGGCTGGGTCCGGGTGGACACCGTCAACAACCAGAAGCAGCTGACCGTGGTCTTCACCCCGGACGAAACCGGTCTGGTCCAGATTCCCGCCGGCACCACTCTGGAGCCTATGACCCTGTACGCTCTGTACGAGGACGCGCAGTAAGGCAATATGAGTCAAGTTCGCTGAGCACCAAAGGCGTGCATCCCCAAGCCTTCCCCTGGAAGGGGAAGGTGGCCCGCAGGCCGGATGAGGTTGAAGCTGGAGGAATAAAACGGAGGCGGTATATAACTCAAAGTCTCGACCTCATCCGCCTCGCTTTGCTCGGCACCTTCCCCTCCCAGGGGAAGGCTTAGCTCCCACCCGCCCGCAGCAGCGAGCATATTTCAACCGCTTAACAAGGAATAAAAAGGAGAATGCCCATGTTCACAGCACTGCAAGCGCTTCTCAATTCCCTGGCAGTGTCCTTTGACCTGCCCATCCTGGACTCGATTCAGGCACATTTGCAATGTACATTTCTGGACAAGGCCATGCCCATTGTCACGCTGTTCGGAGACGGCGGCGTGTTCTGGATTCTGGTGGCCGTTTCCCTGCTGTTCTTCGCGAAATACCGAAAAACCGGCTTTTCCATGGGCATGGCCCTGATTCTGGGCCTTCTGGTATGCAACATCATCCTGAAGCCTCAGGTAGCCCGCATCCGGCCCTACAATTTCCAATTGCAGGAATACGGAAGAGAGATAACCCTTCTGGTCAAGGGTCTGAACGATTACTCCTTCCCCTCCGGCCACACTATCGCTTCCTTTGAGGCCTGCACGGTGCTGATGCTCCACGACAAGCGTCTGGGCATCCCGGCCACGATTTTGGCAATCCTGATTGCCTTCTCCCGGCTGTACCTGTACGTCCACTACCCGACCGACGTTCTGGTTTCTCTGGTTCTCGGCATCCTCTTCGGCATTCTGGGCAACCTGATCGTAAACGCCATCTATAAGAAGTTCGTGTACAAGGGAAAGTACATCGAAGAGTAACCGGCCAGACGGGCCGAATCCCCCGAACCTTCCGCACCGCCCGGTATTCGGCAACTCAACCGCATAAACACAGAGACTCGCAGTCCAATGTCACTAAGTTAGCACCAAGCGAAAAAGTTAAAATAGGAACGAGAACAGCACACAGCGCTACGGAACAGCGATTGTGTGCTGTTTTCTTGAAAAAAGGCATGACAAGAAAGCGGATCGAAAAATCCGCTAAAAAAAGCTATTCAAAAAGAATAAATTATGCTACTCTATAAGTGAAGCTGGCGGGAGGATTCCGTATTATCTTACGAGAACACTTTCGGCTTGGTCGAATAGGCGAAATGTATCTCATAAGTAAGGCTTCGACATTGGGTGGACAGACTTTACCAAGAAAGAATTGCAGGCAAATATGAGTGGCAACGGAGAAATTGACCTTGTAGGCGTATTTCTTCTTTTTCTGTTGGATGACTACGGATTGGGTAATCAGTTGGCAGAAGTTGAACATAGTAAGCTTTGCAAATATTTCCTGATGAACGAAGTCCACCTTTTTTGAGTGCAAATGCAGTAGTCCGAGGGTGTATTTCAGATCACGGAAAGAGGTTTCAATTCCCCAGCGCATGGCATAAAGCTGTTTGAGTTCAGAAACAGGGAAAGATTGCTGCTCCAGGTTCGTGATAATCGTTTCGAATGAATCATCCGATATTTTGAAGCGGACAATTCTAAAGTTAAGTTCGTAAAACTGGACAGGATCAGACCTATCGCAGTCTTTGGGAAGAAAGTCAAAACGATTCTGCCTGGGAATATATTTGCAACAATTATCGATTTGCAGCAACTTTTTAACATCATTTGTTATTCGATTTGTAATTTTGAGATGAATTGGCACATCAAATTCGTCAGAATCAGGGAGTTCCAGGCCAGCACCAATCCCAGTTTTACCATCCTTGATACGGAAGAGGAATGCCCAGTTTTTCTGCTGAATATGAGCAAGATTATTATAGGATTCGTAATTTCTATCAGCAAGTACCAGAGCTTTCGGGATATCGGAGCGATCCACCATCGTCGTCAATGCACCGCATTCATCCGTATTTCTGAGTTTTTGAAGAATGGCATCCAGATATAGATATTGAAGTAAATCATACGTTGCATTGATATGAAGTAAGTTATAGGACTTTTTTTCATCTTTACGGGAAACAAAGGACTCCGGATCGTCCGGGTTTGCAGCGATTTCCAATTCTGAACCATCGACAGCAAGCAGCCGATACCCCTTATAAAGATTTTCGCTACAAACACTGTGCGTAAAATGCTCAAACAGTTTTTCAAAAGCATCCGGAACAATTTTTGCGCGTTGCTGAATAAAGGCTGAGGAAGATGGTATAGATTTATCTAATCCAAAAAAATCCAGCAGGTCGTTGGTTAATGTTCCTCCCCGAAATGAGAGAACCGCAGCTATGGTTTTGTCGAAAGGAATTTTTCGGTTTCTGGTATAGTCTGTTTCAGGATGCCTTGAATAATCCCGCTTATAATCGGTAAGAAATTGAATGGAATTCAGTAAAGATTGCTTGATGTATTCGGCGGTCATAGGTAATCCTCCTTGTAGTTTTTGCGTCGAGAGACACTTCTAACTACAAGGGCCATTTTGCTAAGCGCACTTAGCAAAATGGCCGCACGAAATTGCATATTTGTCAAGTGTTTTTTGAAAAAAGCACGAAAAAACACCCCGCTACAGCTCAATTTTGAGTGTAGCGGGGCATTTTGGCTTAACTTAGTGACATTGGACTCGCAGTCGTTCCGGATTTCAAAATATCCGGCCTCCGCGAGTCTCTTGTTTGTATGGCCTTTGCGGGATCACTGCTCCCGGATCATGTTCCCAGAGAATATGCAAACTGAGAAACACGATCTGATTACGGTTGAGCCAGACACTGTCATTAGGCCATATTCAACATATGCCCCTAAAATGTTATCACATAGGGAGATTTGGTGCAAGTATGTGGATACCGTTTTCCTTGGAAGCTGGAGCAGATGCGGATGCGCCTCAAGAAGGGGTCAGACCGGAAAGAAACCGGAATGGTATTCACCAAAGATAACCGGGAATGGCTCCATCCTGACAGCATTCCCAGATGGCTGAATAACTTCAGCCGGGACAATGGCCTGCCCCATATCCACCCCCATGCATTCCGGCACACAGCAGCCTCGACCATGATTGCCAACGGCGTTGATCTGGTGACAACAGCTGCGGATGTCCGGGCTGGAGTGTTTGCGGGGAGAAAATAAGCATATGCTTCCTGCAAAAAGGAATTGACTTTGCATATAATATGTACTATGATAGTTGTGCAAGGAGGCGAATGCTATGGATACCAATATGACATTTCGGATGGATTCGGAGGTCAAAGCACAAATGGGGGCGATTTGCAGTCAGCTTGGAATGACGACCTCTACGGCATTCAATATTTTCGCAAATGCGTTTGTAAGAGCAAAGGGCATGCCCTTTGCCGTTACCATTCAGGAGGAGCCAGCAATTTCCCGGGAGAAAATGCTTGCGGATGCGGATCAGCTGCTCGCGGAATTTGCGCCGGACTATAAGAGGATGGCGGAATGATTTGGATTACAGCTGATGACGTGATTCAAATTCACAGCCGGGTCATTCAGCGCAGCGGCGGCATGGATGGCCGATTTCTCTTTTCTCTCAAAAAGTTCGGATTTTCCCACCCCATGATTTTGAGCTATCCCCAAACTATCCCCAAAGTGAATTTGAGGTCGAGGCAAAATAGTCATAAAAGTTAGAAAAATCCCGAATTTCTGTAAGAAATCCGGGATAATTTTGGTTGCGGAGGCAGGACTCGATGGCTGACTTTGCGGAGCAAAGTCATATGGTTGCAACCAGTTTTTGAACTG
>NZ_JAHLPU010000065.1 GCF_018918045.1 Pseudoflavonifractor sp. MSJ-30
GTCCGCGCCGACAATACTTGCAGGGTGACTTGCCGGGAAGATAGGTAATGCCAACACAAAGAAACCGCTTCGCTTTCGTGAGGCGGTTTTTTCATATGCCGCGGCATTGCCGCAACAGCGCGGATAACAAACAGTAGGGAACGCCCTATGTGGCGTTCCGCCGGGTTTTGTATATTCCCGGTTCGTAATTTTGAAAGCGTTTCCGCCCGTAGGCTCTCGGAACGGCACGCAGGCCGTTCCCAACGATCGATTCAGGGCACGGAATGATTTATCGGGCTATACGATGACAAAACCAATTTGTAGGGGACGATCCCCAGATCGTCCCGCGGGGGTGCGGGTGGAATGTGTCTGATAAAATGTATATGCTTACCTGCGGTATTCAAATTTGTGCTATGTACGGAGGCGTTCCAAAGACATAGGCTTCGGGACGATCTGGGGATCGTCCCCTACGCAGCACGGCCGCATGTACGGCGGGCAATTCAAAATGACAGGCGTCTTGCTCTAAGATCACTGGGGAAACTTACCCTTCACCATACACTTCCCCGCGCCCAATCCATTCACCGACCGCTCTCCACCGCAGTCCGGCTGCGGAAATAACCGTACCGGCGTATTTCTCGATTTCTTCCGCAGTTAAACCTCCGCAGTCGGCCCAAAGGATATTACCGTCCGTCCAAAGCAGCGTGGCGTCCAGAATTTCGCAGGTGAATTGTTCATTGCAGGGAAACAGCTTGCAATAATTCAGCCCCGAGAACGCAAGTTCAACAGCAGAAGGGGCATCGTCCTGCCGCTGAATGATCATTTTCAGCTCACGCGTATCATTGATAGGGTGCATGGAAAGGTCGTTATTCACATATGCTCCGCTGACATATTTCAGCTCCTTGAGACAGCTGTCATGAAAATACCCAACAGTCTCCATTAGAAAGGTAATATCTTTCTCTGCGCAGATTTCGTGCCACATGTTGTTTACCTCCTGTTAATGTTCCTTCAAGCGTCCAGAAATGATACCTCGGGCTTATTGTAATGTATTTTTGGTTCCCACCAGATCCATCCACAGCTCCTGAATTGTTTTCCCATCCAGAACCGTTGCCTCCAGCAGCGCATGAACAGAGGAAAAGAACAGATGACGTACGTCAGAACCATACCCATCGATATTCACTTCATAGACCTTTGCGGTGTTTTCAAAATGAAAGGCAATGTCAATGGTGTGGCCGCCGTAAGTGAAAAAATATTCGGAATTTCCGCACAGACCTTCTACAAAACGGTCAAAGGCCAGCTTCGTGACTACCTCGGTTTTCTCCGCCCAGATAGAATAAAGATTCCGCAAATCCTCATCCCCGGATTTCCCGGTCAGGATCTTGCTGGCCTGCACCCTTGCCATGTGGATAGGCTCGAAGCACACCGGGCAGGGCGTTCCTGTTGTTCTGTCCACAAAGCCTTTCAGCAGGGGATGGTTTTGAAAGAAATCGTTGCAGGGCTCCGTGTAGTATGTCCAGTATATGCCGGGAAGGTTTTTCCGGAGTGTTTCCCCCAGGTACATACCAATATCCCGAAGAATGTACTCCGTTTCCGGGGTCAGCTGACGGACGCTGGTTTTCGTCCCTGCGGAAGGGATGGGCTCCGTCTTTGCCCTGCGGCGGAACCATTTCCAGAGCGGCAGCAGGGAATCCGGGGAGCAGTCCAATCTGCTTTTCGGGACCCGAAGCTCTTTTGCGCAGAACTGGGCGACATAGCTGACTCGCTCCGGGATTTTTCCTGTAAATGCGTCGAAGTAAGCCGCAGCCTCTTCTGCATTCAGCTGATAAATGCCCTTGCCGAGCGGAGGCACCAGATATTCATAATGCGCTTTAGGAAAAGGCAAGCGTACCATAAAGATCCCCCCTAACGAATGATTCTCCATATTCACCGACTCTGCGGTCAGATTGGTACCATTATACATAAATCCCTGATGCTTCGCAACCCTCTTAGCATAGGCCGCGAAACATCAGGGATAGAAAGGTACACAGGAAAAGTTTGTTCAAATGCGGTAGATTCTATTCCACCGTGACGCTTTTGGCCAGATTTCTGGGTTTGTCCACATCCAGTCCTTTGGCGACGCTGACGTAGTAACCCAGCAATTGCAGAGGGAGGATCGCAAGGCTGGGGGCAAAGTGCGGGTCTGTTTTTGGAATGTAGATGACAAAATCGGCGTTGTCCTCAATGCTGTAGTTTCCATAGGTGGTCAGGGCCATCAGGTAGGCCCCTCTGGTTTTGCATTCCAGAAGGTTGCTCAGGGTTTTCTCATAGAGTTTTTGCTGGGTCAGGATGCCAACGACCAGCGTACCCGGCTCAATCAGACTGATGGTGCCGTGCTTCAGCTCCCCGGCGGCGTAGGCCTCGGAGTGGATATAACTGATCTCCTTCATTTTCAGACTGCCCTCCAGACTGATGGCGTAATCCAGCCCCCGGCCGATGAAGAAAGCGTCCCTCGCTGCCAGCTGCTTGGCGGCAAACCACTGAATGCGCGCCTCGTCCTCCAGAACCCGTTCCATTTTTCCGGGCAGAGCCTCCAGCTCCTTTACAAGCATTTCCACCTGAGCGTCCTCAAGAGTTCCCCGGTCCTGCGCAAACACGATGGCCAGTGCGTAGACGGCCAGCAGCTGGGCGCTGTAGGCTTTCGTAGTCGCTACGGCGATTTCCGGCCCAGCCAGGGTATAAAGCACGAAGTCCGCCTCCCGGGCAATGGTGGAGCCAACCACATTGACGATTGCCAGGGTTTTTGCTCCCTGCTCTTTGGCCTGCCGCAGGGCGGCCAGACTGTCTGCCGTCTCCCCGGATTGGCTGACAATGACTGCCAGGGTATTTTCCGGCAGCGGCGCGTCCCGATAGCGGAATTCCGAGGCCAGTTCCACCCGGACGGGCAGCCTGGTCAGATCCTCCAGCGTGTACTGGGCGGCAACGCCCACATGATAGGCAGAGCCGCAGCCGATGAAAAAGATCTGCCGAAAACTGCCGATCTCCTCCTTGGACAGGCCGGTATTTTCCAGCGTAAGATGCCCGTCCTTCAACAGAGAGCGCAGAGTACCCTCCACGGCTTTGGGCTGCTCGTGGATATCTTTCATCATGAAGTGTTCGTAGCCGCCCTTTTCCGCGGCTTCCGCGTTCCACAGGATTTCCACAGGCTCCTTTTCGATTTCGTCTCCGTCCAGATTGTAGAAGGTAGTGCCCTGGGGGCTGAGCCGGGCCAGTTCCAGGTTGCCCACATAATAAACGGTGCGGGTGTATTTCAGAATGGCGGGCACATCCGAGGCAAGAAACTGCTCGCCGTCTCTGGAGCCGATGATCATGGGGCTATCCTTCCGGGCGGCGTAGATTTCGCCGGGATAGTCCTTGAAGAGCACAGCCAGAGCATAGGAGCCGCGAATACGAACCATGGCATGGTTGATGGCATCCACAGGGGTGTGGGCATATTTTTTATAGTAGTAGTCAATGAGTTTGAGGGCTACCTCCGTGTCCGTGGAGGAATAGAAGGTATAGCCGTTTCGCAGGAGCTTCTCTCGAAGCTCCTGGTAGTTTTCAATGATGCCGTTGTGAACGCCCACCACATTGCCGTCATCAGAGCAGTGGGGATGGGCATTCTGCTCCGAGGGCTCTCCATGGGTGGCCCAGCGGGTATGGCCGATGCCGCAGGTCCCTGACAGGGCGTGTCCGCCGTCTGTTTTTTCCACCAGCGCTTTCAGGCGGCCTTTCGCCTTGACGATTTGTACCGGGTCCGTGCCGTCCCGGACTGCCAGACCGGCGGAGTCATAGCCCCGGTATTCCAGCTTGGAAAGGCCGTCCAGCAGAACGGGCGCTGCCTGACGTTTCCCTGTAAATCCAACGATCCCACACATAGGTGTCAGCTCCATTCAAATAAATTAGCCAAATTATAGCATAGTTTTATCTAAAAATCAACAAATAAAATGCAAAGCAAAAAACACCGCTCAGGGCGATAAAGTCCTGAGCGGTTGGGAAATATTCAGATGTATCAGAAATCCATAGGACTCCATTCCACATCGATGATCCGGTCTTTCTTGCTGTTCCGGACCGCCTTGCTGATGCAGATGACGGAATAGAGGTTCTGTATGCTGCCGATGATCAGGCAGATGCCGATTGCCATCATCAGTGCCGCCGCGCCGGAGAAGGGGTTGAACAGCAGGTAGAAGCCCAGGCAGGTGTCCAGAATACCCAAAATCAGGGACAGCACCCAATTGCCCAGACCGAACCGATGCATCTCCACGGCAATCTGGATATCCATAACGCTGCCAAAGAGAATGTAGATACCAGCGGCCATGGGCAGAATGGTCATAGCGTCCTGAGGATGGATCAGCAGAAGCAGACCTGCCAGAGTATAGAGGATACCGGCACCAAGGTCAAACCGGAAGAATACACCGGCAAAGCCAATGCGGAAGTATCGTACCAGCTTGTACACGCCGGCCACCACACACAGAGCGCCCAGAATCATGCACACCGTTATGGCGGAGATTTCAGGCCACACCAGCATTATGATACCCAGAACCAACATGCAGGCGCTGACAACAATCGCGCCAACCTGAAACCGTTTCCAAAGAGCTTTCATAAAGCCCACTCCTTTTTCCTTTGATATCCGAACTATACCACGAAAAAAGTCAGGCGGCTATGGACAAAAGGGCAGATTTGCCTAAATTTCGCTGCTGGGAAGGCCCATGGCAGCCAGCAGCTTCCGCAGCAGGGCGTTCAGGGCTTCAGCGTCATCAGGCTCCAGGGCCATGCAGGCGCACATCTGCTTTGGAATACTCAGGGCCTTCTCTCGCAGGGCCTGGCCTTGGGGGGTCAAGCAGATCAGCAAATTCCGTTCGTCCTCCGGATCCCGGTGCCGGGTCAGATAGTGCTTCTGCTCCAGCTTTTTGAGCAGAGGCGTCAAAGTGCCGGAGTCCAGGTAGAGGTGCTGGCCCAGGAGCTTGGCGCTGAGGCACTTGTGTTCCCAGAGGACCAGCATGGTGATATACTGGGTGTAGGTCAAATCCAGTGCGTCCAGAAAGGGTTTGTACCGCCGGACGACCTCCTTGGCGCAGGCATAGAGGGGAAAGCACAGCTGGTTTTCCAGCTTCAGTGCTTTATAATCTTCCATGGCTTACAGATGCTTTTCCACAAAGGCATGCATGGCAGGGGCGGGTTCAAAGCCTACAGTCCGGTCGACCTCCTGCCCGTGCTTCAGAACGACCACGCAGGGAATGCTGGAAACACCGAATTCATGGGCCAGAGGGAAGTTTTCGTCCACGTCAATGCTGTAGAAGGAGACACCGGGCATCTCGTCTGCCAGATGCTCCAGCACAGGGGCCAGCATCTTGCAGGGGCCGCACCAGGTGGCGGAGAAGTCCAGAACAGCCAGTTCCTTTGCCTTGGCCTCGGTCAGATCGTTGTTGGCAATTTTGGTAATCATAATTATTTACTCCTTTTTTTATTTTTGTTCCGCCAGATAGGCAACGGCGCTGAGGGCGGCTACGTTGCCCTGTCCGGCGGCTTTGATATATTGGTAGGGGGGACCTGCTGCATCGCCGCAGGCGAAGCACCCCCGCAGATTGGTTCGCATTTGCAGATCCACTTGGATGTGATTGTCCTCCACTGCAAGGCCCGGCACCAGTTTGTCCGGGGCTACAGAGGCACGCAGAATGAAAATGCCGTCCACATCGAATCGCTTCCCAGACTTTGTTTCCAATGTCCTTGCCTGCCGGTCCCCCAGAATGGCGGCGGGCTTTTCGCGGACCACCTCTACCCGGCCGTTGACCTGAACCTCGTGGGGAGCGGCAGGGAAATAGAGCACCTTTTCACAAGTCTCCGCCAGAAAATCCGCTTCCCGGCAGGCCTGCTCGGAATAGCCCAGCACGGCCACGGTCTTACCCCGGTAGAAATGGGCATCGCAGGTGGCGCAGTAGCTGACGCCCCGGCCAAGAAACGCGTCTTCTCCGGGCAGGGCCTTGGAGGTGACTACCCCGGCAGCCAGAATGACAGCGGTGCTTTCCACCATATCGTCCGGGGTCTGGATGGCGAAATAGTCGCCCATAGCGTAGACCGCCGTGACCTGTTTTTCTGTGATGGGAATGTCCAGACTGTCCAGCTGCATCCGGTAAGCATTGGCTAGCTCCGCCCCGGAAACGTTGGGCAGACCCGGATAGTTGAGAATGGAGTGCGCTTTTTCCACCTTCTCGCTTAAGTGCCGGGAGCCGAACAGAATCAGCTTTTTCCCCCGCACCTTGGCCGTGATCGCCGCCGAGACCCCGGCGGGCCCGGTGCCGATGACGGCAATATCGTAACGTTCCATAATTGCTCCTTTGCGTACGATTCAATTTCTTCATATTCAATTTTACACAATTAATTAAAAAAGTCAAGAGGGAATTTTGCCTGCGTTCTTGCATTTCCAAACCTGTGTGTTACAATGAAAAGGCTTCCCCGGGGTACAAAAGCCTTCTCTCGGCGAAACGCGAAAAAAGGAGGCCCCCATGAACATCCACATTTCTTCCAAGACCCGCCAGCTGCGAAGGGCGAAAAATATGTCCCAGGAGGAGCTGGCGGCCCTGCTGGGTGTCAGTTTTCAGGCTGTCAGCAAATGGGAGACCGGAGTTTCCCAAAGTTAAAGATACCACATCAATCCCACGCGGACTTTTGCTCAACCGATACAGCCGGAGGGCTGGATAACAAGAAAAGGGGGCAACGCCCCCATTTGGCACACGACTTTGCGAAGCAAAGTGTAGTGTGTTATACGCTCTGTCGGCGTTGCCGTGAAAATGCCGTTGCCGCCGGGGAGGGCAAGGGCATTTGAAGCGGCAGGAAAACAGGGCTGTGCTTGCGTGGCGTAGAGCCGTAAGCACAGGTCTGGTTTCAACAGCAGACTGGGCGTATATGAAAGCCCCCGTCCCTCGTCCTACGCTCCGACTTGTGGACAAAGTGTCCCGAAGTTGTGGCTACACTCCCGGAAAAGTAACAGGACAGCGGGCAACCGTCAAGGCTGAAATGAACGGGCTTACACCCGGCCTTGACCGCCACCCGCCGTCCCGCTGAATGGGTGAACAAGGCGGCCAATCCCTCAAAGTGCTTGGCCGCGCTCTTTCTGATTTTGAGGTATTCAGTTTTTCAAAATTGAATAATCAAAATAAATTTTTTCGATTGAAAAAATTTTATTTGTTATCATCTTCAATGCCATATTTTTTCTTTTGCCGAATCACATAATTACTGATTTTTTCATCATATAGTGGATACTGGTAATCCAACTGGCATGCCACTTCTGACGAAACCTCCCGGAACAATGCCATACATTGTTCAAAGGATTCCCACATATGGGGATAGGAATCCATATTATAAGTGGACATAAGTCGTTCCCACAATTCCTCTGGGACATATTGCTTCATAAATTTATAGTTTTTTCCCAAACTGAAATGAAATCCCTGTTTGATACCAATCAGCCAGGAAATCATGCGAAGCAATTCTTTTCGTACTATATCATTCATATGGTCAATAGCAAAAAGAATTTCTTTGCGGCATAAGCCCTTTACTACATATGTTGTAGTATTCCAAAATTCATTACAGCAATCGTCAAACATTCTTTGAGTAGGCTTCTGCAAGTGGTAGTCTATATCCGTTGGTATTGGCGGCTTTACGATACGGTTGTCTTTATCCAACAGTAACTTTACCAGTTTATCCCATGTAAAATACTCGTCTATCAGTTCCAGCGGCAGCAAAGTTAAATCTATCTTAACATCATCAGTAAACAGCATTAAATATGAAAATCCCTTTTCTACAGCTGGAAATAATTCCATATCTTCCGGCTTTTGCAGAATCAACCTTTCACCAAATATATCTAGCCATTTATCATCACTTGTGAAGCTGTCCATATCCGTAACAAAAAAAGTAATATCAAAATCCTGAAAATCATCAGGCGGAATATTTGTATTTGTTCTAGATCCTTCCAAAGTAACCATGCGAATGCGTTTGTCTGTTTTTGCAAAATTCAAAACAATATCATAAACTTCCTTTTCTGATCTCATTTTTATCTCCTCCAATTATTGAAATAGGTGTGAAGCCATTTTAGGGCTTTCCCGCCTTGATTGCTCATCAGCAAAGGCGGGCGGGGCTGTCAACGGCGGCGCGTATGCGCCGTTCATCTTGACCGTTGACTGGCTCGGCTGGCTTTGCTATCCTCCGATAAATTACTATCTGGATTTCATTTCTTTTTCAAATCTAAAGAAATAATTGTTCTCTTTTGGTATGTTGCCTGCGCTTTCACTTATTTGGTGTGGGTCTTTGTGCTTAGGATTAAAAAATTCTACAATCTTGAAACCACAACGATTTACATAAAAATGAATGTTCCGCTTATCGTAATATGGGGTATGCGTCTCCCAAATTCTTGTTTCAGGATGTAGTTCTTCAATCGCTTTCCATATCTTAAATCCATTTCCAGCATTTTGTGCGCTTGATTTCACATATAAAAGATGAAGTGAGTTGTAGCCGGTCTTATCATCTATTACAATGACTGCTCCGCCGATTCTTTCTCCGCCAATTTCTGCGATATATGCTTCAGCGCCTTTTGCGTTAAAAGATTCTTCTATATCTTCCGTGGGAAGAACTTGCTTTTCAAATTCTCCAAACTCTGACACATAAGAAATTTGAAAAGCCTCTTGTATTTCACTTACAAATGTGTTTTTTTCTTCAACGGTAATGATTGGTCTTAATTTTATTGTGTTCATACTTCCTTGCTCTCCTTAAATTTTATAGTCTGGTTCATCAAAGAAGTATGTCTTTATTCTCTCCCACCCCAATCAAATAGTTTCATAGTTCACCACTCCAAATCTCGATTTTCCGTTCTCCTACTTTCTTCCCCGCTGGGGCTTTGGATTTTTCAGCAAGTCAGACTTTTGTGCAATTCTTTTTAGCCATTTCTTTTCTTCCTCGAACAGCTTCTTGTAATTCAGTTTGAGCCGCTTGCAGATAAACATCATAGCCGCCTGCTCCGGGTCGCTGTCCTCTCTGGTGGTTTCCTCTGCGGTCTGCAAGAAATCTTCCAGTGGGTTGTCCTCTGGGACACTGAAAAAATCGTCCTTATGGGCTTCCCGCAGGTCGAGGGCTATCTTGTTTATGTCCTGCTGTATCACATAGCGGCAAAAGCTGTCGTCGTCAATATGGGCGGCGATAAGCTGTCGCAGCTGCGGGTCAGTCAAGCCGGGATTGTGTTGTTTCATAATTGTTGCACTCACAGCGTCCACAATGGCGTTTGCGCTCTGCACCTGTTTTCCTGCCACGCCGTTCACATAGATTTCAAGGTCGGCCATGAGCCGGGGAAAATCCGGGTGGGTCGCCAGTTCACACAAAAGAGAATTGTCCACCAGCCCGCTTTTTAATAGTTCAATCATGTCATCACTCAAATGCAGGTCTGCAAGATCGGCGTTTGGGTGATTTCTTGTTTGAGAACGGCCCAGCAGATAATCAACGGTCACTTCGTAAAACTTTGCCAACTCAATAAGGGCATAATGGCTGATGTCCTTGAGATTGTCCCCCTCATAACTGCCTAAAGCAGACTTGGAGAGGTGGGTCTGCTCCGCAAGCTGTTCCAGCGTCAGCCCACGCTCTACACGCAGGTCTTTCAATCGTTCTTGTATGGATAGTTCCATGCTCTCCTCCTCATCCGCTTAAGCGGCCGATATTTATTTTGTGAGAGTAATAAGTTCATCAACTGATTGGAAGCCGTTTTTCTTATAAAATTTTTCGGCCGGAAAA
>NZ_JAHLPU010000047.1 GCF_018918045.1 Pseudoflavonifractor sp. MSJ-30
AAGAAGGAAAGAATGCGGCTTAAGGAGGCGCTGACCGCTGCTTGCTCCCGCCGCAGAGCCGCCCTCCTTAAGAATTCTCCCGGCACGCTCTTACATCAGAATAGCAGGCTTTCGGTTTTTGATATCCCGGGCTGAACGCTTTAACTAGGCAACTCACTTTCTCTACTTTCAAAACGGCATTGGCCATTTGCTCAAATTTTGCACTATCCTCAGTGAATGGTAGCTGCAAGCCCGGTAAGCTACGCAAGTACAAGCTCCGTTGGTTTTGAGGCCAGGGAAATTCTTAAGAGGGGCGGCTTTCTGACAGCGCCCTCTTAAGCCGCATTCTTGCGGAGCTTCTTGGCGGGACAAGAAGCTCCCCGCCGGAGGCAACCAGACGATGGACGGACAGGGTTTCCATCCGAACCTCAAAATGTTCGTTACCACATCTCCCAGAATTGGAATTGCGAACCGGCAGGGTATGCCGGTTCGCAATACAGGCGGGGTTATTCCGCGGAGATCATGTAATAGTACACGGGTTGTCCGCCATTGATAAGGTTGACTTCCGCCTTGGGGCAGATGTCGGCAAACAGGTCCGCGGCCTTCTGCGCGTGCTTCTCCTTGGTGTCCGCACCGTAGTAGATGGTGATAAACTCACGCTCTTCATCCCGGACGCGCTCAGCCAGCCCCTTCAGCAAAACGGTGATATCCTTGCTGGTGCCGAAGAGGGAACCGCCGACCATGGCCAGATAATCGCCTTCGTGGATGTCGTAGCCGTCAAAGTCGGAATTCCGGGCGGCATAGGTGATCTGCATGGTCTCCACGCCGGAGAGCACCTCGGTCATGCCCTGGGTGTTCTCCTCAACGGTGCCCTCGGGGTTGAAGCTCAGCATGGCGGTAACGCCCTGAGGAACGGTCTTGCTGGGAATGACCACGACCTTCTTCTCGGTGAGGGCACCCACCTGCTCGGCAGCCATGATGATGTTCTTGTTGTTGGGCAGCACGAAAACGGTCTCCGCGGGAACCTTATTTACAGCCTCCAGAATGTCCTGGGTGCTGGGGTTCATGGTCTGGCCGCCGGAGATAATCTGGTCAACCCCCAGATTCATGAACACATCCGCCAGGCCCGCGCCCGCGCAGACGGACACCACGCCCAGAGGCTTCTCGGGGGCGGCAATCTTGGGGGCCTCAGGCTTCTTGTCCTGCTCGTGCAGCACCTTCTCGGTGTGCTGCAGACGCATGTTCTCCACCTTCACGGTGATAAAGTGGCCGTATTCAATGGCCTCGTGGAGGGCCTTTCCGGGGTCGTTGGTGTGGACATGGACCTTGATGATCTCATCGTCGTCCACCAGCACCAGGCTGTCGCCCAGGCTGTTCAGGAAAGCGCGGAGCTTCTCGGGGTCGTTCTTGTTCTCCCGGCCGATGATGAACTCAGTGCAGTAGGTGAAGGTGATGTCCTCGGTCTTGAAGTCGGAGAAGTTCGCGGCCTCTCTGGTTGCGCCCTCGGCGCCCTCTTCGGGCACCACCACGTCCTCACCCCGCAGGGCCAGCAGCATAGCCTCCAGCGCCAGAGTCCAGCCCTTGCCGCCGGCGTCCACCACCCCCGCCTTTTTCAGCACGGGATTCTGGTTCACGGTATCGGCCAGAGCAATTTTCGCCTCTTCCAGCGCGGCTGCCTGGACATACTCCACATCATTCTTTTCCTGGGCGGCAGCAGCGGCCTTGGCGGCGGCCAGCCGGGAAACGGTTAAAATGGTACCCTCGGCGGGCTTCATGACAGCCTTATAGGCTGCGTCCACGCCCTCCTGCAGTGCCTGCGCCCACAGGATGCCGTCACAGGTCTCGTGGCCCTTCATGCCCCGCTTCAGGCCCTTGAAGAGCAGAGACAGAATGACGCCGGAGTTGCCCCGGGCCCCCCGCAATGTAGCGGAAGCAGCGGTCTTGGCCACGGCGTACAGATCCGCGCCCTCCATAGAGCGCAGATCGTTGGCGGCGGCGTGGATGGTCATGGACATATTGGTGCCCGTGTCGCCATCAGGCACGGGGAATACGTTGAGCTCGTTCAGATCCTGCTTGTGGATCTCAATCGAGGCGGCAGCGCTGAGGATCATTCTTCTCAGCTCAGAGCCAGTAATGGTCTGCAAAATGTTTACACCTCCGAAAATTAACCGATCATCATAGAATCGATATATACATTCACCGCACGGACCTTTGTGCCGGTGCACTTGGTCACTACATAGCGGACCTCGGAAATGATCGAGGTGCCAACGGCGGACAGATTGACGCCGTTGTCCACAATGATATGCAGATCAATGGAAATGGAATCATCGTCGTTAAAGGTCACGCGAACGCCCTTATCCACGGATTCCTTGCGCAGCAGATGATAGACGTCATCCTTCATGCTGCGGGCAGCCATGCCCTTTACGCCAAAGCAATTGGACGCGGCGGTGCCCACGATGCCGGTGTAAACGCCGGTAGAGACGTTGACGCTGCCGTTTTCATTTTCATGACGGATCATAGAGAGTCCTCCTTTTGAAGATAGGCTTCCCTCGGGGGAAGCTGTCGCGGCCCAAAGGGCCGTGACTGATGAGGGGCGGCTGACAGGACCGACACTGAAGCAGCCTCGGCAGTCCTATTCTAATAAGGCGAAGACTTCCCTGCAAAGTTTTCTCCTCAGTGTACCGCGTCCCGCCCCTCATCCGGCCCGCCTTTGGCGGTCCACCTTCCCCCAGGGGAAGGCTTGCGTTACACCATGCTCTCTTCCCAGCAGTCGGGAGCAGTCAGGCCCATCATCTTTACAATGGTGGGTGCCACGTTGGCAAGGCCGAAATGGCCGTCCTTGATGTGCCAAACGTGGTCCTTATCATAGATGATAAAGGGCACGGGGTTCAGGGAGTGGGCAGTACGTACAGAGGTCTTGCCCTTCTTGGTCTCGGTCATCTGGTCGGCATTGCCATGGTCTGCGGTAACCAGGACAGTGTAGCCGTACTTGTCGGCGGCATCGATGATGGCCTTAACGCTCTTGTCCACGCACTCCATAGCGTAGACAACGGCATCATACACACCTGTGTGGCCCACCATATCGCCATTGGGGAAGTTGCAGCGCAGGAACTGGAACTTGTGGGAGGCCATGTTCTCCACCATCTTCTCGGTGATCTCCCTGGACTTCATGGCAGGGGCCTGCTCAAAGGGGATCACATCGGAGGGGACCTCCTCGTAGACCTCCAGATTCTCGTCCACCTTACCGGAACGGTTGCCGTTCCAGAAGTAGGTCACATGACCGAACTTCTGGGTCTCGGACAGGGCATACTCGTGGATACCGGCCTTGCACAGGACCTCGGTCAGGGTGTTCTTGATTACGGGAGGCTGCACCAGATAGTCGGTGGGGATCTTCAGGTCGCCGTCATATTGCAGCATACCGGCAAAGAGGACGCCGGTGTAGCTGCCCCGGTCAAACTTGTCAAAGTCCTTCCGGTCAAAGGCCAGGGAAATCTCCTGGGCGCGGTCACCCCGGAAGTTGAACAGAATCACGCTGTCGCCATTTTCGATTTTGGCAACGGGGGCACCGTTCCGGGCCACCACAAAAGCGGGCAGGTCCTGGTCGATGCAGCCGGTTTCAGCACGGTAGGTCTCAATGGCTTCCCTGGCGGAAGCGAACTGACGGCCCTGGCCCTCCACATGGGTGTGCCAGCCGGCCTCTACCATGGGCCAGTTGGCTTCGTAGCGGTCCATGGTGATCTTCATACGGCCGCCGCCGGAGGCGATGGCATAGTCGCAGCCCTCGGTGTTCAGCTCCTTGAGCACATCCTCCAGCTGCTGCACATAGTCCAGCGCGGAGGTGGCAGGCACATCACGGCCGTCCAGCAGGATATGGCAGTAGACCCGCTTCGCACCCTCCTTGTGGGCCTGGCGCAGCATGGCGATCAGGTGGGCAATGTTGGAATGAACATTGCCGTCGGACAGCAGGCCCAGAAAATGCAGGGCGTGGCCGGAAACCGCGTTGGCCAGCAGCTTCTTCCAGGTGGCGGACTCATAAAGCGCGCCGGATTCGATGGATTCGGAAACCAGCTTGGCGCCCTGGGAATATATCTGGCCGCAGCCCAGGGCATTGTGGCCCACTTCGCTGTTGCCCATGTCCTCATCGGTGGGCAGACCGACGGCGGTGCCGTGGGCCTTCAGATAGGTGTGGGGGCAGGTAGCCAGAAGGGTGTCCAGCGTAGGAGTATTGGCGTTCTTCACAGCGTCGCCGCTGCCGCCGTCGCCCTTGCCGACGCCATCCATAATGACAAGTACAATGGGTTTTTCCATAAGTAGTACCTCCAATATCTATAACTGTAACATGGATGTGGATTGCTCTGATTTTTCAGAGTTTCCAAAGGTTTTCTAAAAATGGCATCTTACCAGTCATATTATTTTACATCAGAAACAGGAAACTTACAACTCTTTTTTTATTTTTTCCGTTCCAACCAAAAAAACTCCCGGGTCCACCCGAAAATGGGTGATTATCCCGGAAGTTTTAAGTTTCTGTGAAGCCGCAGGCTTCCCCTGGGGGAAGCTGTCACGGTCCCTTGGGCCGTGACTGATGAGGGGGCGGGACGCAGAACCGATACGGAGAAACCTTCACAGTTAAGTTCTTGAAAACAGAGCATTTCTGCTTGGGCATTACCGCATTTGACATTGTACCGCCCCTCATCCGTCAGGGCTCCGTCCTGCCACCTTCCCCCAGGGGGAAGGCTTTTATCTGCTGTACTTTCCTTTTTTCTTCTTCGGCCGGAAAATCAGGATTCCCAGACCCACCAGAGACAGGGTAAAGCCCACCAGCGCCAGACCTACGCCGGAACCGGAGCGCTTCTCAGGCTCCCCGGTCTCCGTCGGCAGGGTGTAAGGGAAGGTGGTCGCCTCGGTGGTGGCCTCCGTTGTGGGAGCCGTCGTCGCTTCGGTGGTGGGGGCCGTCGTGGGGGCCGTGGTCGGGGCCGTCGTGGCCTCGGTGGCAGGAGCGGTGGTTGCTTCCGTTGTCGCTTCCGTGGTGGTCTCGGTTGTCTGCTCCTCAGGGGTATAATGATCCTTGCCGTCGGAATCCAGGAATTCGATGCGGCCGTGGAACGCCTCCTCCAGCTGTGCGATCAGGTCCACGGACCATGGATTGTTCGCCGGATAGTAAATTTTCACATGGCTGTCCCACAGACAGTTCAGCTTGAAGGATGGGAAGGGACCATAGCAATGGATGGCCGTCAGGTTCCTGCAGCTGTACAGGCACTGCTCCCCAAAGATGCGGAAGGTGGAGGGCAGCGAGATGCTGGTCAGCCCGTCGCACTGGGCGAAGCTGTTGGCGCCCAGGGTATGCAAAGCGGAGCCGAAGTCTACGGAGGTAATGCCGTCGTAGTCCTTGAAAGCATAGCTGCCCACGGTGGTCACATTGCCGGAGAGGACCACGGTAGTGATCTGCTCCTTATAGGCTGCCCAGGGGGCCGCGCCCTCCTCGAAATCATACATGGGGCCATTGCCGGAAACGGTCAGCGTGCCGCCGTCCAGAGACCAGGTAATTCCGTCCCCGCACTCCCCGGATGCCGTCTCCGCCCCCGCCGCTGCCGGCAAAAGGCATAAAGCCGCAATACAAATCAATATACGAACCAGATATTTCATAAATACCTCCTGATTGTTCAAAAACCGCTGGTTTACTGCCGCAAAAATTGTCAATTTTCAATTCTATTAATTCATCGTTCCTTCCGCTCTGGCAAACAGAGCGGCTACCCGCTCCCGCAGGGCCCGGGCTTCCTTTGTATCGGACTGGCCGAAGCGCTCAATCCACTCCTTGGATGCCTGCTGGGCATCCCGCAGAGTGGTCATGTCCAGAGACAGGTCCGCCACCCGGAAGGCGGGCAGGCCCGACTGCCGGGAGCCGAAGAAATCGCCGGGGCCCCGGAGCTTCAGGTCCTCCTCCGCAATCTTGAAGCCGTCGTTGGTGGCGCACAGGGCCTTCAGGCGGCGGATGGTGTCCTCGTTCCGGTTGTGGGTGGTAAGAATGCAGTAGCTTTTGGCGCTGCCCCGGCCCACCCGGCCGCGGAGCTGGTGGAGCTGGCTCAGACCGAACCGGTCCGCGTCCTCAATGACCATCAGCGTGGCGTTGGGCACATCCACCCCCACTTCGATAACCGTGGTCGCCACAAGCACGTCTGCCTCTCCCCGGGCAAAAGCCGCCATGGCAGCCTCCTTCTCCGCGCCCTTCATCTGACCATGAAGCAAGCTGACCCGCAGATCCGGGAAGACCGTTTTCCGCAGGGTCTCTGCCCAGGCGGCAGCCGCCTTCACATCCAGCTCCTGGTTCTCCTCCACGGCAGGACACACCACAAAGCACTGATGCCCCGCCTCCGCCTGCTTGCGGATAAAGGCGTTGATCCGGGCCCGGTAGCTCTCCCCTACCAGAAAGGTATCCACTTTCTGCCGCCCGGGGGGCAGCTCGTCCAGCACGGACACATCCAGATCGCCGTACATCAGAAGCGCCAGCGTTCTGGGTATGGGCGTAGCGGACATGACCAGAATATGCGGATCATGTCCCTTGGCGCTGAGTCTGCCGCGCTGATCTACGCCGAAACGGTGCTGCTCGTCCGTGATGACCAGGCCCAGGTTCGCGAACACGGTGCTTTCGGAAATCAGCGCATGGGTGCCAACTACAATGTGGGCCTCCCCGGAAGACAGGGCTTCCCGGGCCATGCGCTTTTCCTTCTGGGTCTGGGAGCCGGTAAGCAGCACCGTGTGCAGGCCCAAAGGCGCGAAGAGTTTTCCCAGAGATTCATAATGCTGCTCCGCCAGAATTTCCGTAGGGGCCATGAGGGCAGTCTGGAAGCCGTTCAGGTAGGCGCAGTAGGCCGCCGCGGCAGCCACCATGGTCTTGCCGCTGCCCACATCACCCTGGACCAGCCGGTTCATGGGAGTTCCCTTTTGAAGGTCCCCCAGAATTTCCCGAATGGCCCGCTTCTGAGCGTTGGTCAGCGCAAAGGGCAGGCTTTCGTAAAACGGCGTCAGATCCGTATGCGCATAGGCCGACACTTTCTTTTCCGCCCGGGCCGCCCGCATAAGGGACAGTCCCGCGGAGAAGACGAAGAATTCCTCGAAAATCAGCCGCCGCTTCGCCGCCTGGGCCTCCGCCATGGTCTTCGGATTGTGGATCACCTGATAGGCCGTTTCCGCCGGCAGAATGTCAAATTCCTGCCGGATCTCCGCCGGAATGATCTCCTCCGGCGGATCGCACAGGGCCAGAGCCAGGCTGATGAGTTTGGTCAGTGTGCCGTTGTTCAGCCCAGCGGTCAGGGGGTAAATGGGCATGATCCGCCGGGTGGCTGCCGGAGGGGAATCCGGGGTCTCGAACACGGGGTTCGTTATGCCGTAGCCGCCGTAGTCCCCGGATACCGTACCATAGAATATGTATTCTCCCCCATATTGCAGCGCCTCCGCGGCGAATTTGGAATTGAAGAAGGTCAGGTTGATCCGTCCGGAGTAATCCGCGACGGTGACCCTGGTCAAATCCATCCCCTTCCGGATGTGGGCCGTTCTGGGTGTGGACATAACCACCGCCCGGAAGCAGGCAGGTGTGTCCGCCCGCAGTTCGGCAATGGGCACCAGCTTCGTCCGGTCCTCGTAGCCTCTGGGGAAATGGCAGATCAGATCCCCCAGAGTAAAAATATTCAAGTTTGCCAGCTGCTTTGCCCTGGCCGGGCCCACACCCTTCAGTCCAGTCACAGGGTCGGATCGACTTGCCATAGGTCACCTCCGCTATAAAATGAAAAAACTCCCTCCAAGCAACGCTCGGAAGGAGATATTTTCAGAGAACTCAGGCCAGCTTATTCAGCTTCAGGGTCATGCTGCTCTTCTTCCGGGCAGCGTTGTTCTTGTGCAGAAGACCCTTACCAACCGCCTTGTCCACGGACCGCACAGCGACAGTGTAGGCGCTCTGGGCAGCGGTCTTGTCTCCGCCTTCCACAGCAGCCTCAAACTTCTTCAGGTTGGTCTTCAGCTCGGACTTGTCGGCCTTATTCTTCTCGTAAGCAATCTTGGAAGAAATGACATCCTTCTTAGAGGACTTGATGTTGGGCATTTGAATTACACCTCCTCACAGCAGTATTTCATACAGTGCTGTATTATAACGGAAAATCTAAGCAAAATCAACCCTTTTTTGAAAAAAATTCTTTTGGAGCGGAAATGGCCCCATTCCCCCCGCATCGGCGGTGCGAAACAGTATACGCCTGCCCGTTTTTCCGATCCCGCCCCCGGCAATCGCATGCATTGCCAATTGGCAAACGTCTTACGGAGACAATACTGTCTGCAAACTATTTCCCACACACGCCAGCCTCGGACAGGTCTGGTGTCCCGCCCTTGTCAAGAGGGTAATTTTCCACAAAACGCAAGGCCATAGCAAATTGACCATTTTTGAAAAAAGTAAAGAAAAGAGTATCAAATTGTAAATATTTTATGTAAACGCACTGCATTTTTCCACAGGCCTGTGGGGTTGTGGAGAAACGGTTGTGGAAAAACCTGTGGAGAATGTGGAAAACTGTGAATTTCCCACAGATATTTTTTCACGCGGCAGATTTTCAGGGCTGTGTAAAAAATGCGCTTCCGACGTTCACCATTCCGCCGTCAGCGAACACAGAGCCTTCCTCTGCCCGCGGCGGGCAGAAAGCGCAACCGGGCGCAATTGCGCAAAAAAGGTTTGCGTTTTCCCCCGTCTTTTTTCTACGCCTCCCGTTCTTTCCCCGGGAGGCAAAAAATTTTTGTGAATTCCACCAAATTTTTCGCCGTATGGTTTTTCCCTCCCCGGGAGATACTAAGGAAGCTCTGATTAAATCGGCAAGAGCTGGCAGCGAGAGATTTTGTTCCCGGGCAAGGTACGGAAAACGTGGGAATACTGCATGTATTTCCCGTTTTTCGTACCGCAGACCGAGGGCAAAAGATCCGCTGTCCAGCCGCCGACGATTTATTCAGAGTTTCCTTAAGAGCAATCTTTTGTCAGGAGGCTTTTCATGCAGGGAAAGGTAGATATCTGCGGCGTCAGCACCGCCCAGCTCCGGGTTCTCAGTCAGGAGGAGACGGATATGCTTCTGCGCAGGTCCTCCCAGGGGGATCTGCATGCCCGGCAGGCGCTGATCGAGGGCAATCTGCGGCTGGTGCTCTCCGTGATCCAGCGCTTCGACAAACGGGGAGAAAGCCCGGATGACCTGTTCCAGGTGGGCTGCATTGGTCTGATGAAGGCAATCGCCAACTTCGATGCGGACAAGTGCGTGCGTTTCAGTACCTATGGGGTACCCATGATCGCCGGGGAAGTCCGCAGGTACCTGCGTGACAACAGCGTCATCCGGGTCTCCCGTTCCATCCGGGATGTGGCCTACAAGGTCTTGCAGTGCAAGGAAGCCCTGACGGCATCCCTTGGCCGGGAACCCACGCTGGAGGAAATCGCCAGGTCTCTGGACCTGCCCCGGGAGGAGGTCAGTCAGGCTCTGGACGCGGTCTGCGCCCCGGTGAGCCTCTATGACAGCGTGTATTCCGACGGCGGTGATCCTCTGACCGTCATGGATCAGGTGCAGGACACGAAAAACATCGAGCCAAACTGGATGGAGCACATCACCCTGTCCAATGCCTTCCGGGCTTTAAGCCCCCGGGAAAAGGAGATCCTCTCTCTGCGGTTTTACAGCGGCAAGACCCAGATGGAGGTGGCGTCCCGGCTGGGCATTTCCCAGGCCCAGGTCTCCCGGCTGGAAAAAGGAGCCATTGCTGCCATGCGCAAAAGCGTCAGCGTGTCATAGCCCTCGGGGCGCGCGCATAGGCTTTCCGAAAGGGGGAATGTTCATGGGCGTTAAATTCACGCAGCTGCAATGCAAGGAGGTCATCTGCATTGCCAACGGGGAACGGCTGGGATTTCTCTCGGACATTGTGGCCGAGGTACCGGAGGGCGTCATCGCCGCCATTGTGGTGCCCGGCCCCTGCAAACTTCTGGGAGTAGCCGGACGGAAGGACGACTATGTGATTCCCTGGTCCTGCGTCAAAAAAGTGGGGCCTGATATCATTCTCGTGGACATCAAACCCTGCGACTGTAAGGTGCCGAGGCCAAAGGGAAAGTTCCCGCTGTAACAATTGACAATTTACAATGGACAATTGACAATTCGGGAATTTCCTTCGGAAATAATTTGAAATTGTCCCGAAGGGACACCGTAATTGTCAATTGTCAACTGTCCATTGTCAATTTGTATGGATTTTCTAAAAAGCGCCTGAAAAAAGAAGCAAATTTTCCGTTCTTTTTTCAAAATTCTTCTTGCAAAACAATAGACTTTCGGATATAATATCCGGGCGTGGGTTTGCGCCCATAGCTTAATAAACCACACACCCGGGGATCGGATTTCCCATGTGCCGCTCACGGCGGGAGTCCGGGATGATCGGGGTGGAGGAAAAAACAAAAGGAGAACTGTAAAAAATGGCTGTCGTATCTATGAAGCAACTGCTGGAGGCTGGCGTTCACTTCGGTCATCAGACCCGCCGCTGGAACCCCAAAATGGCCCCCTACATCTACACCGAGCGCAATGGTATCTATATCATTGACCTGCAGAAGACCGTAAAGAAGCTGGAAGAGGCTTACAACTTCGTCCGTGACACCTCCGCCAACGGCGGCAACATCCTGTTCGTCGGCACCAAGAAGCAGGCCCAGGACGCCATCAAGGAAGAGGCTGCCCGCTGCGGCGGTTACTATGTCAACGCCCGTTGGCTGGGCGGCATGCTGACCAACTTCCGCACCATGCGTACCCGTATCGACCGTCTGGCTCAGCTGAGAAAGATGGAAGAGGACGGCACCTTCGCCATGCTGCCCAAGAAGGAAGTCATCAAGCACCAGGCTGAGATTGAGAAGCTGGAGAAGTACCTGGGCGGCGTCAAGGAAATGAAGAAGCTGCCTGCCGCTCTGTTCATCGTTGACCCCCGCAAGGAGCGCAACGCCATTGCTGAGGCCCGCAAGCTGAACATCCCCATCGTCGCCATCGTGGACACCAACTGCGATCCCGATGAGATCGACTACGTGATCCCCGGCAACGATGACGCCATCCGCGCCATCCGTCTGATTGCCGCCACCATGGCCAACGCCGCCATCGAGGGCCGTCAGGGCGAGGACACCGCTGTGGAAGAGGCCGCTCCCGCTGCTGAAGCCGCTGAATAATCCCATAAATATATTTCAGGAGGATACCAAAATGGCTTTTACTGCTCTGGATGTTAAGAAGCTGCGTGAAATGACCAACGTCGGCATGATGGACTGCAAGAAGGCGCTCCAGGCCAACGATGGCGATATGGACAAGGCTGTAGACTGGCTCCGTGAAAAGGGCCTGGCTAAGGCTGCCAAGAAGGCTGACCGCGTTGCCGCCGAGGGCGTTGCTTACGCCGCAGTGGTGGACGGTGTGGGCGTTGTGATCGAGGTCAACTCCGAGACCGACTTCGCCGCCAAGACCGACGCTTTCCTGGATCTGGTGAAGAACCTGGCCGAGGTCGTTGCCAAGCAGAACCCCGCCGATGTGGAAGCCCTGAAGGCCTGCACCTACCCCGGCACCAACCTGACCGTCACCGAGATCATGCAGGAGAAGGTCATGTCCATCGGTGAGAACATGCAGATCCGCCGCTTTGCCCGCTTCCCCGAGAACACCTCTGTTGCCTACGTTCACGCTGGCGGCACCCACGGCGTTCTGGTGAACCTGGCTGTGGAAGGCAACATCGACGCTACCGAGATCGGCAAGAACGTTGCCATGCAGATTGCCGCCATGAACCCCAAGTACTGGGACAAGTCCCTGGTTCCCCAGGCTGACGTGGACCACGAAATGCAGGTTCAGGTTGCTCTGATGGACAACGATCCCAAGATGGCCTCCAAGCCCGCTCAGGTGAAGGAGAAGATCGCTGCCGGTAAGATGAACGCATTCTTCAAGGACAACTGCCTGCTGCAGCAGGAATTCGTCCGCTCCGACCTGTTCCAGGGCAGCGTGGAAGGCTACATCGCCGACGCTGCCAAGAAGCTGGGCGGCAAGGTGACCTTTGTTGACGCTATTCACTACGTCAAGGGCGAGGGCATCGAGAAGAAGGCTGACGACTTCGCCGCGGAAGTCGCCGCTCAGATTGCCGGCGCTGCCAAGTAAGTTTTTCTGACAAAGAATCCCGCCGACCAAAAGGTTGGCGGGATTTTTGTTCTTCATCCCCCGCTTCCGGCAAGCGAAAGCAAGGGAATTTCCTGCGGCAATGTGTCCGCACACGATTCCCATGCCGCGCAGACCGCTTTCCGCTTTTTTCTCTTTCTCAAAAAAACGATTGCAAACGGAAGCGGTTTATGATATAGTGCATGTAGAACCAATTCTTTCAGAAAGGCCTCCGGTCTTTCATTGGAAACGAGCATCCGGAAAGCGAGGGATTTTTATGAAGCACAGAACATTCTGCCGCGCCCTGGCCTGGGCGCTGGCGCTGGTCATGGCCCTGAGCGCCCTGCCCTTTGCCGCGCTGGCCGAGGGGACGGAACAGCCCCAGGCCGGGCAGGTGACGCCGAAGACCGAAGAACCGAAGCAGGAACCCCCGGCCCCCAAGGCTGAGGACAACAAGGGCGAGGAACCCAAGGCCGAGGACAACAATGGCGAGGAACCGAAGGCCGGGGAACCCAACCGGGAAAACAAGGACGAGGCACCCAATCAGGAAGCCAACGCCGAAACCCCCAAGCCCCGGAGCGAGGGCGGCGCCGGAGCGCAGGACGCGGAAACAGTCACCATCCCCGTTAAGATACGGGTAGATGACAAGCATCCCACCACAGCCTGGCACGTCTGGGTCTATGGTTCTGATGGCTCAATCGCTAGGCAATTAAGCAGCAGTGAGGTCAGCTCCTACCAGGATATGACCTTTACCCTTCCCAAACTTCCAGGCAGCTTTGCCCAATACAACGTAAAAGTGTCCGTAAACATAAACGGAGAGGATGTTTCCCTGAAATGGTACGTCAAAGATGGACAAAACAGTCTGTTCTCCTTTTACACAGGAATTGCTCCCGGAAATACCACTTTTAGTGGGAATGGTGTTTTCAATGGGAGTCAGTGTGAGGTACGGAACGCCCAGGAACTCGTCAGCAATGCCGTAAAGTCAACTTCTACCCCCTACGAATATGGTACAGGCGATCTGACCATTCATCTTTCAGAAACATCCTACAAACCGGGACTTTACCACTTGGAGGGATTGGTGGACGTATACGGCGCTGTACATCGTTATAAGAACCTGTCCTTTGGCGATACCGGGATCGACCTGTGCCTGACCGGGCTGAGCGGCAAGCTGTATGTTTTTACGGAGGACGGCGCCCCAATCTCTACAGACCCCACCAGCGGGACTTACTACACCTCCGATAGCACTACTCTGGAGCTTCACAATTTCCTGGAGGGACGCTACCAGTTCCGCAGCTTTGAAAACCCCGTGACCGTCACCTTTGACGGCAGCGGCGGCACCGTGAGCCAGGGCAGCGTCACCGTGGAAAGCGGAGCAACGCTGAACCTCAGCGCTTTTACCGCCTCCCGGTTCGGCTACCATTTCAAGGGCTGGTCCCAGTCCCAGGACGGCGACTCCGTCGGCGGCAGCTTCACACCTACGGAGGGCACAACTCTGTACGCGCTTTGGGACCCGGTAAAGATCACGGTGTATGACAGTGGGACTGGCAGCATCTTCTCGTATTCTCCGGAGCGTCAGGGAACCGCGATAAAGGATCACCCCGATATTTACGCTGAATTTTACTGGGGCTGCTCAGACGAGCAAGGCAAGATCTGGACAACGTTCGATTTCTCCGAGGACCGGGAATTGACCGTGCGGTATTTCAAGCTTTTTCTTAACGGCATAAACGAGCAAGGCACCGACAAGCCATGGCTGGTCACGGGTGCGCCGGAGCTGCGGGACAGCTTCCCCTACACCGGTCTTGCGGATCTGGTCACGCAGATGAATATTACCGCCGCTGAAATCGCCCCCTCCGAGGCACTGACGGCGCTGGCCCGGCAGGCCCTGCAGGCCGAGAATGTACAGCTGCAAGCCTACGATTTTGGGGTAACGCTCACAAAGGGCGGCGAAACGGCCCCTCTGACCGAATTTGGCCGGACGCTGCTGTTCTATGTCCCCTGGAGCGGCTCTGCGGACCGGGTCACTGTGCTCCGGACCCACGGCGGCAGCACCGAGGTCCTGCCCCAGGGCAAGCCCGGGGACAATACCGCCGAGGGCTGGTACATCGAAAACGGCAGGCTGTATTTCGCCGTCAGCAAATTCTAGGAATACGCCATTGCCGCGGCCCCCTATACCGTCAGTTTCGATTCCAACGGTGGCTCCAACAATCCCCTGCCCATGACCACCGGCACGGACGGCAAGCTGGCAAACCTGCCCAGCCCCGGCACCCGGACGGGCTACACCTTCTCCGCCTGGAAAAACGGCGAACAGGCCGTGGATGAAAACACCGTCTACACCGATGACGCCACCCTGACGGCGGAGTGGCTCCCCATTACCTACAACGTCATATTCGACGCCAACGGCGGCGTCAACGCCAACAACACCGGCTCCCAGAGCTTCCGGGACGTGAAATACGGCGAAACCCTTTCCCCCGCCGCCGTCACCAGAGCCTCCCACCGCTTCCTGGGCTGGTCCCGCAGCAGGGACGGCGGCCAGATCGTCGCCGAGCTGCAAAACCTGACCGCGACCCAGGGCGAGACCGTCACCCTCTACGCCAAATGGGAATACCAGGCAAAGAACATCACCTTTGACGCCGACGGCGGCATCATCAACAGCAGCGGCAGCCGGGTGCCCACCGTCACGGTGCAGACTCAGGCAGAGCCTCTGGACACCATCGACGCCTCCCGCTTCCCCATGCCGGAAGCCCGGAGATACCTGACCTTCGTGGGCTGGTTCACGGAGAAGAACGGCAAGGGCACCCAGGTGACTCCCTCCGGCGGCATTACCGACGGCACGGTCTTCACCGAGGACACCACCGTATACGCCTACTGGAAGTATGAGCCTCTGACCATCACCCTGGACTGCAAAGGCGGCACGGTCCGCGTAAACGGCCAGGATGTGAAGAAAACCACCATGCAGACCCGCTATCCCGGCATCGTGGACGGAATTCTGCCCACACCCACGCGAAAGGGCTACACCTTCCTGGGCTGGTATCTGTCCGACGGAACGAAGGTTGACAACACCACCCTCTACGAGAAGGACACCACCATCTACGCCCGCTGGCAGGGCACCGGCAAATGGAACCCCAAAACCGGCGACCAGATCATGCTGGGCCTGTCCCTCACCATCCTGACCGCCGCCGCGGCGGGCCTCGGCGCAGCCGTCGTCCTGCGGAAGCGGAAGAAGTAAACATGAGGCCCGGCGGCAAATTTGCCGCCGGGCCATTTTTTCAGCCTTACGCCGCTGCAGGGGCGGCTTTTTTCTTATCCACGAAGCACAGCACCACCACCAGACCGGACAGGGCCAGGCCAATGACGTCCGTCACCGTGCCGGGGTAAATCATCATCAGGCCGCCCACCAGCGCCAGCGCTCTGCGAGGCCAGCTGAGTTCCCCAACCAGATAGCCTTCCATGGCGGCGGAGACGGAGGCGATGCCCACCAAAGACGTAATGACAATCAGGATCACCTCTGCCGCCGTGGTATCGATCAGCAGCATGGAAGGGCTGAGGGCAAAGGCATAGGGCACGATGAACGCGCCGATGGCCAGCTTTGTGGATTCCAGTGCCGTCTTCATAGGGTTGGCCTGAGCAATGGCCGCGCCCGCGTAGGCAGCCAGAGCCACAGGGGGCGTCAGGTCCGCCACGATGCCGAAATAGAACACAAAGAAGTGCGCGGCGACCAGAGGCACGCCCATGCGGACCAGTATGGGCGCGCAGGTTGCGGCCATAATGCAGTAGGTTGCCGTGGTGGGCACGCCCATACCCAGGACGATGCAGCAGATCATGGTCAGAAACAGAGCGATCAGCACGCTGTTGCCCGCCAGAACCACAATGCCGTTGATGATGACGTTGGCAAGGCCCGTCATGGTGATGGTGCCCGCGATAATGCCCGCGATGCCGCAGGCGGCGGCCACGGTAATGGACCCCTGGCCACCGGCTGCCAGCGCCTCCAGAATGCGCATGGGGGTAATGCGGGTTTCCCGGCTGAACAGCGTTACAAAAACGCAGGCCACGATGGACAGGGCTGCGGCGTACTGAATACTCTTCTGACTGGTGCCGACCAGGTAGATCAGCAGAGCCAGAGGAAGCAGCAGATAACTCTTTTTCAGCAGGGGCAGCAGCTTCGGCAGTTCCTCCCGGGGCAGACCCCGCAGCCCCAGCTTCTTCGCCTCCAGATGGACGGAAATGAAGATGCCCGTGAAGTACAGCAGAGCGGGAAGCACCGCTTTCAGAGCGATCTGTCCATAGGGAATCTGAACATAATCCGCCATCAGAAAAGCGGCCGCGCCCATAATGGGGGGCATGATCTGCCCGCCGGTGGAGGCAGCTGCCTCCGCGGCCCCGGCGAATTCCGGCTTATAGCCCGCTTTCTTCATCAGGGGAATGGTCACGGAGCCGGAACCCACCGTATTTGCCACGGACGAGCCGGACACCACGCCCTCCAGGGCGCTGGCCACAACGGCCACCTTGGCCGGGCCACCGGAAAATCCGCCAACCAGAGCGTTGGCAACCTGGATAAAGTAATCCGCAATACCCGTGCGCTCCAGGAACGCGCCGAAGACGATGAAAACGACGATGAACTTGGAGCAGACGTTAATGGGGGTGGAAAGCACGCCCTCCTTGCCGTAGAAAAGATACCGGATGGTATAATGCATCCGGCCCCAGAGGGAGGGATTGGACAGGCCCACGGTCAGGGCGTATATCAGGAAGCACCCCGCCACAATCAGAATGGGCAGTCCCACGCTTCTGCGGCAGACCTCTGCCAGAGCCAGCACGCCCACAATGCCGATGACAATCTGGTAATCGGCAAAAAGGCTGCCCTGCTGGATGATGGTCCTGGCGTTGAAAGCATAGTACAGGAATGCCCCGGTGCCCAGGATCATCAGCACAATATCATACCAAGGGATATAATTCACCCGCTGGCGGCCCTTTTTCGCCGGAAATACCAGATAGCCCAGGAACACGATCCAGGCCACGAAGGTTGTCAGCCGCAGTTCTTCCAGCCAGCTGGCAAACAATGTCACATACAGACAGAACAGGGAAAAAACCGCCAGAATCACGTTCACAACAATCCGGGGCGTTCCCTCCCAGACGCGGACGTTGGACTCCCGGTCATATTTCTTCATAACAGAGTCCAGATCCATTGGTTCCTCCGTCTTTTTCTTCTTAAACAGGCTCATAAAAAACCCTCCTGACTGAAAGATTCGGAAGCGCTGAAGAAAAGGCCCGACAGGGCACTTTCTTCGGCGTTCCCGGAATAAAACGAGATCTCAGTAGGGGGCGATGCCCACATCGCCCCGAAAGCCGGCGGACAGGATCAGCTTTTTTTACTGTTCCTTCCGTCAGTTTTCGGGCCGATGAGGGCATCGGCCCCTACGGAAAATTTTGATGCCGCAGCTATGTGCGTTTACTCCGTCTCGACCGTAATGCCCTTCTCGGCGAAGTACCTGGCGGCACCCTTATGGAAGGGGGCGGTCATGCCGGAGGTGGCGTTTTCCAGACTCAATTCCGCACCCTTACCGTTTTCCCTGGCAATGTCGGCAGCGTTGTCAAAGATGGCGGCGGTCAGCTTGTAGACGTCGTCCTCGGATGCGGAGGCGGAGACAATGAGGGTCGCTTTCACAGTGACGGTGGTCACATCGGCGTCCTGTCCGGGGTAGGTCCCCGCGGGGATCACATAAGTGGTGTAGAAGGGGCAATCGGCCATCATGGCATCCGCCACAGCGCCGTCAATGGGCACCAGATAGGCGGAGTTGGTCGTACACAGCTCGGTAATGGCGGGGGTGGGCGCGCCGGCTACAATAAAGGCGGCGTCAATCTTGCCGTCCTTCAGAGCGTCGGCGGAGTCGGCAAAGCTCTGGTACTGGGCCGTGATATCGTCCTCAGTCAGGCCGGCGGCGTTCAGAACGTCAATGGCGTTGAAGTACACACCGGAGGCGGGGGCGCCGATGGAAACGCTCTTGCCCTTCAGATCGGCAACAGACTTGATATCGGGATCCATGGTCACCAGCTGCACGGACTCGGCGTACAACCCGGCAACCACCCGGAAGGAATCTATCTTACCGGTGGACTCAAAGGAGCGGGTGCCCTCCCAGGCGTAGGCCATGACATCGGACTGGACGGTGCCCAGCTGGTAGTCACCGGTATCGATGCCCTGAATATTGGCCTTGGAGCCGTCGGTAGCCACCACGGTAACATCGATGCCCGCCTTGCCGCTGATGTACTGACCCAGCACGCCGCCATAGCCGTAATAGGTACCGGCGGAACCTCCGGTGCCCATGGTCATCTTCGTACCGGAAGCGCTGCCGCCGGAGCAGGCCGCCAGGGAAAGGGCCAGGGCTCCGGTCAGGGCCAGGGTAAACAGTTTCTTGAATTTCATATTGATTTCCTCCTTCACGGTTTGCTGCTTCAATTGCTTTATGGCCGTATTATACTCTCGTTTTTGCATTTTTGCAAGAAGCAAATTGCATCTTTATTCTTCCGGCGTCATAATTATTGCGGTCTTTTGCAGAAAACAGCCATTATTTTTCAGCATTTCCCTACGTTCATCTTCTCTCTCATGTCATTTTGCACAATTAATCCATTTGTCTGTTCCAATTATTTTACATGATTACCGATTTATTTTTCTGTCATTTCTTATTTTCGGTCTTATCCCGCATTAAGTGCGTTACTCAGTTCCTTAAATACCGTTTGCATTTATTATGGTTTTCTCATGCATTTCAGTGGAAAGGCAATTTCTGTCACATGATGCACTTTCCACAAAAGCCGCGTCATATTCTATTCACATTTTGGATGCAGAATTGGAACAATTAGCTTGCATTTTCTCCGGCCGGATAGTATACTTGTCGGGATAAAATGCAGAGAAGGGAGGAAAGAGCTTGCGCCTGAGCTTTTCCTTCCCTTTTTTGCAATACAGAAAGGATGTATTCTAATGGCAGCTCCCGAAAACAATGAAGTCGTGTATGATGCCGGCACGCTGAGTGTCCCCAAGCGTCTGCTGCTGGGTGTGCAGCATCTGTTCGCCATGTTCGGCGCGACAGTTCTGGTCCCCGCGCTGACCGGGCTGGATGTGGCCAACGCCCTGCTGTTCGCGGGCCTGGGCACCCTCCTGTTCCATCTGATTACCGGTCGGAAAGTCCCCGCATTCCTGGGCTCCTCCTTTGCCTTTATCGGCGGCTACAACGCCATCCGCGCCCTGGGCACCGGCAATGAGACGCTCCCCTACGCCTGCTTCGGCGTGGCCTGCGCAGGTCTTGTATACCTTATTATGGCGTTCTTCTTCAAGCAGTTCGGTGCCAAGAAGGTCATGCGCTACTTCCCGCCCATCGTCACCGGCCCCATTATCATCTGCATCGGTCTGACCCTCTCCGGCTCCGCCGTGACCAACTGCTCCGCCAACTGGTGGGTGGCCCTGGTCGCCATTCTGATTGTAGTATGCTGCAACATCTGGGGCAAGGGCATGGTGAAGATCATTCCCATCCTGCTGGGTGTGGTCGGCTCCTATGTGTTCTCCATGATCGTTGACCCCGCCTCCCGGGAACACCTGGTGGCTCTGGTCAGTGAGGCCGACTGGATCGGCCTGCCCATCGTCTGGAACCGCACCGCCCTGTCCATCTTCGGGGCAAACCTGGACCACAGCCTGCTGTTTACCTCCATTGTGACCATCATGCCCATCTCCCTGGCTACCATGATGGAGCATGTCGGCGATATCTGCGCCATCTCCTCCACCGTGGGCAAGAACTTCGTAGAGGATCCCGGCCTGCACCGCACTCTGGTAGGCGACGGTCTGGCAACCACCATGGCCTCCCTCTTCGGCGCTCCCGCCAACACCACCTATGGTGAAAACACCGGTGTTCTGGCCCTGAGCAAGGTTTATGACCCCAAGGTGATCCGTATGGCCGCTTTCTTCGCCATCATCCTGTCCTTCTGCCCCAAGTTCTCCGCACTGATCGTGGCCATGCCCGCCGCTACCATGGGCGGCGTCAGCCTGGTGCTCTACGGCATGATCTCCGCCGTAGGCGTCCGGAACGTAGTGGAAAACCAGGTAGACTTCACCAAGAGCCGCAATGTTCTGATTGCCGCCATGATTATGGGTCTGGCCGTGGGCGTCAACTACGCCGGTGCCATCCAGATCCCCGTAGGCTCCATCACCATCAGCCTGTCCGGCCTGGCCGTGGCAGCCCTTGTGGGCATCATCATGAACGCCGCCCTGCCCGGCAAAGACTATGAGTTCGGCACCAACCACCAGGGCGATACCGCCGTGGTCAACTTCGGCAGCCGCGCCCAGAAGTAACCTTCTCTCCGCATCTTTCCGCCTCCGGTGGCTTCGGCCCTCCGGAGGCGGTTTTTTACGTTTTTACCAACACCGCCCTGTAATTCCCCGTCCAGCCTTGTGCACCCAGACGATTTATCGCTTTAGCGTGAAAAAGTGCTTTACAACTTTATTTCGATAAAGTATAATGCATCCATCAGCAAAAAGCACGCCACCGTAAGAGGATAGAAAGGAAGTATTCTTATGAAAAAATGGATTGCGGCCGTCCTGGTTCTGACCACCATGCTGCTGTGCAGCGCCTGCGGCAAAAAAAGCGGCTCCGACCTGAGCTACATTCAGGAAAAAGGCACCCTGATCGTTGGAATCACAGACTACGAGCCCATGGACTATAAGGATGAAAACGGCAATTGGACAGGCTTCGATGCCGAATTTGCCCGGGCTGTGGCCGAGAAGCTGGGTGTGGAAGCCCAGTTCGTGGAAATCGACTGGGACAACAAGTTTTTTGAGCTGGAGTCCAAGTCCATCGACTGCATCTGGAACGGTATGACGATCACGGATGAGGTCAAGCTCAACGCCAGCGTTTCTGATCCCTACGTGAAAAACGCACAGGTCATGGTAACGACCTCGGAAAACTCCGGCAATGACAGTATTGAACTGGCTAAGTATCTTACCTTCGCCGCCGAGGCAGGCTCTGCCGGTGAAGCAGCCGCCAAAGAGTTCGACTTCCCCTGCACCGCTGTCCAGTCCCAGTCCGCCGCTCTGATGGAGGTTGCGGCCGGTACCGTTGATGCCTGCATCATCGACATTACCATGGCCAACGCCATGACCGGGCCGGGCACCGGCTATCCGGATCTGGTGACCGCCATGGAACTCAGCAGCGAGGAATATGGCATCGGCTTCCGGAAGGACAGCGATCTGACCGCCAAAGTCAACGAAATCATGGCCTCCCTCATGGCTGACGGCACGCTGGACGCACTTGCCCAAAAGTACAGCCTGACTCTGGTCAAGTAATATGAGCCAGTTTCTGTCCGTCACCCTGGCCCTGCTCAAAGGCTTCGGTCAGACCATGAACATCTTTCTGCTGACCCTTGCCTTCTCCATTCCCCTGGGACTTCTGGTGTGCTTTGGAACCATGAGCCGCTTTTTTCCTCTGCGGCTGCTGATGAAAGCCATCGTTTGGGTCATCCGAGGCACCCCTCTGATGCTGCAGCTGATCGTGGTTTTCTACGGGCCGGGGCTTCTGTTCGGCCTGCCCGCTATGGGACGGTTCACCGCCGTGATTCTGGCCTTCGCCATCAACTACGCCTGCTATTTCAGTGAGATCTACCGGGGCGGCATTGAGAGCATCCCCAACGGGCAGATTGAAGCCGGGCAGGCGCTTGGCCTGAACCGCAGCCAGATCTTTGTCCATATCCTGCTGATGCAGGTGGTCAAGCGGATCATCCCCTCCATGGGCAACGAGATCATCACGCTGGTGAAAGATACCTCTCTGGCCCGGGTCATTGCGGTATACGAAATCATGTGGATGGGCCAGGCCTTTATCAAAAGCGACGGTCTGATCTGGCCCATGTTCTATACCGGTGCATTCTATCTGCTGTTCTCCGGTCTGCTGACCCTACTGTTCCAAAAGCTGGAGCAAAAAATGGACTACTACAGAGATTGAACTCTCTCCCAAACTATGGTAAAATGGGTACAGAACGAATGAGGAGGACATTCCTTTGGAGATGCAGGAGAAAATCGACGCGCTGTATAATGTGATCGTCTCTCTGGAGACCCGGGAGCAATGCCGGGAGCTCTTCGACGATTTGTGTACCCGGAAAGAAATTGAGAAAATGGCCGAGCGGCTCTACGCTGCCAGGCTTCTGATGGCAGGAAACACCTACAGCCAGGTCATCGCCCAGTCGGAAATATCCTCCGCCACCCTGAGCCGGGTCTCCCGCTGCGTCCAGTACGGAAAGGGCTATTCCAGAGTGCTGAAGGAAGACATCTGAAAAGAGCTTTTGAGAAGAAGCACCTGATTCGTTTTGTGGCTCAGGTGCTTCTTTTCCCCTCTGACTGGTCCCCCGCGCCCCAAAAAGTTTCGATACAGCGGGGCTTGACCGGATTCTCCTCGGTCTTTCCCCAGACGGCTAATATGCATTGCCACAGTAACCTTTGCAAAATCCGCGAGAATCGCCCTCTTTTAACCTTTGTTCATCTTTTGTTCAAATCTTAACGATAGAATGTCTCCCGTAATGATGCTGGAGAATTCTGTATGAATGATGCACGCAGTCTCTCCAAAAACGGGTTAAGGACAGACGAACATGCACGATCACAAATATAAAACGCTTCTGAGCAACACCTTTCTGATCAGTCTCGGCACTTTCGGCTCCAAGCTGCTGACCTTTGTAATGGTCCGTTTCTACACCGGCGTGCTGACGCCCGCGGACTACGGCACCGCGGACCTGATTATGCAGACCGCCAACCTGCTGCTGCCGCTGGTATCCCTCGGCATCACCAATGGCGTCTTCCGCTTCGCCCTGGATCGAAAGGAACAGCGCAGGAGCATTTTTACCATCGGCTTTTATACCATTCTGGTGGGCTCCCTGATTCTTCTGGCCGCCCTTCCTCTGCTCTCCAACAGCGAAAGTCTCCGGGAATACACCCTTCTGATCGGCGTATACACGCTGGCCTCCTGCCTGCACAGCCTGTGCGCTCAGTACATCCGGGCTGAGGGAAAAACCGCCCTGTTCGCCGTTCAGGGCATTATCAATACGGCCCTGGTCATTGGCTTCAACATCACCTTCCTGCTGGTGTTCCGCATGGGCGTCTTCGGCTATGTCATGTCCGTGGTCGCGGCGGACGGCATCTGCACGCTGTTCCTGGTGCTCCGTGAAAAGCTCTGGAAGCTGTGGCTGCCGAAGCCGGAGGGGCAGCTCTGGAACGCCATGCTGCGCTACAGCATTCCCTTGATCCCAGCCACCATTTTCTGGTGGATCACCAGCGTGTCCGACCGCTATATGGTCGCCTATTTTCTGGGTACGGATGCCAATGGCCTGTACGCCGTGGCATGCAAAATCCCTACGGTGCTGACCCTGCTCTCCACCATCTTTATGGAGGCCTGGCAGTTCTCCGCCATTCAGGAGGCCACCGGGGACAGAGAGGTACATATCCGGTTTTATACTCAGGTATGGAGTGCTTTCCTGGCCGTCATGGTCATGGCCGGCAGCGTGATTATTGTGCTGTGCCGACTGGAGATCCGGATGCTCTCCACCCAGCAATACTATGAGGCCTGGAAATACATCCCCACTCTTTCCATGGCCATGGTCTTCTCCGCTTTCTCCTCCTTCATGGGCAGTGTCTATGTGGTCACGGAGAAAAGCCGTCTGTCTCTTTGGACGGCCCTGTGGAGTGCCCTGGCCAACATCTTCCTGAACTTTCTGCTGATTCCCCGGATCGGCATTCAGGGCGCTGCCATCGCCACGCTGGCAAGCTATGTGCTTTGCTTCGCCATCCGGGCCGCCACCTCCCGGCGGCTGATTCCGTTCACTCTGTTCACTCCCCGGCTGATCGGCAGCGGTCTTCTGCTGACCATCCAGAGCCTGCTCTGCTTTACCGCCAACCCGGGGGCTCCCTTCTTCCAGATGGCCTGCCTGCTGCTCCTGCTGGTGCTGAACCGGAAGCCCTTCGAGCTTACCATTCAGCAGCTTGCCAAATTGGTCCGGAGGAAGCGGTCATGACGAACCAATTTCAAGCCAAAACAGCCCTGTTCCATCTGCCGGGGCTGTTTTCCTTTTATGAATTCTACCGGGTATTCCTGCCTCTGTTCCGGAACCACCGGGAATACTTTTACGACTGGTGCGACATCGGCTCCATCTATGGCGCCCCGGCTGGCTGCCTCTGGGGCGGCGGGCGGGTCAGCTCCGGAACAGCCTCCCCGAAGAATGCGCTGACTCTGACCCGGGAATACGGCATCTCCGCCCGGCTGACCTTCAGCAATTCCCTTCTGACCCCCGAACACCTTTCCGACGGGAAGTGCAACCGGCTCTGTGCCCTGTTCAGCACGCCCGGCCCGGTGGAAAACGGTGTGATCGTCAGCTCCGATCTGCTGCTCGCCCACCTCGCCCGGCAATATCCGGAGCTTTATTTCGTCTCCTCCACCACCAAGGTGCTTACGGATTTCACCGATCTCCAAAAGGAACTGAGCCGGTCGGCGTTCCGGTATGTGGTTCCGGACTTCCGGCTGAACAAGGCGTTGGAAAAGTTCAATGCCCTCTCCCCGTCAGAAAAAAACAAGGTGGAATTTCTCTGCAATGAGTGCTGCTGGTTCGGCTGCCGACAGCGGAAAGCCTGCTACGAAAATGTCAGCCGGAAAAATCTGGGGCTTCCCTGCCCCGACCACCGCTGCACCGCCCCGGACGGCGACCGGGGCTACCGGTTCTCCCGGGCAATGGAAAATCCCGGGTTTATCAGCACCCGGGATATCCACGATATTTACCTGCCCATGGGCTTTTCCAACTTCAAAATTGAAGGACGGGAGTTGGGCAGCGCTCTGCTGCTGGAATTTCTGCTGTACTACATGACAAAGCCGGAATACCGGATCCACGTCCGGGAAGCCGTCTATCTGGACAGCATGCTGGACCTATTTTAGAGCCTTGACAGGGCAGACCCTGGTGCATTCATAGCACAGAATGCACTCCGTGCCGTTCTTGCGGGACCGTGCTTCCTTGTTGACCTCCACATTCATGGGGCAGACCCTCCGGCATTTGCCGCAGTGGACGCACTTGCTCTCGTCACAGTGGACCCGCAGCAGCGAAAAATAGCTCATCGGCTTCAGAAACACCGCCACTGGGCACAGGTATTTGCAGAAAGCCCGGTTATCCTGAAAATGATATGCCAGGAATATACCGGCCCCATAATACAGGGCATTGCCCCCCAGGAACATCCAGAACATGATTTCTTCCAGGTGAGACGCCCTCCCCCAGAACAGTCCGGCCACCAGCAGCAGCGACAGACCGAACATCACATAGCGCAGCGCCCCCAGCTTTTCCTTGCGGGGCGCTGCCGGTGTTTTGAAGGGAAGGCAGTCCAGAACCATGGCCGTCCAGCAGGCGTAGCCGCACCAGCCTCTGCCGAAGAGCAGCGGACCAAAGATCTTCGCCACGGCATAGTGAATGGTGGCGGCCTCAAAGGTTCCGGAGAAGAGGTAATACCAGAAGCCCTCGATCTGCATATTTTCCCGGGAAAGAATACCAAGGTAGACCAGCATATACGTTCCCACAGCAAACTGCGTGAAATGCCGGGCATACCGCCTCCCGGAGATGAACAGCGTCAGACCAACAGACAGGCATAAACCGATGTAGCTGAAATTCAGCAAGTAGAAAATATTATTTTTGGTCAGCCACAGGCTCACCGCCACGGCCTCAAAAAGCGCCAGCATCAGAATCGACGGCAGCAGTTTTTTCATGGTTTTCCCTTCTCTCTTTTTTCTTCATTATCGCTTTTTTGTCCTCAAAACGCAAGTATTTCTTTTTATACTCCCGGACCAGACGGCACAGCTCCGGACTTAGTGCCGTCAGGGCAATCAGATTGGGGACGGCCATCAGGCCGTTGACAAGCTCGGCGGCCAGCCATAAGGTCCGGGTCTCCAGCAAAGCCCCCAGAAGAACGCCGCCCATTTGCAGCCAGACGAAGGTCTTCCAGAATCCGGGGCCGAACAGGAACTGCCCGCACCGGGCACCATAGAGGCCCCAGCCAAGCACCGTGGCAAAGGCAAAAACACTTAAAAACAGCGTCAATGCTCCCGCCGCCCAGCTGCCGCAGACGCCGGAGAATACCCGGAAGGGCAGCACGCCTCCGGCATCCACCCCATAGGGAATGGCAGCGCCGCCGCAGAGCACCGCCATTGCCGTCAGCGTACAGATGACAATGGTATCCATGAAGACTTCCAGCAGACCCAGCAGCCCCAACTCTACGGGGTGCCCTTCCCCGGCAGCGGCATAGGCCATGGAGGCCGTCCCCATGCCTGCCTCGTTGGTAAATATTCCCCGGGCGCAGCCGGTGCGCAGGCTGACGAAAGCCGAGCCGATCATTCCGCCGGTGACGGCTCCGGGAGAGACAGCCCCTTCCAGAATGGCGGCAAAGGCTCCCGGAATCTGCCGGCGGCACTTTACCAGCACCCACAGGCACAGCAGAATATACCCAACGGATACCGCGGGCACCAGCTTTTCCGCGGCGCCGCCAATGCGTTTCACCCCGCCGAAAAGCACCGCCCCCACTGCCAGAGCCATGACAATGCCCACAAGCAGGTTGCCCATCCATGTGGGTTCCCGGCCGTGGGACTCCAGAATGTCATGGAAGCCGGACACCACCGCGTTGACCTGGGTGGCGTTGCCCACGCCGAAGGCCGCAATAACGCCGAAAGCGCTGTAGAGGTATGCCAGAAAATGCCATTTCCCCGGCATACCCTTCCGGATCATATACATGGGGCCGCCCACCATTTCCCCGCCGGAGAAATCCCGGTAGCGCCTCGCCAAAGTCACCTCGGCAAATTTTGTGGCCATGCCCAAAAATCCGCAGAGCCACATCCAGAAAATGGCCCCGGGTCCGCCAAGGCAAATGGCCCCGCTGACGCCGATGATGTTCCCGGTCCCCACCGTGGCCGCCAGCGCCGTGCAGAGCGCCTGAAATTGGGTCACGGTGCCCTTCTTCTCTTTTGGGACAGACAGCATGCGGAATGCTCCTGGCAGCAGCGTGATCTGAGGGAAGCCCGTGCGCAGGCTCAGGAACAGCCCCGTACCCACCATCACCGCGACCCCGGGCGGCCCCCACAAGAACCCATACACACATTCCAGCCAGCGCATCAGAATCCCCCCAAAAAATCAAAAAGCAGCTGTTCGGAAAGCCATATCATTGGGACCCAATGACGGCTTTCTGGCAGCTGCTTTTGTTATTCGATTTTTCTGAAATTATTCCCAGGTGGCCCAAACCTCCGGGCAGTAGCCAACGGTGGCCTGTTTTCCGTTGCGGACCACCGGCGTTTTCATCAGCATGGGGTCGTCAAAAACCTTGTCCTCTTTTGCCCGGTTATCGGACATGTACTTCATGTTCGTAACCTCCTGGGACTTGTTTTCCCAGTCAATCAGCTTGTCAATGCCGCCCACGGCCCGCAGTACGCTGTCAAACTCCCGACCGGACATGCCGTAGCGCTTCAGGTCGATGGACTGGAAAGGAACGCGCCGCTCCTTGAACCAACGCTCCGCCTTTTTTGTATCAAAGCATTTGCTTTTTCCGAATATCTGAACGTTCAATAGGTTACCTCCATCAGGCACAGGCCCTGGGGCGGGGCCAGAAAGCCCGCTTTTTCTCTGGGCGCGCCAAACAGTGCCGGGATGCTCTCCGGCGTTCTCTGCCCCCGGCCCACTTCCACCAGAGTCCCCGCCAGAATCCTGACCATGTTGTACAGAAAGCCGTTGCCCGTCACCGTGATCCGCAGCTCGCTGCCCTTTCGGGAAACGGTCAGGCTGTCAATACGGCGGACGGTGGCCTTTTTCATCTTCCGGTTCCCGCAGAAAGCGGAAAAGTCGTGCTCGCCCAGAAGATAAGACGCTGCCCGGTTCATTGCCGCCGTATCCAGTTCTTCCGGGTCTATCCAGACATACCGGCGCTCAAAAACGCAGGGGGCGTCGTCGGTCCAGATGCGATAGCGGTAGGTCTTCCCTGTGGCATTCAGCCGGGCGTGGAACCGGGGTGACGCCTCTTCACAGGAATATATGCCGATGTCCTCCGGCAGATACCTGCGCAGCTGCTCCAGAATCTTTTCCGGGGCCATTGGATTTTCGCAGTGGAAATTGGCAATCTGGTGGGCCGCATGGACCCCTGCATCGGTCCTGCCGCTGCCGGAAACCTCAACAGGCTCCTCCAGAATCCGGCTGAGCACCGTCTCCAGCTTGCCCTGGATGGTCCCCTCCACCCCAGTCAGTCTCTGCCAGCCCCGGTAGCGGGTGCCGTCATAACAAATATCCAAACGAAGATTACGCAGCATATTCCTCCAATTCTTCCCTTGCCTCCCGCTCTGTGTCCGCGGAAAACAGGAACTTTCCCTTTGCGTCATACACCTGCACATGTCCCTGCACATATCGGATGGAATACATAGCCATTCACTCCTTCTGGATTTCATGGCTATATATTACCATTCAGTAAGTCCAATAAATCGGACATTTATGTATGTTTATCTCATGCGAAAAAAATTTTACTCTGTGGTTTCGCTTTTAACCCTAACCGCACATAAGCTGGGTGCCTCCGGCGGCGGTTTTCTTGCTTCTGCAAGAAAATCGATAAGAAGCAGCCTCAAGGGGGCGCTGACCG
>NZ_JAHLPU010000053.1 GCF_018918045.1 Pseudoflavonifractor sp. MSJ-30
TTTGCCGACAGCGCCTCCCTTAGGCCGCATTCTTTCCCCCTTTCTTGGCGGGACAAGAAAGGGGCCCCCGGAGGGACCACACCAAAATGCAGGCAGGTCTTTGGTCCAAATCCGCCTTGCCTCTGTATCGTTTTCTGCGTAGCCCCTCCGCAAAAAGGTTTATGCCGCCCCTCATCCGTCAGGGCTTCGCCCTGCCACCTTCCCCCAGGGGAAGGCTTTTTTAGGCGGCGCATCGACCGCTCATTTATGCCTCGGCAGGAGCCTCCACCAGCACGTCCGCTCCCAGGCTCTGGGCCGCGGTCTTGAAGTCCTGGATCAGATCGTCGTAGCCGTAGGCAGTCAGGATATAGTCTCCCAGAGACAGCACAACCACCGTATCCGGGAAGCCGCACATCCAGTGGTGGCTCTGAACCAGAGTCTTATAGCTTTCCGCAAAGCTCTCCCCATTGGCGGCATCCGTCAGCTGCATAGCGGCGGCGCAGAAGGTGTTGGTGTTCATCATGTGCAGCAGCGTGGCCGCTTCGGGTTTGACCTGTTCCACAAGGCTGTCGTCCACCAGAATCTGCGCCTGGAAGCTGTCGCCGTAGGCGCTGATGTCAAAGCTGCCCACATCCTCCGCCCCATGGGCCTCGTCGCCGCCGGCTGCGGGGAACTCTTCCTTCATGGCGGCATGGACAGCCTTCAGCAGTGCCTCGGCACTTTCATAAAAGGCGGTGCCCTTGGTTTCCTCCGTAACGGTTTCTGTAGTGGGCGCAGTAGTGGGCTGGTTGTCGGTCTTGCCGCAGCCCGCCAGAATTCCGGCGCTCAGCACGCCGCAGAGAAGCAGAGAGATAAATTTTTTCATAATTCGTTTTTCCTTTCCGGTGCCTTATCGCACCTGGCAGATGGTGATGATGCCGGTATCCTCGGGTACGGCCTGGATGCACCAGTCCTCTTCCCCCTGCTGAAGCTGCAGGAAGTATCCGTCCGCCCCGGGCAGAAGCATCCAGGTGCAGGTGGTCTTTTCCGTCAGCGTCAGCGCATGCGTTTCCTGTCCGTCCAGCAGAAGGGTGCTGTTTTCATCGGCGGTCAGGGTCAGGCTGCCCTTGGAACCCGGGTCCAGCGTCAGGGGAATCTCCGTTTCCAGAGACAGACGCATGATCTGGACATCGGCGTCCAGGCTGTAGCTGACCGTGCCCCGCAGCACATTCTGCCCGTTTACCGTGACTTTTAACGGTGCCGGGCGGAAAAGAGACAGTCCCAGCACCAGCAGCACACAGGCTGCGGCGGACAGAACCGGCTTCCACATGGGGCGCTTTTTCTTCTGTACCTCGGGCTGGTCCGCTTCTTCAATATAGCGGCTGTCCAGCCCGGTAACGGCTTTGGCAATGGCGCGCTGTTTGTCCATGGTTTCAGGCTCCTTACATGTAATATTCCCGGGACCGCAGATAGTTCCGCAGCCGTTCCCGGCACCGATGCAGGCGGACCTTCACCTGGCCCTCGGTGAGGCCGAGCTTCTCCGCCGTCCGGGCCGTGGATTCACAATAGAAATAACGGCTGACGAAAATCTTCCGGTCCAGAGGCTGCTCTGTCTCCAAAAAGGCGTTCAACGCCCCGGACAGCTCCCGGACATAGGTCCGTTCCTCTGTGGTCCGCGGATCCGGGATACACCCGTCCAGCTCCTCCAGGGACAGCGCGAATTGATCCGCCTGCCGCTTCTGGGCGGCGGCAGCCTCCCGGCGGTTGATGGCAAGATTGCGGATGACCTTGGCAAACCATGCCTTCAGAAGCTTCGGCCTCTGGGGCGGAATGGCGTTCCAGGCCCGGAGCCACAGGTCATTCAGGCACTCCTGACTGTCCTCCTCGCTGCCCAGTATATTCCGGGCCACGCTCTGGCAGTAAGCCCCGTATTTTCGCTGCGCCTCCAGGAGCCCGTCCTGGTTCCGCTGAAAAAACAGCTCGATGATGTCATTGTCGTTCATAAGCGTCCTCACTGATAAAGACAGGAAAGTCTCTTGATGGTTACACGATTGGGAAAAAATTTTTTTGAATTCCTTTCGGAGGAAATACACAGATCGTCATTGAGATCAGTATATCACATCTCCCTCCCAAATGCAAAAAATCCCGTCTCCTTTTCGGGGAGACGGGAAAGGAATTCACCGAACGTACTCGATGACCACGCAGCGGTTGGGTTCCACACCGGTGGAATGGGTGGTGATGTTCTCCATATCCTGCAGGGCGGCATGAATCACATGGCGCTCATAGGCATTCATAGGCTCCAGGGTAGCGCGGCGGCGGGCCTTCAGAACCTGCTGGGCCTTCTTGCGGGCGTAGCGGCGCAGGCTCTCCTCCCGCTTCTGGCGGTAGGACTCAGCGTCTACGTTTACCCGGATGTGACCCTCCACTTCCCGGTTCACGGCATAGTTGCACAGGTGCTGGATGGCGTCCAGGGTATCGCCCCGGCGTCCAATCAGGTAGCCCAGGTCGTCACCGACCAGCTCCACCTGGTAGGCATTGCCCTCTTCCTTCCAGCAGTGGGGGACGGCCTTGGAATCCATGTGCTCCAGCAATCCCTTCAGGAAGGCCTCAATCTTCTCCTCCACGGAGCCGGGTTCCACGGGGGCGTACTCCCTGGGCGCCGCGGGAGTCTTCGGCTCACGGGGTTCTCTGGGCTCCCGGGCGGGCTTGGGCTCTCTGGGCACCTTGGGCCGCTGGGGGCGTTCCGCCTTGGGGGCCTCAGACTTTGCTTCAGGCACAGGCTCAGCCTTGGAAGCCTCTGCCTTGGGTTCCGCGGGCTTCACAGGCTCAGTCCTGGCAGGCGCGGGTCTGGATTCCTCAGGCTTGGCGACAGGGGCAGCGGGTTTTGCCTTCCGGGAAGCAGAGGACAGGGCCACCTTGGGGGCCTCGGGTACGGGGTCCGGAGCCTCATAAGTTACCTGAACCTTGGCAGGCTGGGCACCGAAGCCCAGGAAGCCGCTTTTTGCCTGCTGCAGCACCTGAACGGAAACGCTGTCCCGGTCCAGGCCCAGCTGGGAAAGGGCGGATTCGATAGCCAGATCAATGGTCTTGCCGCTGGCAACAAGAGTCTTTTCCATAGCTTATTCCTCCTCGCTGTTCTGGGCGTAACGGTCAGGATCATAGGCCCGGCCCTTGCAGTAGGGACGGTCCGCAATGCCGGAGAGCGCTTCCTTCTCGGGCTTGTCCTCGGGCAGCTTCCCCTTTCTGGCGGCGTACTCCCGGGCGGCGGCCTCCTTGGCGGCAACTTCCTGGTCACGCTGCTGCTTCTGCAGCCGCTTCTTGCTGGTGTTCTCGGTAATGCCGTCAGGATTCTCGGCCCGGCGCTGGGCGCGGATACGCTCCTTCTCAGCCTCGATCTTATCCTGTTCCATGCGGCGCTTCAGGCGCTCGGCATCCTCGGCATCGTAGATTTTGCGGTAGCGCTTGTTGAGGACCACATCCTCGATGGTACGGACTACGCCGCCCACAAACCAGTACAGAGACAGGGCGCAGGGTACGGTGAAGCCAATCCACAGCATCATCAGAGGCATCATGAACATCATCATCTTGTTGGTCTGCGCGGCCTGGGAATTTTCCACAGCTTCCTTGTCCTGGATGCCGTCCTTGTTGGTAACCAGAGAGTCGTTCTGCTTCTGCATAATCAGCATGGACACGACCTGATAACCGGCGGAGGACAGGGCAATCAGCAGGGAGCCGATATGCGCCCAGTTCCAGGCCCAGGTGGAGGCGAACACATTGAACTGGGGCACCGCGCCCAGGTCAACGCCGATAAAGCCAAAGTTGATGCCGCTCAGAGCCAAATCGCTGATGGCGGGAATCGCCGCCTTGATCTGCTCGGCATACTGCGGGATATACTGGGCCGCGATCATCTGGTGGTAATAGGCGTTGCCGGCAAAAAGCTCCGGGTCAATGCCCTTGATGACCTCAATAATCTGGTTGGCAACATCCAGATTCTCATGGAGCATGTACACGATGGGCTGCCGGACTACGGTATACAGAGGGATCAGCAGCAGCATGGGCACAAAGCTCCACAGGCAGCCGCCGCCCATGGAGACGCCCTCTTCCTTATACAGCTCCTGGATGGCCTGGTTCTGCCGGTTGGGGTCATCGGCGTAGCGACGCTGGATGTCCTGCATTCTGGGGGTCAGACGGGACATCTTCATCATACTCTTCTTGGACTTGGCGGTAATGGGCAGCAGCACCAGCTGCACCAGAATTGCGAAGAGGATCAGAGCCATACCATAGCTGTTCGTCAGCCGGTACAGCAGTTCCATCAGGTAGCCGAAGGGCACCTGAATGATGTCGGCAATTTGGAATGACAGTAACATGGACTTTCCTCCTTATGGAAGTCACGGTACGGGGTCGTAAATATCCCGGTGGGAAAAAGGATGGCATCTGGCCAGGCGTTTGATGGCCAGCCAGCCGCCCTTTACGGCGCCGTATTTTTGAATAGCTTCGTAGGCATAGGCAGAACAGGTGGGGCGATAGCGGCAGCGGGCGGGAAAACAAGGGGAAATGCACTTGGAATAAAAGCGGATCAGCGCCAGTAAAAAACGCTTCACATCTCTTCCTCCTGCCGGAGCAGGCCCGCCTTTCGGGCCAGGCGCAGATAGCTTTCCGTTAACTTCTCAAAGGGGGCATCCACAGAGCGGCTGCGGGCCACCACCACAATATCCCAGCCCGGGGTAAACTGTGCCTCGTGCAGCCGGTATATCTCCCGCAGTCTTCTGCGGGTGCGGTTGCGGACGACGGCATGGCCCAGCTTTTTGCTGACCGTAATGCCCACCCGGTTGCGGCCCAGACGGTTCCGCCGGACATAGAGCACCAGGAACGCATCGGCATAGCCCTGGGTATGGTACAGGCGCTGGAAGATGTGATTGAGTTTCAGGCTGCTGGAAAACTTCATTGTTTTTACTCCTAAAAAGGGAGCGGGGCGAATGTGTCATTCACCCCGCTGTAGCTCCCGTTTCGCTTATGCGCGCGTATTACCTTGTGTTCTACAGGGGCTGCGCATCAGGCGGACAGAACCTTGCGGCCTCTTGCACGACGGCGGGCCAGCACCTTGCGGCCATTGGCGGTAGCCATTCTCTGACGGAAACCGTGGACCTTGGAACGGTGACGGTTGCTGGGCTGATAGGTACGCTTCATTACGGATACACCTCCTGTTTTCTTTCAGAATCATATGCTCGACAGCCGGAAAACCGGCCGCAGCAACACAAACGGACAGACCTTCACGGTCATGCCCGCTCATTATAACCGAAAATAGAAGTCAGGTCAACTGTTTTTTCTGATTTTTCCGATTCCGTTCAGGAAATCGGCAAATTCGGCCCGCGGTAACTGCCATCCAGCTTGCTCAGCACCCGGGCATAGGCCTCCGAGTCCTGCGCATAGGGCGTTGGCTGGAAATTATTGCGGGACTCTATGGAGCTGACACTGCACGGAACGATGGTTCTCTGTCCAAGGCTTGCCCCTCCATCCTCTTCCAGAACGAGCTCCTGCTGAATAATGGCCGTATCATAGTCTCCGGGATAAATATTCCCGCCGAAGCTGAAATTTCCAAGGGAATAAAAGATCACACCGCCATGATACTCTTCAATAGGCTGCAAAACATGGGGATGGCAGCCGTAGACAATATTCGCGCCCGCGTCAATGGCCGCGCGGCCCAATTCCTCCTGTGCCTGTGTCTGACGGAAGGAGTGCTCCACGCCCCAGTGGGGGGCGTAGATAATGATATCCGCGCCCTGCCGCTTCAGCTCCCGAATCCCCGCGGTCACAGTCTCGACGTCCGCACTGCTGTAGACACTGCCATACAGGCCCACCGTCACCCCGTTCTCCAGAGGAATCAGCCGGGATGCATTGGCTTCCACAAAGGGAAGCCCTGCCTCGTCCAGGATCCGTTTGGTTTCGTCGTAGCCGGTTTGCCAGTAGTCCATGGTGTGGTTGTTTGCCAGGGTCACAGCCTCCACGGAGTTTTGGGTCAGGATATTCGCATAAGAGGCCGGCCCACGGAAGGTATACCGTTTCTCGGCGGGATGGCCCTTGTCCCCCAGAACGCCCTCCAAATTTGCCATGGTGAAATCGTCATCTTCAAACCAGGACCGGACATTCCGGAAGGGGTAGTCGTAATCCTCCCCCACGGTTTTCAGGAAACCGTAGCCCGCATAGGCGTTTGCCTGGCTCCCCCCAAAGGTACAGTCCCCCACAAAGGTAAATACCATGCGGAGCTGCGCCGACTGGGACTGCTCCGTAGCCGGAGGCGTCCGGGTCTCCTGTGCCGTAGTCTGGGGCGCGGAAGCAGCGGTTTCCGTCTCCGGAGCAGGCGGCACCGTTTCCGGAAGCTCCCCGCCGCAGCCGGTCAGCAGAATGGCCAGCAGCACCAGCCACGCCAGCTTCCTCATATTTCTTACTCCTGTGCCCGCTTTTTCATCAGGTTCCGCATACGCAGAGCGTGATCCAGCTCCCGCTTGCGGATGCGCAGACTCTTGGGGGTGCATTCCAGCAGCTCGTCGTCTGCCAGGAACTCAATGCACTGCTCCAAAGACATCACTCTGGGGCTGGTAAGCCGCAGAGCCTCATCGGAACCGGCGGCACGCATGTTGGTCAGCTGCTTCTTCTTGCAGACGTTGACGGTCATATCCTCGTTCCGGCTGCAGACACCCACGACCATGCCGGCATAGACAGGCGTGCCCGCACCGATAAACAGGGTGCCACGCTCCTGGGCATTGAACAGGCCGTAAGAGCAGGCCTCGCCGGTCTCAAAGGCAATCAAAGAGCCAACCTGACGGCGCTCGATCTCGCCCTTCATGGGGGCGTAGGAATCCAGCACGGAGGACATAATGCCCTCACCCCGGGTATCCGTCAGGAACTCGTTCCGGTAGCCAAAGAGGCCACGGGAGGGAACCAGGAACTCCAGACGGTAGCGGCTGCCCACAGGGGTCATGCCCAGCAGATCGCCCTTCCGCTTGCCCATTTTCTCAATAACGGCGCCCATGCTCTCCTCGGGAACATCGGCCACCATCCGCTCGATGGGTTCGCAAATCTTGCCGTCAATCTCCTTGGTCAGCACACGGGGGGTGGAGACGGAGAACTCATAGCCCTCCCGGCGCATAGTCTCCATCAGAATGGACAGATGCATTTCGCCGCGGCCAGCCACATTGAAGGCATCGGTGCCCTGCTCGGTGACGTGCAGGGACACGTCCTTCAGCAGTTCCTTTTCCAGCCGGTCCCGCAGGTTCCGGGAGGTGATGAACTTGCCCTCCTTGCCCGCAAAGGGGGAATCATTGACGGCAAAGGTCATTTCAATAGTGGGGTCGGAGATCTTCACAAAAGGCAGGGGCTCCACCACCGCCGGGTCACAAAGGGTACGGCCAATGGTGATGTCCGCCATGCCGGACAGGGCTACAATTTCACCAGCGCTGGCCTGCTGCACGGGAACCTTTGCCAAACCATCAAAGGTATACAGGGCAACAACCTTGCCCTTGGCCTTGTGGTCGGGATCGTGATAGTCGCAGATGGCCACTTCCTGGTTGACCTTGATGGTACCCCGCTCCACACGGCCCACGGCAATACGGCCCACATATTCATTGTAGTCAATGGAGGAGACCAGCAACTGCAGGGGGCCGTTCTCGTCGCCCGTGGGGGGATCGATATATTCGATGATGGTCTCGAACAGCGGCTTCAGGTCGGTGCCCATTTCATCAGGGCTGTAGGAAGCGGTACCCTGACGGCCGGAGCAGAAAATGGTGGGGGAATTGAACTGCTCGTCGGTAGCGTCCAGCTCCAGCAGCAACTCCAGAACTTCGTCCATGACCTCATGAACACGGGCATCGGGCTTATCCACCTTATTTACGGCCACGATAACCTTGTGGCCCAGCTCCAGGGCCTTCTGGAGCACGAAACGGGTCTGGGGCATGGGGCCCTCGGCGGCGTCTACCAGCAGGATAACGCCGTTGACCATTTTCAGAATGCGCTCCACCTCGCCGCCGAAATCGGCGTGGCCCGGGGTATCCACGATGTTGATTTTGTAGTCCTTATAGTGCACGGAGGTGTTCTTTGCCAGAATGGTGATGCCGCGCTCCCGCTCCAGATCGCCGGAGTCCATGACCCGGTCCACAGTGGCCTGGTTTTCCCGGTAAATACCGCCCTGCTTCAGCATTTCGTCAACCAGGGTCGTCTTGCCGTGGTCAACGTGGGCGATAATGGCAATATTTCTGATTTTTTCCTGAGATGCCATAAAAAAGCTCCTTTATATCCATATATCGTATGGAATGTATTGATTCTCAAAATAGAAATATAGCACATATCTCTTCCATATGCAATCATTTTCTTGAGATTCCCCATACAAAAGTTAGGGAATCTCGCTCTTTTCTTTCGTGCATGTTTTCCTGCGGCAACAAATGCCCCCTCTTCGGAGAATGACCGGGCGGTTCCCGTTCCCGTGTCTGCGCAAATGCCCCGATCAAATGCGTCGTGAAATACATTTCCAGAATTTTCTGCGTCGTTTCTCCCGAAAAGTTCTGTTTCTCTGTTGAAATCCGCCGGAAAAAATGGTAATATGTTTTTATTCTAAAAAAGGAGAAGAAACCATGAAGAAAACCAAGCATTCCTTAAATACCTGGGCTTTCCTGGGGATCTATCTCGCAATCCTGGCTGTGTTTGCCGGCGTATACACGCTGTCCCGCCGCCTGGATCAGGCTTCTCAGGTTCCCATTGTCGGAACCTATACTCCCGGCACTTACACCGCCACCGACTATGGCTTTGGCGGCCAAGTAAGCGTCTCCTTGACAGTCGGCCCCAATGGCGGCATTGACGATGTCACACTGGATGCTCCCAGCGAAACCGACACCATCGGCGGCGCGGCACTGCCCGCCCTGCGCAATCAGATTCTCTCTGCCCAGAGCGATGAAATTGACGGCGTGTCAGGCGCGACGCTAACCTCCACCGGCGTCCGCAATGCCGTAACCCAAGCCCTGGCCGCCGCCTCCGGCCAGCAGGTTTCCGCTGCCAATGCCCCCGCCGAGGGTGCGCTGTTCGTTCCCGGCACCTATGAAAAATCCGCCAGAGGCTTCGGCGGCGACTGCACCGTAACACTGACTGTCTCCGACAACGAGATTACAGATGTGATTATTGACGGCAGCAGCGAAACGGAAAACATCGGCTCCTTCGCCGTGACCCTGCTGCAGAAGTCCATTCTGGAGAACCAGACCACTAAGGTGGACGCCATCAGCGGCGCCACTGTCACCAGCAACGCCATTCTGAACGCCGCCAACCAGGCCCTCAATGCAGCAGGCGCGGACCTGAGCAAGCTGCCCGCTGCCGAAACGCCTGAAATCGCCACTGCCGACAAGGCTCAGCAGACCGTTGAGACCGATGTAGTGGTGGTAGGCGCGGGCGGCGCCGGCATGACCGCCGCCATCAACGCCGCCCACGCCGGTAAAAATGTGCTCATTGTGGAGAAGATGCCCTATGCCGGCGGCAACTCCACCAAGGCCACCGGCGGCATGAACGCGGCCGGCACCAAATATCAGGCCCAGATTGAATTCACCAACGCCAAGGGCGTGGAAAACACCCTTGCCACCGCCAAGGAAAAGTGGGCCGGCAACGAGGCCATCACCGCCCTGGCCGAAACGGTTCAGAAGCAGTGGGATGCCTACCAGGCAGACCCCCAGGGCTATTTCGACACCCCGGAGCTCATGGCTCTGGATACCATGATCGGCGGCAAGGGCATCAACGATCCCGCCCTGGTCACGACCTTGACCACCGCCTCCGCCAGCGCCATCGACTGGCTGGATACCATCGGCGCGCCTCTGCCCAAGCTGGCTTTCTCCGGCGGCGCTTCCGTATCCCGCATCCACTCCCCTGCTGACGGCAACGGCGTGGGCGCGTACCTGGTCACTTCCTTCCTGAAGGTACTGGACGACATGCAAATTCCCGTCATGTACAATACCCGGGCCACCTCCATCATCATGGAGGACGGCAAGGCCGTGGGCATTCAGGCGGAGAGCCCCGACACCGTGTATACCATCCGTGCCAAGTCTGTGGTACTGGCCACCGGCGGCTACGGTGCGAATATGGACATGATCACCCAGTATAAACCCAGCCTGGCCGGTTCCGTGACCACCAATGCCCCCGGCGCCACCGGCGACGGCATCGTCATGGCCACCGCGGTAGGCGCTGCCACTCGTGATCTGGACCAGATTCAGCTCCATCCCACTGTAGAGCAGGGCACCTCCATGCTGATTACCGAGGGTGTCCGCGGAGACGGCGCAATTCTGGTCAACCAGCAGGGCCTGCGTTTCGTCAACGAAATGCTGACCCGAGACCAGGTCTCCGCCGCGGAACTCCAGCAGGAGGGCAGCTACGCCTACGTCATCTTCGATCAGCGCCTGCGGGAGGGTCTGAAGGCTTCCGAGAAGTACATCAAGACCGGCATCGTGGAGGAAGCGCCCACCATTGAAGAGCTGGGCGAGAAGCTGGGCATGGACGGCTCCGTGCTGGCCAAGACCTTGTCGGACTGGAACGGCTATGTAGCTGCCCAGAATGACCCGGACTTTGGCCGTGCCACCGCCATGGACCACGACCTGAGCCAGGGCCCCTACTATGCCATCAAGGTTGCCCCGGGCATCCACCACACTATGGGCGGTCTGGTCATTGACACCGAGGCTCATGTGCTGAACGAAAACCGTCAGCCAATTCCGGGCCTGTTCGCAGCCGGTGAGGTCACCGGCGGTGTCCACGGCGGCAATCGTCTGGGCGGCAACGCCGTCAGCGACATTGTGGTCTTCGGCAGAATCGCCGGTACCAACGCGGCAGCCTACTGCGATTGATTCCCAACAGAGGCTGAATCTCACCTTCCGTCAAACCGCATAGGAACGACAAGTTTCGCCGGGAGCCAAGCTCCCGGCGAATTTTTATATCTTGACCTTATTCCGATATTCCACAAGTGTATCCCCCGGATGATGGTCTTGCCATCCGGGGTTGTGGGTTTGCCCCGTGCAAACCGGTCCGCGCATTTTTCCGCGGCCACGCAGAGGATCAGCACTGCCGCTACAATCAACAGGTTGTGGCTATGGAATCGTTCCTTCCCGAAATGCTTTGTTTGCCATACCATACGCATCCGTTCCCGGCACTTCCCCATGAGAAATGTTCATAAAGGTTTCAAAAGGCACCGTTCAGATCCGAACAGTGCCTTCGTATGTCAGTGCTTTGCCAATCCGTATGATCGGAACGGCTGGATATATCGCTCGTGGCTCAGCGGCTGTGGTCGTGCGTAGACGCCGGAGACCAGGCCAAGCATGGCGTAAATGGTGACGGTGGAGGAGCCGCCGTAAGAAATCAGCGGCAGGGTCAGGCCGATAACGGGCATAACGCCGATGCACATGCCTACATTAATCATCAGCTGGAACATCAACGCGGACGCCGCGCCGAAGCAGATCAGCCGCCGCATATACTCGGGACTGCGTATGCCCACCTGAATGCACCGGGCGATGATCAGCAGTTCCAGAATCAGGATGCCGCAGCAGCCGAAAAAGCCCAGTTCCTCGCCTACGGAGGAGAAGATATAGTCTGTGTGCTGGGCAAACAACATGCCGCCCTGCGTACGGTTGCCATGAAACAGGCCCTGGCCCGTCAAACCGCCGCCGGTCAGAGACATCAGGTTGATCTTACTGTGGTACCGGGCGCCCAAACCCTGCTTATCAAAATTGGGATCGATCAGCACCTGTATTCGTTGTCGCTGATATTCACCGATCAACGGCCACACCACAGGGACCATAACGCCAATGGCCGCAATGGCAACGGCAAACCACACAAGGTTCACGCCTCCGGCAAAGGCCATGCCAATAAAGATAAAGACGAAGATCAGAGACACGCCTGCGTCGCCGGACAGCACCATGTTCAATCCCACCAGAATGCCCAGATGCACCACCATGTGCATGACCGAGGGAATCTTGGAAATATCGTTCTGATGGGACGACATGACCGAAGCCATAATCAGAATATACGTGATCTTACAGATCTCAGCAGGCTGAATGGAGATGGGAATTCCGGGGAATTTCAGCCAGCTTCTATTGCCCGTGTTATTATCCGTACCGAAGGGGATCAGCAGCAGCAGCAGAAAAATGTTGAACGCCGTCAGAAGCATTCTGTTCTCCGATATTGTTTCCGCGTCAATGGAGGACACAATCGCAAACATCAGAACGCCCAGCGCAATGGCCGCCAGCTGAATAATAAGATATTTTGTATTGCCTCCGAACTTCTCCGCGCTGGTAGCGCTGGCCATAACCACCAGCCCCACGCCGGAAGTGACCAGGCACAGCGTCAGCAGCACCCAGTCCGCCTTTTTGTTGAAGTCCTTCAGCTCTTCCAGAAAGCGATGCAAAAAACCAACTCCTTTAGGGGGGATTATAGCATTTTTATGCCATAAAGTAAAGAGACGAAGTGTGAATAGTATGTGTCGAAGGGGCGGTCAACCCGGCCGCCCCTTCCAAAAAACTTTTTATTCAGCTGATGCGAACGGCAGCTACCACCAGACGGCCATTGTCCAGAGTATACTCGCATGTGGACAGGCAGATCATCTTGTCGCCGTACTGGGGGGTCAGGCCCGTGTCGTAGAAGCTCAGCTGCTTGCAGGTGGAGACGAACTTGTCAAACTCCTCCTTGTTGGCAGCGTTCTCGAACCGCTGATAGGTAAAGCCCTCGCCCAGGTTGGCAGTGGTCTTGAAAACGGCAAAAATCTTGTAGGTATGGTACTGCACTTCGCCGGTCTCGTGGTTAAAGGTGTCAAAGAAAATCAGACTGTTGTTGTCCCAGGCGGACTTGTCCGTATAAGCCGCCAGGGCCGCAAACATGGAGCCATCCTTCATATGGTGGCCATACATGGTAACATTGTCGCCCGGTGTGAAGACATCGCACTCTTCCCGGACGTAAATGCTTCCTCTGGTGCTGTTATTGCCGTAATAATCCCGGTAAAGGTAGTAGTTGGCATTGTCCACAGAGCTCTGCATAACGGGATAGTCGATCTTCGTACCCTCCATACGCAGCCAGCCCACAAAATCCTTATTGGGATTCTTCTCATAGAAGCCCTTGTAGTCCACATTCAGGGGGTAGGTCTCTTCCGGGGTGGTGTCGTTGGGATCCGGAATAAAATCATCTGTCCCCTCCGGCTGGGTCTCCGGCGGAACTGTCTCCGTAGGTGCCTCTCCGGTAGAAGAAGTCGTATCATTGCGAAGCTTGTCATAGGCGTCCTCAGACTTTTTGCCCTGCCAGAAATAGCTGAACAGATACAACGCGCTGCCCAGCAGCGCCACCGCCAGCACGGAAACAATGGCTATGTAAACGCCTTTTTTCATAGTATTCCCTCCAATTCAGGCAAAAGCCCGTTTTGCAACCGGTTCTTTGCCGAAATGTTACTTTCTGTAATTTATTATAGCCCGGATCCGGTTTTCTGTCAAGCGTTCCGCACCGCCAAAGTATTAACCTTTTCTTAATTATAGGAAAAAATCCCCAGCGTATGGCATCTCATATTCTGAGGCGCTTACAGATTATGTTGCCATGATACCCTGTCCCACCTTGGATGTCAAGCCGTTTTCTCCCTGTCCCCCAAAAACTTTTTCTTGCATTTTCCAAACAGATATGCTATCCTATAGAAGCTGTCTTCTGCCGGTGTGTTGGAATTGGTAGACGAGGTGGACTCAAAATCCATTGGGCTAATCCCCCGTGCGGGTTCGATTCCCGCCACCGGCACCATATTTGCTCCGAAGTGTCATGCTTCGGAGCAATTTTTTATTGTCCGATCGGCTCCGTCCGGTGCGTTTGAGGGTAGCAGGGCAGAATGGCATTTGCTGAAGAAACCTTGCTGCTATAGCAAAATCAAGTATGCATACAATTATATTTGATGCACATCTTCCATTGGTACGATTTTAATTTGAGAAAGCCGGGACAGGAAAACGCCCAGCAAGATTTCAGGTCTTGCCGGGTGTTCATATATAAAAGTATCTAACAAGGAATGTACTACAGTATTAGTATCTTTTTGCTAACGTGTAGGTGTAGTATGTGTCAACAATCAAAAGAACCGCTACGATGCCAATTGTCCACCAAACGCAAGAAAAGCCCTTCGTTAAATCGCTCACTATGACTATAATAATACCTCCTACAATAAATGAAATACCACCAAAGTGTTGGCTTTTCTTCCACGTTGTTTCATTTTTCATACTCCATACTGTTCTCAGTCCTACAACTGAGTTCATTCGTAGTTTGGGCATAATGTTTCCTAATATAATCATTGCAGCTCCAAGCAGTCCAAATAAAAGTTGATTTATATCAAGTGCAATTGAAGATAAATTCTCAATCGATTTGAAATCAGCATATAAAAAATAGGCTGTCATAACGTTAAAAAGCGCAAGAGATACAATTCCAGTCACAATACATACATTTTTGTTATTACTTCCATTTTCTTCTTGCTTCGAGGAAAACTTAGCCATGCCAAGCATAAAATAGCCAAATAAAACTGTAATAACAGGGAAAATCAATGTTTCATATTTGCTGCCCCAACGTGTTACTTGATTATTCATATCATAATGAGCCGGGATTTGCTCTGGCAAGAATTGTAAGGCGATCAGAACAACTACCAATGGTAAATACATAAGACTGTAAAAAACGACCTTTTTCTTTTTCATTGTTGACCTCCACGTAAATTGCTTATCCACATAATTGTTTCATCAAGGATAGATAAGTTTAATTCATAATAAATATAATTTTTATATCGAGTTTCGTAAATTAAGTCAGCCTTTTTTAGTTTTGATAAATGGTACGACAATGCCTGTGGTGTCATGTCCAATGCAGTAGCTAAATCTCCTGAACTGATTTTTCCTTCCTGTAACTTAAGCAGAATTCTTCGACGTGTATCGTCTGCTAAAGCAGCTAACACTTCATTTATAGCCAATCTGTCACGCTCCAATCTATTTCAAATAATCTTTAAATAGATTGTATCACATACGTGTTCTTTCTGCAAGTCTATTTCGTTAATTTTCTGTTTATCCCGAACCGGTTCCTCGAAAATGCGGCGGAGGCCCCCGTCCAGGTCACAGCCGCGGATCTTTGGAATTTTCATCCCCCCGGGGGGCTTCCGGAATCAGTGACAATATGCTACTATCCTGTCAGGAAGTGATTCTCGGAACAAGTGCCTGCACTTGCCGGGATGACTGAAAACAGGAAAGGGAGATAAAAATGAAGAAACGGATATCCTTTCTGCTGGTGCTTGCCATGGTTCTGACCATGGCTGCCTGCGGAAATACTGCCAATGCACCGACGACGGAGGCTTCCTCCGCTGCTGCCGAGACTCTGGGCCTCACCGAAGCGGCCCCGGAGAGCCGGGTTATTACGGACGCCGCAGGTCGGACAGTGGAAATTCCCGCCGAGGTAAATCAGGTTGTCTGCGTTGGTGTCGGCGCGCTGCGCTACACCTGCTATGTGGGCGGCGCTGATCGGGTGATCGGTGTGGAGGACTACGAGACAAAGCCCGGCATGAGCCGTCTGTATAACTACGTCAACTTCGACAAGTTCAAGGATCTGCCTGTGATCGGCACCAACGGCAAACCCTTTGTGGAGGAGATCCTGGGTGTGGATCCTCAGGTCATTGTAATGAGCTCTTACGCAAAGCAGGATGCCGATGAACTGCGTGAAAAGACGGGCATCCCCGTTGTGGTGGTTCCCGGCAGCGATACCACGCTGGACGACAAAGCCTACGAAACCATCCGGATTCTTGGCGAGCTGTACGGGCTGGAAGACCGGGCAGAGACGCTGACCGCTTATCTCAGAGACGTTCAGAAAGATCTGGATGACCGCACGGCATCCATTCCCGAGGAAAGCAAGCCTGCCTGCTATGTGGGCGGTGTTTCCTTCAAGGGACAGCACGGGTTTGAGGGCACCGAAGCCTACTACGGCCCATTTGAGCTGATTCATGCCAAAAATCTGGCAAACACCACCGATCAGACCGGCGCGTTCAACATCGATGTGGAGCAGGTGCTCGCATGGGATCCCGATGTGATTTTTCTGGACTTTAACGGCATGAGCCTCATCAAGGAGGACTACGAAGCGCATCCCGATTTCTACAATGCTCTGACCGCCGTACAGGAGGGCAAGGTTTACTCTCAGATATCCTTCCGCTCCTCCGCCTCCAATCTGGAAACCGCGCTGGCAGACGCTTATTATGCTGCCTGCATTATGTTCCCGGATGCCTTCTCCGATATCGATCCGGTGGAAAAGGCGGGAGAGATTTTCGAAGCCCTGTTGGGTACCAACCCCTATGAAGATTTGAAGGGAGCCGGTTATGAATTCCGTCCGATTACCATCGGAGAATAAGCATGACCTAACGGATTACCGTAAGAATCAGATCAGGAGTATCGCTTTTTTGATACTCCTGACTGTTCTGCTGCTGGTATCCGTCCTGCTTTCTCTGCGCGCCGGCTCTTATAACACCCCGGTAAGTGAGCTGATTAAGGGAATCTTCGGCAAATCCGCCGATAAAAAGGTGAATCTGGTCATTCGCAACAACCGTATGCCCCGCATCTGCACTGCTATTGTTGCGGGCGCGGGATTGGGTCTGGCAGGCTGTATTCTTCAGGCGATTCTCCACAACCCGCTGGCCTCCGCCTCCACGCTGGGCGTTTCTCAGGGTGCCACCTTCGGCGCGGCATTTGCCATTGTCACATTGAACCTCACCGGCGGAGTGGGAATTTCCCTGTGGTCCTTTGCGGGCTCCATTGCGGTGGCTGTTGTCATTCTGGGGCTGTCCCGGCTCAAGCAGATCTCCGCGGAGGGAATTGTGCTGGCCGGTGTGGCGATTTCCTCCATGTTGACCGGCGCCACAACGCTGATTCAATATTTTGCCAATGAGATACAGCTGGCCAATCTGGTGTTCTGGACCTTCGGCGATCTGGGCAGCACCGACTGGAACGAGCTTCGGAATATGTCGGTTATGGTTCTGATTCTCATTGTATACTGCACCCTCCATCGTTGGGACTATAACGCTCTGCTGAACGGCGAGGAAACCGCCGTAAGTCTGGGCATCAATGTGCAGCAGCTGACCCTGACCAATATGGTGCTGTGCTGTCTGACCTGCTCCATGATCGTCTCCCGGGTGGGGCTCATCAATTTCATCGGCCTTGTGGCGCCCCATATTGTCCGTATGGTCGTGGGCAATAACCATGTGTATCTGATTCCCGGCTCCGTTCTGGCCGGTGCAACACTGCTGCTGTTGGGCGACCTGTTTGCGCGGGTAGCCATCATGCCCATTATCCTGCCCATCGGCGCCATTACCTCCTTCCTCGGCGGCCCCCTGTTTTTGTACCTTCTGTTCAAAGGAGGCAGGCAGAGATGATTGACGTGAGGAATATTTCCTATCATTACCACGGTGGGCAGGAAGTTTTGAAGAATATAAACTTTACGCTGGAGCGTGGGCAGTTTCTGGCAATTCTGGGCAACAACGGTGTAGGAAAAAGCACGCTTCTGAAATGCCTGAATCGAATTCTGAAGGCGGAATCCGGTGCATTTCTACTGGACGGCGAGAATATTCTGAAAATGAGCAACCACGAGATTGCGCAGCGCATTGCCTTCGTGTCGCAGAATGTGGCAAATACCCAGATGACTGTCCATGATGTGGTAATGCTGGGACGGCGCCCCTATATGAAATGGGGGTTTACGGAGGAGGATCACAAAATCGTCCACGATGCCATGCACCGGCTGAATCTGGAACCCCTCCGGGGACGCTTTCTCAACCAGCTCTCCGGCGGTGAACGGCAGAAGGTCATGCTGGCCCGGGCGCTGGCGCAGCAGCCGAAGCTGCTGCTGCTGGACGAACCGACCTCCAGTTTGGATATTCACAATCAATATCAGGTGCTGAAAATCGTTCGGGATATCTGCCATAACGACGGGCTGACCGCCATTGTGGTCATTCACGATCTGAACCTGGCACTGCGGTTCTGTGACAGATTCCTGCTGCTGCGCCGGGGAGAGGTATACGCGCAGGGCGACTATTCCGTTCTCAGCCCGGAAACCCTGAAAAACGTATATCAGGTGGACGGAAAAATTCTGGATGTGGAAGGCCGTAAAATGGTTTTTGTGGAGGAATGACATGACGCTGGAGCAGTTGAAGCAAAGCTGGGTTTCAAATTCCAAACCGGAGGTGCAGGCAAGGCTCTGGGATCGCGCGTCCGCGGATTATAAAAACAAGCCTCTTCCCGATCCGGAGAAGGATCCGTTTCTGAAGCGTCTGCGGGAGGAAGTCCCACTGCACGAGGGCATACGGACGCTGGACATTGGCTGCGGTACAGGCGGTTATTCTCTTGCACTGGCTCCCTTCGTAACAGAAGCCGTGGGCGTGGACATTTCCGGCGGTATGATTGAAATTGCCCGGGCACGGGGAAAAGAACTGGGGATTGCCAACGCAGCCTTTTCCGTTCTGAACTGGTCTGAGGCGGACATCGACGCACTGGGCTTTCGGAACCGCTTTCAGGTGGTATTTGCCCACATGACGCCTGCGGTGTGCGATTATGCCACACTGGAAAAGATGGACGCCTGCGCTGCAAGACTCTGTATGCTTCAAAAGCCCACACGGCGTCGGGATTCTGTATTGGATCGGGCTTTGGAGCTTGTGGGCATCCTTCCGGAAGCCGCAGATCAGGCTATGGTGCGTACATATAATTACCTGTGGGAGAAAGGCTACGAGCCTCATTTCGTCTATGACCGGGAGACCTGGCACACGGAGCGCGCCACCGAGGATATGCTTGGCTGGTGTACGGATCGGGCAAAGCTCCGCAAGGAGTTGACCCCGGCGGAGGAAGCCGAAATTGCGTGCTTTGTGAGAAGCCTTTCGAAGAACGGAATCGTGTCTGAATGCACCACGACCACAAGGGTTACAACCATTTGGAAAAAGGAGATTTGAATTATGGATGAAAATAAGGTTCTTTGGAACAAGTGTGTGGAGTTTCACGGCCATTCCTGCGGTGGCCTGACAATCGGCTACAAAGCGGCCCTCTATGCCATTGAGCTGCTGGATTTGAAGCTGGGGGGCGGCGGAAATGCGGGCTGCCTGTCCGCAGACGAGGAAATCGTGTGTATCAGCGAAAACGACGCCTGCGGCGTAGATGCGATTCAGGTGCTTCTTGGCTGCAGCATCGGCAAGGGAAATCTGCTGTTCCATATGCGGGGCAAACAGGCATTTACGTTTTTTAACCGAAAGACCGGAAAATCCGTCCGTCTGCTGCTGAAACCCAAGCCGGAAGGAATGACCCGGGAGGAATCTTTTGCCTACTATCAGAGTACGGAGCCGAAGGAAATGTTCGATGTGACGGATAGGAAACTTCCGCTTCCGGAGAAGGCAAGACTGTTTGACTCCTATGTCTGTGAATGCTGCGGGGAAGTTACCGGAGCCAACTGGATTCGTCTGGCAGGCGGGAAAAAGCTGTGTCTGGACTGCTGCGAAACCTACGATCGGTTCAACGTATAAAAGCGCGTCAAAAATACCGGAATCGGCGAGAACCCAAAATTCGCCGATTCCGGTATTTTCGCCGTGACACTGGGCGCGCCGCCTGACCCATATACAGCAAAGCACGCAAATAGAACAATGTCATTGCGCACCGGCAACTTAGTCACTGGTGCGCAATGACATCTTTTTCTACAGTCCATTCCTTATTGCAGCGGGTACAGAGCAAAGGGTTTCCAGTTCATGCCGGTTTCCGGGTAGGAGGCGATGATTTCCTGGGCCTGTTCCCGGGTGATGACCTGATAATCCAGGCGGCCTGATGTGTTCAGGTCCTGTCCCGGTGTTTTGCGCAGCCAATAGCCGTTTTCGTCCACAAACAGTTTTTCGATACTGACGAAATCGTCCCCTTCCATGCGGTAAAATTCGTAATAGTCGTCCTCGCACTGGCACAGTATGCCGCCCTCACAGAGGTAGTCGAAGGAAAAGACCGTCCCCCGGATGCCGTTTCGGAAGCCGTAAATCTGGGGCGACCCTTCCCGCACATTGCCCTCCCAGTCCGCTACATAGGGTATTCTGACAATCAGCACCTGACTGCCGTTCCCCCGCAGATCCTCCAGGGTATAGACAAAATCCTCGGAGTTTTCGTACTTATCCAGCATTTTGGCAATGAACACCGCGTTTTCGTCCCGATAAGGGTAGGTCTTCAGCGGCTCTCCGAAGCGCTTCATGGACTGGATGCCCACATCCCTGACGCTGTAGGAATCGATTATGGCATAGGCCTCCTCCTTTGTAATGGCCTGTTTCTCCTCCGGCTCTGTGATCCGCTCCCCTTCCAGACGCTTTGGCTCCCGGTACAGCGTCCAGGAACCGAGCTTTTCGTCCACCGCCTGAATCAACTCCAGTCCGTCTGCCCCGGGCCGGTAATACCAGTAAGAATCGTCGAAAACTCCCCTAATCAGCACCGTTCCGTCCTGACAGAAGTAAAACAGTCCACTCACGCCGGGCGCGTCCCGGAGCGAATCAAAATAGGCCGTGCATCGCCCGTCTTTCAGGGTGAGAATTTGCAGCGCCTGATAATCGATCAGTTCTTCATTGCCGTCGCCGTTCAGATCCAGCAGAGAATACAGCATATTGTCCCGGCGATAGGGTGAATCCGCCCGCTCCAGCCGCTGGGCGACATAGGCCCCATAGCCTCCGGAATAGAGGGCCTGCTGCCTGCTCTCCTGAGACGCCTCATAATCCTTCTGGGCCTGGGCAAAGAATTGCGTCACTTCGGCACCGCTTGGTGTCTGGGGTGCAACGGCGTAGTCAAAGCACTCGGCAATTCTTTTCAGGTCCTCCGGCTGCATCTCCCGGCGGGAAGCATCCACATAGATGTGGAAAAAGGCATCCGCCCGGTCGGCGAAAATATGGCCGTTCTCCCCGTCCAGCACCAGCAGCAATGCCATGCCATCCCGGGTCGTGTAATTCCACTCCCGCAGGGTCTGCGTCATAGCCACGGTGGTGGTGTAGGGATACAGGCAGTCCTTGCGCACATAGTCCATTTCCGCAAAAACCGTCTCCCCGCTCTCCTCCGCAGTCAACTCCATGGGCAGGGAAAAGCTGCCGTTGTTGAAGAAATAACCGTGCAGATATTGGCATCTTCCCGCCCAATCCGCCTTTACCACGCCGTCCAGGTGCAAGGATTGCAGCAGTACGTCCGCTTCATAGTCATAGGCGCAGGCATATTCCTTTTTCAGCAGGTTCAAGCCATATTTTTCGGCGATATTCTGCAGCGTTGCAACCATTTCCGAGGTATAGCAGGAATAGATATCCCGAAAATTTTCCGGCAGGGCTTCCGCGCTGGCGCCCTTGGAGGTTTCCAGCTGGGCGGCCGCCGTTCCATCTGGCTGATAGCTTTTCCGGAATTCGCTCCACTCGGCATAGGCCTGTTGGTTTGTCCCCTGCAGGCTAACGATGCTCCTGGGGGCGGCGGAGGCTTCCGTGGGAATGAGGTTTCCTTCCTCGTCATAGTATGTCGGCACGTTCTCCCGGGAGATCGTTCCCAGCGTCAAGTCCCGCAATCGCAGCACATAGGCCACGGCGCAGCCCACCAGCAGCAGGCTCAGGGCAATGACCGCGGCAATCAGCAGAATCTTTCGCCGGGGACGGAGACCCTTTTTCGTCCTGCCCTCCCGCAGCTGCCGGACTTCCAGCAGAAAATCTCCCCGGACATCCCCGATGGCATCCAGCAAATACATCCGTGTCACAGCAATCCCTCCTTTTTCAGCGCCTGGCGCAGCTTTTTCCGGGTTCTGGACAACATGGTGCTGACGTTGCCCCGGGTCAACCCCGTCTTCTCTCCGATGGTTTCGATATCATCCAGATACCAGTAGCGGCAGAGAAACACGCCGCGCTCCGTCTTTGGGATTGTCAGCAAAAACCGGTTGATGGCGCAAACCAGTTCTTTTCTGCTCAGAGAATCCTCCGGCGTTTCCTCCGGACCGGTCACATCCCCCAGTTCGTCCAGGGCCAGTGTCATCTGCCCGCCGGTGCGCTTGTAAGCAGTGCTTCTGCGCCAACGGTCAATAGAAATATGCCGGGTGATTTTCCCCAGAAAGGCAGAGAGCAAACCGGGCCTGGTGGGTGGGATACGGTTCCAGGCGGCGTAGTATGTATCGCTGACGCACTCCTGAGCATCCTCCTGATTCGTCAGAATGTTGTAGGCAATGGAATAGCAATAGGGCCCGTATTTCCGGTCCGTCTCGGCAATGGCCTGTTCCGACCGTTCGAAATACAGCTGCACAATCCTGCTGTCTTCCACAGCGACACCTTCTTTCTTGTGGTTTCACTTATCAAGGCGCAGAAATTGCGGTAATCTTACAACAGGGATAGAAATTTTTACGGCAATTTTGCATTTTTATTTATCATACCACAGCCTTGCCCTTTTCGAAAGCATTCTGGCGCAAAAATGCCCCCGGTTCGTTGGAACCGGGGGCAAAACGGTTTTATCAGAACCGCAGGCTGCCGGAAGTGATGCACTTGCCGGAGCGGCGGTCAAAGAGCATGATCTGGCTGCCGGTGACAGACAGGGGCACTTTGGTGCCGATGGTGAACAGACTGCTGCCGAAGATCACGCCGGTGAGCAGGAACTCCCCTACCCTTACCTTGATGGTGGATTCCATGCCGGTGGGCATGGCGCCGTAGATCTCGCCCTGCAGCGCGCCCGCGTCGGCGATGTCCAGAAATTCCGGACGGATGCCCAGAACGAAATCCTCGTTGGTGATCTCGGGTACATCCTGCAGAGAGTCGTCCTCCTCATTGACCTTGGCGATGTGGTAGCGGAAGACCTCGTCCTTATTGCCCTTTTCCACATAGCCCTTCTGAGAAGCCTTCTCCTTCAACGCCGCTGCCTTGTCGGCAAACTCCCGGTCACGGTCCGCGAACCATTTGGCCAGATCCAGCTTTTGGGCCGGGGTGAACGTTGCCTTTTGGCCACCCAGAACCGTCAGGGTCAGGCTGCCGTCAGCGTTCTGGCCGCCCTTGGCGTCCACAAAGTTAATGGAGGGCGTGCCCACAAAGTCCGCCACGAACAGGTTGGCGGGATGGTGGTAGACCTCCAGCGGGGCCTGGTACTGCTGCAGCACGCCGTTGTTGATAAGGCAGATCTGGGTTGCCAGGGTCATGGCCTCCATCTGGTCGTGGGTGACGTAGACGAAGGTGGAGCCGGTCTCCACATGAAGCCGCTGCAATTCGTAACGCATTTCCAGCCGCAGCTTGGCGTCCAGATTGGACAGAGGCTCGTCCATGAAGAGGACGGAAGGCTCCGGGGCCAGAGTCCGGGCGATGGCCACACGCTGCTGCTGGCCGCCGGACAGCTCCGCCGGATACCGGTCCATAAACATACCGATCTTGACGATGCGGCTGACCCGCCGCACAGACAGGTCAATCTCCTCTTTCGTCAGCTTTCGGGTCTGCATGACAGGCTCGCCGTCCTTGCATACACGGTACTCGCTGTCCAGGGTAAAGCCGCCGTCCGCCGCAGCCTTCTGTCCCGCGGCCACCCTGGCCTCCAGTCTGGTGATCTCCGCCGCGCAGTCGGCATTCTTTTCCAGATGATACCCGTAGAGGGTTTTGGCGGTGTATTGGGAGATGGTAAAGGCATCAATGAGCTTGAGAATGGCCTTTTTCTCATCCAGCTTTCCGTCCTTATCCCGGCACTCGTCCAGAACGGCGGTGACATCCGCGGGGTTTTTCAGAATCTGGGCCAGCCGGGCGGCGTTCTTCGTCTCGAAATCTACCTTGGCCATAGACTCTTTGATGTTGGACAGGCCGAAGGAGATGTTCTGATACACCGTCATATTGGGCCACAGGGCATAATTCTGGAACAGGAAGCCAACTTTCCGCTTGTTGGCCGGGACGTTAATACCCATATCGCTGTCGAAGACCACCTTGTCGCCGATGGTAATACGGCCGCTGGTGGGGGTCTCCAGACCGGCGATCATACGCAGGGTCGTCGTTTTGCCGCAGCCGGAGGGGCCCAGCAGGGTGACGAAAGCGTTGTCTTCAATGGTCAGGTCCAGATCCTCGACGGCATAGAATTTGCCCCAACGTTTGGTAACATGCTCCAATTTGATTTCAGGCATTTGCTTATCCTCCTATTCCTTTGTCGAGGCTTGCGCCCGTCACTTTGTTTACCAGGGTGTTGCACACCAGAATGGTGATGATCAGAATCAGGTTGATGCCGCTGGAGAAGGCATACAGACCCATCTCATCGAAGTAGTCCAGCGTTGTGGAGAGGATAAAGCCCTGCACGCACAGCAGCATGAACAGGCTCAGCTCTCTCAGGCAGGTCATAAACGGCAGCAGATAGCCGGAGATGATGGAGGACTTCTGAATGGGGATGATGATGCGGGTCATGCGCTTGATCCATGGAATGTCCTGAATGATGGCGGCTTCCTCAATTTCGCCGGAGAGCTGCAGCATGGAGTTCAGGCTGCTTCTGCTGGCGAAGGGGATGTACTTGATGGTGCCCACGATAATCAGCAGCGTGTAGGTATTGAACAGGTTCATCTTTTCCGTGGAGAACAGAATGAAGAATGCCACGCCTACGGCGATGGAGGGCATCAGGTATGGCAGGAAAGCCACAGAGTTGACGTAATTGGCCCATTTGCTCCGGCGGTTCTTGGAAACGGCGTAGCCGATCATGGTGCCGATGGTACCGGCCAGCAGCGAGCAGGCCACGGAAACCTTCAGCGTGCCCCAGAAGGCATGCCAGATGGTTTCGTTGTACAGAATGCCCTTCTGGCCGTACATGCCGTTTTCGGTGATATTCTCCGAGGTGACCCACCATTTGGTGGTCAGGTTGGAGGGATCGCCGGTGTACAGGAAGGAGTAGTCTCCGGGGTTCGGCAGGAAGGTTTCAAAGGCGAAGGAGATAATGGGGAAAATGCTGGTAAAGAAGGTAAATACTACCAGAATCACGGCAATGATGTACTTTCCGGACTTGCCCAGGTTGATCTTGGAAATCTGGCCGGACTTGCCCGTAACGGTGGTGTAGTTCTTGCGGCTGTTCAGGGAAATCTGATTCAGCAGCATGATTGCCACGCCAAAGACCATCATGATGATGGCCAGGATGCTGGCCTCGCCGGTGTACTTGGAGTTCATGGACACGTACTTGGTGGACAGAGTGCTGAGGCCCAGATAATGGGGCACAGGGTAAGAGCCCATGGCGCTGCCGAATACCAGCAGAATGGTGGAGAGAATGGCGGGCTTTACCATAGGCAGGGTAATGCGCCACATGGTCTTCCACTTGGGTGTGTCCAGAATGGTGGCAGCCTCTTCCAGGTTGGCGTCCATATTCCGGAAGATGCCGCCGATGAGAATATAGGCAAAGGGCGCGTAGTGCAGTCCCAGAACCATCAGGCTTGGAAACAGCCCCTTGCACCACCACATAGGCATATTGATGCCGAACAGGGCGGCCAAAAGGCCGTTGGAGGTGCCGGTGACGGCATTGGAGTTAAACAGATTCTGCCACACAACGGCCAGCGTCCACTGGGGCATGATGTAGGGGAAAATAAAGATGGAAGACAGATATTTCCGCCAGGCCAGATTGGTCCTGGTAATCAGGAACGCAAACAGCCCGCCGTAAAGGATAGACACCAGGCAGGTGCCGACAGCCAGCAGGACGGTATTGAGAAGCGGCGTCCACAGGTTGGTTTTGGCCATGCGGCTGGTGAAAAGGTCGGTGTAATTGACGGTGGTATAGCCGGAGGTTTGGCCCGTCAGGTGGGCGTCGATGGTACCGGCGTGAATTTTGAAGGTATCCTCCACAATGGCCACAATGGGGGCCACGGTGGTAAAGGTCAGCACAATACCCAGCAGAAGCAGGATCACATTGTGGGGCTTGGAAAAGAAGGTTTTGACCTTGTTCCAAAAAATGGTGCTTCGGCTGGCACGGAGGGTCGTTGGATGGCTCATAGCTTCCTCCTCTTTTCAATCATTTTTGGAAAAAAGCGCCCCTGGATGCGCGATCCAAGGGCGCTTGCCTTACGTTAAGCATGAATATGCGATTAGCCCGCGGAATACTTGGTCAGCATCTCGATCCAGCTGCCAACGGTAAAGGCCACGTCGGCGCAATACTCGGGATCCTCCAGAACCAGCTTACCGTTGGTGGTCCACCAGTCGTAGCCACGGTCGTTCTTGGCGGCGAATTCCACAGTGGTGCCGTCATCGGCCATGCCGCCGATGGAATGATGGAAGTTGGCCTCGGTCTCCTCGGCAACCTTGGGGTTGGAGGAGTAGCCGCCCATGTCCTTGCCCCAGGCGGAGAAGCCGTCGGCGGTGCAGGTCATGTAGGCGATGAAGGCACATGCGGTCCAGGGCAGCGGGGAGTTGTCGGTGACGAACAGGTAATGGCAGTAGCCGTAGCCGCCAATACCCTGATAGCCGTCCTCATAGGCAGCAACCTTGATGTTGTTGACGGAAACGGAGCTGGACTCTTCCACAGAACGCAGCTTGGAGTAAACCAGCAGGCCGAACTGATTCTTGGCGGAGGCATCCACCAGAGTGTTGCAGATGGGGCCGTCGTCGGTCTGGGCGTTGTAGCTCTCGACCCACAGCTTGATCCATGCCAGAGCATAGGCGCCGTCGGGGCCCAGTCCCAGGTCAGCAGCCTCGGATTCCATGGCCTTGATGGTGGGCTGGAAGTAGGCCTGCTCGTCAGCGGGCAGAGCCTCATAGGCTTCCTTCATCCAGGCGGCATAGTCGTCACGGGTCAGCATATACAGGAAGTTCTTGCCGACGATCTCGGAGTCGATGTCCATGAACAGGCCATGCTCGCCCTCGGCTACGAAGTCCCAGCAGTTGTCATAGGTCTTGTCGCCGGTGCAGTTAAACTCGAAGACCTTGTTCAGAGTCTGCAGAGGCAGGAAGCCCTTGTACTCATCGGCAGTGGTGCCGTTGGCATCCGCCCAATCCTTGGGGATGAAAGTATCCAGCACGCCGGGCTGAACCATCTTGCTCTCAATCTGGTTGCCGTCCTGAATCAGGGTCATGGCGAAGGTGCCGGTGGTCTTCAGGGAGTCAGCGGTCAGCTGATCGAAGATCTTGTTGTTCTTGGGCTGCTGCCACTCGAACTCCATATTGTAGTTGGGATCGATGGTCTGCAGATAAGCAATGAACAGAGGCAGGGCGCTCTTGCCGCGGCTGGAGTTGCCCACGCCATAGAACATCTTGCCGTTGGACTCTTCGATGGCCTTCTTGGCCAGCTCTTCCAGAGTCATGCCTTCGGCTTCCCTGATGATCTTCTGGGTCTCGGTCAGATTTTCAGGAGCTTCCGTCTCGGCAGGGGCCTCGGTGGCCTCAGCGGACGCGGGAGCATCGGTCTTAGGGGCTTCCGTCGTAGCAGCGGGGGCCTGAGAACCACAGGCGGCCATTGCCAGAACCATGGAAAGCGCCAACAGGATTGCGACGATCTTTTTCATAGAATTTTTCCTCCTTACTGGTTTTGAAGCGGTTCACCGCCGCTTCGGTATCTATATATTACCGTCTTCTTGCACAATTCACCAGTGGTCAAACCTGCTGTTTTTTGTGATTATCTGATATTTTTGTGCAAGTGGCTTAATTTCTTTTTCAGTATATGCTATAATTAGGGCAATTCGCAGAGGACGGCAATTCCCGCGTCATTCTTTTCATTCCCTATTGTGTATTATGCAAAGTCCAGAAAGGCTTTCTATGAAACGTTTTCTTATCTTTTTTCTGGTATTTACCCTGCTGCTGAGCGGCTGTGCCCAAAAGCAGACCCAGGACTTTGGACCTGCCGATGGCGACACACTGGTAATCTACACCTCCCATAAAAAAGAGGTCTGGTGGCCCATCGTCAAGGAATTTGAGTCCCGGACGGGACTTTGGGTGCAGGTGGTGGAAGGCGGCACCAACGAGCTGCTGGAAACCATCCGCTCCGGCAAGGCGGATCCGATTCCGGACCTGATGTTCGGCGGCGGCGTGGAAAGTCTGGAGGCCAACGCGTCCCTGTTCTCCCCCTATATCTGCGCCCAGGCAGACAGACTGCTGCCCCAATACCGCAGCGGCGAGGATCTGTGGACACCCTTTTCCGCCCTGCCCCTGGTGCTGATCTATAATCCCAAGCTCCTGTCCCCCGACAGTCTGACAGGCTGGTCCGATCTTTTGAAGCCGTCGCTTCATGGCCGGATCGCCTTTGCGGACCCCGCCGTCTCCGGTTCCAGCTATACGGCTCTCGTGACGCTACTGGAGGCCCTTGGAGGCGATCACGACACGGTGCTACGGGAATTCGCCCGGAATCTGGACGGGAAACAGCTGCCCTCCTCCGGCGATGTACTCTCCGCCGTGGCCTCCGGCGAATGCTCCGTCGGCGTCACCCTGGAGGAAACCGCCAGCCGCCGCATTGCCGCCGGGGAACAGCTGGCTATGGTCTACCCCGCTGACGGCACCAGCTGCGTCAGTGACGGTTGCGCCATTCTGGTCGGCGCCCGGCATCCGGAAAACGCGAAAAAATTTGTGGATTTCACTGTCAGCCGGGACGTACAGCAGCTTTTACAGGACCAGTTCTGCCGCCGCCCCGTCCGGGACGGTCTGGAACCCAGCGCTTCTCTTCCGGATCTCGCCGCCATCGCCCAGGTGGACTATAACCTTCGCTGGGCCAGCGAGCACCGGGATTCCCTGCTCATGAGCTGGGCATTCTATCTGGGATCGGAGGAAGAGGAATGAAGCAGCTTCACTTTCGCTCTTTCCGGCAGCAGCTGAACACCGCCTTTCTGGCCGTATCCCTGATTCCGCTGCTGCTCTGCTCCGTGCTTCTGGTGCAGATCTTTCAGCTGCGGATGATCTCCGATGCCCAGCAGACCGCCCAGCAGCAGCTCACCGCCGCCCTTGACGCGCTGGACTCCGTACATACAGGCTTTCAGAGCGTTGTAGATACTCTGGATTCCGATCGGCTTGTGACCCAGGCCCTTTTTGACGAACAGGCAGAGGATACCAAGGTCTATGAACAGCTGTTCCAGGCCACCGAAGCCCTGCGCGGCTTCGCCGCTTTCCATCTCTACGATATCAGCGGCAACTGGCGCTACTCCACCCAGTCCGCCCCGGAAAGCAAGGTACTCTCCACCCATTGGGGCATTCTCTATGGGGCAGCCCAGGTTCCGGGCACCGTGGTTTACAGCGCTCCGGAGGACCCTGCGGCCCTTTCCGCCCCTCTTCTCCACGCCGCGGCCCTGCTGACAGATCCCTACGGCGCGCCCATGGGCTATCTGACCATGGAGCTGCGGAGCAGCCAGCTTGGCACTCTGCTGGGCGGTCTGGCCGGTGCCCAGAATCAGCTTCTGCTGCTGGACGCCCACTGGCGGCCCGTTTACTGCACCCAGTCCGCCCAGGTGCTTACGCTGGCGGAAACCCTTCGGAACCAGCTTTTGTCCGGCAAGGCCCTGACAGGAACCTCCGACAACTTCGTTTACACCGTTGCCCGGGACACGGCCACCGGACTGACCCTTGTTTTGCAGCAGCCACAGGTCTTCACCCAGGGAACTCTGCGGCTGTTCTATTCCGTAAGCACGCTGTGCGCCCTGGGCTGCGTGGTTCTCAGCATTGTGCTGGGCCTGCAGCTAAGCCGTCAGGTCTTCGAGCCCATTGGCAGGCTCCACAAAGCCATCCGGCAGGTGGAGAAAAACGATCTGGAGGTCCAGGTGCCCATTCCGGAGGGAAACGAAAATGAGCTGACGGATTTGGCCCGGCAGTTCAACCACATGGTGACCACGCTGGCCGCCAACCAGCAGACCCTTCTGGAAAATCAGAAAGCCCTGAACGAAGCGCAGATCCGGATGCTTCAGGCCCAGCTGAATCCCCATTTTCTATGCAACACTCTGGACACCATGAAATGGATCAGCAAGATCAATCAGGTCCCTCAGGTGGCCCTGATGTCCACCAATCTGGCGGATATTCTCCGGGCCTGCATTTCCCCCGCGGAGTTCGTGCCCCTGCGGCAGGAGCTGCTGATCCTGGAGCGGTACATAGAAATACAAAAGATCCGCCTGAGCGACAGCTTCAGCTACGAAGCGGACGTTCCGGAGGATCTGAAGGATTGTATGGTTCCCAAAATGCTGCTGCAGCCTCTGGCGGAGAACGCCATTCTCCACGGTCTTTCCGGCGTGGAGGCCGGACAGCTGCTGGTCACCGCCCGGACCGATACGGAGAATCTGCTGGAGATCCGGGTCTGCGACAACGGCAGGGGGCTTCCGCCGGAACTGCTGGGGCCTTACCGGCCCCCGGAAAAGCAAACGGGGCATTTGGGACTATTCAATGTTGACACCATTCTGCGTAAACATTACGGCGAGTGCTTCGGCCTTCGGCTGGAAAACCGCGAGGATGGCCCCGGCGCCTGCGTGGTCGCCAGACTGCCCATAGAGAAAGGAGAATCTTAAATGCTGAAAGTTATGGTCGTAGAGGATGAAGAGCTGATTCGTAAGGGGATCGTGCTGGCCGTGGACTGGGCAAGTCTGGACTGCGTTGTTGTCGGTGAGGCCGCCAATGGGGAAGAAGGTCTGGAAGTTGCCGCAAAATGCAGCCCGGGACTGATCATCACCGACCTGAAAATGCCCAAAATGGACGGTCTTGAAATGCTGGAACGGCTGCGCGAGGCCGGAAACAATGCCTTTGTCATCATCCTGACTGCCTATGACAGCTTCACCTATGCCCAGCAGGCCCTGCGGCTGGGGGCTGTGGATTTCCTGTTGAAACCCTTCCACGACGGCGATCTGGAAAAGGCCGTTCTGAACCTTCAGAACAGGCTGAGCCGTCAGGTGAAGCCGCCCCAGCTGCGGATTCAGGAAATCCGCTCCGGAACGAAGACCCGGTATATTCAGGAAGCCATGGATCTCATCAGCAAAAACTGCGCCGACCCCAACCTCTCCGTCAGCCAGGTAGCTTCTGAGCTGGGCCTCAGCGAGGGACACCTGAGTCATCTCTTCAAAAAGGAAACCGGCACCACCATGGGCAATTACCTGACCCGCTGCCGCATCCAGAAGGCCATGAGTTTGCTGCGGCAGCGGAAGCTGAAGGTCTATGAGGTAGCCGAAGCCTGCGGCTACCGGGATATCACCTATTTCTCCGGCACCTTCAAGAAACTGGTGGGCATGACCCCCAGCGAGTACCAGAATCAGGCGGTGTTGCCTTAATTCAATCCTCTCTGGTGCCGTCGTGGCAGACTTCACAGAAGCGGGCGGCGAAGGAAGGCTCCTCCCCCGCCTCCTCCAGATGGGACAGGTCACCGAAGCGGGACATGCGGAAGACAGCCTTCCCCTTCCGGCGCTCTTCGGTGGTCAGCTTCGTGACGCTGCTGGTCAGCGCCACCGTATGGTGCCACAGCACCACGGGAGAGCAATCCAGCAGCCGGGACAGGAGAACGCACTCCACGCCGAAATGGCAGAAGAAAAAGAGATTCTCCGTATTGGGCCGTTCCACCCGGTACAGGTGTCCCTCCCGACGGTAGCCGTGGGCTTCCAGAACCCCGTCCAAATTCCGGGTCACGTTCTCATAGACCTCCCGGATGCCGCTGTCCCGGTAGGCCGGGGCCTGAAACCAGTTTGCGGGATCATAGTACATAGGCTCCTCCGCCCAGCTTTCCGGCAGAAGATCCCAGCCCATGCCTCTGGGATGGAATGCTTCGGGTGTGGCGTAACCCTTGTCAAACTCCCGCAGCCAGGGGCAGACCGTGGCCTCGGCCCCCACTTTTTGCAGCGTCAGCGAGGCTGTGTCCCTGGCACGGCCAAGCGGAGATACATAATAGGTACCCATCGGTATTCTTTCCAGCCGCCGGCTCAAAAGCTCTGCTTCCCGCCAGCCATTTTCCGTCAAAGTATCGTGTTCATAATCCGGCTCCGCATGGCGGACGATGTAAATGTTCATAGTGGAAACTCCTTTCGCAAAAAAGGCTTCCCCTGGGGGAAGCTGGCAGGGCGAAGCCCTGACTGATGAGGGGCGGCAAGCAGCACCGTTTTTAATCCGGCCTAACCAGTTTTCAATTTGTTCTCTGAAAGAGAATTGCAGAATTTTCTCATTTTCGGTACTGCTTACCGCCCCTCATCCGACCCGCCTAACGGCGGGCCACCTTCCCCCAGGGGAAGGCCAGGCCGCCGATGACTGTATTATACAGCCACCGGCGGCCTGTTGTAAAGGGGGTCATTCTGCCTGGAATTGGTCGGCCATAATTTTTACATAGGCGCTCAGGTTGTCCGTTTCGGCAATGGGATAGTTTCGAATCACCGCGTAAATGCCATTGAAGTCCTTTTCCTGGAAGGATATGGAGAGGAACTGCGTGCCGTCCGCACTGTCACCCGAAACACCGCCGCTTTTATCCTCATACAGATTATAGTCAGAGCCGGCTGTGGAGAGCCCCCATTGGATGGCCTCACTAAAATTCGTGGTATCCAGCTTCACCACAGCAAACCAGACGTTCACATTTTTCTCCAACATCCAGATGGACGCGGCATAGCCGCCATAGCGAACTTCCCCATCGGCATTCCGGAAGACAACGCCCTCCTTTGGAATATAGGTGGAGTAGCCATAGGTCCGGTAAAGCCGGCAGTCCACCGGGTATTCCTCCCAGCGCTGCTCGGCCTCGATGTAACGGTTCATCATGAATGTGGTCTCCGCGTCCCGATCGCTGACACCCGTCAGATATCCGGGAATTCCTCTTGGCCAACCGCTGAAGGAGCCGTACATTGCCCCGAGAATGCCCAGTCCCTCCGTCCCGAACGCAGGGGTTTCCATAATGCAGATAAAGACGCCGGTTTCCGTACGGAGGAATTCCACAGTAGCCCCATCCGCAAACAGCGCGCCTCTGGCGTTCTGCGTCATATCCCAGTTGGGATTTGCCTCCATCACCCAGTCCCGGATGGCTTGATCGTCCATTCCGGGCCGGAACAGGACCGTCAGGCGGGTAGGATACTGCGAATCGTAAAATTTCCGCAGGGTTTCCCGGTCTGTGACTTCGGGCATATTGTTCCGGCCGAATTCCTCCAGGGTCTGATCGGCATAGGCCCACCGGTCCGCCGCCGTACCGTGATAGTCAATGACCTCATGGACCCAGCCCTCTTTCGGAATATACAGGGAATAGCCGTCACCGATGAAGAGATCCGCGGAAACTGCGAACTCAGCTCCATCCACCCAGAATGCCAAATCATCGCTGGCTTCCCGCATGAGCAGCTCCGGTGTTACTTTCTCGTTATCATTCTGGGATGTGGCATCCGATTCTGTCACCGTACCCAGGCTTACCCACTGCGTCCACACTGCGTCCGGCGCGTCGGAATAGTCCCCTTCCAGTTCCTCCGTGACCCATTCGCCGCCGTCTCTGCGCAGCCTTCCCCAGCCCCGATTGCCGATGCCGCCGGAATAATAGAAAACGCCGTCCTGCTTGATCAAATTCATCTGGCGGATGTAGTAGATAAAGCCATAGATTTCGCCGTCAAAGCGGCCCAGCACCAGCCTGGGCAGGCTGCCGGTTCCCTCGAACTCCACGACAAGCTCCTCCTGCCCATCGCCGTCCATATCCAGAACAGTATACCGGGCAGCCTTTGGCAATACGCTCTTATTTTGTATGCCCATCCAGCTTCCAAGCTGCGCGCAGAATTCAGTCATCGTGAAATCCGTTTGATAGTCCGGGCTGTAGAAGGATATCCCGTCCCGCAGAACCGTCTGCTGCCAATTGCTGTCCGCGTTTTCGGCATCGGCCCTGGCAGCCTGCAGCGCCATGGTCTCGCCCGTTGTTTCCTTGGCCGCCTTGGATGCCAGGTCACGCATCCCCAGATACCCTGCCCCCAGGATCACCGCCAGCATGGCCGCCGTGGACAGGATCTTCAGGGCGGTGACGACGGGCCGCTTTTTCTTCACGATCCGCAGCCGCCCCTCCCGGAAGGCATCCGCCTGCTGGATATAGCTGCCCTGAATGTCGCCCAGCAGCTTCAGAAGCTCCATTTCCGTCATCGCAAGCCCTCCTTTTCCAGATATGTATCCAGTCTGCCCCGCAGCCGGTGGAGCATCGTGCGGATTTTGGTCTGGGAAAATCCCGAATGCTCCGCGATCTCCTGGGTGGATTCCAGATACCAGTACCGGCACAGGAACACATTCCGCTCCGCCACGCTGAGCTGCCCCAGAAAACGCTCCACCGCCGCCAGAGTCTCCCGGCGGATAATGTCGTTCTCGAGACTCCCCGTACCGGAAACGCACTCCGCTAATTCCTCCAGCGCCAGCGTCATCTGCCCGCCGCCCCGCTTGAAAGCCCGGGTCCTGCGCCAGCGGTCAATGGACAGGTTCCGGGTAATGCGGCCCAGGAACGCTGAAAAGGGTGCGGGTCTTTTCGGCGGAATGGCGTTCCAGGTGGAATACCAGGTATCGCTGACGCATTCCTCCGCGTCCTCCTGGTTTTCCAGTACGTGAAAAGCGATCGAGTGGCAGTAGGGGCCGTACTTAGCCGCCGTCTCCCCGATGGCCTGCTCTGAGCGGGAAAAATACAGATCCAGAATCTGCTCGTCCTCCATCTCAGGCACCTCCTTTTTCTGTCTTCACCTATCATAACGCAAAACACGGAGAAATGTTGCGGCTTTTTGAAATCTTTTTTGACGGGACAGAAAAAATACTGCGTCCCCTTGGATTAGCGAACGCTAATATACGAATAAGGCCGCCGCGGAACGGGGCTTGTCCCGGAAACCGCCGCTTTACAGCGCGGTTCCCTTCTTCGGCACGAAAAACCCGGACACATCCGTATGTTCCAGTTCCAGCAGCTTTACCTTTCTGTCAATACCACCGGCATACCCGGTCAGGCTGCCGTTTGTACCGACGACCCGGTGGCAGGGAATGATGATGGATATCTCATTGTGTCCCACCGCGCCGCCGACGGCCTGGGCAGACATTTGATGAAGTCCCTTCTTTTCCGCAAGCTGCCGCGCGATTTCACCATAGGTCGTAGTCTGCCCATAGGGAATCCGCAAAAGGATCTCCCACACGGACTGACAGAACGCGGAACCCATGGGGTGCAGCGGCGGCAGGAAGTCCGGCTCTTTCCCGGTAAAATAAACATCCAGCCAATGCCGGGCCTCCGAAAGGATGGGCGTATCCCGGTCAATGCGCTCCGCGGGCAGGTCTCGGGCAAAGTACTTCTGCCCATCAAACCACAGGCCCGTCAGTCCAATTTCATCCGCCGCCAGCAAAATACCGCCCAGCGGGGAATCGTAATGCTGAATGAATGTCATAATCGATTCCTCGTTTTTCAGAGACGCATAATACACCGCCGTCCCCCCCCTTTGCTTTCTTCAATTACAAATGTGAATCAAGAGTTGACAGCCGCCCCTGTATGTAAAATCTAAAACCATATGCATCTTGAAAAAACAGGAAATCTG
>NZ_JAHLPU010000075.1 GCF_018918045.1 Pseudoflavonifractor sp. MSJ-30
GCGGGCCACCTTCCCCTCCCAGGGGAAGGCTTGGGATTTCCGCTTTCAGGGTATACGTTCAACTCTTGATTCGCATTACAAGATTACTATAGCACAGTTTTCGGATGCATACCATAGCAGAAGCAAAAAGCAGCGCGGTTCCCTTCAGCCTTGAGAACCGCGCTGGATTTTTTATGGATCAGACCGGCGCTTTCTTCTCCAGAATTGTGTGCATAACAATCATGACCACCAGCAGCGCCGCAAGATAAAGGGGCATCAGGCCCACGGTGAAGCGGCCCGCCAGCAGACCGAAGAGCGGCGGCATGGCCAGAGTGCCCACATAGGCGCTGGCCATCTGGACGCCGATGACCGCCTGGGACTTATCCGCGCCGAAATGGGCGGGGGTAGAGTGGATGATACAGGGGTAGATGGGCGCACAGCCCAGGCCGATGAGGATCAGGCCGCCCATGGCCAGAATATCCGGCCCCGGAAGAAGCATGGCTGCAATGCCCAGCGCGATGCCGCAGCAGCCCATGCGGATCATCCGGGAATCCGTAAAACGCATGGTGAGAAAACCACTCAGTCCTCTGCCAAGGGTAATACCGATGAAGAACAGGCTGGCAAAGCCCGCCGCCCGCTCCGGAGGCATGCCCCTGACTTCCGAAAGATAGGTGCTGGCCCAGAGACTGGCGGTCTGCTCAATGGCGCAGTAGCAGAAGAAGCAGAGCATCACCGCTTTGGCCCCGGGGATGGCGAAAATCTGCCGCAGCCTCATGGGTCCGCCGTCCCGCTCCTCCTCTGCCCCGCCGCTTCTGCCCTTCCACAGAGGCAGGCTGATGAATAGGACAGCCGTCAGGACCACCTGGATGATTCCAATGTACCGATAGCCCGCGTTCCAGCTCTGACCGTTGGTCAGGGCATAGCCCATAAGATAGGGACCCGTCATGGCCCCCAGGCCCCACATGCAGTGGAGCCAGCTCATATGGCGGCTCTTGTAGTGCAGCGCAACGTAATTATTGAGCGATGCGTCCACGCTGCCCGCCCCCAGGCCATAGGGAATGGCCCACAGACACAGCAGCCAAAAGGACCGGGTCACAGAAAAGCCGAACAGGGCCACCGCAGTGGTGGCGACGCTGAAAGCCGTGACTTTTCCGGTGCCGAAGCGCCGGGTCAACCGGTCGCTCTGCAGGCTGGAAACGATGGTGCCGCAGGCGATAAGCATGGAGATCGCCCCGGCATAGGAAAGGGGCACGCCCAATTCCGTATGCATGGTGGGCCAGGCGGACCCCAGCAGAGAATCCGGCAGCCCCAGGCTGATAAAGGCCAGATAGATGATGACCAGCAGAAGATGGACCATAGTCATTTTTCCTCCTGCCGCCCTTCCAGCGCGGCGAATATTTTATCTGTAACATGCAGATCGTACAGGGCAATCAGAGCGAAGCCGCAGACCGGCCAGAGAAAGCTCAGCAGAATAAACGCCTGGGGCAGAACCACCAGAAGCAGCAGCGGCAGCAGATTCATCGCCGTCACCAGCAGCATTTTCGGCAGATGGGCAATGCTCAGCAGCACGGCGTTCACCACCGTATCCCGAATGGTGCCGGGATAGCGGACCAGCAGCGGAAAAATCAGACCGGCGACCAGAATCAGCGCAAACAGGCAGAAGCAGATCAGAACGATCACCGCCATACGGCCGGGAAAATCCAGATAGGCCACGATCCTGTAGTCCAGAGCCAGAACCGCTTCAGCAAAGGCCATCAGCAGCCACAAAACAGTCGCCCTGCCAAAGTACCGGCGAAAGGCCCCAAAAAAGAACTTTGCGCCGCAATCCTCTTCTTCCCGCAAAGCCCTCAGGCAGGCAAGCATGGCGCAGGTGGATGCCCCGATGGTGAAAAGGGGCATTGAACACAGCAGCCACAGAAAATTGATCTTGAACAGCGCCACAAATCTGACGCACAGCTGCATGAATTTGGAATCGGGAGTGAGCTTCATGGAATACCGCCTTTATCTCTTTTCGTCTTTGACAATATGGGTCCGTGACAGCTGGGTCACCGACTGATCGTAGTCCGCGTTGGCCAGGGCTGTGAACAGGATATCCACAACGTTCAGCTGGGCCATCCGGGAGGACATGGCACCGCTGCGGAACAACGATTCGTTGGCAGCGGTATAGAGCCTATAATCCGCCAGATCAGACACCGGAGATTGAATGCAGCGGGTGATCGCGATCATTGGCGTGCATCTGTGCTTGAGATTTTTCATGCACTCGATGACCTCCGCCGTGGCGCCGGAATAGGAGAATACCAGTGCGGCATCCTGGGCCGTGGCATTGAAGGACTGCACCAGCTGGGAATGCCAGTCCTCATTGATGATACAGAGCTTATTCAGCCGGAGAAATTTCAGGTAAGCATCCTTGGCCGCGCACAGCGACGCGCCCATGCCAAAGAGATAGATGACCCGTGCCCGGCGGATGACCTCCACACTGCTGCGCAGCACATCCACATCCAGAAGGTCCCGGGTCTCCTCCAGGGAACAGATATTGGCAAAGGTGATCTTATCAATAATCTGCTCCAGAGAGTCTGAATGCTGGATCTCCTTTTTGCTGGTACGCAGGTTCTGCTCCCGGCGGGCCAGTTCGGAGGTCACCTCCCGGCGGAATTCTTTATAGCCGGAATAGCCTGTATGCATGCACATCCGGACGATGGTGGACGGAGAGGAAAAGGTTTTCTGGGCCAGCTCATGGACACTGAGATCCACCACCAGCTGGGGCTCTGCCAGTATCCGTTCCGCCACGCCCCGCTCTGTGCTGGAAAACTGTGCCGAGCGCTCCCGCAGCCGGATCAGTGCGCTGCTCATACTTTTTCCGCCTTTCGTGAAATTTTTTACCGGAATTTGCATTTTTCCGGGATAGCCGTACCATTGTACCGTCTTTTCCCCCGAAAGGCCATGCATTTTGTTGCCAAAAATTTCATCCATATTTTATGTATTTTGTACATTTCTTTTCTGCATTTTTTGTTGTCGTTTCACCAATTCAATCAAAAAATCCATTTTCAATTCAGCATATGAAACAGAATTTCATTCCATCTCAAATTTATTGACATAAAGTACTGTCTCCGCTATAATGGTTGCAGAGTCGAAAAGCTGTTTCGTTTCTCGGAAGGCTGAAGACGCAATTTGAATACCAGGAGGAAACAGAAATGAAAAAGTTCATTACCATGCTGCTGGTCTGCGTAATGGTTCTGGGCCTGTTCGCCGGCTGCGGCAACGGAAGCACCCAGCAGACCACCGCGGCCACCACCGCCGCCCCCGCTGCCGACGCAACGGAAGCCCCCGCGCAGGAGACCGAGGCCGCCCCTGATACCATTGTAATCATGGCGCCCCCCGTCACCGGCAACTATCTGGAAAATCTGAAGACCTGGGCCAACGATTTCCATGAGCTGTACCCCAATCTCACCGTGCAGGTCATCGAGACCTCCTGGGGCGATCACAACGACAAGCTCTCCACCATGGCGCAGGCCGGCGAGGCTCCCGACATTGCGGAGATCTCCTCCAACGCCCTGGGCACCTTCGTGGAAATGGGCGTCGCCATTGACATCGCGCAGTACATGTCCGCCGACCGTCTGGCCGACTACGATGAAAACGCTCTGAAGTACCTGTCTCTGGAGGGCACCACCTATGGTCTGCCCCTGTACCTGACCATTCAGTCCATCGGCGCCAACAAGACCATGATGGAAGAGCTGGGTATCGACGTTGCCAAGATTCAGAAGGAAGGCTGGACCTACGAGGAGTTCCTGGACGTCATCAAGCAGGGCACCAAGGACGGCTGCTACGGCTTCGTGTTTGCCAACTCCGGCGTTACCGCTTCTGATATGCTCTACATCTTCGGCGCCGGCGCCGGCCTGAGCAACACCTTTACCCCTGACCTGAAGTACACCATGACCTCCGAGAATATGCTCACCATGCTCAGCGCCGTTGAGGAAATGACCAAATCCGGTTATATGCCCAACTATGGCGTGGAAGCCGGCCAGCGTATGGTTATGTGCCAGACCGGCAACGCCATGATCTTCGGCAAGGCCATGCCTCTGTTTGAGAACAACTTCAAGAAGAACAATGCCGCTCTGGAAGCCAACGACGGCACCGCCGTTGAAAACTCCCTTCCCATGGATTACGCTTTCCTGCCCGTGCCCACCATGGACGGCTGCGCCGAGTCCTGCTACGGCACCGTGGACGGCCTGATTGCCATGCGGAATAAGAACACCACTGACGAGCATCTGAAGAACGTTCTGCTGTTCATGGACTACATCTGCTCCGGCGAGCGGATCGCCACCTGCATGAACGAGCTGTATCTGGATCCCGTCTGCCAGTCCGGCCGCGACGCTCTGGTTCTGGAAGAGGGCCGCGACGCTGACAACCTGGCCACCGCCGCCCGCTGCATCGCCATGGTTCAGGCGCCTCCCGAGGGTGTCACCACCGAGATGACCGCCACCGCCAAGAAGCTGATGGACGAGCAGATCGTTCCCAAGTTCCAGCTGCTGCTGGCCGGTGAAACCACCGCTCAGGAAGTCTATGACCACATCTGCGAGGCTGCTTACGCTGCTTTCGGCGCTGACAACTGCGTCTCCGGCAAGCTCGGCTAATTGATTCATCAGGAGGGTGCGTTGCAAAAACAGAATACAACGCACCCTTCTTTTGTCCGGACCAATCGGACGAACTGTCGATAGACAGATCTTACCCAGCTGTGGAGCTGGATCTCATCGGGGCTGCTGCAAAACGCGGCAGCCCCATTTTAAACCTGGGAGGTAGGTCTATGAACAGCACAAAACTGAAGCGGCAGCAGACCGGCCGCAGGCTGAAATTCACCAATGACGATCTGTGGGGCTATATTTTTATCGCCGCCGCCATGATCATTTTCTGCGTTTTTACGCTCTATCCTGTATTCAGCGCCATTTACACCAGCTTTTTCAACTACAAGCCCTTCGGTTCCGAATTTGTGGGACTGAAAAATTATGCGGACACTCTGAAGTATTCCAAGTTCAACCTGTTCTACAAGGCTGCGCTGAATACTCTTATCTATACCGTGATCGTCGTGCCGCTGTCGCTGCTGCTTTCTTTCTCCATTGCGGTGATGATCATGCCCTTTAAGAAGAAAACCCAGTCCGTTTTTAAGGCCATGTACTATCTGCCCGGCATTGCCTCCGGCGTGGCCCTGTCCGTGGTCTGGCTGTGGCTGTACGATTCCTCTCCGGACGGCATCTTCAACCGGCTTCTGGGCATTTTCGGCATTCCTGCCCAGAACTGGTTGTCCTCCACAAAAACCTCCATGCTCTCCCTGATCATCATGGCCCTGCTTTCCAGCCACGGTGTTCGGATCATCACTTATATTGCCGCGCTTCTCGGCATTGACAACAGCTATTTTGAGGCCGCCGAGCTGGACGGCGCCACCTTCTTCCAGAAGGTGCGCTATATTGTCTGGCCCCTGGTAAAGCCCACAACCCTGTTCCTGCTGGTCACCGGCGTCATCGGCTCCTTCCAGGTGTTTATGAACGCCTACATGATGACCGGCGGCGGCCCGGACAACTCCACCACCATGATCGGACTGCTGATCTATAACAACGCCTTTGTCTACGGCAAGTACGGCCTCGCCTGCGCCCAGGCCATTCTGCTGGCCATTGCCATCGCCATCATGTCCCTGTTCCAGTTCCGGCTCATGGGCGTGGACGTGGAATACTAAGGAGGGAACGCCATGGCTACTACCGGCTTGTACTCCCAGCATCTGCACAACCGCAAGGTGCTCTATCTGCGCAATACGATTATTGCCATCATTCTGATTATTCTGGCTGCCGCGACCCTGTTCCCCATCTGTTATATGATTCTGTCCGCTTTCGGCCCCAATGTATCCACCGCGGGCAATATGCGCACCATTCTCCCCTCCCGTCTGACTTTGGAATCCTTTGATGCCTTCTTCCATTTCAGCGACTATTCCCTGCGCTGGATCCTGAACAGCTTCATCGTGGCCTCCGGCGCGGTCATCGGCAACGTAATTTTCGCCTCCATGGCGGGCTACGCCTTTGCCAAGATCCGCTTCAAGGGCAGTTCCTTCCTGTTCGGCCTGATTCTGGTTGCCATGATGATTCCCTACCAGGTGACCCAGGTTCCTCTGTACATCCTGATGGTGCAGAAGTTCTCCATGACCAACACCTACGCCGCCATGATCCTGCCCAGCCTGTGCACAGCCTACAACATCTTCCTGTGCAAGCAGTTTTTCTCCGGCCTGCCCACGCCGCTGATCGAGAGTGCCAAAATTGAGGGCTGCAACCAATTCCAGATCTTTATCAAGATCATCCTGCCCCTTTCCAAAACCGTTCTGGCTGTAATGGCCATCAACACCTTCATGTCCAGTTGGAATGACTTCTTCTGGCCCTTCCTGGTGACCAACGACCCCGCCATGTACACCATTCAGGTTGGCCTGAAGCAGTTCAAGTTCGCCAACGAGACCCTGTTTGCCCCCATGATGGCCGGTGCGACCATTTCTGCCCTGCCTATGTTCGTTATGTTCTTTGCGCTGCAGAAGTACTTCATGGAAGGCGTCACCATCGGCGCCGTCAAGGGCTGATTTTCCCAAAACGGCCCCCACATTGTGGGGGCCATATCCATAAGGAGAAAAAAAATGATCCGAAACTATACACCCGCAGACGAAGCCGCGCTGCTGGATCTCTGGAATACATCCGGAACCGCTCTGGGCTTCGCCCCACTGGATCTGGAACATTTCCGTGGGCTGCTTACCCGGCATCCCGATTTTTCCGTGGAATACACCTTTGTTCTGGAGGTACAGGGGAAGGTTCTGGGCTTTGCCAACGGCTGCACGGGAGACCATATTCCCAAAGGGGATGTGCGGGGTTATGTCAGCTGCGTGATCCTGTCCTCTGAAGCCGATACCGCGGAAAATACTGCCCTGCTGCTGGCCGCTTTGGAAGATGCCTTCCGGAAGGCCGGACGGCATTACAGCGCCGTGACCTTCTTCAATCCCATCCGCCTGCCCTGGCTTCTCCCCGGCACCCCGGGGCATCAGCACAACAACGCCCCGGGCATTGCCCTGGATATTCCTCTGCACGAACAAATGCTGGCCCTTGGCTATCAGGAGAGCACCCGGGAATGTGCCATGTACCTGGACTTGAAGGACTACGAAACACCTGCCTGGGTCATGGAGAAGGCCCGGAAAATGGCCCGGCAAGGGTATACTGTCGCCCGCTATGACCCCATGAAACACATTGGCCTGAAGGAAATGGTCGGCGCTCTGGGAAACGCCATGTGGTCCGCGGAAATCCCCGCCGCGGGGGAAAACGGCATGGATTTGCTGGTAGGTCTGAAGGACAATACCTGCGCCGGGTTTACAGGCCCGGTCTATCCCGAGGCAACAGGCCGGGGCTATTTTGCCGGACTGGGTGTTGCGCCGGCCTATGAGGGCCACGGTCTGGGAACGCTGCTTTTTTACAGGCTATTGCAGCGGGAAAAAGAGGTTGGCTCCCAATATATGTCACTGTTCACCGGGGAGGACAATCACGCCCGGTTCATCTATCTCGGCGCGGGGTTCCGGATTGTTCGGACCTTTGGCGTCATGCTGAAGGAGCTGTAAAGAAATGAAAACACACACTGTCCTTGCTATTGGCGCCCATGTAGGCGACGCCGAGCTCACCGCCGGTGCCCTGCTTGCCACTTGCGCCGTCCACGGCGGCAAAGCCGTTACTCTGGCCCTGACCGCCGGCGAAAAAGGCGCGCCCGCCGGGGCGGACATCGCCGCTTACCGCCGGGACAAAATCGCCCAGGCGGAGGCATTCGCAAAGGACCTGGGCGGAGAGGCCATTGTCCTGCCCTATGAGGACGGTCTGGTTCCGGACAACGACGAAATCCGCTTCGCCGTCTGCGATGTCATCCGGCAGGTGAAGCCGGACATCATCGTCACCCACCATGCCAACAGCATGCACAAGGACCACGCCGCATGCCATCGCATTGTGTCAGACGCCTGGTTCTATGCCGCCATTGAAGGTTTCCAGCGAGAGCTGCCCAGGCACTTCGCCAAAAAAATCTATTTCGCCGAAAACTGGGAGGACGCCCCCGGATTTGAGCCCTATGTCTATCTGGACGTCAGCGATGGCTATCCTCTCTGGGAGAAAGCCATCGACCACCACTGGTTCGCGGTGCATTCCACCAGTTTTCCCTATAAGGAATACTATGCCCACCTGAAGCGGCTGCGGGGCATCCAGGGCCGCAAGGGCTACTGCGAATGCTTCATGATCCCTGAAGAACAGTACCGGCTGGTGCAGACAATGGAGGATATCTGATATGGTAGAATTGCAAAAAATCGCCACAGAGCAGAGGAATCCAAACACCATGAACATTGATACCCTGTCCACTCTGGACATGGTGAAGCTCATCAACCGGGAGGACCACCGGGTGGCCGATGCCGTAGCCCTGGTAACGGACAAAATCGCCCAGGCGGTGGACGTGATTGCTGTGCATCTGAGTGCGGGCGGCCGCCTGATCTACTGCGGCGCAGGCACCTCGGGACGGCTGGGCATTCTGGACGCCGTAGAGTGTCCCCCCACCTATTCAACGGACCCGGAAACCGTCCAGGCCCTTATGGCAGGGGGCTATGGAGCCATTTTCAAGGCCGTAGAAGGGGCCGAGGACAGCAGGGAACTGGGCGTAACCGATATGCGGGGCATTCATTTTTCCGAAAAGGATGTGCTGGTAGGCATCGCCGCCAGCGGCCGGACGCCCTATGTCATGGGCTGCATGGAATACGCCAAGCAGCTTGGCGCCCCCACCATTGCCGTGACCTGCTGCCCCGGCAGCGAACTGGACCGCTATGCTGACATCGGCATTGCCCCCGCCCCCGGCCCCGAAGTCGTCACCGGCTCTACCCGCATGAAATCCGGCACCGCTCAGAAAATGGTGCTGAATATGCTCTCCACCGGCGCGATGATCAAGCTGGGCAAGGTCTACGGCAATCTGATGGTAGACGTAAAGCCCTCCAACGAAAAGCTGATCCGCCGCTGTGTAACCATCGTGTGCAGCGCCGCGGAATGCACGGAGGAAGAGGCCGCATCTGCCCTGAAGCAGTGCGGCTATCACCCAAAGGCTGCCATTGTCATGATTTTGCGGGATGTGGACGCGGAAACAGCAAACCGCCTGCTGGAATCAGCAGGCGGCCGGATCGCGAAAGTGCTGGAAAAGTAAAAGGGTCTTCCCCACGGTGCGGTGCGTCGCACAGCAAAGCAAACGGAACGCAGCGCAATCGCACGAGATATGCAACCCCGGCTCCCCCTTTGGGGGAGCTGTCAGCCGCAGGCTGACTGAGAGGGCTCTCCCCGCCCTACGCTCATTCTCCGACAGGGAGAGAGACAAGGGCTTTCTCTGCGTCCTGGTGCGTACCGCCCCTCATCAGCCTCGGCGTTCCGCCGAGCCAGCTTCCCCCAGGGGAAGCCTTGGAGCTCTACAAGTTTATTCTCCCCATGACCACCCCGTGCTTTGCGCCGGTGGCGGAAGGGGCGTTGTTGCAGACGCCGAAGAGGGTCTCGTTGGCCAGCAGCGCAAAGGCCACGGCTTCCTTGGCATCGCTGTCATAGCCCAGGTTCTCCTGAGTCTGCACCCGGCACTCCGGCAAAGCCTCCCGCAGGAAACGAAGCAGAGTGGGATTCCGGCTTCCGCCGCCGCCCACCACCAGCCGGGCAGGCATCCGGGGCGCGAACCGCCGCAGCCCTACGGCAATAGATTCCGCCGTAAAACGGGTAGCCGTTGCCAGAATATCCACAAGAGGATAGTCTCCAACAGCCAGAAGCGCATCCACATAGGCCTTGCCGTAGTATTCCCGGCCGGTGGTCTTGGGGGGCTTCTTTGCAAGATAGGGGTCTTCCAGCATATGGGCCAGCAGCTCCGGGATCACATGGCCGGAGGCTGCCAGCTTCCCGCCATCGTCATAGCCCAGATTCCCGTCCGTGATCCTGGACACCAGGGCATCCATGACCATGTTGCCCGGGCCGGTGTCAAAGGCGGTGACGTCCTCCAGAGTGCACCCGGCGCTCAGCAGCGTTACATTGCCGATTCCGCCGATATTCTGCAGCGCCACGTCCTCGGTTTCACTGCGGTACAGCAGGAACTCCGTGTAGGGTACCAGCGGCGCGCCCAGACCCCCGGCGGCCATATCCCGGATGCGGAAATCACTGACCACCGGGCAGCCAAATTCCTCGGCCAACCAGGAAGGGTCGCCGATCTGCAGCGTACCCCGGACAGTACCGCCTAAGTAGGGCGTATCCTCGGGAATATGGTAAACCGTCTGTCCGTGACAGCCGATCAGATCAATTCTCCCGATCCCGGTTTCCCGCAGAAGCTCCCGGACCGCCTGGGCATAGAGCTTTCCCAGATGGGTCCCTAACAGGCAAATCTCCCGGCTGCCGCCGAAATCGCCGCCGCAGACGTCCAGAATTCTCTGCCGGGTGGTCTCGTCAAAGGGCTGGAAGTAAAAGCCCAGCTGCTCCACCCTGGTTTCCAGACCGCAGCCCGTGATCCGGGTCAGGGCGGCGTCCACCCCATCGGCAGAGGTGCCGCTCATAAGGCCCACTACAAGGCGGGAGGGCTTTGCCCACAGGGTAGAAAATGGATGATCCATATCGTTTCCTCCTTCAAAAGGAAATGGTGTGTTTGTATTTCAGTTTATCCGGCAAAACGCCGATTGTCAAGGAGGTAAAAACCATGGTTTTATTCGGCGCCGACCGCGTCGCGGAATTTCAGGAGCTTTTTGCGGGGCGCGTGGCTCTGCTGACCGGCCCTTCCGGGCGCACCAGCGGGAACGAACCCACCTTTGATGTTTTGAAGCAGTGCTGCGATCTGAGGCTGCTGCTGGCCCCGGAGCACGGCGTCCGGGGCGATAAAGCCGCCGGTGCTCTGTTTGCGGACGAAATTGACGAGGAATGCCGTCTGCCTGTCCGCAGTCTGTACACCAGAGATTCCAAGCGGCTGTCTCAGGAGACCCTTGCGCTTTTCGACACCCTGGTCTATGACATGGCGGACGTAGGATGCCGGTACTACACCTTCCTGACCACCCTGCGCTACTGCGTTGAGGACTGCGCGGCCGCCGGGAAGCGTCTGGTGGTTCTAGATCGGCCAAACCCCTTGGGAGACCGGGTAGAGGGCGGCCTGATGCGGCAGGAGACCCTCAGCTTTGTAGGCGGCTACGAAATGCCTGTGTGCTACGGCCTGACCTGCGGCGAACTGGCGGTTATGATGAACGAGGAGCTGCGCTGCGGCTGCGACCTGCACATCGTCCCCTGCGCCGGTCTTACCCGGAATATGACCTTCCGGGACTGGGGCCACTGCTGGGTCATGCCGAGCATGGGCATTCCCCGATACGAAACCGCCCTGCTGTACCCCGGCACCTGCCTGATTGAGGGCACAAATTGTTCCGAAGGCCGCGGCACCGGGGACCCCTTCGGCATCATTGGCGCCCCCTTCATCCGGGCGGAGGAATTCTGCAAAGCCTTCAACACCCTGGACTGCCCCGGCGTGGAGACCACACCGGTTTACTTCACCCCTGCCGCATCCAAGCACGCGGGCATCCTCTGCGGCGGCATTCAGCTGCACATTATGGATGAAACGGCTCTGGAGCCTGTCGCCATGGGTGTGCGGCTTCTGGATCTGCTGCGAAAAATGTACCCCAACGACTTTGCGTTCCTGCCCCCGGTACGGGAGGACGGAAAGATTTTCCTGTCCCTGCTGGCAGGCCACCGGGATTTTGAAAAGAAGGACTGGGATGCCGATGCTCTGATCCACCGGTACGCCCGGGAAAGCGCGGCATTCCGTCTACGAAAAGCACCCTACGAACGTTACCCAAAGGAGTAAGAAAAATGACTCTGAAAGAAATGCTGGGACAAAAGCTGGTTTTCGGTTTCCACGGAACCACCCTGTCCCCTGAATTCAAAACCCTGATTCGGGAATACAAAATCGGCAATGTGATTCTCTTCCTGCGCAACGTGGAATCCGCCGCACAGCTGCGGCAGCTGTGCACAGGAATCCGGGCGTTCATTCTGGAAGAAACCGGCTATCCCCCCTTTATCGTCATTGACCAGGAGGGCGGCATGGTCAGCCGTCTGCCGCAGGATGCCGTCAACGTCCCTGGCGCCATGGCACTGGCCGCCACGGGGGACCCCGAAAACGCCCGTCTGGCATCCCAGATCACCATCCGGCAGCTGAAGGGACTGGGGGCAAATTTCAACATGGCCCCGGTATTGGACGTGAACTCCAACGCAAGCAATCCGGTTATCGGTGTGCGCAGCTTCGGGGATAATCCTGATGCCGTTGCCGCCTTCGGCTGCGCTTCTCTGGCCCCCTATGCCCACAGCGGCGTGCTGTGCTGTGCCAAACACTTCCCCGGTCACGGCAATACGGCGGTGGACAGTCACTTGGGGCTGCCCCGGGTGGACAAAACCGAAGAAGAATTGGAGGCTCTGGAGCTGGTTCCCTTCCGGCGGGCCATTGAGGCCGGGGTTCCCGCCGTCATGATGAGTCATGTACTTTTCCCGAAGCTGGAGCCGAAGGGTCTGCCCTGCACCATGTCCCGGCGGATGGTCACAGGGCTTCTGCGGGAAAAGCTGGGCTTTCAGGGGCTTATCCTGACAGACTGCATGGAAATGCTGGCCATTCAGGATCATTTCGGCACCGCCAACGGCGTTGTGGCCTCTATTCAGGCGGGCGTGGATCTGGCGGAGATCTCCAGCACCTTTGCGTTGGAAGAGGCCGCAGCCAAAGCGCTTTTGGAGGCTGGCGAGCAGGGAAAACTGGACCTGACAGAGATCCGGCTGTCCGTGGAGCGGATTCTGCGCTATAAGCAGCAGCTTTTCCGGGAAATCACACCCGCGCTGTGCAACCGCCCGGAGGACCGTGCGGCATCGGAGGCCCTGAGCCGAAAAGCCGTTACAGCGCTCTCCGGCACGCCTTTCCCTGTAAACGAAAAAACATTTTTCTGCGGCTGCGCCGACTACCGGGCCTCCGGTGCTGGCAACGAAACCGGCGCCGCATCCACCGCCCCGGGCTATCTGGGCCAGCGCTTCGGCGCAAAACACCTGGTCACCCCAAAGGATCCCACGGAAGCGGACATTCAGGCCGCGCTTGCGGCGGCCCAGGGCTGTGAAAGCATTGTATTCACCACCTGCAATGCCCATCTGTTCCGGGGGCAGTTGGCTTTGGCCCGCGCGCTGTCCGCTCTTGGCAAGCCCATGGCCGCTGCCGCCCTGCGCAACCCCTACGATCTTTCCGCCCTGCCGGAAGGTCTTTGGAAGCTGGCAGTCTACGATTACGCGGAGCCCTCGATTGCCGCCCTGGCGGAGATTCTCCTGGGGGGCAAGGCGCAGGGGACCTGCCCCGTGAAGCTGTGAGGTACCGGAAATGTTCATTGCTGGAATCGACGGCGGCGGAACACACACCCGTCTGGAACTCCGTACCGCGGACAATACCCTTCTGCGTCGGCAGGAATTCGGCCCCTTTAACCTGAATGCCATCGGAGAGGACGCCTTTCGGGCACGGCTGCGGGAGGTGTTCACAGCCTGTGGAAAAATGACGGACTGTGCCAGACTCTGCGTAGGCGGCGCGGGCATCTCCAACCCGGAGGTTGGAAGAATTCTGGAAGCGGAATTGAACACGGCAGGCTTTGCCGGCAGATGGAAGCTCTGCGGTGACCAGGAAATCGCCCTGCGGGGGGCCATGGACGACCCCGGCATGGCGGTAATTGCCGGCACAGGTTCCATCTGTTTCGGTAAAAACGCCGCGGGGGAAACCGCCCGCAGCGGAGGCTACGGGCATTTGATTGATGACGGCGGCAGCGGTTACGCGCTCGGCCGGGATGTTTTCTCCGCAGCAGTTCAGGCTCTGGACGGCCGCAGCGAGGACCACGCCATTCTGGATGCCGTTCTGGAAAAGTTGGGTTCCGCCGAAGCGGGGGCCATTGTGTCCCTCGTCTACAAGGGCGCCACGGATAAGGCAGCCATTGCCCGGTTTTCCTCCATCGCACTGGAGCTGGCAGAAAACGGAAACCAAAGGGCTTGCAAAATTCTGGAGCTGGGTGCCGAGGAACTCCACGCACTGGCTGCCGCGGTACAGCGGCGGCTGAATTTGCAAGGCTGCCCCATTGCCCTGCTTGGCGGACTACTCAGTGAAGACAACGCCTACCGCCGCCGTGTGGAAGCAAGGCTCTCCCCTCTCGGTCCCGTGATCTATCCCGCCCACGATGCCCTCTGGGGCGCGGCTCAAATGGCCTGGGAACTGTAAAAAATCCGCAACTGCGCAGTCCTTCAACGGCAGGGGAGAATGCATACGTCCCCAAAATTTGCGAAACGCACCTGATCCTTTTTCCGGATCAGGTGCGTTTCCGTCTGTCATAAAGCTGGGACCGCCACAAAATGAAAAGCCTGTCGGGGCGGCTGACAGCCGCCC
>NZ_JAHLPU010000036.1 GCF_018918045.1 Pseudoflavonifractor sp. MSJ-30
GCTTTCTGGCAGCGCCTCCCTTAAGCCGCATTCTTGCGGAGCTTCTTGGCGGGACAAGAAGCTCCCCGCCGGAGGCACTCAGCCTGCAGATAGGTTAAGCAAAAGTTCTTCAAAAGGCCGAGCAAGATAATAGGGATTCCCCTCTTGACAAATACCCCCTGCGGGTATATAATGCAAATACCCCCAAGGGGTATACGAAAGGAGCGATGCCGAATGGATGAACACCAGTGCTGTTGCTGCGGAGGCACCGAGAAGACCACACAGCGGAGCGATGAGGAAAAGCGGAAGCTGTTGAACCGCCTCAAGCGTATTGAAGGGCAGGTGCGGGGCTTGCAGGCCATGATCGAGCGGGACGCGTACTGCTACGACATCCTGACCCAGTCCGCCGCCGTCAACGCCGCCATGAACGCCTTCAACAAAGAAATTCTGGCCCGTCACATTGAAGGCTGCGTGGCACGGGACATCCGGGCGGGTAAGGATGAAGTCATCGAGGAGCTGGTGACCATTCTGCAAAAGCTCATGAAATAACTCTCTCCAAATAGGGAAAACTGGAAAATCAGGAGGAGAAATATGACACAATACAATGTAACAGGCATGAGCTGCGCCGCCTGTGTGGCACGGGTGGAAAAGGCCGTGAACCAGGTACCTGGCGTTTCCGGCTGCGCGGTGAGCCTGCTGACAAACTCCATGGGCGTAGAGGGTGCGGCGGACAGCGCCGCCATTATCCGGGCCGTGGAGCAGGCAGGCTACGGCTGCTCCGCCAAGGGTGCGGAAAAGGCACCATCCGCCGCAGAGGATACCCTGGCGGACCATGAGACACCGAAATTAAAGCGCCGGCTCATTGCCTCCATCGGCTTTTTGGCGGTGCTGATGTATTTTTCCATGGGCCATATGATGTGGGGCTGGCCCCTGCCCCATTGGTTCGACGGAAACCATGTGGCCATGGGCCTTGTACAGCTGCTGCTGGCGGGAATCATCATGGTCATCAACCAGAAATTCTTTATCTCAGGCTTCAAGGCTCTGTGGAACCGCTCCCCAAATATGGATACCCTGGTAGCCCTTGGCTCCATGGCTTCCTTTGTATGGAGCGTCTACGCACTGTTCGCCATGACCGACGCCCAGGTCCGCGGGGATATGGCCGGGGTCATGACCTATATGGACGAGTTCTATTTTGAGTCCGCCGCCATGATTCTGACCCTGATTACCGTGGGCAAGATGCTGGAGGCTCGCTCCAAGGGCAAAACCACAGACGCGTTGAAGGGTCTGATGGATCTGGCCCCCAAGACCGCCACGCTGGTCCGGGGTGGGCAGGAAGTGACCGTTCCCATCGAGCAGGTGCAAAAGGACGATATCTTTGTAGTGCGTCCCGGCGAGAGCATCCCTGTGGACGGCGTCGTTCTGGAGGGCACCAGTGCCGTCAACGAATCCGCCCTGACCGGCGAGAGTATCCCCGTGGACAAGGGCGCCGGCGACGGCGTGTCGGCCGCAACTCTCAACCAGTCCGGCTTTCTCCGCTGCAGGGCAAGCCGCGTAGGTGCGGACACCACCCTTTCCCAGATCATCAAAATGGTCTCCGACGCGGCGGCTACCAAGGCCCCCATTGCCAAGATTGCGGACCGGGTTTCCGGTGTGTTTGTGCCCGCGGTGATCTCCATTGCGGTCATCACCACCATTGTCTGGCTGCTGCTGGGCCGGGAATTCTCCTTTGCGCTGGCAAGAGGCATTTCCGTGCTGGTCATCAGCTGCCCCTGCGCCCTGGGCCTTGCCACTCCTGTTGCCATTATGGTCGGCAACGGCGTAGGCGCCAAAAACGGCATACTCTTCAAGACCGCCGTCTCTCTGGAGCAGACCGGCAAAACGGATATCGTTGTTCTGGATAAGACCGGCACCATCACGGAGGGCAGGCCCAAGGTGACGGATATCGTCAGCGAAGGGCAGGAAGCTCAGCTTTTGAAGCTGGCCCTGGCTCTGGAAAGCAAGAGTGAGCACCCTCTGGCAAAGGCCATTCTGGAAGAGGGCGCCACCCGGGGCATGCGGATTGCGGAGGTAACGGATTTTGAAGCGCTGCCCGGCAACGGCCTTCAGGCAAGGCTGGACGGCAAGGCTCTTTTGGGCGGCAGTCTGAAATTCATCTCCGGACAGGTTTCCGTTCCCGCGGATATGACCACCAAAGCCCAGTCGCTGGCGGAACAGGGCAAGACACCCCTGCTGTTTGCCTATGACGGCGCTTTCGCCGGAATGATTGCTGTGGCGGACACCATGAAGTCCGACAGCCCCCAGGCCATCCGGGAGCTGCGGAATATGGGCATCCAGGTAGTCATGCTTACCGGCGATAATGAGCGCACCGCCAAAGCAATCGGCGCTCAGGCAGGTGTGGATCAGGTCATTGCCGGGGTCCTGCCCGACGGCAAGGAAACGGTTATCCGTCGGCTGAAGGCCAAGGGCAAAGTTGCCATGGTCGGCGACGGCATCAACGACGCCCCCGCCCTGACACGGGCCGATACAGGCATTGCCATCGGCGCGGGCGCGGATGTGGCCATTGACGCGGCGGATGTGGTGCTCATGAAGAGCAGCCTGCTGGATGTGCCCGCAGCCATCCGGCTCAGCCGCTCCACCCTGCGGAACATCCACGAAAACCTCTTCTGGGCATTTTTCTACAACACCATCGGCATTCCCCTGGCGGCCGGATGCTTTGTGGGCCTTGGGCTGACGCTGAATCCCATGTTCGGCGCGGCAGCCATGAGCCTCTCCAGCTTCTGCGTGGTGACCAATGCCCTGCGGCTGAATCTCTGCAAACTCTATGACGGCAGCCATGACCGCAAGCGCAGCCATAAGGCCCGGAATGGCCAGAACGATATGGTGAAGACCATCCACATTGAGGGCATGATGTGCCACCACTGCGAGGCGGCTGTGCAAAAGGCTCTGGAAGCCGTAGACGGCGTGACCTCCGCCCAGGCGGACCATGAAAAAGGCATCGCCGTTGTGACCCTCAGCAAAAAGGTGGATGCTGCCGCCTTGAAGAAAGCCATCAAAACAGAAGGCTACAAATTTATTTCCATTGAATAAGGAGAAATTGCTATGAAGAAGACCATTTTTATTGAAGGCATGGGCTGCTCCGGCTGCGAAAACCGGGTTAAAAACGCACTGGAGGCCCTTCCTCAGGTTACGGATGCCAAGGTCAGCAAGGACACCGGGACCGCGCTGGTTGAGCTTACCGAAGCCGTGGCCGACACCATTCTGACCGAGACCGCCTCCTGCGGCGGCAAATACACCGTAACGGGAATCGAATAAAACGCAAAAAAGGCGCCGCCACCGCGGCGTCTTTTCTCGCCGCGAATCAGTGCTGCCCAAAGGAAACGATGCATGGTTTTGAAACTGCCGCATCCTCCCTCTTGACGGATGTAGTATAATAAAAGAAAAAAGCTTTTTACGGAAAGCGGCAGGAGATGGAAACCATGGCGGCAAAGAAGCTGATTGTGATAGAGGGTTTGGACGGCAGCGGCAAGGCGACCCAGGCAAAAAGGCTGACAGAGGCACTTGTGGAAAAGGGCATTCCGGTACGGGAGGTCTCCTTTCCGGATTACGGGTCCGATTCCTCCGCGCTGGTGCGGATGTATCTGTCCGGTCAGTTCGGCACAGATCCCCAGGATGTGAATGCCTATGCCGCCAGCTCCTTTTTCGCGGTAGACCGTTTTGCGTCCTATAAAAAAGACTGGTGCCGGGACTATGCCCGGGGTGTGGTTATTGCCGACCGCTACACCACCTCCAACGCCGTGCACCAGTGCAGCAAGCTGCCGAAGGAGCAATGGGAGGATTTTCTCAACTGGCTCTTTGATTTCGAGTATAATAAGCTCGGCATTCCCGCCCCGGACCGCGTTATCTATCTGAATGTGGATCCCGCAGTCAGCCAAGCCCTGATGACCGCCCGCTACAGCGGAGACGAGAACAAAAAGGACATCCACGAGCGGGACATTGCCTACTTACGGCACAGCCGGGAAGCGGCAGCGTACTGCGCCGAAAAGCTTGGCTGGGAAACCGTAGATTGCTGCCGGGATGGACAGATGCGCTCCATTGAGGATATCCATAAAGACGTTATGAAGCTGTTGGAAAACGGCATTGCATAGACAGGAGGTATTTACCATGAACAAAAAGCTATACAAATCCAATACCAATAAAATGATCTGCGGTGTTTGCGGCGGGCTGGGCGAATTCTTCGGCATCGACCCCACCATCATCCGTCTGATCTGGGCAATTCTGGCCCTGCTGGGCGGGACGGGCATCGTGGCCTACCTGATTGCCGCGGTAATCATCCCCAATTCCGAAATTGTGGTGTAACGCAAAAGGAGCTGCCAGGCGCAGCTCCTTTTCATTATGCAATCAGATCCGCCATCAGGTTCACAAGGAATCCCACCGGCGCGGCAAGAACAGTCCGCATGGACATACCGAGAATGCCGCCCTTGATGTGAGGCCAATAGTCCTTATAGACATCCCGCAGGTCCTCCGTGCCGGGGATCACCCAGCGGCTGGCGTGGCAGAACCAGCCGCAGCCAAGGATGAACACCTCGAACCACAGCTCTGTGACCCACATCAGGTAGCTCTGCAAAAAGGCGCTCAGAAAATCCCGCGCCCCGCCCAGGAAGAAGCACAGACAGGACTGCAGTGGGATTGAAACGAGGATAAACACCACCCGCTGCCGATTGTATTCCGGCCCTTTCCCATTTTCCGGAACAATGCCCAGTTCCCGGCACCGGGCGACGATCACAGGCGGGTAGACGTGCATCCGGCCCAGAACCCCGCCCGCCGCCGGACGGATGCTCCAGAACACGGCGCCGCAGGAGAGGGCAATAAAAATCAGACATTCCAAAATTATTTTCAGGGCCATTTCAAAGCCTTCTTTCCAAAAAATTCGATATTTTCGAGAACATTCTAACAATCCGCCCCGCAAATGTCAAGCCAAATCCCTGGTTGCAATCACGGGGCGGATATGGTATGATAAAAGCAAAAAGGAGACGCCCTATGCTCTATCGAATGTCCGGCATGGACTTCTTTGACACATTCAGCCTGTTCCAAATCCTTTTTTACATCGGCTTTGCCGCTGTACTTGTGATTATTATGGTGCAGGCCTTCCGGGGACTGAAGACCTGGAACAAAAACAACAACTCTCCCCGGCTCTCCGTGCCTGCCTCTGTGGTTGCCAAGCGAACAAACGTGTCCTATCACCGCCACGCCAACGCGGGAGACGCCACAGGCGCCCACGGCTATCACACCGACTCCTCTACCACCTATTACGCAACCTTTCAGGTGGAAAGCGGGGATCGAATGGAGTTCCACATCAATGGGCAGCAATACGGCATGCTGGCGGAGGGCGACCACGGGAAGCTGAGCTTCCAGGGAACACGTTTCCTGAATTTTGAACGGCAGTGAGGCATTGATTTATGAGCGACAAATATATGATCCTCTGCGTGGCAGGCCAGTCCAACGCGGTGGGCTTTGACGAATCCAGAATTCCCGGCGACTATCTGAAGCAATTCCGGGGCAGCCGTATCCGCCAGCTGGGCCTTTACGGAGAGGACAATCTGAAGCTGATCCCTCTGGGGGCCTGCGCCCAGAATTTTCAGGACCTTCGGCCCTTCAGCAATCCCGGAAGCGATTCAGCCATGCCGGGCACCAAAGGCATGCACCTGCCCCTGGCCGACAGGCTGCTGGACCTGATCCCGGAGGACTACGGTGTTCTGGTTCTCCCCTGTGCCTACGGCGGCGTGGGCTTTACGGTGGGCGAAGAAGGCAGCTACGATTCCGAAACCATGCGCCCCTCCGAGGGCCGTCTGCGCTGGGGCGCACAGTCTCCCTTCTTTGCGGCCATGAAGGACCGCATCCGCCACGCGCTGGACTTAAACCCTGAGAACCGCTTCGTAGGCGTTGTATGGCTTCAGGGTGAATTCGACTACGAAAACGGCAAGGAACAGATGCCCCGCTTTGATGCCATGGTGGAGGACTTTTTGAAGACCTTTGCCAACGAGTATCCCGGCAGAGTATACCGCGGGGACTGGAACCGGGATATCTGGTACAATGTGGAGACGGTTGCCTACTGGTACGGCATAGGCGACTGCCCCATGATCTGGGAGCACTACGCGGCATGGAATCCCAGGACTTATGTCCGGATTCCCAGGGATACGGACTCCAACGAGATAAACGGTACCGGCCTGACGGCCTCCGTCCGAGCCCAGCACTTCGGGAACGACGCTTTTCTGAAGGTTGTCGCCCCCGCCATCGCCGCCAGAATGGCGGAGCGGCTGGGGTAAAAGCAAATTTTTGACAGGGGCAGCTGACCGGCTGCCCCTGTTCCATTGCCTCAGGCAATCGCCCTGTTCCGTGGTCATCTTGCGTTCTCCCGAAAGCGTTTTTTCTTACGAATGCAGAAAAGTATCGAACAAATCTCTTTCAAAAGCCCACATCGCCCCGCGGGGAACGACGTCAGAGCGGTCAGAAAACGGACACGACCATACCGTCAGCTTCCGGGCCAATGTTGGCGGCTGGCCGCCTTCCCTTGGGGATGACTTTTTTCACAAAATCAAAAAACGTGCAACCTTTTTCCCTTCGGAATCGTTTGGTATACAGAAAGTACTTTCGAACATACAGAGGAGCTGCTTATGAAGCTATCGGCTGAGGATGCGTTCCGTCAGTTCGGCGACCGGGTGTTTTCCGCCGCGTTCAGCGCAACGGGAAGCAAGGAGGACGCGGATGACGTGGTGCAGGATACATTTCTGAAATACTGGGACACGGATCAGGACTTCACCGATGAAAACCACATCAAGGCCTGGCTGCTGCGAGTTGCCATCAATCGGTCCCGGGATCTGCTGCGTTCCTTCTGGCACAGGAAAAAGGTGCCCTGGGAGGACTACATGGAGGAACTTTCCTTCGAGGAACCGGAGGACAAGAGCCTGTTTGAGGCAGTCATGGAATTGCCCAGGAAATACCGGGTGACCATCCATCTGCACTACTACGAAGATCTGTCCGTTTCCGAAATTGCGGAAATCCTGCATACGACCGAAGGAACTGTAAAAAGCCAGTTGAGCAGAGGAAGAAAGCTCCTGAAAACCAAACTGATGGAGGCGTGGGATGATGACGAATAAAGAAAAATACAGGCGTGCCTTTGGTGTGCTGCACGCCTCCGACGATTTTTTGACGGAGGCAAAAGCTATGAAAACGAGAAAATTCACTGTGCGCAAGGCAGTTATTCTGTGCGCCGCCGCTGTGCTGATCCTTGGCATGGCAACGGTGGGCTATGCGGAAAATGTAGGCGGCATCCGCAGAACCATCCAGCTGTGGATCCGCGGAGACCAGACCGACGCCGTTATGGACATTGAAAACGGAAACTATACCCTCTCCTACGAGGACGCTCAGGGCCGTCACGAGCTGGGCGGCGGCGGTGTTGCCATCGACAACTTCGGCAACGAGCGGCCCCTGACCGACGAGGAGCTTCTGGAGGAGATCAACAGCAATGTCGATGTAGAATACAAGGACGACGGCACGGTCTGGGTCTACTATCAGGACCAGGCTATGGAAATCACCGACCTGTTTGACGAAAACAACATTTGCTATGTCCAGATCAAAGCCGGGACGGGCACCCTGTACGTCACCGTGAAGTATGGCGGCAGCTTCTCTTACAGCTCTGACGGCTATGTCCAGCCTGAGAGTTTTTCGGATTGAACAATTTCAAATCCCGCCGGGGCGGCAGTTTTGCCGCCCCGGCGCACTGCAAACAGCGCCATTCGGGGCCTTGTACACTCCGGATGGCGCTGTTTGTTATTTGGCATTCTTCATATTTTCCTTAGCGACCGACAGCATGAGCTTGATACGGTTGAGCTGGTTGACTTCGCTGGCACCGGGGTCATAGTCCACAGCGGCAATGTTGGCCTGGGGGTAGTCTTTTTTCAGAACCTTGATTACGCCCTTGCCCACCACATGGTTGGGCAGACACGCAAAGGGCTGGATACAGATGACATTGGGCACTCCGGCGTTGATCAGCTCCACCATTTCGCCTGCCAGGAACCAGCCTTCTCCATACTGGTTGCCCAGAGACAGGTAGGGCCTGGTCATGTCCGCAATGCGTTCAATGGGCACAGGAGGCTCAAAGCGCTTACTCTTGCGCAGGGCGTCAATGGCCGGTCTGCGCAGAGCCCGCAGAACCTGAATTCCCGCCTTGGCCGTAAATTCCGAGCCCCAGCCCGCACCCAGAAATTCATGGCGGTATTTTCCGCCCAGCAGGCAGTAGTTGAAAAAGTCCAGCATATCGGGAACCACAGCCTCGGCGCCCTCCGCCTCCAGAACCTCCACCAGATGGTTGTTCGCCAAAGGCATGTACTTGACCAAAATCTCTCCTACGATGCCCACCCGAGGCTTGCGCAGGGTCTCATCGATGGGTAGGTTATCAAAGGCCTGGACAATGCCCCGGCAGACCCAGCCGTAGGAATAGGTGGTATCCTTATCCACCAGGGACTCAATACAGATCTTTTTCCACTTCTGATGCAGCTCCTCCGCTGAACCCGGAACCTTTTCATAGGGCCGAACCCGGTACAGACAGCGCATGAAGAGATCCCCATAAACCAGAGCGTGCACCGCGTCAATGGCAAGGCCCGCCGTGATCTTAAAACCTGCGTTCCTTTCCATGCCGTTGGCATTCACGGAAATCACGGGGATATGGCCATACCCCGCCTTTTGGAGTGCCCGGCGGATAAAGGCCACATAGTTGCTGGCCCGGCAGCAGCCGCCGGTCTGGGTCATCATAATGGCCAGACGGTCCGTATCGTACTTGCCGGAAAGCACCGCCTCCATAATCTGGCCCACCACCGTAATGGAGGGAAAGCAGGCGTCATTGTTGACGTATTTCAGGCCTGTGTCAATGGCCGTCCGGTCATCGTTGTCCAGAACAACCACATGGTAGCCGTGCTTTTCGAAAACCGGCTGCAACATCTCAAAATGAATGGGACTCATCTGGGGTGCCAGAATGGTATAGCCCTCCAGCTGCATCTGCTCGGTGTACTCTACTCTTTCATAGTCCACGGGCCGGGGCTGGGCATGGATCTTTTCCTCCCGCCGCATCTTCATGGCGGCAATCAGGCTGCGGATGCGGATACGAACGGCACCCAGATTGTTCACTTCATCGATTTTCAGCAGGGTGTAGAGCTTGTTGCTGCCCTCCAGAATCTCATTCACCTGATCCGTGGTCACGGCATCCAGGCCGCAGCCGAAGGAATTGAGCTGCAAAAGCTCCAGATCATCCCGGTTCCGAACAAACCTGGCGGCGGAGTACAGCCGGGAATGGTAGACCCACTGGTCCACGATCCGCAGGTGCTGATCCTCCTCCGGGTCCGGCAGACTGTCCTCGGTGAGCACCGTCAGGCCGTAGGACGCAATCAGTTCCGGGATTCCATGGTTGATTTCCGGGTCAATATGGTAGGGCCGCCCGGCCAGCACAATACCGCTGCCGCCCCTGGCCTCCATCTCCTGCAAAACCCGTCGGCCCTCCGCCACAATGTCAGCCTTGGCCTTCCGCTGCTCTGCCCAGGCAGCTTTTACCGCCGCTTTGACCTCCGAAGCGGGAATATCCCATTCCTCCTTGCAGAGCCTGATCAGCCGCTCCGCCGCCACCTTTTCATTGGTAAAAGCCACAAAGGGACGGATATAGCGAACCTTCCCCTCTGTAACAGCCTCCACGTTGTTTTTCAGGTTCTCTGCGTAGGACACCACCATGGGGCAGCTGTAGTGATTCTGGGCGTCCTTGTGCTCCTGGTATTCATAAAAAACACAGGGATGGAAAATGGTGGTGATGCCCTGATTAATCAGCCACTGCACATGTCCGTGGGCCAGCTTGGCGGGGTAGCATTCGGATTCCGATGGAATGGAATCCATACCCAGCTCATAGATTTTTCTGTCCGAGAAGGGCGACAGCACAGCCCGGAAGCCCAGTTCCCGGAAGAAGGTCGCCCAGAAGGGATAGTTCTCATACATATTCAGAACTCTGGGCAGGCCGATGGTACCTCTGTCAGCCTCTGCCTCAGTCAGAGGTGTGTAATCAAACATCCGTTTCTGCTTATAGGCCACCATATTGGGGGCTCTCTCCCCTGTGCCCGCTTTTCCCGCACCCTTTTCGCAGCGGTTTCCGGTAATATGCCTGCGACCACCGGGGAAGATGTTCACGGTAAGCATGCAGTTGTTGGCGCAGCCGCCGCAGCGGCGGGTCCTGGTGGTATAGGCAAGGTCCACAATTTCTTCCAGCGGCAGCATGGAAGTCCCCTCGCCGTGGTCGTGGCCTCTGGCAATCAGCGCCGCGCCAAAGGCGCCCATGAGCCCCGCAATATCCGGACAGACGACCTCTGCCCCGGCAATCAGTTCAAAGGCCCGCAGCACCGCCTGATTATGGAAGGTGCCGCCCTGAACCACGATATGGCTGCCCAACTCTCTGGCAGAGCTGAGCTTGATGACCTTGAACAGGGCGTTTTTGATAACGGAGTAGGCAAGGCCCGCGGAAATATCCGCTACCTTCGCTCCCTCTTTCTGGGCCTGCTTCACATTGGAGTTCATAAACACAGTGCAGCGGGTTCCCAGGTCCACGGGATGCTCGGCAAAAAGGGCCTCCCTGGCAAAGGCTTCCGCCGTATAGCCCAGAGAGTTGGCGAAATTCTCGATAAAAGAGCCGCAGCCGGAGGAGCATGCCTCATTGAGCATAATGGTGTCCACAGCCCCGTTTTTCAGGCGGATGCACTTCATATCCTGACCGCCGATGTCCAGCACGCAGTCCACATCCCTGTCAAAGAAGGAGGCGGCGGTGCAGTGGGCAATGGTCTCCACCTCGCCCTCGTCCAGGTTGAAGGCGGATTTCAGCAGCGCCTCGCCGTAGCCTGTCGAGCAGGTGCGGGCAATGCGGGCAGAACCGGGGAGCCGGGTTTTCAGATTCCAGATGGCGGTTTTGGCCGTCTCAATGGGGTTGCCCTTATTATTGGCATAGAAGGAATAGAGCAGCTGCCCCTCCTGACCAATCAGAGCCATTTTTGTGGTGGTAGAACCGGCGTCAATTCCCAGATAGCAATCGCCGCAGTAGGTTTCCAGGTTGGCCTTTTCCACAACAGCCTTGCTGTGCCGCTGCCGGAATGCCGCATAATCCGCCTGACTTTCAAACAGCGCCGGAAGCCGGGGCATCTCAAAGGAAACCCGGACGCCCTTTTCCAGTCTGGCAATCAGATCGTCCAGAAGGACCGCCTCGCCGCCGTCCTCTTCCAGAGCGGAACCCATAGCGGCAAAGAGGTGGGAATTCTCCGGATCGACCACATTTTCCGGGCTCAGCTTCAGGGTCCGGATAAAGGCCTTTTTCAGCTCCGGCAAAAAGTGCAGGGGGCCGCCCAGAAAGGCCACGCAGCCCCGGATGGGCTTGCCGCAGGCAAGCCCGGAAATGGTCTGATTCACCACCGCCTGAAAAATAGAGGCTGCCAGATCCGCTTTCGTCGCGCCCTCGTTGATGAGGGGCTGGATATCCGTCTTGGCAAACACGCCGCAGCGGGCGGCGATGGGGTAAATTTGCTGATAGTTGGCTGCTTCGGCGTTCAGCCCCGCGGCATCCGTCTGCAAAAGGGACGCCATCTGGTCTATAAAGGAGCCGGTGCCTCCGGCGCAGACGCCGTTCATCCGCTCCTCCAGGCCGCCGGTAAAATAGATGATCTTGGCGTCCTCGCCGCCCAGTTCAATGGCCACATCCGTCTGGGGATAAAAGGTCTTCAAGGCCGCGGCGACCGCCACGACCTCCTGGACAAAGCCAATGCCCATGGCCTTTGCCAGCGTGATGGCGCCGGAACCGGTGATCCGGGCACGAAGGGCACACTCCCCCAGCTTTTCCCGGGCGTCCTTCAACAGGTCTGCCAATGCCCCCTGGGTATTGGCCTGATGCCGTGCATAGTTTCCGTACAGCAGGTTATTTTCATCATCCAACACCGCCAGCTTCACCGTTGTGGAGCCGATATCAATGCCCGCGCGATATGTATTCATGGTATTTCTCTCCGTTTATCCTGATGATTCTATATGGAAATATTTTATTTTTGAAATATGAACCCAGTCTAAACAGTGATTTGCCGATTTTTGAACGAAAAACGAGGGCAGCCAATTGGCTGCCCCCTGCGGAAACGATGGAATCAGGCTCTCTGGAACTGGCTGTTGTAAAGGGTATGGTAGAACCCGCCCCTGGCCAGCAGTTCCTCATGGGTTCCCTGCTCAATGATCTTGCCGTCCCGCATGACCAGGATCAGGGAGGCGTTGCGGATGGTGGAAAGCCGATGGGCCACCACAAAGCTGGTACGGCCCTCCATGAGCTTGTCAAAGGCCTCCTGGATCAGCACCTCTGTGCGGGTATCGATGCTGGAGGTTGCCTCATCCAGGATCAGCATAGGCGGCAGGGTCAGCATGACCCGGGTAATGCACAGAAGCTGCTTCTGGCCCTGACTGATGCTGTCCTCATAGAGCACCGTGTCCAGCCCCTTGGGCAATCGCCGGATGAAGTCCCAGCTATGGGCTTCCTTCGCTGCCAGAATGATCTCCTCATCTGTGGCGTCCGGCTTGCCGAAGGCGATGTTCTCCCGGACAGTGCCCTGCTTGACCCAGGTGTCCTGCAAAACCATGCCGAACCCGGAGCGCAGCGCATGGCGGGACAGGGTCTTGATCTCCTTGCCGTCAATGGTAATCTCGCCGCTGTCCGTATCATAGAAACGCATGAGCAGATTGATAAAGGTGGTCTTGCCGCAGCCTGTGGGCCCAACGATTGCCACACGCATACCGGGCCGCGCATCCAGGCTGAAATGCTCAATGAGTTTGCGGCTCTTGTCATAGCTGAACGCAACATTCTGAATTTCCACGCAGCCCTTGGGGTCTTCCAGTGTACCCTGGGCATCAGCGCTTTCCTCCGGCTCCTCCAGCAGAGCAAACAGCCGGGCGGCGCAGGCCAGAGCGTTCTGCATCTCCGTAACCACGGAGCTGATGTCGTTGAAGGGCTTCATATACTGGTTGGCATAGGACAGCAGCACCGTCAGACCGCCTACGGTCAGGCTGCCGCCGGGGATCAGGATGGTGCCGATCAGTGCCACGCCGGCATAGATCAGGCTGTTGACAAACCGGGTACAGGGGTTGGTCAGGCTGCTGTAAAAAATCGCCTGAGCGCTGTAATCCCGCAGCTGCTCATTGATCTCGGCGAAACGCCTGGAGGCCCGCTCCTCGTAGCCATAAGCCCGGACCACCTTCTGGTTGCCGATGATCTCCTCAATAAGAGCGGTCTGTTTGCCCCGGGCCTCGCTCTGCTTGCGGAACATTCCATAGGAATGGGAGGAAATAAACTTCGCCACCCAGAAGCTGACGGGGGTCAGGCAAATGACCAGCAGCGTGATCCAGAAGTTCTTGGAGAACATGAAAATCAGTGTCACAACAATGGTGACAACGCCGGAAAACAGCTGGGTAAAGCCCAGCAGCAGGCCATCGGACAGGATGTCCGCGTCCGCGATGATCCGGCTGACGATGTCGCCGGTGCTGTGCTGATCCAGATAGGACAGGGGCAGATGCTGGATATGGCGAATGGACTGTGCCCGGATGTCCTGCACCACACGATAGGTCATGCGGTTGTTGAGAATGCTCATGGTCCAGCCGGTAACACCGGAGAGACTTGCCAACACCAGAACACGCTTCAGATAGTAGCCCACCCGGGCAAAATCCACCTGTCCGGCAGCAATGATATTGTCAATAGCGTCACCGAACAGGATGGGAACATACAGCTGCAAAATGACCGTAGCCGCGGCCATAATGACGCTGAGGATCAGAAGGACACGAAACTTGGCAATGTGGCCCCACAGTTTTTTCAGGGTCTTTCCGTTGTCGGCATTTTTTACTGTCTGCTTTTTCATTGCGCATTCCCCTCCTTTGCGTTTTTCCGCTCACCCGGGAACTGGGAGTCGAAGATTTCCTGGTACAGGGGGCAGCTTTCCAGCAGTTGCTCATGGGTGCCCACACCGGCAAGGCTGCCGTTGTCCAGCACCAGAATCTGGTCCGCCTGACGAATACAGGCAATTCTCTGGGATACCAGGAAAGTCGTCACATCATAGCCCAGATTCCGGATGGATCTGCGCAGGGCCGCGTCCGTAGCAAAATCCAGAGCGCTGGAGCTGTCGTCCAGGATCAGGATCTCCGGCTTTTTCACCAGAGCCCGGGCAATGGACAGCCGCTGCTTCTGGCCGCCAGAGAGATTCCGTCCCCCCTGCTCCAGCTGGAAGTCCAGCTGACCCGGCTTGGCCTCCACAACCTCTTTGGCCTGAGCCGCTTCCAGCGCTTCCCAGAGGGCCGCGTCATCGGCATTCTCGTTGCCCCAGCGCAGGTTATCCCGGATGGTACCCTGGAACAGCACCGCGCGCTGCTGCACAACACCGACCTTCTCGCAAAGCGTCTCCCGGGTGTAGTTCCGGGCGTCCTCCCCGTCCAGAGCCACAGTACCCTGCTGGGGATCATAGAATCTGGGGATCAGGCTCACCAGCGTGGATTTGCCGCTGCCGGTACCGCCGATGATGCCGATGGTCTGGCCTTTCTTCGCCCGGAAGCTGACGTTCGTCAAGCTGGGCGCGCCGGCGTTTTTGTAGGTGAATCCCACATGGTCAAAGCACACCGCATCCTGGGCATCCTCCGCCGGCTTGACATTTTCGGCGGGATAGGCCATGGACGCCGGCTGGGCCAGCACGCTGGACACCCGCCCAGCGCAGGCCACAGACTTATTCAGTGTGATAATCAGGGATGCCAGCTTGATCAGCTCCACGGTAATTTGAAGCATATAGTTGTTCAGAGCCACCACATCGCCCTGCGCAATGCCGCCGATGCTCACCTCAATGGCCGCCCAGTCAATAAGGATTACCGCCGCGATGTTGATGAGCACATAGGTCAGAGGATTCAGCAGGGCGGAAATCCTACCCACAAACTCATTGAGCTTTGTAAGGTAACGGCTGCTCTCGTCAAATTCCCGGACGGACTGACCCTCCCGGCAGAAAGCACGGATGACCCGGACGCCGGTCAGATTCTCCCGCGTCAGGCAGGTGACCCGGTCCAAAGCCGACTGGGCCTTCTTGAACAGTGGGATGCTCACCAGCATAATGGCAAACACCACCAGGAACAGGACGGGAATGGCCCCCGCAAAAATCCAGGCGCATTTCACATCAATGGTGAACGCCATGACCATAGCGCCGAAAACCACAAAGGGACTGCGCAGCAGCAACCGCAGGCCCATATTGACGCCGGTCTGCACCTGATTGATGTCGTCCGTCAGCCGGGTTATCATTGTGTCGGCGCCCAAAGTGTCCAACTCCGTGAAGGAAAAGCCCTGGATGTGGTCAAACACCGCCTGCCGCAGGTCTGCGGCGAAGCCGGTGCTGGCCTTGGCCGCAAAGAACTGGGCAGTGATACTGGCCGCCAGCCCCAGCAGAGCCATGCCGATCAGGATGCCGAAGCACTGAACCATATAGGTTCTGTCGTTTCCCGCTACACCGATATTGATCATTCTTGCCACTACCAGTGGAACCATCAGGTCCAGAATGACCTCCAGCAGCTTGAACAACGGGGCCAGGACGCTCTCCATGGCATACCGCTTCAAGTACCCGGATAGATTCTTCATACTTTCTCGCTCCTATTGTGAATTTTTATTGACAAACACAGTATAACACGATATGATCCATATGAATAATATCGTTTCTATGCTTGCGTTATTCAAATAAAATATAACCTTTGGAGGCACCCATGGAAATACGACAGCTGGAATACTTTCGCAAGATTGCCGAGACCGGCAGCATCAACGCTGCCGCCAAACTGCTCAATATGTCCCAACCGCCTCTGAGCTATCAGCTGAAGCTTCTGGAGGAGGAACTGGATGTGCGGCTTTTCGACCGCAGCCGTCAGGGGGTCAGTCTGACGGAGGCCGGAAAGCTGCTGTACCAGCGTTCCGGAGAGCTGCTGCAATTTGCGGACTCCGCAAAATTTGAGGTCACCCAGACGGGCAGGCGGCAGGTTCTGCGTCTTGGCATGACCTCCACCACGGTGGGGCCCATTCTCCCGAAAATCGCGGCCTTTACCAAAGCCCATCCGGACGTGAGCTTTGAAGTGCACGATGGTTCCACCTTTTCCATGATGGACCTGCTGCTCCGAGGCATTCTGGATGTCTCCGTGGTCCGCACGCCGGTACAGCTGGACAAGGTAGCGCACACGGTGCTCTGCGAGGAACCCATGATCGCCGTCTCCTGCCCCGGCAGCACGGGAAGCGGGGATATTCGGCTCACGGCGCTGACACAGGTTCCCCTGATCCTGTACCGCCGGTATGAGCGCTTTATTCTGGATGCCTTTCACGCCCAGAATCTGGAGCCGAACGTTCTGTGTGTCTGCGATGATGCCCGGGATGCCATGCAGTGGGCAGAGCAGGGATTGGCAACCGCCATTTTCCCACAATCCATGGAAAACCTCTGCCGCACCCTTACCATCCGTCCAATTGCGGAGGCATCTTTGAAAACAAAGATCCTGCTGATCTGGCACAGCGAAAAAGCCCCCCGGCCCCTGGTGCAGGATTTTTTGCGGATATGCCGGGAATGCCAGATATAGCGCGGGATATCCGAAAATAGTCTTTTCAGGATACTTTCCAGCGTCCCGGCGTCTTATTTCACCGATGATGACACTTCCCCATCTGCTTTGTTCCGCTAATGAAAAATCCACCCCTTGAGGGTGGATTTTTCATGGTGGAGCCGAGGGGAATCGAGGACACTATGGTGATGCCCCCGTCCAGCCGGGGGCATCCAAGCTGCCACTGGCAGCTTGATTGAATAGGTTCAAATCCCCTCTTTTAGGCTCCAGCAAATGAAAAATCCCGCCTTTTGGGCGGGGTTTTTCATTTGGTGGAGCCGAGGGGATTTGAACCCCTGTCCGAAAGCAACTTGGAAAGAGCTTCTCCGGGCGCAGTTTGTTATTTACATTCCCTCATCCCGGCGAGAGCAAACACCCTACGGGAGTCAGTAGCTTCATGATTCATGGTACGCGCAAAGCTTAGCGTACGCACGGTCTCCACTCAAATCACACCCGAGCCCGGCTCGTGGACCTTCCGGGGCGGATGGGCGCCTAATCAGGCAGCCATTGCAACAGAATTGTTGTCAGTTAAATTTAAGAAAATTGCCCGTTTTATCGTGGCCAGGCGCCACGGCCCGCTACTCCAGCCTCACTACCCCCGTCGAAACCAGTACGGCCCCAACTTGAGATATATGTCACTGCGAACCGACCCGAAGACCGGCGCGCAATGACAGCTGTTTTTACTTAGAACCGGCCATAGGGATCCGGCAGCTTCTTAGGCTCCGGGAAGGTCTCCCCGTGGGTGTCTACGGTGATGGACTTGATCTTCTGCTCAGCCACAGGCCGGTCGTTGGGACCGGTCTTGGTGGAGGCGATGGCATCCACCACATCCATGCCGGAGGTGACCTTACCAAAAGCGGCATACTGGCCATCCAGATGCTTGGCATCCTCATGCATGATGAAGAACTGGCTGCCCGCGGAGTTGGGAGAGGAGGACCGGGCCATGCTCAGTACGCCCCGCTTGTGCTTCAGCTCATTCTTTACACCGTTGAAGAAGAACTCGCCCTTGATGCAGTAGCCGGGGCCGCCCATGCCGGTACCATCAGGACAGCCGCCCTGAATCATGAAACCGGGAATGACCCGGTGGAAAATCAGTCCGTCGTAGAAGTTGTGGTTGCACAGGTCGATGAAATTATAAACGCTCTGGGGGGCCTTATCAGGGTACAGCTCGCCCTCGATAACACCGCCGTTTTCCATGGTGATCTTAAAAGTAGGATTCATTGGTTATCTCTCCTTCATGGCGCGCTCAATCTGCCGCTTGGCATCCCGCTCCGCGGCGGAGGCGCGCTTATCATACAGTTTTTTACCCTTGCACAGGCCGACCTTGACCTTTACCCGGCTTCCCTTAAAGTAGACAGACAACGGAATCAGGGAGTATCCGTCCTGCTTGACCTTGCCAAACAGTCGCATGATCTCCCGCTTGTGCATCAGCAGTCTTCTGGGACGCTTTTCATCCCGGTTGAAGATATTGCCGTGGTCATAAGGTGAGATGTGCATCTGGTTCAGAATCATCTCGCCGTTTTTGATGCCGCACCAGGCATCCTTCAGGTTCAGATTGCCCGCGCGGATGGACTTGACCTCTGTGCCGCACAGTTCAATACCCGCCTCGAATTCCTCTTCCACGAAATACTCATGGTAGGCCTCCCGGTTCCGGGCCATGATCTTGATGCTTTCCTTTTCCAGACTGCTCACCTCCCCTTCCCTGTTTCTGTGTATATTATACCAGCCTTGTCAAGGGGTGTAAACATCTATTTGCGTCCAAACTGGAACTCTTCCAGCTGCTCCGGCCTGTCAAAGCTGTAATCGCAGAGTGTCCGCATTTCCCGGCAGATCTCCGGGCAGCTCTGACGGCCCCAGGCGGCGAAAGCAATGGGCACATTCTGCTTCTTCGCCATGGTATAGGCCAGCTTCATGTCGTCCACCACCAGCAGCTCTTCCGGCTGAAAGCCGTACTTCTCCATGATGGTTGTCAAAGCATAGTCACTGGGCTTGCGTTTCTCCTCCGGCAGGTCCCAGCCGAAGATATCATCGGGCTGAATGCCGAAGTGAAGGGCGTAATCCCTCGTAATGTTCTCATTGCAGGAGTGGGACACCACGCAGATCTTTCCGCCAGCTTCCCGCTGCCGCCGGATCACTCTGCCGATGCCGGGAAAGGGATCCGGGATGTGGGTTTTGACGTATTCCTTCCAGCCCATATATTCGTCCAGAATTTCCTGCTCTGTAAAGTGGAAACGTTGACGGCAGAAGTCCGCGAAGCCCACTCGGTAGCATTCCTGGGCGTACTCCTCAGCCGTTACGGTCTCCCCCGGCCGGAAATCCGCCAGCACCTGTAAGAAATAAGGATAATTTACGGTCATCTCACTCTGGACCACCGTATCGTCATGGTCCAGCACCAAGCAGGGAAATCTCATAGCTGCGCCTCCGGTTTCTTTTCGTCCCATTATAGCAAAAAGCACCGGCCCTTGCAATCCAAAAATTACCATTGCAATATTCGAACATTTGTGCTATAATCATTTCCATGAAAGGAGTGACAACAGCTATGGAACAATTGCTTCAGCCGGTGGATGTGATCGCCCTTTGGGGCGCGGATGGAAAGCTGCGGCCTCTGCGCCTTCGTCTCCCCTCGGACAGCGGCCCACAGCGGGTGGACATTCTGAAGGTCGTCCAGGAAAAGCCGGAGCACCGCTACGGCTGGGAGGGCATCCGTTTCCTGTGCATCGCCAAGGCCGGCTGGCGGGAATATCCGGTAGAGCTGTACTACAGCCAGCGCTACCGCTGCTGGAGCATGGGGAGCGTTTAGCCGGCCATTAATACCACCCCATAAGCGCAAGATGCTCCTCAACACGACCGGAATCTATGAATCCACCCTCATCCCACTGGTTCGCCGCAATCACATGAAGGTACGGGGTGAATGTAGTGGGCGATTTTCGGATTGGCTTTCCAATCAGTCATCTCGTCTGCTCCTTTTGTTCTGGGATACGAAAAAAAGCACACCGAAGTGTGCTTTCTCATATGGTGGGCGAGGCGGGACTTGAACCCGCACGTCCGCAGTGAACACTAGAACCTGAATCTAGCGAGTCTACCAATTCCACCACTCGCCCATATGAAGTTTTGTGAGAAGAAAAAGCTGGTGGGCGAGGCGGGACTTGAACCCGCACGTCCGCAATGAACACTAGAACCTGAATCTAGCGAGTCTACCAATTCCA
>NZ_JAHLPU010000030.1 GCF_018918045.1 Pseudoflavonifractor sp. MSJ-30
TGGCCCGGTGGTGCAGTCGGTTAGCACGCCAGCCTGTCACGCTGGAGGTCGACGGTTCGAGTCCGTTCCGGGTCGCCAATCCCGCAGATGATTTCATCTGCGGGATTTTTTCATACACAGGAGGTCTTTCCATGCGCACCGCCAATCAATACTACCGGCAGCGTTTCGGCTGCAAGGTCTATAAGCTGTCTCTGGACGGCGGCTTCACCTGCCCCAACCGGGATGGGAGACTGGGCATCGGCGGATGCCGGTTCTGCTCCGGCGCGGGCAGCGGAGAGTTCGCTTCCGCTGGGAAAGGCGTGGCGGACCAGCTTGCCCGGGCGAAGAAGTGGGTGGAGAAAAAATGCGCCGGCGGAAAATACATCGCCTATTTCCAGTCCTTTACCAATACCTATGCCCCTGTTGAGCGGATGGAAACCATGTTCCGGGCGGCGATGGAACCGGAGGATATCGTTGGTCTGGCAATCGCTACCCGGCCGGACTGTCTGCCGGAGGAAACCGTTGCTCTGCTTGCCCGGCTGGCTCGGGAAAAATATGTCAGCGTGGAATTGGGGCTGCAGACGGTCCATAATGATACTGCCCGGGCTATGAACCGCTGCTACGATACGGATGTGTATTTCGACGCCGTGAGGCGGCTCCGCAATGCGGGCCTTGAAGTCGTGACCCATCTCATTCTGGGTTTGCCCGGAGAGTCGAGGGAGGCTATGGTGGAGTCCGCCAGACAGGTGGCGGCAGCGGGGACGGACGGGGTCAAGTTTCATCTGCTGCATGTCATGGCGGACGCGCCTCTGGCGGAGGACTATGCAGCGGGAACATTCCGCTGCCTGGAATTGGAGGAATACGGCGAAATTCTGGCAGAATGCCTGCGGCAGTTCCCGGACACAGCTGTGGTACATCGGATCACCGGGGACGGGGCACGGCGGGGACTGATCGCGCCGATGTGGTCGCTGGACAAAAAGCGGGTACTGAATTATTTGAACGACTTGCTCTCCGGCTATGGACTTTTGGATCAAAGAGGTTTATAATGAAATTGTACAAACAAGGAAGGGCTGGACGGCCGCTTTTTGTGAAAGCAGTCCGGCAGCTTTCCGAATAGGGAGGACGATCCATGAAACTCGATACCAAGCGTACCGTTCTGGTGGGCTTCGCATTCCTGTCCATCTGTGCCTTCTGGCAGATGTATGACAATCTGGTTCCCCTGATCCTGACGAATACCTTTCACCTGAACGAGACCGTCTCCGGCGCCATCATGGCGGCAGATAATGTGCTGGCCCTGTTCCTGCTGCCCCTGTTCGGCGGCTTGTCCGACAAATGCACTTCCCGTTTGGGACGCCGCAGACCCTTTATCCTATTTGGTACCATTGCGGCCATCTGCCTGATGCTGATGCTGCCTTTGTTCGCCGACAGCTACCATGCGGTACCCTCCGGCGGCAAGATCGCCCTGTTCATCTGCGTGCTGGGCCTGCTTCTGGTGGCTATGGGTACTTACCGCAGCCCCGCCGTGGCACTGATGCCGGATATTACCCCCAAGCCCCTGCGCTCCAAGGCCAACGCCATTATCAATCTCATGGGCGCTGTGGGCGGCATCCTGTATCTGCTGATCACCACCTTCCTGTACCACGTCAAGAGCGAGACGTATGTCAGCTTCTTCCCCCTGTTTGCGATTGTGGCGGGCATCATGGCGGCGGCTTTGGCCGTGGTCATGTTCTTCGTCAATGAGCCGGAGCTGGTGAAAAAGCAGCAGGAATACGAAAGCAAACATCCGGAAGACAATTTGACCCGGCACACCGCCCAGGGCGATACCCTGCCCGCGGAAGTGAAGAAGAGCCTGACGTTTCTGCTGGTGTCCATCAGCCTGTGGTTTGTGGGCTATAACGGCGTTTCCACCTGGTTCTCCGTGTATGCCGAGAACATCTGGGGTATGAGTCTGGGTCAGGCCAATACCTGCCTGACCATCGCCACCGGCGGCGCGATCCTCAGCTACATCCCCATCGGCACCGTTGCCAGCCATATCGGCCGCCGGAAGACCATCCGCTTCGGCACTTTGCTGCTCTCCGGCAGCTTCCTGACCGCCTTCCTGCTGACGATTGTTCTGGATGGCTTCAGCCCCGTGCTGTATATCCTGTTCCTGCTGGTGGGCCTGGCCTGGGCCTCCATCAATGTCAACAGTCTGCCGATGGTCGTCGAAATGTGCAAGGGCAGCGAGGTGGGGAAGTTTACGGGCCTTTACTACACCTTCTCCATGTCCGCCCAGATCGTGACCCCCATTGTGGCGGGCTGGCTTCTGCGGAATGTCAGCTATCGGTCTCTGTTCCCCTATGCCGCCATTTTCGTATTCGCGTCCTTCATCACCATGGGCTTCGTCCGTCACGGCGACAACAGGGTCCCAGCGAAAAAGGGCCTGGAAGCCTATGACGTAGAGGACTGATAAAGCAATCCAATTCAGAAAGGAAAGCGAAAGAATAATGTTTGTTTTGATCGTTTTGATTCTCGTTTTGATGGTTCTGCATGTGTTCTGTCTGCGGGGCCGGAAGGGTCAGCCCGGCATGGAGGTGCTGCGGAGCTGGTACTATGCCCACCGGGGCCTCCACGATGCGGAGAAGCCCGAAAACAGCATGGCGGCCTACAAGGCCGCTCTGGACAAAGGCTACGGCATCGAGTTCGATGTGCATCTGCTGAAGGACGGGACCCTTGCTGTCATGCACGACTCCGATCTGAAGCGCACTACCGGACAGGAGGGCTTTATTGAGGATCTGACCGCGGAGGATCTGTGCAAGTACCATTTGGGCGGCACGGATCAGGTCATCCCTACCTTCCGGGAGGTGCTGGACCTGTTTGACGGACAGGCACCGCTGATCATCGAGCTGAAGACCCGGAACGGCAACGCAGACGCCCTGACCGAGGCCGTCTGCCGGGTTTTGAAGAACTATGTGGGACCCTACTGCGTGGAGTCCTTTGATCCCCGGTGTATCCGGTATCTGCGCAGGCACTATCCCCAGATCATCCGGGGACAGCTGGCGGAGGATGCCGTGAAACGGGACAAGAGCCTCTCCTGGCCTGTGCGCTTCATGTGCAGTTACTATCTGGAGAACTTCCTGACAGTGCCGGACTTTATTGCCTACCGATTTGAGGACCGGGAAACTGCCAGCAACGCCATCTGCCGCCGGGTCTGGGGCATCCAGGGAGTCAGCTGGACCATCCGTACCCCGGAGGACTTCAAGACCGCCGTGCGGGAGGGCTGGATTCCCATTTTCGAGAATTTCGACCCCAAGGCGCTGGGGCTGGATAAGCAACTGGAGAAGCAGAACTGAATTGTTCATAATTTCGCCCAATTTTGTTTTCAATTCCGCTATTTGCCGTTCAAAATCTCAGGATACTCTAATACCAGAAAGGTTGCGGAAGCCGTGAGCCGCTCCCTTTCCATTACGTAGATCCTCTTTTCTACCTCTCTTCTTTCTATTCCTTTTGCAGAAGGCCCCCGCTGCCCCCAAAGCAGCGGGGGTTTTCCTGCGTATTTCACCCTTGCAAGCTGCCGCCCCCGCAGGTATAATAAGGAGAAAAAGGAGGCGGGGCGTTATGTGGAGGGAATCGGAATCGGAAGTTGTGCGGCTGGAAAAGGTGCTGGCCCATAACGGCCTGACAGGGGATGCCCTTATGGAAAAATTCCGTACCGCTTCCCGGGAAAGCGTCCGGCTGGCGGCGGCGCTGCGGGGGTATTTCACCCCGGACTGCGCAGACAAGGTTCAACGGAACGCTTACGGGGAATACCTCCGCAGCCGGGTACGGCCCACAGCGGCGGCGCTGATGGAGGAGAACCGGGTAAAGGATTTGGAGCAATTCGAGGGGGAAACGTTTTTTTCACAACCCCTTGTGGATGAATTTTTGAAGCAGGCCATGGAGTTGGACCGGCCGGAGATTATCGTCTGGCTGCTGCAGTGCAAGAAGCAGCGTTACGGCTTCCCGGACCGGGATTTTTCCTGGCAGGAGAAGTGATATGGAATCGCTGAACGACAAGATATTAACAGCCTGCCGCACGGAGCTGTGCGGACTGTATCCGGGACTGAACGGAGCCTTTGCCATGCTGCCGCAAAAAGACGGACAGGCAATGGCTACGGATGGGCAGGCCATCTACGCACCCGCGGATTTGCCGCGGATGTATGCCGAAAGCCCGGCAGGGGTCCGGCGGGGCTATCTGCATATGCTGCTGCACTGCCTGTTCCTGCACATCCGCCTGCCAGACAGGGCAGATCCTGAGGATTGGGGACTGGCATGCGATCTGTGGACGGAAAAGTTCATCGAAGACCTGCAGCAGCCCCGGCTCCATACGGAAAATCCGGCGAGGGATCAGGTGCTGCCGAAGATCGGCGGAACCCCCTGGCAGATCATGAAGCAGCTGCCGGAATTTGACCGGGAAACGCTGAAAAAAGCGGCGGTTTTTGATGACCACAGTCTTTGGATGCCCGACATCCCGGAACCTCTCGCAAAGAAATGGGAAGGCCTGTCCGGCGGGGGCGACGCGCTGGGCCGGGGCAATCGGGGCCGCGCCGGAGGCGACGGCGAGGAGAAGCCGGGAGATTTGCGGGACCCGCTTTTTGACTTCCGACGGTATCTGCGCCGGTTTACCGTCCCCCGGGAGGAACTGGAAACCGATGAGGACAGCTTTGACTACATGTTTTATAACCTGGGGATAGAACGCTATGGCAATATGCCGCTTCTGGAGCCGCTGGAATACAAAGAAGTTCGCCGTCTGGATGCCCTGGCCATTGCCATCGATACCTCAGCTTCCTGCGATGCCGCCCTGGTACGGCGGTTTTTGGAAGAAGTTTATGGTATCTTCAGCAGCCAGGGGAATTTTTTCCGAAAGATGCAGGTGGTGTTTTTCCAGTGTGACTGCTGTCTGCAGGACAAGACGGTGATTACCGATCGGGAGCAGTGGCTGGACTATGGGAGGAATATAAAAATCAAGGGCAGAGGCGGTACGGACTATACCCCGGTTTTTCGGGAAATTCAGGCCATGCGGGACCGGGGCGAGCTGAAGAAGCCCAGAGCCCTGCTCTATTTTACAGACGGAGACGGTTACTATCCCCATGCGCCGGACTATGAGACGGTATTTGTGTTGGCAGGCCCCAAAAAGCACCCGGAACTGGTGCCAAAGTGGGCGAAAATGCTGTGCATTTAGTCCACCTCTGGTTGTTGCGCTAATTGTAGGGGCAGGTGTGTTTCGTTTTCCCTGTCCGCTCTGGAGACGTACCTGCGGGGCGATGAGGGCATCGGCCCATCGGGTAAAATTTTGACCATCCACGATGAGCGGTAGCTACAAGCCCGGTAAGCTACGCAGGTACAGGCTTCGTTGGTTCTGAGGCCGGAAGAATTCTCAAGGGAGGGCGGTGCGTCGCGCAGCGAATCTAATCTAACGATTGCCGGTGGCAATCGCTCTATGAAATTATCGGCTTTCTGGCAGCGCCTCCTTAAGCCGCATTCTTGCGGAGCTTCTTGGCGGGACAAGAAGCTCCCCGCCGGAGGCACCCAGCTGAAATACGGACAAGGGCTGCTCCAGAAGAAAAAAGGTGAATTATATGAACATCCAACAGGCAAAGCAAGAGATCCTGAATACCCTCCGGGCGTACCTGCAAAAAGACGCTCAGGGGGAATACTGCTTCCCCATGGTGCGGCAGCGGCCGCTGCTGCTTATGGGGCCTCCCGGTGTCGGGAAGACCGCCGTTGTGGAGCAGGCAGCCCGGGAGACCGGGATCCCGCTGGTGGCCTATACCATGACCCACCATACCCGCCAGAGTGCTGTGGGCCTGCCCAAAATCGCCGAGCGGGACTACTGCGGGCTGCATTTCTCCGTGACGGAATACACCATGAGCGAGATCATCGGCGCGGTGTACGAGGCCATGGACCGGACGGGAAAGCGGGAGGGCATCCTCTTTTTGGACGAGATCAACTGCGTCTCTGAGACATTGGCGCCCACCATGCTGCAATTTTTGCAGAACAAGACCTTCGGCAACCACCGCTTGCCGGAGGGGTGGGTCATCATCGCGGCGGGCAATCCGCCGGAGTACAACAAGTCTGTCCGGGATTTTGACATTGTGACCCTGGACCGTATCCGCAATATCCCGGTGGAAGCGTCTGTGGAAGCCTTCCTGTCCTACGGCACGGAGCGGAAGCTCCACGGGGCGGTGCTCTCCTATCTGGCATTGAAGCCGGAGAATTTCTACCATGTGAGCCGGGATGAGAACAGTCTCCGTTATGTCACCGCCCGGGGCTGGGAGGACCTGTCCAGATTGCTGCAAAGCTATGAAAGCCTGGGCTTCCCGGTGGACGAAGATCTCATGGGGGAATTCCTGAATCTGGAAAAGACCAGCCGGGATTTCGGGGACTACTACCGGCTCTATGCCAAGTATGGCCGGGATTACGGCGTCCGGGAAATCCTCGCCGGGGAAGCGGATGAAGCGCTGCTTGCCGACCGGCAGGCCATGGCCCGGGCCGGGGACTTTACGGAACGGTTTGCTCTGGTGAATCTGGTTCTGGAACAGCTGCGCAGATATGCCGCCGCCTATACCGGGGCGGACGCCCGGACAGTGGCCCTGCATGAGACGCTGCAGACCCTTTTTCGGCAGACTGCCGGCGCGGAAGACTTTTTGAAATCCCGCCGGGCGGCTCTGGAGACCAAGCAGCAGTTCCGTCTGGAGGACGCGGATGCGCTTTCCGGGCAGGAGCAAGTGCTGCGGACACTGGAGCGCTGGTGTCTGGAGGCAAAGGAGGCCCATCGGGGAGAAGGGACGGCGCTTGAGGTATTCCTGAAGGAGCGCTTTGAAGAACAGTTGAAGGACAGAAAAAAGGAGATTATCCGCACCGCCGGGGCTATTGACCGGGCCATTGCTTTTCTGAGCGCCTGCTTCGGCGATGGCCAGGAGCTGACCCTGCTGATCACAGGCATGACGGGCTGCAAGGAGCTTATGGCCTTTATTGCCCGCCATGGCAGCGACAGTTATCTGCAATTGAGCGGGCGGCTCCAATGCCAGAAAAACGAAGAGACCCTGCGCCAGCTGTGCCGCCAGGCACAAAACCGGCAGTAGCTTTTTGTATTTGGACGTGGTATACTGGTAAAACTGAAACAGTTTTTTCCTACAGCAGCTGGTTTGTGCCAAAGTTTCGCTTTTTGTGTTTCGGACTGTAGCCCCGTCTGTCCATCAGCTGGGTGCCTCCGGCGGGGAGCTTTCTTGGCGGGACAAGAAAGGAGCCCCCGGAGGGGCCCGGCCAACGGGCGGACAGCGTAAAAGACAAAAAGGAGCACCCATTATGGAACCCATCTGGAATGAACTATATACTGCCGCTAAAGCGGTTTTGAAACCCCGGGAGGTTTCCCGGCTGGTGGAGGCGGGAGGTGTGGCGGCGGCAATTGAATCCGCCTCCGGAAAAATCTATACCGGCGTCTGCGTGGATACTGCCTGTACGCTTGGCATCTGCGCCGAGCGGAACGCAATTTTCCATATGCTGACCTGCGGCGAGAATGCCATCCGGCGGGTCATCGCCATTGACCGGCATGGTAATGCGCTCCCTCCCTGTGGGGCTTGCCGGGAACTGATGTCCCAGCTTATGCCGGACAATTACCGGAATATCGAGATCATGCTGGACTATGACGCTGGGAAGGCAGTCACTCTGGGCCAGCTGACACCGGAATGGTGGATTTGAAGAAAAATTTGGAGGAATACCCCGTGGAACAGAGCTTTACCCATCAGGTGGATAAGAAGGCCATCCCCACCTGCCCCATTCTGGGCGTGAACATCGCGGCCATCGATATGCCCTGGCTGCTGGCCTTTACGGAGAAGCACTTGGGTGCGCTGTCCGGGGACTATATCTGTGTGTCCAATGTCCATACCACTGTCACCGCCTGGAAGGACGAGGCTTACCGGACCGTTCAGAATGGCGGCATCCTTGCCATCCCAGACGGCGGCCCCCTGTCCAGTACCGGCAGGAAACGGGGCTATGAAAGCATGCGCCGGGTCACGGGGCCGGACTATATGCTGAAAGCCATCGAACTGGGCCTTTCCAGAGGCTGGCGGCACTATTTCTATGGCAGCACACCGGAGACTCTGGAGAAAATGGAGAAGACACTGCGGGAAAGATACCCCGATATTCAGATCGCCGGAACCTATTCGCCGCCCTTCCGTGCCTTAAGTCCGGAAGAGGACGGGGAAATCGTGGAGAAAATCAATAGGACCGCCCCGGATTTTGTCTGGGTTGGTCTGGGGGCCCCCAAGCAGGAAATCTGGATGCGGGCACATCAGGGAAAACTCCATGGCCTCATGGTAGGTGTGGGCGCGGCCTTTGACTATACTGCGGGGAACATCAGCCGTGCTCCACAGTGGATGCAGAAGCACAATCTGGAATGGCTGTACCGCCTGATGCAGGACCCCAAACGGCTGTTCAAGCGCTACTTTGTGACGAACACCACCTATATCATTCAGGCAGACCTGCGGGGGAAGTGACCAATGAACATTCTCATCGTCCACAACCATTATCAGATTCCCGGGGGCGAGGATCAGGTGGCCGCCCAGGAGGCGGAGCTGCTGCGGGCCCATGGCCATAAGGTCATTACCTATTATCGGGACAACAGCGAGCTGAAGGATTTTTCCCTCGGGCAGAAGATTCTGCTGCCCTTTCGGACCATCTACAATCCCAGAACCTGTCGGGAAATCCGAAAATGCATCCGGGAGAACAAAATCGACGTGGTGCATGTCCATAATACGCTGATGCTGGTGTCCCCGGCTGTGTATTACGCGGCGAGGAAGGAAAAAGTGCCGGTGGTGCAGACCATCCACAATTTCCGCCTGCTGTGCCCGGGAGCCACCTTCTACCGGGACAATCAGGTCTGCGAGGACTGCCTGAAGAGGGGGCTGGGCTGCGCCCTGAAGCATAAATGCTACCGGGGGAGCTTCGCCCAGACCCTTTGCTGTGTGCTGTCCATGAAGGTCCACAGGGCTGCGGGAATTTACAAAAGGCTGACTTATATCTGCCTGACGGAATTCAACAGGAAGAAGCTGCTGGGGCTAAAGGGCCTGACGCCGGAACAGATTTTTGTGAAGCCCAATGCCGTCTCCGCCCCGGAGGCGCTGATGCCGGAGCTGGAACGGCAGGACCGGTTCCTGTTCGCCGCCCGCCTGGAGGAGATGAAGGGTATCCGGGTGCTGCTGGAGGCATGGCGGCTGTTGGGGGCCAACGGCCCGGAGCTGCTGATCTGCGGCAGCGGCCCTCTGGACGAATGGAGCCGAAAATTTGCCGCGGACAACAAAATGACCAACGTCCGCTTCCTGGGCAGGCTCCCCAATGATCAGGTTCGCAGACTCATGGCTACCAGCCGGGCGCTGATTTTGCCAACCCAATGGTATGAGGGGTTTCCTCTGTCCATTGCGGAAAGTTACTCTATGGGTACGCCGGTGCTGGTTTCCAACCTGGGCAACGGAGGCAGCCTGATAAAGCAAGGCGTTACGGGACTGAAATTCGACCCCAAATCTCCACAGAGCATTGCCAAAGCTGTGGAAAAAATGGAAGCCGGGAAAAACGTCAACTGGGAGGAAAACACACGCTGGGTGTATGACCAGGCGTTGACGCCGGAGAAAAACTACGCCGCGCTGATGGAAATTTATGCGGCAGCAAAGGAGCGGGTACGGAAATGAAGCACATTCTGATCATCAGCAATATTCCTGCCCCTTACCGGGTCGCTCAGTTCCGCTGCCTGCGGGAGACCTTCCCGGATTGGAGGGTTTCCGTGCTCTATACGGGCAAATCCGAGGCGGACCGCGCCTGGACCTCTGGCGGGGAAGGAAAGGATACCTATTTCCTGAATTCCCGGATTCTCAGCGTCAAGGGCGGCGAGGTAGGCGGTACGGCCACCCGCTTTGTACACCTGCCAAGAGGGCTTACAAAAAAGCTGAACGAATTGCGGCCGGACGTGGTGATCGCTTCCGAATACAATCTCTCCGCGGTACAGGCCCTGTTCTGGGCCAAGGCGCATAGGATCCCCTATGTGAACATGACGGACGGCACCCTCCACTCGGAAAGCTATATCGGCTTTGCCCAGAAGCTGACGAGAAGACTGATCGTCAGCGGGGCGGACAGCTATCTGGCCAGCGGCAGCCGTGCGGCGGACAAGCTGCTCCATTGGGGCGCGGAGGAGGACCGCATCGCCATCGCCTATCTGACGGTGGATACGGCCCCGTTTCTGAAGCTCAGCAGGCAGCCGGAGGACGGGCGGCTGCTGTATGTAGGCCGTATTTCCCGGGAAAAGGGGCTGGATCTGCTGGTGCGGGCACTGGGGCAGATGAAGCGGAAGTGTGTCCTGCGTGTCGCCGGAAATGACGTGGGCGGCGAGCAGGCGAATATTGAAGCCCTGGCGGAAAGTCTGGGCGTGGCGGACCGTATTGTGTGGCTGGGCTACCGGGAAGGGGAGGCCCTTTGGGAGGAATACCGGAGAGCCGCCGTGCTGGCGGTGCCTTCCCGGTCGGACTGCTTCGGCCTGATTCTGGTGGAGGCCGCCTGCGCGGGACTGCCTGTGGCGGCGTCCTGCTATGCGGACGGGGCTTATGATGTGCTTACCTCCGGCGTCAACGGCCGCATCGCGGATCCGGAGGATCCGGCGGCCTTTGCCGCCTGTTTGGACGGCATGCTGGCAAAGCCTATGGATGCCGAAAAGCAGCGTAACGCCACGGCGGAAAAATTCAGCTTCCGGGCCGGGGCGGCAGGGTTCGCCCGGGCGGTGGAGCTGGCGGAAAGGGCGGTAAAGCATGGCTGATATTCCAATTGTTGTGGTTGCCTACAACCGCATTGACTCTCTGAAACGGATTCTGGGTTCCCTGCTGAAGGCCGAATACCCCATGCCGGCGAAGCTCATCATCAGCATCGACCGGGGAGACAACGCCAACGTGCTGTCCTTTGCGGAAGCGTTTTCCTGGCCCTTTGGGGAAAAGCAGGTGATTTATCAGGAAAAAAACCTGGGCCTTAAGGCCCACATCCTGAAATGCGGAAAGCTGACCCAACAGCATGACGGCATTATCCTTCTGGAGGACGATCTCTATGTATCCCCGGACTTCTACCGCTATGCCCAGGAGTGCTATGCCTTCGTACTGGGCAAGAACAGGATCGCCGGGGTGGCTCTCTACAACCACCGCCTGAGCCAGCTGACGGAGAAGGTATTTGAGCCGCTGGACGATGGCTTTGACAACTGGTATTTCCAGTACGCCTGCTCCTGGGGTCAGCTGTGGACCAGAGAACAGTGGGCAGCCTTTCAGATCTGGCTGGAACAGAACGGGGATTACGATTTTGCCGCAAGTCCCAGAATTCCGGCCCATATCAAGGGCTGGGGAAAGAATTCCTGGCTGAAATACCACATTGCCTACACAATTGAAGAAAACAAACTCTTCCTCTATCCGAGAATTGCCCGCACTACCTGTTTTTCCGATGCGGGGGTGAATTTCTCCTACAAAATGAACTGGTTTCAGGTGCCCCTGATGCAGGGGGGCAGGGGAAGACCCCTGTGCCTGTCCGAGCCGGAGCAGTCCAGGGCCGTGTACGACGCCTGGATGGAAAATCTGTGGCTGCGCAAGGCGCTGAACCGGGATAGCCTGTGTATAGATCTCTATGGCTCCAAAGAGCATTTTGAAGGGAAAAAGTATCTTTTGTCCTCCGCTCCGGTGGAAAATGCCCGGGTGGTGGAGCGCTTTGGCCGGGAGATGCGGCCCCAGGAATGGAATGTTCTGGAAAAGGTCCCCGGGGATCGGATCCGGCTTTATGAGCTGACGCCTTCCTCCCGGAAACAGCCCATTTCCAAGGCTGACCGGAAGGAAGACGCGGAATACTTCATCCGGGGTATCAGCTACCCCTATAAAAAGACGATTTTTGCCATGTTTACACAGGAAACGGTCGCAAAGCTTCGGAAAAAGCTGCATTTTGGGTGAAAATAAGGGCGCGCCAGACACGGCGCGCCCTTGACGTATTCCGGGGAAAACGATATAATACTATGGAAAAAGGGGGTATTTGTGATGGAACAAACCCAATGGTATAAAAATTCGGTATTTTATCAGATCTGGCCCCGCAGTTTCCGGGACGGAAACGGGGACGGTATGGGCGATCTGTACGGAGTGCTCCAAAAGCTGGACTACATTAAAAGTCTGGGCTGTGACGGCATCTGGTTTTCGCCCCTGTATCCATCCCCCGGCGCGGACTGCGGCTATGATATTTCCGACTATATGAACATCGATCCGCAGTTTGGCGGCATGGAGGCTTTCAAAGCGGTGCTGGAGGGGGCCCACAGCCGGGGCATGAAGGTCATTATGGATCTGGTGGTGAACCACACCAGCGATGAGCACGAGTGGTTCCAGAAGAGCCGCCGCCGCATCGAGCCCTATACGGATTACTATATCTGGCGTCCCGGGAAGAAAAACGGGAAGCTGCCCAACAACTGGGACTCCCATTTTGAGGGCAAGGCCTGGACCTATGACGAGGTGCGCAAGGAATACTATATGCACCTGTTCGCTGTGAAGCAGCCGGATCTGAATATGGACAATCCTCTGGTCCGGGAAGAGGTCAAGAAGATCATGCGCTTCTGGCTGGATATGGGCGTGGACGGCTTCCGGGAGGACGTCATCACATTCATTTCCAAGAAGAAGGGCCTGCCCAGCGACCATCTGCTGCCGGTGTACAAGGGCATCTTTATGTACAACCATGGCCCCAGAATCCATGAATTCCTGACGGAATTTCAGAATGATGTGCTTTTGAACTATGACTGCATGACTCTGGCCGAGGCCCCCATGGTCACGCCCGGAATCGCCCTGAAATACATCCGGGAGGGCAAGGGGCAGGAATTCAGCATGATGATCCAGAACGAGACCATGTGCGCCGATTGCTTCTTCCAGGACTATTTTCCCAGAAAATTCTCTCTGCGCAGGCTGAAAAAGGCATTCCGGAACTGGCAGGAGAAGCTGGACGGCAAGGGCTGGAACATGCTCTTCCTGGAAAACCACGACCACCTCAGAATTATTTCCCGCTACGGCAACCCGGAGTACCGGGAGGCCAGCGGCAAGATGCTGGCGGCCATGTACCTGTTCCAGAAGGGCACGCCCTTTGTCTACCAGGGGCAGGAAATCGGCATGGTGAACTGGCATCCCGGGGACCCGGAGATGTACGAGGATGTGGCCACTCGCTACTATTATGCCCACCACAATCAGAAGGCCAGCCCCAGGGCCAGACTTCACAAGCTCTGGCGCTGTTCCCGGGATTCCTCCCGGACGCTGATGCAATGGGACGCCACGGCAAACGGCGGCTTCACCACTGGAAAACCGTGGTTTTATGTAAATGATAATTACAAGGAAATCAATGTGGCCCGGCAGGATGGGGACAGGGATTCCATCCTGAACTTCTACCGTCTGGCCATCGGCCTGCGCAAGCGTCTGTCCTGCGTCCGCTGGGGTAAGTATCGGGAGTACTCCAAAGGCTCCGGATGGCTGTACCAGTACTCCATGCAGGACGACCGGCAGAGAATCCTGGTCGTCTGCTCCTTCAGTGATCAGACAAAAAAATACAAAGCCCCGGACGGCTTCTATCTGGATACCGGCAAACTGCTCCTGTGCAATTACAGCGACCCGGATCCGGCGGTGCTGAAGCCCTATGAGACGCGGGTGTATCTGTGGTAGAATGGAGAGAACGGAAATGAGAGATTCCATAGGATTAACGGAAGCGGATTACAAACGGCTGAAAATCAAGCAGAAGGTCGGCAATCTGCTCAATGCAAAGCTTATGAAGCCTACCTATATCGCAAAATTCGGCCGGGAGCGGACGGAGCGCCTTTGCGCGGTCAGGGCGGACCGCCTCCGCTGGATGGACGAGTGCAACGATATCCTTTCGGAGGATTTTGCGGACTTTTTCAAAAGCTATACCTTTACGCCTCCGGAGCGGCCGAAGGATGACCGGAAGCGCATCTGGGTCTGCTGGCTCCAGGGCGAGGAGCATATGCCGGACGTGGTGAAGCTCTGCATCCGGTCCCTGCGGAAGAATGCGCCGGAGGGCGTGGAGGTCGTGGTCCTTACCGGAGCCAATATCGGCTCCTATGCGGAATTCCCGGATTATGTTTATCGAAACCTGAGATCCGGCAGACTGACCCTGACCCACTTTTCGGACCTTCTGCGGATGCAGCTGCTCCAGAGATACGGCGGGCTGTGGGTGGATTCCACGGTGTTCGTCAGCGCTCCGATCCCGCGGGAATATCTGGATATGGAGCTCTACAGCATCCAGATGCACGGCAAGGCAGAGCGGGACGTAAACCCCTATTACGGCGGGCTTACCTCCTTCCTGCTGGCCGGGAGCACAAACTGCATGCTCTATGACTTCTGCTACCGCTTCTTTCTGGAGTATCAGAAGAAGTACGGCCATCTGATGGATGTGCACCCCATCAACCTGTGCTTCCGCATGGCCTACGACCGCTTCCCGGAAATGCGGGAGGCCATCGATGCCATCGGCGTCAATAATACTCAGGTCTATACCCTCTTTGACTATACCTCCGCACCCTATGAGGAAGCGCAGTGGAAAAAGCTGACTGACGGCCAGATCTTCCACAAGCTGAACTGGAGAAAGAACTATGCGGGAACCGTGGATGGAAAAATGACTATGTACGGCTATATGTGCAGTCTGATGGAGTGACCGTTACAGGAAAACAAAAAACCGCCGTAGAACGACAAAATGCTTGACAATCGGCGCAGGCGGTGCTATAATCCCGTCCATAGGATAAACGCACGGATGAGGAGAAAGCGCTTCGGGAGCCGAATGCAGAGAGTTGGCGGGTGGTGCGAGCCAATGCAGGTGGAAGCGTATACTGGCCTCGGAGCGGCCTTGCTGAAGGAAAAGTAGGCAGGACGGGGGACGCCCGTTACAGTGTCACGCGATTGTTGGATCGCGGTGAGTGGCCCGTTTTTCGGGCAAGAAGAGTGGTACCGCAGAGTTTTACGCCCTGTCTCTTTCGTTGGAAAGAGACAGGGCGTTTTTTACGTCCGGTTCCGAAGCCATCCCCATTCACAAAATCCAATTTTCTATAAAAGCATAAAGGATGAGAAAACATGGATGTAACAAAGTATTCTGTGGGCTATTTTCCCGCCCCGGGAGAGCACCTGAAGTGGGCCGGGAAGGACCACATCGAAAAGGCGCCCCAGTGGTGCAGCGTAGACCTGCGGGATGGAAATCAGAGTCTGGTGATTCCAATGAATCTGGAGGAAAAGCTGGATTTCTATGAAATGCTTCTGAAAATCGGCTTTAAGGAGATCGAGGTGGGATTCCCGGCAGCCTCCGAGACGGAATATACCTTCCTTCGGACATTGATCGAACAGAACAGGATTCCCAAGGATGTGACGGTACAGGTGCTGACCCAGTGCCGGGAGCACATTATCCGCAGGACCTTTGAGGCCTGCAAGGGCGCGCCCAGTGCCATTATCCACTTCTATAATTCTACATCGGTCGCCCAGCGGGAGCAGGTGTTCAGAAAATCGAAAGAGGAGATCAAGCAGATCGCGGTGGAGGGCGCGAAGCTCGTAAAGAAGCTGGCGGCGGAATACGAGGGGAATTTCCGTTTCGAGTATTCACCGGAGAGCTTCACGGGTACGGAGCCGGAATATGCGCTGGAGGTCTGCAACGCTGTACTGGATGTGCTGGAGCCCAGTGAAACCAACAATGTTATCATCAACCTTCCGGTAACGGTGGAGATGAGCCTGCCCCATGTGTACGCCAGTCAGGTGGAGTATATGTGTGAAAATCTGAAATACCGGGAACACGTCGCCGTCTCCCTGCACCCCCACAATGACCGGGGCACCGGCGTGGCGGATACGGAACTGGGTCTTCTGGCAGGAGCCGACCGGGTAGAGGGAACCCTCTTCGGCAACGGCGAGCGGACGGGCAACGTGGATGTGGTGACATTGGCCATGAATCTGTATTCCCACGGTGTTGACCCCCGGCTGAACTTTGACAATCTGCCTGCCATTGTGGAAGTATACGAGCGCTGCACCAGAATGCACGTTTATGAGCGCAGTCCTTACGCCGGGGCGCTGGTTTTTGCCGCCTTCTCCGGCAGCCATCAGGATGCCATTGCCAAGGGCATGGACTGGCGCCGGGAGAAGGGGCTGCACCAGTGGACCGTGCCCTATATTCCCATCGACCCCAGGGATATCAGCCGCACTTACGATGCCGATGTGATCCGTGTCAATTCCCAGAGCGGCAAGGGCGGCATCAGCTACCTTTTGGAGCATGCCCACGGCTATGTGCTGCCCGCAAAAATGCGGGAGCATTTCGGCTACCTCTGCAAGGATATCTCCGACCATGAGCACCGGGAGCTGAAGACAGACGATGTACTGCGGGTGTTTACGCTGAGCTATCTGAATATCAACGCGCCGATTTGTGTGCGGAACGCGCGCTTTGAGCCAATGGCCGGAGGCGCAGGCTGTGACGTGACCTTTGTAAAGGACGGTATTACGGCCCAGCTGCACCAGACGGGCAACGGCAGCCTGGATGCGTTCAGCAATGCGTTGAAGGACTACACCGGCGTGGACTATACCCTGAAGGTTTATACGGAGCACAGTCTGCAGCAAAAGAACTCCGGCTCCACCGCCGCCGCCTATGTGGGCATTGAAACCGGGGACGGCACCATGCACTGGGGTGCGGGCAGCGATACGGACATTACAAAGGCCAGCATCCACGCGCTCCTGAGCGCTTTCAATAACTTCATTACGGAATAAGGAGAAAAGCAATATGGCAATGACGCTGACCCAAAAAATTCTGGCAGCCCACGCGGGGCTGCCGGAGGTAAGTGCCGGACAACTGATCCAGGCGCGGCTGAACATCGTTCTGGGCAACGATATTACCACCCCTGTGGCGGTGAATGAATTCAAAAAGGCGGGCTTTGACGGAATTTATGACAAGGACAAGGTGGTGATCGTTCTGGATCACTTTGTGCCCAATAAGGACATCAAGGCCGCCGAGCAGTCCAAGACCTGCCGGGAGTTTGCCTGCGAGCACTGCGTCAGCCATTTCTATGACGTGGGGAAAATGGGCATTGAGCACGCTTTGCTTCCCGAGCAGGGCATTGTTACCGCCGGAGACTGCATCATCGGCGCGGACAGCCACACCTGTACCTACGGTGCGCTGGGCGCCTTTTCCACCGGCGTTGGCAGCACGGATATGGCCGCCGGAATGGCGACGGGCAAAGCCTGGTTCAAGGTGCCCTCTGCCATTTGCTTCCATCTGACAGGGTCTTTGAAGCCAAATGTCAGCGGCAAGGATGTGATTCTGACCATTATTGGCATGATCGGGGTGGACGGGGCGCTTTACAAGAGCATGGAGTTCACCGGTCCGGGCGTAGCCGCGCTCAGCATGGATGACCGGCTGTGCATCTGCAATATGGCCATTGAGGCCGGTGCGAAGAACGGCATTTTCCCTGTGGACGAGAGGACGCTGGACTATCTGAAGGGCAGGGCCGAGCGGGAGCCTGTTATCTATGCTGCCGATGAGAACGCTCCCTATGAAAAGACCATCGAGATCGACCTGTCTTCTATTGAGCCAACCGTAGCCTGCCCCCATCTTCCGGAAAACACCCGCCCGACCAGGGAACTGGGGAACATCAGGATCGATCAGGTGGTCATCGGTTCCTGCACCAACGGCCGCATGGAGGATATGGAGACCGCCTACCGTATATTGAAGGGAAAACAGGTGGCAAAGGGCGTCCGCTGCATTATCATTCCGGCGACCATGGCTATCTACCGGGAGTGCATTGTCCGGGGTTATACAACGGCCTTTGTGGATGCGGGCGCGGTGGTATCCACGCCCACCTGCGGCCCCTGTCTGGGTGGCTATATGGGCATTCTGGCAGAGGGCGAACGGTGTGTCGCCACGACCAACCGGAATTTTGTCGGCCGTATGGGCCATGTGAAGAGCGAGGTGTATCTGGCAAGCCCGGCCACTGCCGCCGCCAGCGCCCTGACCGGCTGCATTACCTGCCCGAAGGAGGAAAACTGAGATGCAAACAAAAGGAACTGTTTACAAATACCCGGACAATGTGGATACGGATGTGATTATTCCCGCCCGGTACTTAAATACTCCCGATGCCAGAGAGCTGGCAAAGCACTGCATGGAGGACATCGACCCGGAGTATGTCCATAAAGTCAGATCCGGGGATGTGATGGTGGCGGGCTGGAACTTTGGCTGCGGCTCATCCCGGGAGCATGCCCCGCTGGTCATCAGGACCTGCGGCACAGGCTGCGTCATTGCCAAAAGTTTTGCCAGAATTTTCTATCGGAACGCCATCAATATTGGCTTGCCTATCCTGGAGTGTGAACAGGCGGCGGAGGAAATTCAGGCCGGGGATCAGGTCCATGTGGATTTTGATACCGGCGTGATCACCGACGAAACCACCGGAAAGCGGTACCGGGCAGAACCCTTCCCGGAGTTTATTCAGAAGATCATCCGCGCCGGCGGGCTGCTGGCATCCCTGAAGGAGGACTGACCATGGAGAAGAACATTGCTCTGATCCGGGGTGACGGCATCGGCCCGGAAATCGTGAACCAGGCGGTTCTCGTATTGGACCGCGCGGCGGAGATTTACGGCCACAGTTTTCACTATTCGGATGTGGATATGGGCGGCAACGCCATAGACAAATGGGGCGAGCCGCTGCCGGAGGCACAGCTTCAGAAGTGCCTGAATTCTGACAGCGTACTTCTGGGAGCGGTTGGCGGCCCAAAGTGGAACGATGTGCCCGGCCCTATGCGCCCGGAAAAGGGACTGCTGAAGCTCCGGGCCGCCATGGAGGTCTACAGCAACAACCGACCCGCCAAAATCTGGCCCCAGCTGGCGGACGCCTCTCCCTTAAAGCCTGAAATCGTCGCCAGAGGCATTGATTTTATGATCGTTCGGGAGCTTACCGGCGGCATTTATTTCGGAACCCATGAGACAAAGCAGACGGATGGGCAGACGGTGGCGACCGATATTCTGACCTACAGCGAGACGGAGATCCGCCGCATTGGCCGCATTGGCTTCGAAACGGCAAGAAAGCGCGGAAAAAAGCTCTCCTCCGTAGAGAAGAGCAATGTGCTGGATTCCAGCCGCCTGTGGAGAAAGATCATGCACGAGCTTTCTGAGGAGTACCCGGATGTGGAACTGACGGATATGCTGGTGGACAACTGCGCCATGCAGATCGTGAAAGATCCCAGCCAGTTTGACGTGATTGTTACGGAGAATATGTTCGGCGACATCCTGTCCGATGAGGCATCCATGATCACCGGCTCCATCGGCACCATTCCCTCTTCCAGCCTGGGCGGCACCACCCGGGGGCTTTATGAGCCAATCCATGGCTCCGCACCGGATATTGCGGGTATGGATATTGCGAACCCCATCGGAACCATTCTGGCGGCTGCTATGATGCTGCGCTACAGCTTCGATATGGCGAAAGAGGCAGATTCCATTGAAAAAGCAGTCTCCGACACGCTGGACGCGGGCTTCCGTACGGCGGATATCCTGCCGCCCAGCGGCGATTTGCGAAAAATCGGCTGCCGGCAGATGGGCGCGGAAATCTGCCGGCGGGTGCGTTGACGGTTTACCGACTGGCCCTTTTCTTCCATTTGGGGCCAAGCAGGGAGTCCACCAGCTGTTCGACCTCTGTTTTTTCACCGTTCAGGATCCGCAGAACGTCACTTTTCTGGTCATCGTTTGCGGTCCGGAAAAGCTTGATGAGCTTTTTTTCGGAAGCGGATAATTTTAGGGTGCCTGCCTCGTTTTTTGAGGCGGGTTTTTCGCCCTTTTCGGCGTTCAGCAGGGACGCCTGGGTCACGCCGACAGCCTTGGCGATGGCTTTTAATGCCGCCTGGGGCAGTTCCTTTTCGCCGCGCTCGGCTTTGCCGATATCGGATGCCGTCAGGCCAACGGCATCGGCCAATGCAGCCTGTGTCAGCTTGGCGCCGGTACGGGCCTGACGAATCAATTCTCCCGTTTTCTTTCCCATGGCGTCACCTTAGTAATGCATGATGTGGGGGAGCACTGCCTTGCCGATCTTGTAGGGCACGCCCTCCATGGCTTTTCTGGCGTTTTTCAGCTCCTGGCGGATGGGCAGATGCTGGGGGCAGTGCTGCTCACATTTGCCGCAGCCGATGCAGTTGGCGGGGCCGGTGTAGTCCTTCCGGACGCCGGTGATCATAAAGTATTCTGTCAGGGATTTGAGATAGCCGTCAGTGGCCCGGCGGTTGTAAGCGGCGAAGATTCCGGGAATGTCCACGCCTCTGGGGCAGGGCATGCAGTACCGACAGCCGGTGCAGCCCACCTTCATGTTCTCATTGATGGCTGCCACGACCTTGGCCAGTACCTGCCGGTCTGCCTCCGACAGCATACCGGGATGGCTCCTGTCCGCCGTTTCCAGATTCTCCCGCACCATGTCCAGGGAATTCATGCCGGAGAGCACGCAGGTGACTTCTTTTTGATCCCACAGCCAGTCAAAGGCCCATTGGGCGGGGGTGCGCCGGATTTCGGCATGCTCCATGACCTTTTTTGCCGCATGGGGCAGACCGTTTGTCAGCCGTCCGCCCCGCAGGGGCTCCATGATGACCACGGGCAACCCCTTTTCCGCGGCTTTGCGCAGCCCGGTAACGCCTGCCTGGGAGTTTTCGTCCAGGTAGTTGTACTGAATCTGACAGAAATCCCAGTCGTAGACGTTCAGAAGAGAGCAGAACATATCGGAATTGCCGTGATAGGAAAAGCCCACCTGCCGGATCTGGCCGGACTGCTTCTTTTCCGCCAGCCATTCCATAATGCCGAGATCGCACAGCCGCTGCCAGGTTTTGGTATCCGTCAGCATGTGCATCAGGTAATAGTCCACATGGTCGGTACGCAGGCGGCGCAGCTCTTCCTGAAAATAGGATTCCATGCTGTCCGGCTTTTTAATCAGATAATGGGGCAGCTTGGTGGCGATGTTCACCTTGTCCCGCAGCTGGTTCCGCTCCAGAATTTCCCCCAGGGCAGCCTCGCTGCCGGGGTAGACATAGGCGGTGTCATAATAATTCACGCCGCCCCGGCAGGCCTCAAGAATTTCCTGCTCGGCCTTTTTCACATCCACCTTTCCGGCGGTCTGGGTAAAGCGCATACAGCCATATCCCAGCACGGAAATGGGATTTCCGTAACGGTCCGTACGATATTGCATAGGCGGTGCCTCCTGATAGCTTGATTTTCTCTCATTATACTGTTTCCCATGGAAAAACGCAATGGAAAACCACCGCGGCAGGGGCGGCAAAGCAATTGTTTGCCGGAGTCCTGTTATCCGATAGAGACGGAAGGGTCCATCGAGGAGAAAAAGGACAAAAGAAAACCAGAAGCCGGAAACGGGAACAGGTTCCGGCCCGGGGGCAAAACGGAGGGCGCGGGAGGGGGAACCCCAATATTTCTCTTGAATGAGGCTTTTTCGGTTTGACAAGTGGCAAACCTGCTAAAATTCCAGCTTGCTATTTGTATGTTTTGCTATAAAATCCATCTGTCCGTAACAGAAAATACATATTTTGCAATTTGACGAAAAAACGATTGAAATCTGTACCGCTTTCGTGTATAATGTCACTGTTCGGGTGTCACGACCAAAACACCCCATTTTACCTCTGGAGGGCAGGTGCTCTCCCGAAAGGAGTTATTTTGACTATGTACACTGTAAACGCCATTCGCAATATCTGCCTTCTGGGCCACAGCGGCAGCGGCAAGTCCGCTCTGGCAGAAAGCCTTCTGTATATGACCGGCGCCATCGACCGGATGGGCAAGAACGCCGACGGCAACACCGTCAGTGACTACGACCCTGAGGAGATCCGCCGTAATATTTCTATTTCCACCTCTGTTATTCCCGTAGAATACCACAATACCAAGATCAACATTCTGGATACCCCCGGCGGCTTTGATTTCTCCGGCGCGGTTATGGAAGCTCTCCGGGCTGCCGATGCGGCCATCCTGGTGCTTTCCGCCAAGGACGGCATTACCGTAGGCTTTGAAAAGGCCTGGAACTACTGCGAAGAGCGGAATATGCCCCGGTTTGTCTACATCTCCAAGGTAGATGAGGACCATTCCGATTACAACGCCACCTTTAACGCCCTCCGGGAGCGTTATGGCAATAAAATCGCCCCTGTCATCGTGCCCATTTGGGACGCCTCCCACAAGGTCACCGGCATCATCGATGTACTCAACAAGCGTGCCTACGAGATGCAGAACCTGAAGCGTGTGGAAATCGAAGTCCCTGAGGACAAGGTTTCCGTTATTGAAGAATTCAACGATGCCTTGAAAGAAGCCGTTGCCGAGACCGATGAGGCCCTGATGGACCGGTTCTTTGAGGGCGACAGCTTTACTTACCGTGAGATGATCACGGGCCTGCACCAGGGCGTGCGGGAGCTGAGCCTGTTCCCGGTGCTTTGCGGCTCCGGTGTCAACTGCCTGGGCAGCCTCATGCTCATGGACCACATTGTAGACCTGTTCCCCAACCCCGTGGAGGGCAACTACCACAAGGCCACCACCACCGACGGCAAGGTGGAGGAATTCGTGGTTTCTCCCGGCGGTGTTCCCGCGGCCTTCGTGTGGAAGACCGTGTCTGACCAGTTCGGCAAGTATTCCTTCATCAAGGTCCTCTCCGGTGAGATTACCCCGGATACCACTCTGGTGAATGCCCGCACTGGCGATACCGAAAAGCTGGGCCGCATGTATGTCATGTGCGGCAAGAAGAACACCGAGGTCAAGGTCCTCTCCTGCGGCGACATCGGCGCCATCGGCAAGATGGACAAGGTCAAGACCGGCGATACCCTGTGTGACCCCAGAAAGGTGGTCTCCCTGAAGCAGATCCCCTATCCGAAAGCCTGCTACTCCATGGCCATCGCCCCCAAGACCCGGGGCCAGGAAGAAAAGGTCGGCACCGGCCTGAACCGGCTGAACGAGGAAGATCCCTCCTTCACCGTGGTCAACAACCCGGAGACCAAGCAGCTGGTCATTTCCGGCACCGGCGACCAGCAGCTGGATGTGCTGGTTTCCAAGCTGAAATCCCGCTTTGGCGTAGAGGCGGTGCTGACCACGCCCAAGATCGCCTACCGGGAAAAGATCAAGAAGACCGTCCAGGCCCATGGCCGTCACAAGAAGCAGACCGGCGGTTCCGGCCAGTTCGGTGACGTGTGGATCCGCTTCGAGCCTCAGGAGGAGCAGGACGAGATGATGTTCGCCGAGGAGGTCTTCGGCGGCTCCGTGCCCAAGAACTTCTATCCTGCCGTCGAAAAGGGCATTCAGGAAGCGGTCCAGAAGGGACCCCTGGCGGGCTACCCCATGGTCAACCTGAAGGCAGTGCTGTATGATGGTTCCTACCATCCCGTAGACTCCAACGAAATGGCCTTTAAGATGGCCGCTATCCTGGCCTTCAAGGAAGCCATGCCCAATGCCGGCGTGACCCTGTTGGAGCCCATCGGCTCTCTGAAGGTCACCATTCCCGACAGCTACATGGGCGACGTCATCGGCGATTTGAACAAGCGCCGGGGCCGCGTCATGGGCATGAACCCCGACAACAAGGGCAACACCGTGGTAGAGGCCGAGGTTCCCATGGCAGAAATGAGCGGCTACGCCATTGATCTCCGGGCCATGACTCAGGCCAGAGGCTCTTTCGAGTTGAACTTCGAGCGCTACGAAGAAGTCCCCAAGGCCAACCAGGCCAAGATTATTGCCGACGCCAAGGCAGCTGAATAAGACGTAAAAAATCAGGCCGCCCCAGTGAAAATGCCGGGGCGGCCTGAAAGCTTTTCTTGCAATCTGCCGCAATTTGTGCTATGCTGTCGACGGTACCTCCAGTACCCCGGTAGGCGGTTCCCCCCAATTCAATTTGGGGGTGAAATACTTCTTTTGCCCCCTTGCACAGAGAGGGGGTGGCGAAATGGTTACATGGCCGAATCTCATTGAGTTCTGCACATTCCTAATCGCTTTGATCTCCCTGATTATCGGGATTTTTGATCATAACAACAAGAAGTAACCGTCAACCTTCCACAGCAACGGTTACTTCTTAACCAATATTGTGGGAGAGCCGTCCTACTGGAGGTACCCCTTGTGTCTATACTATACTCCAAACAAATGCGATTGTCAACCGCCTTGCCTTCCGGCAGGGCTGTATTCTTCCGCACTTTTGGCGTCTGGGATCAATGGCGGCCGAGCAGATGGCGCTTCTTTTTGATGTCCTCTTCCTCCGGCCTTGCGCCGATGACCACGGTCTTCCTCGGAGACAGCAGCAGCCCCGCGCACAGGCCGGTCATAACGCACAGGGCCCCGCCAAGAGCCAGTTCCCGCTTGCGGACCAGCATCAGGCCGTCCAGACTGTCCCAGAATTTTTTGATTTCTTCCATTGTTTGTGCCTCCTTCCTGTTGATAGCACCACTATAGCAAAATCCTCTGAAGAAGTCAATGAACGTACCGTGAACTCCCCTGAATTCTCCTTGCTTTTCCGGCGTATTTTCGGTATAATAACGAAAAAGGAGAATTGGCTTTATCACTTGGAAAGGAAACAATACGATATGAGTGTACACGAATCCGGCGAAATGTACCTGGAGGCCATCCTGGTGCTGAGCCATCAGAATCCATTTGTCCGCAGCGTGGATGTGGGCGAGTATCTGGGCTATTCCAAGCCCAGCGTCTCCCGGGCTATGGGAATTCTCCGGGAGGAGAATTATGTCACTGTCAATAGAGACGGCGGCCTGGTGCTGACGGAAAAGGGGCGGACCCTGGCGGAAACCATCTATGAACGACACACCGTGCTGTCCAAAATGCTGATAGGTCTCGGCGTTTCTGAGGATACCGCCGCGGCGGACGCCTGCCGTATGGAGCACGTTATCAGCGATGAAACCTTCCAGGCCATCAAACGCCACGCCGCAACGCTGTGATGGAGAAGACGCACGACTGTACCTCCTGCACCGGCTGCAATGGCGGCTGCCCCGGCTGCGGGGGCTGCGACCACAGCCTGACCATGACCCAGCCGGAGATTGATTTTTTGCGGCGGCTGGCTCAGACCCCCTTTCTGCCCGTTGGCCGGGAGCTGGGGGAGGAGACTCCTGTTTTCGAAAACAACGCCGCCATGACCCCGGTTTTGCTGGTTCTGGAAAAGAAAAATCTCATCTCCATCGACTATCGGCAGCCGCTGAAGGGCTGTGCGGAGGAGTGGTATCTAAGCTGCCCCGTTCAGGGCAGTCTGGCCCTTACCGAGCGGGGACAGAAGGTGCTGGACCTGATCGATTATCAGGGAATCTTATAGCGGGCAAACAGGACTTCTTTGAACGTTTTCCAAGAAAAGGGATTGACAAATGCCTTTTATTGGGGTATTATGTCGGCAAATGAACACAAAAGGCATTGAAGGAAAGAGTAAGCGGTCACAGCCTTTCAGAGAGCCTCCATTTGGTGGAAAGGGGGCAAGCGCGAAGCCGCCGAACATGGTTCCGGAGCCGTGGGGGCGAATGGTTTAGTCTCCAACGGGGGCGCCCGTTACAGCGCGGGGGTATGCTGGTACTCCATGAGGCGTGTTCCTGTGAGGGACGCGCGAAGCAAGGTGGTAACACGGTTTTTCCGTCCTTGTGCCTTACGGTACAAGGACGGTTTCTTTTTGAAGGAGGAATTATTTTGGCGGCAATTATCGAGCTGCAAAAGCTATGTAAAACCTTTGGCAGCGGCGAAAACCAGGTAAATGCCCTGCAGGATGTGTCTATCTCCATTGAAAAGGGAGACATTTTCGGCATCATCGGCCTGTCCGGCGCGGGCAAGAGCACATTGGTTCGCTGCATCAATCTTCTGGAGCGGCCGGACAGCGGCAGCGTCCTCTTCCATGGGCAGAACCTGATGGAGCTGAAGGACAAGCAGCTGCGCCAGCAGCGGCGGAAGATATCCATGATTTTCCAGAGTTTCAATCTGTTGGAGCAGCGGACCTCTCTGGGCAACATCTGCTTTCCCATGGAGCTCTCCGGCGTGCCCCAAAAGATTGCACGGCAGCGTGCTCTGGAGCTGCTGGAGACCGTAGGCCTGCCGGACAAAGCGGAGGCCTATCCCGTGCAGCTCTCCGGCGGCCAGAAGCAGCGCATTGCTATCGCCCGGGCCCTTGCCTCAGATCCCGAGGTGCTGCTGTGCGATGAGGCCACCTCCGCTCTGGATCCCAAGACCACGGGGCAGATTCTGAGCCTGCTGCAGAAGATCAATCGGGAGCGGGGCATTACCGTCATCATCATCACCCACCAGATGTCCGTCATCGAGCAGATCTGCAACCGAGTGGCAATTCTGGACTCCGGAAAGGTGGCCGAGATCGGCGCGGTGGAGCAGGTCTTCTCCAATCCCCAGTCTCAGGCCGGCCGCCGACTGGTCAGCCCCGCCGTGGCAGAGCCAGCGGCCAACTGGAATATCCCCATTGCCCGCATCGCCTTCAACGGCGGCGCTTCCGAGGCCCCGGTCTTTGCACAGCTTATCAAGCAAACCGGTGTGGAGCCCTCCATTATGGGCGCGGCAACCCGGAATGTAGACGGAAAAGCCTTCGGCACCATGCTGATTACGTTACCGGAGGACGAGGCCAAGAAGCAGGAAATTCTGAGTTTCCTGAACGGCTGCCAGGGCGTCAGCGCGGAGGAGGTACGGGAAAATGTTTGATTTGTTTTCGGATGCGGCCAAGGTTGCCGCCCAGATGGAAATTCTTTCCAGCGAATACGGCTTTGCCCTATGGGAGACCCTGTATTCCCTGGCGCTGGAGGTCCTGTTTGCCTACGTCATCGGCCTGCCTCTGGGCGTGCTGCTGGTAACGGGGGAGCGGGACGGCATCCGCCCTCTGCCCCGGTGGCTTATGGCGGTGCTGAACGGTATTATCAATCTGCTGCGCAGCGTACCTTTCCTGATTTTGATGATCATTGCCCTGCCCCTGTCCAAGATTATTGTGGGCACCAAGGTCGGCACGGCGGCAACGATTCCGCCTATGGTCATTGCGGCGTTCCCGCTGGTGGCCCGGATGGTGGAATCCAGCCTGCGGGAAGTCGATCAGGGCGTTGTGGAGGCGGCCCAGTCCATGGGCGCCGGGGCTTTTCAGATTGTTTCCAAGGTGCTTTTGCCGGAAGCCCTGCCCAGCCTGATTTCCGGCGGCACCATTACCGTCGCCACCATTCTGGGCTACGGCGCCATGGCCGGTATCATCGGCGGCGGCGGTCTTGGCAAAATGGCCATCAACTACGGCTACTATAACTTCAAGTTCATCGTCATGTGGGCCGCCGTCATCGGTCTGATTGTTCTGGTCCAGGTCTTCCAGTCTCTGGGCACCAGACTTGCCAATAAGTGCGACAAGCGGCTGAGTAAAAAAAATTAAATAGGCTTCCCCCGGGGGAAGGCTTAGAAATGTTTTCACCGGGCAATCCCCGTTGAAATAAAACCCTTACGATAAGGAGCGTAATGAAAAATGAAAAAGACACTTGCAATTGTTCTGGCCCTGGCTCTGTGCCTGGGCGCACTGACCGCCTGCGGCAGCAAGAAGGACTCCGGTGACAAGACCATCACCGTAGCCGCCTCTCCCACGCCCCACGCCGAGATCCTGAAGGTCGCCGGTGAGGTTCTGGCAAAGGACGGCTGGACCCTGAAGGTCACCGAGTACGCCGACTATGTGGTTCCCAACAACGTTGTTGAGGACGGCGAGTGCGACGCCAACTACTTCCAGCATCAGCCCTATCTGGACAACTTCAATGCGGAGAACGGCACCCATCTGGTAAGCGTTGCCGCCATTCACTATGAGCCCTTCGGCATCTACGCCGGCACCAAGGATGCCATTGCAGATCTGGCCGATGGTGACAAGATCGCCATCCCCAACGACGGAACCAACCGCGCCCGTGCCCTGCTGCTTCTGGAGGCCAACGGAATTATCAAGCTGAAGGAGGGCGTCGGCCTGGACGCCACCGCTCTTGACATTCAGGAGAATCCCCTGAACGTGGAAGTCGTGGAAATGGAAGCCGCCCAGATCGCCGGTGTCCGTGATTCCGTGGCTCTGGCCGTCATCAACGGCAACTACGCCCTGAACGCCGGTCTGAACGCCGGTACCGACGCACTGGCCACCGAGGACCCCAACTCCGTCTCCGCCCAGACCTATGCCAATGTGCTGGTGGTCAAGGAGGGCAACGAGAACACCGAGAAGACCCAGGCCCTCGTCAAGGCGCTGACCAGCCAGAAGGTCAAGGATTACATCAACGAGACCTACTCCGGCGCTGTTGTGCCCATCTTCTAACTGCACCCTCTCTCAGGGCAGCCAATGCGGCTGCCCTGAATTTCTGCGGAATTCTCCTTGACGAACCATGCTTAACGCGCTAGAATAGTAAAACTATCCTTGCGGAAAAGAGAAAAGTACCATGAATTGGAACGAATATTCCCTGGGTGTCCGCCGGGGGATGCCGGTAGGGGTGGGCTACCTTTCCGTGAGCTTCGGCTTCGGAACGCTGGCCGCCTCTCAGGGCATCCGGGTGCTGGACGCCTTTTTGATCTCTGCCACCAATGTCACCAGCGCCGGACAGTTCGCCGGGCTGACCCTGATCCTGGCCGGGGCCGGGCTGTGGGAGGTCATTCTGACCCAGCTTATCATCAATAGCCGCTATGCCCTCATGAGCCTGGCACTGAGTCAGCGGATGGGAGAGAAAATCGGCTTGATCCCAAGGCTTTTGGCTGCCTTTATGAATACGGATGAAATCTTTGCTTTGGCCATGTCCCGAAAGGAGCCGCTTACGGTACCTTATCTGCTGGGGCTGGGGCTGCTGCCGTTTCTGGGCTGGACGGCGGGAACGGTGCTGGGGGCTCTGGCGGGGTCTGTCCTGCCGGAGGCTATCCGCACGGCTCTGGGGGTCATGCTCTACGGTATGTTCATCGCGATCGTCATTCCTCCGGCGAAGAAGGAACGTCCGGTTCTGGCCGCCGTGCTGATCGCTCTGGTTTGCAGCTGCCTGCTGGACTGGGTGCCTGTGTTTGAGAAGGTCTCCGCCGGTATTGGCATTGTCATCTGCACGGTGCTGGTGGCAGGAATCTGCGCGGCTCTGTTCCCCATTTCCGAGGAAGAAGCGGAGGAAGCGGTATGAGTATCTATCTGTATATTGCGGCCATGGCCCTGACGACTTATCTGATTCGCATGCTGCCCCTGACCATTTTCCGCAAGCCCATCAAGAGCCGGTTCCTCCGGTCCTTCCTTTATTATGTTCCCTATGCCTGCCTGACTGCCATGACCTTTCCCGCCATCCTGACCAGCGCCGGGACGCTGGCCGCCGGCATCGGCGCGTTGGCGGTTGCCGTGGTGTTGGCCTATTTCGGCAAAAGCCTGGTGGTCGTTGCCCTCAGCAGCAGCGCCGCGGTGTTTGTGATCAATCTTATCTGCGGGCTGCTGTGAAACTTAGGCTAGAGCTTTGAACTTTAGCCCTGTCCACCCGCAGGCTGGGTGCCTCCGGCGGGGAGCTTCTTGTCCCGCCAAGAAGCTCCGCAAGAATGCGGCCTAAGGGAGGCGCTGTCG
>NZ_JAHLPU010000035.1 GCF_018918045.1 Pseudoflavonifractor sp. MSJ-30
CTAACGATTGCCGGTGGCAATCGCTCTATGAAATCACCGGCTTTGCCGACAGCGCCTCCCTTAGGCCGCATTCTTTCCTTCTTTCTTGGCGGGACAAGAAAGAAGCCCCCGGAGGGACCCAGCCTATGGAAGGACAGAGCTACACAGCCACCCCTCCTACCGGCGGGCGGCCCTGGCCTGGGTGAGGGTTTCCTCCACCCACTGCCGGGCGCTCTCCAGCTTTTCCAGAAAGTAGGAACGGAGCCGGGGCTGGGTGTCGGATTCCAGACAGCTTTGGCTGCCATAGCTCAGCTTCGGAAACAGCACACCCCACCAGTTTCGGCCCGCGCCGTCGCCGATGGTCAGCCGCAGAGTCTCATAGCTTCCGGCGGGCAGGGATACGCCGTCTATGCTGGTGGTTTTCGCAAACCGCTCCCGTCCCAGGGAAACCGCCACAGCAGAATCATCCCCATTCCGGCGCAGAACCGTTTGGGCCGTTTCCCGCAAGCCGGTCAGCGCTGCTTCCAGATCCTCCCGGGAAACATTCTCCAGTTCCGCCAGCACCGCGTCCCGAACCCGGAGTTTCAGGCTCTGATCCCGCTCGCCGTCGGAATTGGCAACCACATGGATGCGTACCAGATCCTGCCGCAGGGTCAGCCGGCAGGCAGCAAAGCTCCCGGCAAAAAAACACACCGCCGCCAGCAGCAGACATTTCAGTTTTTTCATCATAAAGAACACCGTCCAGACAGGAATATGGAAAGTCTGGACGGTAATTCTTCAGTTTATACAGGTTTTGCGATAAAAAGCTGGGAATAATTGTCTTTGAGCATATTGCAGACCACCGCGGCGTACTCAAACGACGGCATCAGTGCGAAAATCGCGCTGCCGGAGCCGGTCATCTGCTGGCCCAGAGAGCCATAGCTGTTGCAGATAGACTTGATGTAATTCAGCTCCAGGTGATCCGCCGTGACAATGGGGTCGAAAACATTGTAAACATTGTCCGCGATCTTGTTCAGATCTCCTGCCAGCAGAGCCGTCTCCATAGCCCGGTTGTCGGGATGCAGGGGGATGGCCACGGTATCGATCTTCTTATAAAGCTCCGGGGTAGACACGGAAAACTCCGGCTTGCAGACCACAAATATACATTCCGGCATATCCGGCAGCTTCCGCAGCCGCTCCCCACTGCCTTCTACCATAGCAGTACCCCCCACCACGCAGAAGGGTACATCGCTGCCCACCTGGGCTCCCAGCTCTGCCAGGGCAAAGATGGAAAGAGGCGAATCAAAATGCCGGTTCAGGGCCCGCAGCACCGCCGCAGCGTCCGCGCTGCCGCCGCCAAGCCCCGCGCCGGAGGGAATGCGCTTGGTGATCCGGATGGCCAGGCCATCGGGGTCGATCTTCATGGTGTCGCAGTAGAGCTTTGCCGCCTTCCAGGCCAAATTCTCCTCTCCCTGGGGCAGCTCCTCCCGGGAGCATTCCAGTGTCCAGGGCTTGCCTGTGCCCACGTCAATCTCCACATCGTCCCGGATGGAAATGGTCTGCATAACGCTTTGCAGGTCATGATACCCATCCTCCCGCTTGCCCAGCACGTCCAGCGTCAGGTTCACCTTGGCAAAAGCGCCTTCATAAAGAGTCGTCATTGCGCATCTCTCCTTTTTTGTTTTTTGTTATTATAACGGAAAAGCCGACAAAAAGCAATGCGGGATATTTCCCGGGAAACGGGGCAGACTATGGGCAAATCCGAAAGGAGGGATATTCTATGGACATGATTGCCTTGATCCTATCCGTCATCGGCTGCATAAACTGGGGACTGGTGGGATTGTTCCGCTTTGATCTGGTGGCCTGGCTGTTCGGCGGTGCGGGAAGCGTCATCAGCCGCGTCATCTACACACTGGTCGGCCTTGCGGGGCTGTGGTGCGTCACCTTTTTCTTCCGGAAGGCAGCCTTCCGGGACGCGGAATAAGTACAACGCAAAACGCAGAGACCTTAAAGCCTCTGCGTTTTGTATTTTCGTACTTACTTCACCCGCACGATACAACTGACACTTTCGCCGTTGTAGGTTGCGGTAATCTTCGCCACGCCTTTGCCCATGGCGGTGACGACGCCGTTGCGGACCATGACGATGCTGGAATCGCTGGTGCGCCACTTCACATCCTCCGGCTTCAGATCGCAGTCCAACTCCAAAGTGGTGTAGACACCGATCTTGCCGAAGGTAATGTCAGTCTTCTTCAGCTTCAGGGTGGTATTGGCAGTGGTGGCCTCCGTGGGGGCCTCGGTAGCTTCCGTTGTGGCCTCGGTGGTGGCTTCCGTGGTCTTCTCCGCGATCGCGACTGTTACAGGGCAGGTCAGGGTCTGGTCGCCGCAGGTGATGACCACGTTTGTGGTGCCGTTGCCCACAGCCGTCAGGCAGCCCTCAGGGCTGACGGTAATGACACTCTCATCCTCGGAGCGGTATTCCAGGGTATCCGTGGTATCCTCCGGAGAGACGACCACATGCAGCAGATACAGCTGCCCCGCCTCCGTCAGATCCGCCACGCCGCTGGGCATTGCCAGACCGGTGCAGGGCACGGTGGGGGCTTCCGTCTCCGTGGCCTCGGTGATGGCTGTAGTCTCCGCCGCCACGGTGGGGACTGTGGTGGGTTTGGCGTCCGCCTTTTTGCCGGGGATCAGGAACTTGAACGCCAGGAACACCGTAGCGCACAGCACCAAAGCGATAAAAATCACCAGCACTACAATAAGCCCCGTATTGCTCTTCTGGGGCTCCTCATATTCCGGAGCGGACGCATAATAGTCGTCGTCATCCTCGGCGCTGACAGCGGCATTCTTTTCCGTATTGACGGCATCAAAGTCAAAGACCCGCCTGCCGTTCTTTTTTTCGCCGCCGTCCAGATCTCTGGTCAGCTCGTCCAGGTCGAAGTTCTCCAGCTCCGCGGGATCCACCGCAGGCCCGGCATTGCTTCCGTCCGGACGCCAGCCGCATATGGGGCAGCAGGGAGCGGTATCCTGAAAAGCGGTACCGCAGACTTCACAGGTAATACGATTCATGGGAAAGCCTCCTTACGGGACCCTTTTCATTTAAAAAGTGCCCCTCAGATATAATTTCTCTATTATCGTCAAATTATACCACTTTTCTTTTCAGAAAACAAGCAGGAAAGCTGTTGATTTTTTTGTTATTTTATTTTATGATATGGGAGTTAAGGAGGCGAAAGAAATGTCTGAATCCAATCTCGCGTCCCCGCTTCTGGATGGCTTTGTGCTGGGTTCGCCCATGAGCAGCCGTCCCGGTGTGTGCTGCTGCCCCGCCATGAAGCAGGGATCCGATCAAAAATACATCGTAAAGATCCTGTCCGTCCCCGCGTCCCAAACCCAGCTGGACGCACTGCTGGTAACAGGCGCCTACAAAGACCCTGCCGCCGCTCTGGACTACTATCGTCAGATGGCCGATGATTCCGCCGCGGAGGCGGAGTTCCTGCAGAGCATGGCCAAGCTGGATGGATTCCAGAGCTATGAGGGCTGGCAGGTGACGCCCATGAAGAAAAACCGGCTGGGGTATCATGTGTATCTGGTCAGCCGTTACGGCCGCACTCTGGAAAAAGTCCTGCGCCGCACAGCCGTGACCCACGCCCAGGCTGTAAACCTGGGGCTGGACCTGTGCGCCGCCCTGTCCCTGTGCCGCCGGGCGGGTCACCTCTATGTGGATCTGAAGCCCACCAATATCATGCTGGACGAGGCCGGGCACTTCAATATCGCGGACCTGGGCTTCGTATCCCTCAAGTTTCTGGACTACACCTCCATGCCGGAGAAATACTTAAGCCCTTACTGCGCGCCGGAGGCCCGGGACCCTATGGCTACTCTGAACATGACCATGGACACCTACGCCCTGGGCATGATCCTCTACCGGATCTACAACGGCGGCATACTGCCGGACATCCCCGAAGACCCCGCCCGGCCCTTTGAGGCCCCCCGGTATGCCGATGAGGAGATGACCGCCATCATCCTGCGCGCCCTGTCCCCCGCCAGGGAGGACCGCTGGCAGGATCCCGCGGATATGGGCCAGGCCCTTGCGGCCTACCAGCAGTCCGCCGCGCCGGAGGATACGCCCATCGCACCTCCCGCCCCGGAAGCCGAAACGGCGCCGGAAGCGGAGCCCATTTCGGAAGAGGACGCTTCCCGGACGGACGCGGCCGCCGCACCGGAAACGGAAGAAGCCCCGGAGGCAACGCCCATTCCCGAAGCATCTCCCGCGGAGGAAGCCCCGCCCGCAGAGCCGCTTGCGGAGGAAGCCGTGACCGTTACCGACTCCACGATCCGCATGAATTTCCAGGATACTGCCGCCCAGGCCCCCAGCCAGGCTGTGCTGGATCAGGGCACCGTCCGCTTCTCCCCCGGCGCCGTAGCCGCCGCGGAAAAGCCTCAGCAGGAGGACGATGTGGTCTTCCCCGTCATTTCCACGGAAAGCCAGGAGGATTTCGACCTGGACAGCGAGCTGGACGCCGTAAAGGACCTGCTGAAGACCCCGAAATATCCGGAAATGCGTCCCAGACCCGTCCGTAAGCCCGTAATGCAGAATATCACCCCTGTGGATGTGGAAAAGAACCGCCGTGGCAAGGCCCCTCTGGTAATTGCGCTGATACTGGTCCTGCTGCTGGCGGCGGGCACCTTCTCCTATTGGTTCTACAATAACTATTACCTGGTCAGCGTCAGCGGCATTTCCGTTACCGGAAGCCAGAGCGAGCTGACGGTGACCCTGAACACCCAAATTGCGGACAGTCTGCTGACCGTCTCCTGCACCGATGCCTACGGCAATGCCCAGACCGCCCAGGTCTCCGGCAAGACCGCTGTGTTCACAGGTCTGAGTCCCAACGCGCTGTATAACATTCAGGTCCATGTCAGCGGCCTGCACAAGCTCACCGGCCAGGTTTCCGATGTGTTCACCACCGAGAGCCAGACGGAAGTCGTCAGCATGACCGCCGTTCTGGGTGCTGACGAGGGCAGCGCTCTGGTGAGCCTGACCGTCAGCGGCCACGACCCTGAGGAATGGGTGCTCTCCGCCTCCTGCGAAGGCGAGGACAACGTCATGCAGAACTTCACCGGTCACTCCGTAACCATCAAGGGCCTGCATGTGGGCAAGGAGTACACCCTCCGGCTCACCGCCGCCGACGGCACCCAGCTGACCGGCCAGACCTCCATCAAATACACAGTACTGAGTCTGGTCTCTGCCAGCAATCTGGACGTGATCTCCCGCCTGGACGGCGACCTGACCGTTGGCTGGGATGCCCCGGATACCCCTGTAGAGAGCTGGACCGTCCGCTGCTACAGCGACGACTATGACGAAACCCAGACCGTTACCGGCACCATCGCCATCTTCCAGGGCACCAACGACGACAAGGCCTACACCGTAGAGGTCACCCCCGCGGGCATGACCCAGCCCACCCGCCTGAACATCTCCGCCAACCCCATTACCGTCACCGCCTTCCACTTTGAAGAAGACGATGAGGGCGGTCTGGACGTCAGTTGGGACTATGACGGCAAGTCCCCCGAAGGCGGCTGGCTGCTGATGTACACCATGAACAACTCCGATGCCTCCAGCGTAATCAAATGCGCCGAGGCCAAGGGCACCATCACGCCCCTGATCCCGGAGACTACCTACAATGTGACCTTGCAGCTGACCACTGATACCTCCCTTTTCGGTGCTTCCAAAAGCTACACCACCGCCCCGGCGGAGACCTTCTCCACCCAGGGGCTCTCCGCGGACAAGATTCAGTCCAGGCTGCTGAAGACCCCGGATAACGCCAACTGGCTGGCCGACAATGTGAAGGACGAGGACTGCACCACCACCTTTACCTCCGGCGACAAGATTTCCATGATCCTGGATGCAACCGTTAAATTCTATGTAGACCACGAGGACATCAATGTCATGTACGTCTACCGGGATTCCGACGGCAACCCCCTGCCCAGCCTTATCTCCGAACAAACCATCGACTGGTACGATCTGTTCTATGACGGTAAATACCAGCTGGGCGAGCTTGATCTCCCCAAGGCACCCACCCAGTCCGGCGATTACACCATCACCGTCTACTTCAACGGCTCCCCCGTCGCAAACAACAGCTTCACCATTTCCTGAGGATGTCCCAGGGAAGCCCTGTTTTCGGGATTTTCCCTGAGGACTCGTCCACACAATTTTTAGAGGAGGCCAGAACAGCTGTTCTGGCCTCCAATGCAGTACCCGTATCCGCGGCAAGGCGTGCCTTTTTTCGCAAAGCCCCCCGGATGTTCCGGGTACTGCATTTTTTGCAAAGCATACAAAAAGGCTCTGCGGACCTTGCGGCAAGGGTCGGCAGAGCCTTTTTGCTTTTTTGTTGACTGCGCTCTTTCCAGTGCGTCAGCACATACGCAATATTAAATAAGCGAAACGCAACGGAAGCGGCATCCAAAAAAATTGGAAGCATACCCTGAAATAGCTTTTACGGTTTTTCAAAGATAACGTGGCCTTACCAGGAATTTCCGTCGGGCAAAACCTCCAGCGACGGATCCAGAGGTTCTTCCCGGAAGACGGTGCGCATATACTGATTGACCTGGTCCCGGATGCCCTGCTTGCCCATGTTCCGGGGGTCGCAGAGGTCGTGGCTGACCCAGATCAGGTGGATGCCCAGCTGGCGGGCTTTTTCCTCAAACTGGCCGTGCAGACCCGTCAGGGATTTGCAGCTCATGTGTTCCCAGAGAATGACCGTATCGGCGTTGAACTCCTGGCAGTACTCCCAGAGTTGATCCAGCAGGACCTTATAGCCGCCGTGGGTACGGTTGCGCATGATCATGTTTTCCGTCAGCCATGCCATGTCATAAATGGCCCGCTCCCGGTCGTCCTCGGAGAGGATGCGGGTGGAGAGCATGGAGAGCATGTCCGTCAGCGGCAGGATGCCCCAGCAGTTTTGCAGCCACAGCAGGAACTCAAAGTAAAACTGGGACTGCACGCCCCAGACGATGGCCCGGTGGCGGTACTCTTTGACGTACATGACCTTATCCTTGTACGCCTTTTCGGCGATTTTCGAAATCTTACGGTCATTCTTTATGAACAGGTCCGATTTGCCGCAGACGCCCAGATAGTTGGTCTCGGTGTAAACCGCCAGATTAAGCCCCAAAAACTGGGGATAGGGCGTTTTGTTGATGTCCAGCCATTCCAGCCGATGGCGAGTGGTCTCGTTGACCCGTTTGGCGCAGGTAAAATAGTAGTCCCAGTCCCATTTCGCGCCGGTCTTCTCCTCAATAAAGGCAATGGCGCCGCGGATCTCCTGGGCGGCGTATTCCTGCACATCCTCCCGGGTGTGCCGCAGGGGCATGGCCAGCTGGAAGCAGGGAATGCCGTTTTCCTGCTCCAGACGTTTAGAGATTACGCTGTTGCCCATCAGAGAACCGTCGCAGGTGGTGTTGCACTGGACGGCACATTTCCCCAGAACGCAGTAATCGTCGTCAATGGAGATGCCGGCCTCGGTGGCAGGCATGGGACACACGTCCCCCGGCAGACCGAATTCCTGAACCACGTCCAGATAGTGCTCCGCGGAGTCCTGCCGCAGCAGGTTGGCAACATAAAGAGTGGGGATTTCCCGGCTCAGGCCCTCCAGTGTGGGAAAGCCCATCATAATAGCCGTCATTTCGTTTTCGTCCAGCAGCACCACCCGATCCGAGAACGCCTTGTCGTTGCCAATCCGGCGGTCGCCCCGGAAGAGTTTATCCAGGGTCTCGGCGATTTCCCGGATGATTAGTCCGTATTCCAGATGCGCGATCCGCAGATGAGGCCCCCGGAGGCCCTCCGTCACCCGGTCCATCATCATAGGCACCGCAAGATAATTCACCATCCACCGGTACCGCAGGAAACCTTTGAAATTTCTGGGCTTGGCGATAAAGCCCAGCAGTACCCCCAGGTTGCCCAGCCAATGATAATAATCGTACAGTGTATCCCTCAGGCCCCGCCACTCCCGGCGGCGCCGGACCTTTCCGCCGGTATACAGGCTGCCCAGAGGCTCGCTGCCCACTGCCTTGCCCATTTCCGCACCTCCTCAATGATTTGCCGCAGATTTTCCGTTTGCCGAAAACATGTATACCGTGTCATAGTACCAGTTTCTGGCGCATTCGTCAAGGATTTCCTTTTTCCGGATCCTGCCGTCTTTTTGTGCGCAACGGCGCCGCCGGTCAGTTATCGGATGCGCGCCGCAAAAAACCGCCCCCGGTTTTCCGGGAGCGGTCATATTATGGCTCTTAGCCCTTTACAGCGCCGGCAGCCACACCTTTGATGATGTACTTCTGGCAGGTCAGATAGAAGACGATAACGGGGGCAATGCTCAATAGGATCAGGGCCATGGTGGCACCCATGTCTACGGAGCCATAGGAGCCCTTCAGATACTGGATGTGGATGGGAATGGTCATATACTTCTTCCGGTCCAGAACCAGATAGGGCAGCAGGTAGTCGTTCCAGACCCACATGATTTCCAGCACACCCACGGAAATCATGGTGGGCTTCATCATGGGCAGTACCACATTGAAGAAAGTCTTGATGGGGCCGCAGCCGTCGATGGCGGCGGCTTCCTCAATGGACAGCGGAATGGACTTTACAAAGCCGGAGAACATGAATACCGCCAGTCCGGCACCAAAGCCCAGATAGATAATGGGGATGGTCCAGGGGGTGTTCAGGTGCAGGGTGTCCGCGGTCTTGGGCAGTGTAAACATGACCATCTGGAAAGGCACCACCATGGAGAACACGCACAGGTAGTACACAATCTTGGAGAAGGTGCTGCCCACACGGGCAATGTACCAGGCCGCCATGGAAGTACAAACCAGAATCAAAGCACTGGAAACAATGGTAATGAACAAGCTGTAGCCAACGGACTTGGCGAAGGGGTAGTTGCCGAAGGTCATGCCCTTGACATAGTTGTCAAAGCCAACAAAGGATTCTTCGTTTGGCATGGCGAAGGTTTCGGTGTTGACATAGGCATTGGCCTTGAAGGAATTCATAAGCACCAGGAAAATGGGCAGCAGATAGACCACGGCGACCACAGCAAAAACAACGGTCAGAATGGTCTTGACCCGCTTTTCTCCCTGGATGGTAGCAGGTTTCTTTGCCATTACTGCTGCACCTCCTTATCATGGGTGGATTTCATCTGCAAAATGCCGATGATGGCAACCAGAACGAAGAACATCACAGCCTTGGCCTGTCCAACGCCCTTGGTTTTCAGGGTATTGGAGTTGACGATGTTCAGGGCCAGCATTTCCGTGGTGTGGATGGCACCGTTGTAGGGGCGGCCATTGGTCAGGGCCAGGTTCTGGTCGTAGAGCTTAAAGGAGTTGGTCAGGGTCAGGAAGGTACAGATGGTGATGGAGGGCATGACGTTGGGGATGATGATGTTCCACAGGGTCTTCCATTCGGAAGCGCCGTCAATTTTAGCCGCTTCCAGCATATCTCCCGGCACTGCCTGAAGTCCGGCGATATAAATAATCATCATATAGCCGATCTGCTGCCAGGCCATGAGGATAATGAGACCCCAGAAGCCGTAGGTGGAGTTGAGCAAAATGGATGTATTATACCGGGACAGAATGCCGTCAAAGATCATGGACCAGATATAGCCCAGAACAATACCGCCGATCAGGTTCGGCATGAAGAACACGGTTCTGAAAATATTGGAACCCTTGATGCCCTTGGTCAGCAGGTAGGCCACGGTAAATGCCAGAATATTGATGATCAGCAGGGAAACCAGAGCGAAGCCCGCCGTATACCAGAAGGCATGGAGAAAACTTTCATCCGCAAAAGCCTTTACATAGTTGCCAAGGCCCGCCCAGGTCCATTTGCTGGTGGTTTTGAAGTTACAGAAAGAAAGGAACAAGCCCTTTGCGAAGGGATAAAGGAATCCAATGCAGAAGGCGATGAAGGTGGGGAGCAGGAAAATGGGGAAACACTTCTGAATGGGGCGACGGACCAGAACGGAGTTCAGTGCCGCACCGTCGTTCTTTTTCTTGAATAAAGCCATAGTCATCTCTCCTTTGGGGAGTACCGAGGGAACGGCCTCCGGATATTCCGGTTTGGAAAGCTCTGAGGAATCAGAGCATGGTTAAAAAAATCGGGGCGAGCGAAGCCGCTCGCCCCGAATGATTTTAGGGAAACTCAGGAATTAGCCCACGTTCTTGGCGTACTGGGCGGCCCAGCCGTCAACGATGGCAGACTCGACAGCGGCCCAATCGCCGGTGCCAGAAACGTACTGAGTCAGAGCGTCCACAACGGCGGCACGGAAGTCATCCACGCCGGGAGTCCAGTTGAAGGCCCAGGTAACGGAGTAGTTGCCGTCAGCAACCAGCTTGTTAGCGTCGGCACAGAACACGTTCTCGGGAGTCTTGGCGTTCTTGAAGGGGCAGGGACCAAACTCAGCAGCCAGCATGGTGGTGCCTTCCTCGGAGGTAACGACCCACTTCATGAAGTCCAGAGTAGCCTGGATGTCTTCAGGAGCGGCTTCCTTGTTCACAGCCCAGCAGTTCTCAGTGCCGGAGCACAGGCCAGCCTTCTCCTCGCCTTCCACACCGCAGTAGATGGGGATCATGGCCAGGTCGTCGGGGTTCATGCCGAAGGTGCCGGTCAGGTTGCTGTACTCCCAGGTACCGTTCTGGTAGAACACAGCCTCGCCCTTGCCGAACTCAGCCTCAGCCTGGTCGCCGGTGGCGGTGGTCAGGGCAGCGCCGGTGGTGGCGGAGTCAGTGGTGTACAGATCCCAGATGGCCTTGAAGTTGTCCAGGTACTTGTTGGTGATGGTGGCGGGCTGCTTGGTCACGCCGTCGTCACGGAACTGGTAGAACAGCGGCATATTCAGCAGGTGGCCGGAGAATCTCCAGGAGGAGGAGCCGTCCAGACCGGCGGAGGTGAAGGCATCGAAGCCCAGCTCAGAAGCACGGGCGTGGATGTCGTCAGCAACGGCCTTCAGGGACTCGAAGTTGGTGATCTCATCCAGGGAGTGGCCAGCCTTTTCCAGCAGAGCCTTGTTGACGATGATGCCGAAGGACTCGTAGCAGTAGCCGATGGCCAGCACGGAGCCGTCCTCGCCCTTCAGGTTGAAGTCATCGGTGGTCATTTCCTTGTAGACATCGGTGTCCCGCATGTCCATGCACCACTCGCCGTAAGCATCGATGGCGCCCTGGTTGCCGGCCTGGAACATGGTGGGAGCAGCGGCCTTGTCCAGCTCGGCGGTGAGGGTGTCGTCATAGGTACCGGAAGCGGCGGTAACGACGGTGACCTTCACGCCGGTCTGCTCGGTGTAGGTCTTGGCCAGTTCCTGCCAGGCGGCATCGGCCTCAGGCTTGAAGTTCAGGTAGTAAACGGAGCCGGTAGCGGAGGCAGCAGGAGCCTCGGTCTCGGCAGCGGCAGTGGTCTCAGCAGCGGGAGCCGCAGTAGTTGCCGCGGGGGTCTCGGTCTTGGCGCCGCAGCCGAACAGGCCGACAACCAGAACCAGAGACAGTGCGAGTGCAAGCAGTTTCTTCATGATTTTTCCTCCAAACTTAATCTGTAAAACCGGGATAAACCGGCCTTACGAAAATAATACCCGCAGTGAAGTTTTTGCATAAATCTTCACCATGGGTGTCATTATACAACTTTTAGAGCAGCAAAGTCAACCAAATCCTTGTCTTTTTTTGCCGTCAAAGCTGACAAAATCAGACAATGGTTTTTGTTGATAGTTCACAATTTCGTAACTTTTGGAAAAGAAACTGATAAAGGTTCACAACTTTTCTTCAAAAATCGGTACTTCATTCTTTGTTTTCTTCTGTCTTTTTCGGTGCACGGTCATAGCGCTCCGTCAGTTCCAGGATGCGTGCAGCCAGACTTCTGGTGTTATAGCCCTTTTTGACCCGCCATGTCCAGTTGCAGCCGGTGGTGCCGGGGAAGTTCATCCGTGCTTCTCCCCCCAAGTTCAGGTAATCCTGAAGCTGCACAATGGCCCGGTCGGACACGGAGCTGAGACAGGTGCGGATGGTGCCCCAGACATAGCCCTCCTTCTTTGTCAGGGCCATGTAGTCTGCCGCCACCTTCACCGCCTCCGGGGATGCGGTGTCGAACCACTGGCGCATGGTCATATTGTCATGGGTGCCGGTATAGCAGACGGTGTTGCGAGTATAGGTATGGGGCTGGTAGTCGCTGGGCTCCTTGGAGTCAAAGGCGAATTCCAGCACCTTCATGCCGGGATAGCCGGAGGCATCCCGCAAATCCAGCACCTCCTGGGTCAGAAAGCCCAGATCCTCGGCAATAAAGTCCAGCTGGGGCAGGCCCTTTTTCAAGGCGTTTACAAAGGACATGCCCGGGCCCTTGACCCAATGGCCGTTCCGGGCAGTCTCGTCCCCGTAGGGCACGGACCAGAAAGCCTCAAAGCCCCGGAAATGATCCAGACGCACCACGTCAAAGAGCTTGCCCGCGGCGCCCAGACGGTCCAGCCACCACTTGTAGCCGGTTTCCTCCATTACATCCCAACGGTACAGCGGATTGCCCCAGAGCTGGCCGTCTGCGGTGAATGCGTCGGGGGGGCAGCCTGCCACAGCGGTGGGGGCAAGGGCCTCATCCAGCTGGAAGAGTTGGGGCTCCTTCCAGACCTCTACGGAATCGTAGGGCACATAGATAGGCACATCGCCAATGAGCTCAATGCCGTACTCCCCTGCTTTCTTTTTCAGGGCATCCCACTGTTTGTAGAATTCATACTGCACGAAGCAGTAGAACCGGATCGGCTCCGCCAGCTCCCGGGCTGCCTTTTCCAGAGCCTCCGGCTTTCGCTGCTTCAGCTCATCCTCCCACTGAAACCAGGGAGCAAAATGGTGGGTCTCCTTCAGCGCCATGTACAGGGCGAAGTCGGGAAGCCACTGCGTATTGCGCTTGATGAAAGCGTTCAGTGCCCGGTCGTTGCGGAAGCGGCTGTAGGCAGTCTTCAAAACAGGGGTGCGGCCATTGTAGAGCTTGCCGAAGTCCACCTTGTTTTCCTCGTCGCCCCAGTCCACACGCATGACCTCCTCTCTGGTCAGCAGATGCTGCCGAACCAGAGTATCCAGATCGATGAGGTAGGGATTGCCCGCGTAGGCAGAGCAGGACTGGTAAGGGGAGTCCCCGTAACCTGTGGGACCCAGAGGCAGCATCTGCCATGCCTGCTGACCGGACTTGTTCAGGAAGTCCAGGAACGCGTAGGCACTTTTGCCCATGGTACCCACGCCGTAGGGTCCGGGCAGAGATGTGATATGCATGAGAATACCGGCTTTGCGCATTTTTAATACACTCCTTTTGCGTTTAATTCACGTTAAATGACTTGACGGCTGGAACATATGTCTTCCTCAGGGATTAGGAAACTTGAGACTTGCCCTTGAGGTATACGTTCAAACCCGTTTTCACAGTACCGAATACAGCACCGGGCAGAGGATGGCAGTGAGGATTCCCGCTACCACCAGAGACAGGCTGCTCACGGCGCCTGTCAACTCGGAGATCTCCGAGGCCCGGCTGGTGCCAACCACATGGGAGGCGGTGCCGAAAGCCACGCCCTGGGCGATGGGATCCCGAATTTTCAGGATCGCGCACAGGGAACTGCCACAGATATTGCCCAGGATCCCCGTAATAATGATGACCGCCGTGGTCACGGCAGGCACGCCGCCCAGCTGCTCACTGATGGCGATACCCATGGCCGTGGTGATGCTCTTGGGCAGCAGAGACGCCAGCATGGCATCCTCCATGGCAAACACCCGGCACAGAATTGCCACGCAGCCCAGACTCACCAGCGTTCCCGCCAGCACACCCACCAGAATGGCGGGCAAGTTCTTTTTCAGCACCTTCACCTGCTCATAAAGGGGCACCGCAAGACAGACCGTAGCCGGCGTCAGCAGCCAGGAGAACGTCTCGCAGCCCGCCCTGTAGTCCTGCGCCGGAATCTTCAACAGGGAAATCGCCGCGATCACAAGAATGACCGCAATCAGGATGGGGTTACAGATGGGACTTTTCAACTTTTTCTGCAGCCAGATACCGAATTCGTAAGCCCCCAGAGTCAGCACAATTGCGAACAGAGACGCAGAAGTAAACAGCTCAGCCATTGTCCTTCCCTCCCCTTTTCAGCATCCACTGGGTCACGAGCCCCGAGACGGCGAAAACCAGCACTGTAGACACCACCAGTACCACGCCGATAGGCAGCAGCACCGGGGCAATGTCCTTCCAGATTTCCACAATGTTCACCGCCGGAGCCACAAACAGCAGGCCCATAACGGCAATCAGGAACTTGCTGACGGCATTAACCTGCTCCAGCTTGACAATGCTGAACTGAAGGGCAAGGAACAGCAGCACCAGCCCATAGATAGCCGCCGGAATGGGCAAAGGCAGCAGCACATGCAGCAGCTCACCCAAAAGGGTGACTGCAAAAATAATCGTTGCTTGATAAACGTATTTCATGGTTCTCTTCTTTCGTTCTCAAAACCACAGGTATTCCATAAAGCCGGGCACCTGCTTTTCCCAGTCGGCTTCGCGGTGGCGGCCGCCTTCCTGGCAATAGAGGGTCGCCATGGCGTGCTTTTTCCAAAAGCCCTCCGCGATTTCCCTGTTCGCCAGAGCTGTGGCGTTCATTTTCCCCATCATTTTGCTTTCTTCCGTGCCCCAGCTGAGGTAGACCCGGGTATCCGGATCAATTTCCCTGATTTCTGAAAGCAGCTGCTTCCGGCAGAGCCGGATGGCGCTGCTGAGGCATGCGGCTTTGGAAAAGTACGCGTTATACCTCGCGGCGCCATAGATGGCCATCAGGCCGCCCATACTGGAGCCGGCAATGCCCGTAGCCTCCCGGAAGGGATAGGTGCGGAAACTGCCATCCACCCAGGGCTTGACCTCCCGGACGATCCAATCCATGGTTTCCTTTCCCATGCCGTGGATCTGTCCCATATTGCTGCCGCGGACATCATAGGGACAGTATTCGTCCAGACGTTCCCGGCCCTCATGGCCGCATTCCATGCCAACCACGATCATTTTCTTCTGCCAGCCGTCCAGGAACCGCTCCAGCCCCCAGCATTTGCCATAGGTGGCGTCGGAGTCCCGGAACAGATTATGGCCATCGAAGAAGTACATGACGGGATAGCGTTCCTCGCTGTGGTCATAGTCGTTTGGCAGGTAAATGTGCAGGTTTCGGTTCTGATTTCTGGGAGAATAGTTGAATGGCTGCCGGATGACCACAGCCCATCACCTCACGCTTCGTATTTGGGTTCGCAGGTCAGGTTTACGCCCAGACGGCGGAACATATTCATGTCCACACTGGAGAGCAGAACGGAGGAATGGACCTCGCAGCCCCGGAGCTTGGACAGCTGTTCCATCGCCAGCTCTGCCGTAGGGTTGGTAGCCGCGCTGATGGACAGGGCAATCAGGGTCTCGTCCGTGTGAAGCCGTGGGTTCCGGTTGCCCAGGTGGTCTACCTTCAGGTGCTGAATGGGATCCAGCACCGCGGGAGCGATCAGGTGCAGCTCATCGGGAATGCCCGCCAGTGCTTTCAGGGCGTTCAGCAGCAGCGCGGAGGAAGCGCCCAGCAAATCCGAAGTCCGGCCCGTGATGATCCGCCCGTCCGACAGCTCCATGGCCGCCGCAGGGCCGCCGGTCTCCCCCGCCCGTTTAAGGGCCGGGGCAATGACGGCCCGCTCCTCCGGCCGGACGCCCGCCTTTTTCATCAGCATTTCCAGCTTGAAGACCACATCGTCCGCGACCTTGCCCTTTTTATGATCGTCCAGAGCGGTGTAATAGCGGCGGATGATCTCCTGCCGGGAGGCAAAGCATGCCGCCTCATCGTCAGTGATGCAGTTGCCCACCATATTCACACCCATATCCGTGGGGGATTTATAGGGACAATAGCCCAGAATCTTTTCAAAAATCGCCACCAGCACCGGAAATGCCTCCACGTCCCGGTTGTAGTTCACCGTGGTCACGCCATAGGCTTCCAGATGGAAGGGGTCGATCATGTTTACATCGTTCAGATCCGCGGTAGCCGCCTCATAGGCCAGGTTCACAGGATGGTTCAGCGGCACATTCCAGATGGGGAAGGTCTCAAATTTGGCGTAGCCCGCGGTATTTCCCCGCTCATGCTCATGGTAGAGCTGGCTCAGGCAGGTTGCCAGCTTGCCGCTGCCGGGGCCGGGGGCGGTGACCACCACAAGGGAGCGGGTGGTCTCAATATAATCGTTCTTGCCGAAGCCCTCCGGGCTGACCACAAAGGAGGTATTGGAGGGATACCCCTCGATCCCATAGTGATGATACACCTTCACGCCTATGCCCTCCAGCCGGGCCTGAAACGCCTTGGCGGCGGTATTGTCATGGTACCGGGTGAGCACCACGCTGGAAACATAGAGCCCGAAATTCCGGAAAATATTGATAAGCCGGATCACATCCAGGTCATAGGTAATGCCCAGATCGCCCCGGATTTTGTTCTTTTCAATGTCCCCGGTGTTGATGGCGATAACCATTTCCACATGGTCCTTCAATTGCAGGAGCATCCGCAGTTTACTGTCTGGCTGAAAGCCGGGCAGGACCCGGGCAGCATGGTTGTCGTCATATAATTTGCCGCCGAACTCCAGATAGAGCTTACCGCCGAACTGGGCGATCCGCTCCCGGATATGCTCCGACTGCATCTGCAGATATTTATCGTTGTCAAACGCCTTGTGAACCATGATAGCCGCCTCTTTCAAAATCAAAATCAATCACGCTACATTATAAGGGATTTCCGGTCGAAACGCAAGACAACTCTCATGGAAATTTTGCCTCTTTCAGAGCAGGACCCAGCCGCTCTTTTCCTCGTCCCAGAACATTTCGCTCAGGGCTTCTTCATCACAGACACGCAGGACGTCCTTCATACCCCAGATAACCTTCATCTCCGCGAATTCCGCCCGGGTCACCCAGAACACTCGGCCCTCCTCGGAAGCCTTCAGCGTGCCGGTATAGGAATCTGCTTTATAGAGCGTTACCAGAAACCGGCTGCCGTCCTCCTCCATCCAGTCCTTGATACCGCAGAGCTTTGGGTGGGAAATGGTCAGCCCGGTTTCCTCCCGCATCTCCCGGACAACGGCCGCCTCCAGGGATTCCCCCGGCTCCACATGGCCGCCGGGGAAGCAGATACCGCAGCCCACCTTTTCCTCCACCAGAATTTTATCACCGTCACAGATCACACAGATATTGGTGATCTCCGCCGGTACGGTTCGTTTTGACATGGGTTTACCTTCTTTCAATCTTTTTGTTCTGCCTTCGTTTTCCTTATTTTTTGCTGGGTGCCTCCGGCGGGGAGCTTCTTGTCCCGCCAAGAAGCTCCGCAAGAATGCGGCTTAAGGGAGGCGCTGCCAGAAAGC
>NZ_JAHLPU010000040.1 GCF_018918045.1 Pseudoflavonifractor sp. MSJ-30
TAGAAAACCTGTAGGGGCGGCTACCAGCCGCCCGCTGCCTTTCGGAACAGAACGCTAGAATTAAGTGCGTAATTCCGTAAGATAGCGGGCGGCAGGTTGCCGCCCCTACAAAAAACCCTATTTTGCAACAGCCCCGTCTTACGGCCATAACGCCTTCAAAAAACTTTTGAAAATCCCCTTGACATTTGGGGAAAACATGCTATTATATTTCCAGAACGATTCAACAATTATTTAATCGTTAAACTCAAATTCTGATAAGGAGCCATTGTTATGAAAAAGACTTACAAAATCGATGTGGACTGCGCCAACTGTGCCAATAAGATGGAGGATGCTGCCAAGGCAACTGCCGGTGTGAAGGACTGCACCGTCAACTTCATGGCTCTGAAGATGATCGTGGAATTCGACGAGGGCGCCGATGTGAAGGCCACAATGGAAAATGTTCTGGCCAACTGCAAAAAGGTCGAGGACGACTGCGAGATTTTCCTGTAAGCAAAACAAACTCGGCTCCCCTTTCCGGGGAGCCGAAATATTCGAAATCGGAGAAGGAGGAAAAACCATGACGAAGAAGCAGAAGCGGACCCTGTCCCAAATTATTGTCTCCTCCGTGCTGCTGGTCATTTTGCAGCTGCTGGGCGCGGAATTCTTTGATAGAATCCTCGGCGCCGCCGGGCGCTGGGTGCGGCTGGCCGCCTATTTCGCGGACTACTGGATCATCGGCGGCGATATTCTGAAAAAAGCCTGGAAGGGGCTGAAAAACAGGCAGCCCTTTGACGAATGTCTGCTTATGGCCATTGCCACCGTTGGTGCGCTGGCCCTGGCCATTTATGAAAACGGCGATTATCTGGAAGCCATCGCCGTTATGCTGTTCTACCAGATCGGCGAGCTGTTCCAGAGCTACGCCGTGGGCAAGAGCCGCCGGAACATCAGCGAGCTGATGGATATCCGCCCGGACTACGCCAATGTGGAGAATAACGGCGTTCTGGAAAAGGTGGACCCGGACGAGGTGGAGGTCGGCACCATCATCGTGGTGCAGCCCGGTGAGAAGGTGCCCATTGACGGCATCGTGGAAGAGGGCAGCTCCACCCTGAACACCTCTGCCCTGACCGGCGAGAGCGTGCCCCGGGAGGCAAAGCCCGGCGATGAGATCATCAGTGGCTGCATCAATCTCAGCGGCGTACTGAAGATCCGCACCTCCAGGGAATTCGGCGAGTCCACCGTGTCCAAGATTCTGGATCTGGTGGAAAACGCCTCTTCCCGGAAGTCCAAGTCTGAGGATTTCATTGCCAAATTCGCCCGGGTGTACACCCCCGCCGTCTGCTACAGCGCCATTGCCCTGGCGGTCCTGCCGCCGGTTGTCAGCCTGCTTCTGAGCAGGGATCCCGTCTGGGGCCAGTGGCTCTACCGAGCCCTGACCTTCCTGGTCACCTCCTGTCCCTGCGCCCTGGTCATTTCCATTCCCCTGAGCTTCTTTGCCGGCATCGGCGGGGCCAGCCGGGAGGGCGTGCTGGTGAAGGGCTCCAACTATCTGGAAACCCTTTCCCAAGTGGATACCGTGGTCTTCGACAAGACCGGCACCCTGACCCGGGGCGTCTTTGAGGTCACAGCGGTCCACCACAATACTCTGGAAGAAGAAAAACTGCTGGAGTACACCGCGTTGGCCGAAAGCGCTTCCTCCCATCCCATCTCCAAGAGCCTGCAAACCGCCTATGGAAAGCCCCTGGACCGTTCCCGTGTATCGGACATCCGGGAGTTCAGCGGTGAGGGCGTCACCGCCCGGGTAGACGGCAGGACCGTTGCCGCCGGCAATCGGAAGCTCATGAAACGGCTGGGCGTGGAATACCACGACTGTCACAAAACCGGCACCATTGTCCATGTGGCCATTGACGGCGCTTACGCCGGTCACATCGTGATCTCCGACCTGCTGAAGCCCACCGCCAAGTCCGCCATGGAGGCTCTGCGCAAAGCCGGTATTACCAGGACCGTTATGCTCACCGGTGATATTGACGCCGTGGCCCAGGCTACCGCCAAAGAGCTGGGCATTGACACCGTCTACAGCGAGCTGCTGCCCGGCGACAAGGTCTCCAAAGTCGAAGCACTGCTCTCTCAGGAGCGAAAGGGCAAGCTGGCCTTCGTCGGTGACGGCATCAACGACGCGCCTGTCCTCTCCCGCGCGGACATCGGCATTGCCATGGGTGCCATGGGTTCTGACGCCGCCATTGAGGCCGCGGATGTGGTTCTCATGGACGACGATCCCATGAAGATCTCCAAAGCCGTCAAGATTTCCCGGAAGTGTCTGGGCATTGTCCACCAGAACATCGTCTTTGCCATCGGCATAAAACTGCTGTGCCTGCTGCTGGTTGCCCTTGGCTACGCCAATATGTGGGCCGCCATCTTTGCCGACGTAGGCGTCATGGTTCTGGCCGTTTTGAATGCCATCCGGGCTTTGATGGTGAAGAATCTCTGATTTCAGTCTATCGCGAAGGGGGTGCCGGACGGCACCCCCTTTGTATTGCTTTTCAGTTCTCCCACAGCCAGGGCTTACGGCCCTCTATCAGGAACATGGGGGTGGAGGCGTTGTTGACGCGCTCCTCCCGGGTCCAGACCTGCTTCCAGATCTGCTCGTCCGCCGCTGCCTGAAGGCCCAGCTTTTCCAGCACCCGCAGGTCCCAGTCGGGGCGATGCCGCATGGACAGGGGCGTCTGCCTCGCAATGCGTTCCATGGCGTCCACATCCGTTCCGGCGGTCTCGTCCCGGACATCCGACCGGGACAGATTCTCCCGGTCGGCGCTGTGCGCCAGCTGGGCCTGCTCATCCCACAGATAGCGGTACCAGTTGGCGTCAAAATTCAGCAGCAGTCCCCCTGGTGCCAGCACCCGGGTCCAATGGCCGTAGGCCTTCTCCGGGGCGTGCAGGTTCCATGTCACGTTCCGGGTAACCAGCACGTCAAAGCTGCCGTCGGCGAAGAGGAGCTCCTCCGCATTCATCTGCCGGAAGTCGATTTTCCCCGCCAGCACACCCGCGTTTCGCCGGGCTTCGGCCAGCATGGAAGCCGTATAGTCCACTGCCGTTACCTGATAGCCCCGCTCTGCCAGGATGATGGCGAAGAAGCCCGGGCCGGTGCCCACGTCCAGAATGCGGATGCTCTCCGGCGCTCTGCCGGGAAACCGGGACGCAATGCGGCCGGCGATGCACTCCCCCCAGACGGTTTTCTGATCCGACGCCAGTTCTTCCTGATTGACTCCGGAATAGCCGGACGCCCGATGGGTCCAGTAGTGGATATTCTCTTCCTCATAGGTCGCAAATCGCATACGCCATCCCCCGTCTCCCCTGGTCATAGAAAACGCCTCACTTCCCGTGGGGCGTTTCATCTTTGCCTATAGTGTACCACGGGGGCTTCGCCAGCGGAAGCCCCCCGGGGGGATGTTATTTTTGTGCAAGGATGCCAAACATGGGCGCGTTCACCAGGTCTGCCTCCCCCAGCACCCGGCGTCCCAGAGTCAGGTCCGTCCGGCAGACGGTGAAGCCGATTTTCCGCAGTTTCTTCTCATCCCAGGCCGGCCGCTTCTGGCCCAGGTCCATTGCCAAAGTAATGGCGTTGTTCTCCTCCACCAGTGCCTCGGTCATGCCCACATGGCCATAGGGACTGTCCGGGGCCACGGAGCAGTTCTGGGTACTCTCACTGCGGATATTTTCGGCGTAATCCGCGTCAAAGTTCAGCAGCAGCCCGCAGGGCCGCAACACCCGGTACCACTGGGCATAGGCCTGCTCCGGTTCCGGCAGGGTCCAGGTAAGGTTTCGGCTGAGCACCACGTCAAAGCTCTCATCCGGGAAATCCAGGTTCTGCGCGTCCATCTGCCGGAATGTGATAGCAAGCCCCAGATGCTCCGCCAGAGCGGAAGCCTCTTCCAGCATGGCGGGCGTCAGGTCGATCCCCGTTACCCGGTGCCCCAGCTTTGCCATCAGGATGGCGAAAAAGCCCGTACCCGTGCCCACGTCCAGAATGTCCAGCGTTCTGTCCTTTGGTAAATGATTCTCCAATTCCTCCAGCCACCGCCGCCCCATGGCGCTGCCCAACTCGTTTTTCCGTACTGCTCCAAAGTCATGGGACCGGGCCGTCCAGTAGCGCACGACCCGATGCTCCAGATCATCCATTGTCATTTTGTGTATTCCTTCTCTTTCCACTGCCCCATGCGGCAGGCAGTTGTCTTCCGATAATATACCAAATATCTGCCTGCAGCGGAAGCCCCCCGGGGGGATACGAGACAGGCAAACACCCTCCGCCTTTCAAAAAGCGGAGGGTGCTTGTCTGTATATGGAGAAAACATGAGAAGAAACGGGCAATATCAGAGGCGTTCCTTTCAATGGAACGGATGCCGGCAGCCGTACAGAAACACGGCGATGGGGGCCAGCAGAGCAGGCGTTCCCAGGAAGACAGCGCACCAGTCAAGGGTGCCCAGCGCCACGGGCGACAGAGCCAGCCACAGCAGGCCGCCCAGAGCCGCCCCCAAAAGGGCCAGCGTCCAGATGCAGACCTGATACTTTCGTTCAGCGTTCCAATTCTTTTCGTCCAGTGTCATCCAAAATTTTTTCATGGCATTTCCTTCTTTCTGACAATACCTTACCCCCATCAGGTAAAAGCCGCAACACATTGAACGTAAAGTCTCCGTAAAAACAGGAAATTTTACATTCGCTTTACATTATCCCCCCTTTGGGCTTTACGCGGCCCCGGTAAGATATTGCCAGAAACGTAAAGGAGCTGTAAAATATGGATATATTCGGGATTCTGAATCTGGTGGGCGGCCTTGCCCTGTTCTTATACGGCATGTCCGCCATGGGCGACGGGCTGGTACAGCTGTCCGGCGGTCGTCTGGAAAAAATTCTGGAGCAGCTGACCAAAAAGAAGATCATGGCCGTACTTCTGGGCTTGATGGTGACGGCCATCATTCAGTCCTCTTCCGCCACGACCGTCATGGTGGTCGGCTTTGTCAACTCCGGCATTATGAATCTGTCCCAGGCCGTGGGCATCATCATGGGCGCCAACATCGGCACCACCGTCACCTCCTGGCTGCTGTCCCTGACGGGCATCCAGGGCAGCAGCCTCTTTCTGAAGCTTTTGAAGCCCAGCTCCTTCTCCCCTGTGCTGGCCGCCATCGGCGTAATCCTCACTATGACCGCCAGGGAGGACGACAGGAAAAAGAACATCGGCACCATTCTCGTGGGCTTCGCCATTCTGATGTTCGGCATGGAGGCCATGAGCTCCGCCGTGTCCCCTCTGGCCAAGGATGAGAAGTTCACCGGCATTCTGACCGCTTTCTCCAATCCCATTCTGGGCACCCTGGCCGGTGCGGCGCTGACGGCGATTATTCAGTCCTCCTCCGCCTCCGTCGGCATCCTGCAGGCGCTGTGCGTCACCGGCGCTGTCAGCTTCGGCACCGCCATTCCCATTATCATGGGCCAGAATATCGGCACCTGCGCCACGGCCCTCATTTCCAGTGTCGGCGCCAGCAAAAACGCCCGGCGGGCATCCCTCATCCATCTTTATTTTAATTTAATTGGCACTTTGCTGTTTCTTGTGGTATTCTATACATTGAACAGCTTCCTGCACTTCCCCTTCCTGGCCCAGACCGCCGGCGCGGCGGATATCGCCGTGATTCACAGCCTGTTCAACGTAGGCTGCACCATCGTTCTGTTCCCCTTCTCCAATATTCTGGTAAAGCTGGCTACTCTGTCCATCCCCGACGGCAAGGATACCCAAACCGATACCCGTCCCGCGGCCCTGCAAGCTCTGGACGAGCGTTTTCTGGACCGTCCGGGCTTTGCCATGAACCTGTGTAAAGAAGCCGTGGATCACATGGCGGATCTGGCCCGAAATTCCTTCCAGCTGGCTATGGGACTGCTGGTGAACTTCTCCGAAAAAGACCTGCAAACCGTCATCGCCATGGAGCAGGAAGCCGACAGCTACGAGGACACTCTGGGCACCTACCTGGTCAAACTCTCCGGAAGGGATCTGAGCAAAGCGGACAGCCGGACCCTTTCTATCCTGCTGCACTGCATCAACGACTTTGAGCGCATTTCGGACCACGCCATCAATGTGGCTGAGTCTGCCCAGGAGCTGCGGGACAAGGGCCTGAGCCTGTCCCCTGACAGCCGGAGCGAGCTGGCCGTCTACAGCCGGGCTGTAGGAGACATTCTGGATCTGACAGTCTCCGTATTTGCCGCGGACGACACCCGGCGTGCCAAGTCCGTGGAGCCTTTGGAAGAGGTCATCGATTCCCTGAGCCTGGAAATGCGGCAGCGGCATATTGAGCGTCTGCGCCGGGGAGCCTGCTCTCTGGAGGCGGGCCTGATTCTGGAGGACATTCTGACAGGCTATGAGCGGGTCTCCGACCACTGCTCCAATGTGGCCGTATGCCTTATCGAGGTCCACGCGGATGAGTATGACACCCATGAATATCTGAACCTGACCACCAAGGGCAGCGACCCCTGGTTCCGGCGGGAGTACGCGAAAAAACGGCAGGAATACCTGCTTCCCTGAGGAGAATAACTATGGCACTTATCTATGTAGTGGAAGATGACGAAAACATCCGGGAGATTGAGACCATCGCCCTGAAAAACAGCAACTATCTGGTCAAATCCTTTGGCCGTGCCTCGGAATTCTACCGGGCCCTGGACGACATTCTGCCAGACCTGGTGCTGCTGGATGTGATGCTGCCGGACGAAAACGGCTGCGATATCGTAAAGCGTCTGCGCAGCCAGTCCGCCACAAGGCGGCTGCCCGTGATCATGGTCACAGCCAAAACCTCGGAGATGGACATGGTCAAGGGGCTGGACGACGGAGCCGACGACTATATCAAAAAGCCCTTCTCCGTTATGGAGCTGCTGTCCCGGGTGAAGGCCCTGCTGCGCCGCTCCACGGAGGAAACCGCCCAGCAGCTGCAGGTGGGCGGCATCCAGCTGGACAACGCCCGCCGGGTGGTGCTGGCCGAGGGCAAAAGCGTGGAGCTGACCTATAAGGAATACGAGCTGCTGCGGTATCTGATGATCAACGCGGAAATGGTTCTGTCCCGGGAGGCCATCATGCGCTTCGTCTGGGGCACGGAATTTGAGGGCGAGACCCGAACCGTAGATATGCACATCAAGACCCTGCGGCAGAAGCTGGGCCCCTGCGGCCACCAGATCGGTACCGTCCGCAACGTGGGCTACGTACTGCAGAGCAACCCGGAGGCATAATATCTCTTATGGCTCCCCTGAATGGGGAGCCATTTCGTATAGGAGGCATTCCCATGAAGCAAAAGATCAATCTGCGCCTGGGGCTTATCGCTCTGGTTGCCCTGCTGCTGACCACCCTTGGGGTTACAAAGGTCTATTATGATCTCTTCCGCCAGCAGGTGGGCCGGGATCTGCGGCTGACCGCTCAGCTGCTGGAGCAGACCGGGGAATTTGCCCCCGGAAGCACTCCGTTGCTGAAAAACAACGAGGTGCGCATTACCTGGGTGGATGCCGACGGCACCGTGCTCTATGACGATGTGGCGGACGCCTCTGCCCTTCCCAACCATGCCGACCGGCCTGAGATTCAGCACGCCCTGGAGACCGGCGAGGGTGAGATCGTCCGCAATTCCGACACCTTCAATATGAACACCTTTTATTACGCCCTGCGTTTATCGGACGGCACCGTGCTGCGGCTGGCCGTGGACGCGCGCTCCATCAGCTCCGTTTTTCTGGCGGCGGTGCCCGTATTGCTGGCCGTCGCGGCGGTGATTTTTGCCGTGTGTCTGCTGCTGGGCCATCTGCTGACCGCCCAGCTCATCGCTCCCATTGAGGACATGGCTGAGCACCTGGACGAGCCTGCCCGGGAGCCGGTCTATCAGGAGTTGGAGCCCTTCGCCCGGAAGATCCGCAGCCAGCACGAGAAAATCCTCTCCGCCGCCCAAAGCCGACAGGACTTCACAGCCAATGTGTCTCACGAGCTGAAAACGCCTCTTACCGCCATTTCCGGCTATGCCGAGTTGATTGAAAACAAAATGGTGGATGGAGATCAGCAGCTGCGTTTTGCCGGAGAAATCCGTAAAAACGCCGCCCGCCTTCTGAATCTCATCAATGACATCATCCAGCTCTCTGAGCTGGACAGCACCCAATCCCCCGCCCAGCCCCAAAGTGTGGAGCTGCTGAGCCTTTCCAAAGAGGTCTGCGCCGATCTGGAGGTCCCCGCCCGGCAGCGGCGGGTGAGCCTGCAATGCTTTGGTCGGGAGGCCACCGTTCCGGGTGACCGGGAGCTTCTGAAGGAGCTGCTGGAGAATCTGGTGCAGAATGCCATCCGCTACAACCGGGAGGGCGGCTTTGTTCAGGTCACCGCCAAGGAAGAATCCGGACACGCCGTCTGGATCGTGGAGGACAACGGCATCGGCATCCCGGAGGATGCGAAAGACCGGGTCTTTGAGCGCTTCTACCGGGTAGACAAGAGCCGCTCCCGGGAAACCGGCGGCACCGGTCTGGGCCTTGCCATCGTCAAACACATTGCCCAGATTCACAACGCAAAAATCACCCTGAACTCCACTCTGGGTCAGGGAACCAGAATCACAGTGACGTTCTGATTTTTCTGTTGCCAATCTCCCCAAAAGCGTGTATACTATTTCGGCATATTATTAAGCGCAGAAGGAATTCAAAATATGACGGAATCACTCGTAATTCTCTTTGATCTCATCGGCACCATCGCCTTTGCCATATCCGGTGCGCTGATCGGTGTGGAAAAGAAGATGGATCTGTTCGGCATCATCGTTCTGGCTGTCACCACGGCCTGCGGCGGCGGCGTTATGCGGGATCTGGTGGTGGGGAATATCCCGCCAAATATGTTCCGGAACCCTCTGTATGTCAGCATAGCCGCCGTTGTGGCAGTGATTGTGTTCATTCTCTGCTATCTGCACAAGAAAATGCCCAAATGGGCAGGGCCGGTATATGACCGGATGCTCTTCTGGTTCGATACTCTTGGCCTTGCCGCCTTTACCGTAGACGGCATTATGGTAGGCATCCAGTGCGGTTATGAAAGCAACGGTTTTCTGCTGGTCTTTCTGGGTTTTCTCACCGCCGTGGGCGGCGGCACCCTGCGGGACGTGCTGGCAAGCCGAATCCCGGACATTTTTCTCAAGCATGTCTATGCCGTAGCCGCCATTGCCGGGGGTATCCTGATGGTGCTGAGTCTGGGCTTTGGGGAACGGGCCTCCATGCTTTTGGGCTTCTGTCTGGTCATCGCCCTGCGTTGCCTGGCCGCCCGCTTCCGCTGGAACCTGCCGAGGATCCGGGGATAATAGATTTTACCCGCAGGGGCAGCAGGTTTGCAGCCCCTGCGGATTTTTTTCGGATATCCCGGCAGAAGTTAAGACTTTTCAAAATCACAGTGCGGGCGGCAGAACGTTTTCTGCCGCCCGCACCGGGGTTTTTTGACAAATCGGCACTAGCCGCGGAAAGGAATTGACAATTCACAATACGGATTCAAATCCGTCCCGTATGGGACACCATAACTGTCAATTATGCAAGCCGAAGTGTGCCGGAAACGCAAAGCAGGCGGAGGAGGGAAAACCCCTCCCCCGCCGGGAAAGTTACACGCGAATCACGCCGCTTTTACAGCTCCAGATAGGAGTCGGAGTACAGAACGTGGTTCTTGAAGATATCGCAGGACTTGATGGTTTCCATCAGGCGCAGGTCGCAGGGGTTGACGATAGCAGAGGTCAGGCCCTGCATCATAGCCATGGCAACCAGAGCGGAGTCCATGATGGGCCGCAGAGTCTTGGGTGCGCCGTTGGAGTTGTTGGACAGACCGCCGGTGGACTTCAGGCCCTCGTCGGCGAACATCTTGATGGCGTTCAGAACGTCCATCTGCTTGTCCTGCATGCCCTTGACGACCAGGAACAGGGGGTCGAACCACAGGTCGGTAGCATCCATGCCCAGGCTCATGCCGCGCTCGAGCATATTGTGGCAGTGCTTCATGCGCTCCTCGTTGTCCTTGGCGATGCCGTCGGCAGAGCACAGAGCGATACAGATCGCATCGTTGGCAGCGGCCAGGTCGATGTAGGAGATACGGGAGCCGGCGTCAGCGGAGTTGACGATGGGCTTGCCGTTGGTCCGGTTGTAAACCTTGATACCGGCCTCGATAGCCTTCTTGTTGGCGGTATCCAGAGCCAGAGGCACGTTGTCGAAGTTCTCCTGCAGCAGCTTGACGGCCCACATCATACGCTCGGGACCATCCTTCTCGGCAGGTCCGATGTTGACGTCCAGGTAAGTAGCGCCGGCAGCAATCTGCTCAGCGGCACGCTTCAGGATAGGCGCGGGATCCCGCTCGTCCATAGCCTTGCGGATAACCGGGGAGATGCAGTGGATCCGCTCGCCGATGGTGACGAAGGTCTTGGACTCAGGGTTGTAGCCCTTGTATTTGACACCCATGTCCACCTTCTCGATGGCGGGCACCTTGGTAGCCAGCAGCTCCTCGAAGGACAGCTCCTTGACCTCTTCCTTGGGTGCGGAAGCGGCCTTGGCAGCGGCCTCGGCGGCAGCGGCGGCGGCAGCGGCCTCGTACTCCTTATCCTTCATGTACTTGGGCAGCTGAACGGCCTCGGTAGGACCGACAACCACGTTCCAGCCGGGCAGCTTCTCGGCAATCTCACCCTTCATAACGGCAACCTTGCCGGGGATGATCAGGGTACGGTTCTTGATCTTGTTCTCGATGTCCAGGTCGGCGAAGGTCTTCTTCACAGAGGTGGAGGAGAACTTACCGGCAGCCCAGGCAGTCAGAACGGACATACCGGAGGCATCGGTGATGATCAGGTTCACGGGCTGGTTGGAACGCTCCAGCTCGCCGGAAACCAGGAAGTAGGTCAGAGCGAAGTCAACGGTCAGCGCGCAGGGGCTGTTCTCGTCGGCGCCGTTCAGGGGGTAGATCTTGGACTCCACCTTCATGGGCTTCTGGGGATCGGTGAAGATGTTCTGACGCAGGCCGTACAGAGGCAGAGCCTGGGCGTAGGTCATGTTGTCCAGAACAATGATGGAAGCGTACTTCTCGGTGAACATGGCAGCATAAGCGGTCTCTAGATGCATGTCGCCGCCGCAGATCTTGCTCAGGTTCACGATGGAGGGATAGCCGAAGCTGCGGTCGCCGTCCTTGATGGCGGTGCGGCGGACCAGAACGGCGTTGGCCAGGGTCTCCTTGCCGGTCTTGCCGGTGACATCCAGAACCAGGTTCTTGTTGCCGGCGGCTTCCAGCTTCTTCACGGTGTCATACAGATCGGAGATGTTCTCAGCCCAAACGCCCAGAACAACGCCATTCTCCTTGGCAACCTCGTTCATAGCCTCCCAGTTGGCGGGGGTAGCGCCGTCCAGAATGGGCTTGGAGTCCTTCACGGCAGCCAGAGCGGCCTTGGCGCACTCCACATCCCAGCACTCCAGAATCAGGTCCCGGCCGGTAGCCAGCGCCTTCTGAGCCAGCGCGGCGTAAGCGGCGGCATCGGTGCCCTCGTTGCGGACGAAAATGGTCTCCACATACATCCGCTCGCCGATACGCTCGTAGTCGACCTTGGCCATGTCGGCCAGCTTCTTGTCGACCTCCGCCTCGGTCATAGAGGTGGAAACGGGCACGGAGTACAGGTTCTTGTTGACCAGGGTCTTCTCATGACGGAACATGACGGTCTCGCCGCCCAGCTTGTGATCCTTACCGAAGGTAATGGTCTTCATAGCGGGGGCTGTGGCCTCGTTCAGCATTGCCTTTGCGTCGTCAGAGAAGTAGGGGCACTTGTCAATGGAAATAGCGCCCTGAGCCACCTTCATGCAGAATGCCATACAGGTGGGGCTGCCGCACTCCTTACAGTTCTTCTTGGGAGACAGCTTAAAAATGTCCAGACCTTTCAAAGCCATGATATGTATCCTCCTTCCGCTTAAACAAGCTCGTTGATGAACTTCTTGATGGTCGCGACAGCAGCGGGATGACGCATGATAACAGCGTCGGCGCCGCCGGTCAGGTCAGCGGAGGCGGTGGCAACTTCCATGCCGATCGCGCGCTCTTCCTGATCGCCCCAGGCGGGTTCATCTTCTGCGGAAGCGGTGGACTCCTTCACGCTCCAGCTGTCAGGAGAGACGGGAGCCATGATGGGCATCTGCAGGTCGGCATCGGACTGATCCAGAGCGGCCAGACGGACGCGGTCCAGGGTGGAGGCCACGTACTCATAGCCGTAGCCAACGGCGGCGGTACCGACGTTCATCACGATGGACTCAGGAGAAACGGTCAGGCCCTTCAGCATGATGTTCAGCTGCTTGGCCAGGTTGATGTCGTCAGCGGTCTCAGCGCCCACCTTCTGGCCGTAAGCCAGAGCGACGGAAGCGCCGACGGTTTTGTAGTCCTCGCTGCGGGCGGACAGAACCAGAATGTTCTTGCCCTGCAGAGCTTCGGCGATCTTGCTGAACAGCTCGCCGTCCTTCTCGATGTTCTTGCAGCCCATGATGACGATAGGCATGGACACGGCATCGGCAACAGCCTTGGCATCGGCCACGCAGTCGGCAACGGAGCGGTTCACACCGTTGGGATCGGCAGACTCAAAGTGCAGGCACAGAAAATCGGCGCCTTCCATGGTCTCCGCCTTCTTGGCGTAGTCAACCATGGTGGTGCAACCGGCGTAGAACTCGCTCAGGCCGGCGGACTTCCACTCGCTGGCCAGGTCGGAGATCTCGACACCGATCTTCGGTGCGTGCTCAATGGGCGCATCGAAGGTGTAGAAAGGCAGCACATTCTGGCCGCCGATGACAACTGCCTTATCACCGGTGCCCAGGGTCACGGCATTGATCTTGCCGCGGTAGGGCTGCTTCTTAGGTTCGAAAGACATTACAATATCCCCCTTAATAGATTATGAATGATAAAAGAAGCATTTGCTTCGAGTATCCATGTCTGTTTACAGGCCCAGATTCTGCATCAGGCGGCCGACGGCGGCCTTCATGGGAGAATCATCGGGCAGCTTGGCGGAAGGTTCGCCGTTGCAGTCGCAGCGGTAAACGCCATCGTCCTGAGGAAGAACGCCGAAGAGCTTCAGCCCATGACGATCGATCTCCTCCTGAACGCCGGGTTCCAGCACGCCGCCGGGCGCGCGGTTGACAATCAGGCCCATCTGGCCGGGATTCAGGTTCATCTCCTCGATCATTTCCGCGATCCGGGCCACAGCCTGAATGCCTCTGCGGGAACAGTCGGAAACCAGCAGCATGACGTCCACCTTGGGGAGCGTCCCCCGGGCCACATGCTCCAGACCGGCCTCGTTGTCCATAACAACGTAAGCGTAATTCTTTGCGTACTTGTCCACCTGGGTCTTCAGAACGCCGTTGACATAGCAGTAGCAGCCCTTGCCCTGGGTGCGGCCCATGACCAGCATATCGAAGTCGTCTTCTTCAATAAGGGCATTGTTGAACTGCATTTCGGCGTAATCCGCCTTGGTCATGCCGGCCGGAATGGAGCCGGTCTGTTCGGCGTGGGCCATCTCTTCCCGGATCTGCCCCAGGGTCACATCGGCCTCTACGCCCAAAACCTCGTTGAGGTTGGAATTGGCATCGGCGTCCACCACCAGGATGGGGCCCTTTTTCTGGCGGCAAAGGTAGTCAATGATCATGCCGCAGGTCGTGGTCTTGCCGACGCCGCCTTTGCCGGCAACGGCAATGGTACGTGGTGTTGCCATATTTTTTACTCCTTTTTGGGGAATGCCCCCTGCGTCTTCCTCCCCGGGAACGTTCCCGGGAACATGCCCTCCGTCTGTTTTGCGGAAGGGGTATCCGCGGCGCATAATACGCCCATATCGATACAAAGATATCATAACACGCCTGCAATCAGAATTCAACCTTATTTTTCGGAAAAGTGCAAATTTCCTAAGAAATATTTCGGTGTCTCGCAGCGCTCGCCTTTTTCGGTTCTGTGCAATTCACAGAAAATTTCCCATTTCTGCATTGCGTCTTTTGGAATTTCTGCTATAATGAAGAAAAAGGAAGGCCGCAAAGGAGGACTCTGTATGGAAAATCAGCTTTTGGACTACGAACGGCAGCATCTGGAGCAGCTGCGTGCTCTGGCACCGGAATGCACCCTGTTTCTGAAGCGCAGCGGGAAACTGCCCCTTCCGGGCCCCTGTGAAATCGCGCTTTACGGCAGCGGCGCGCGGCATACGGTCAAGGGCGGCACCGGTTCCGGCGAGGTGAATTCCCGTTCTTTCCTCAATATTGAGGAAAGCCTTTCCCGGGCAGGTTTTCAGATTTTGACCAAAGACTGGCTGGACCGCTATGATGCCGTCCGGAAGGATGCCTACGCCGCTTTTCTCAAAAAGATCAGATCGGACGCCCGGAAGCACCGCACCTCGCCGTTGATCGAGGGCATGGGCGCCGTCATGCCGGAGCCGGAGTACGAGATTCCTCTGGAGCAGCGGTGCAACACGGCCGTTTACGTTCTCTCCCGGATTTCCGGCGAGGGCAGCGACCGGAAGGTTGTCCCCGGGGATGTGCTGCTCAGTGAAAGCGAAAAGCGGGATATTCTGGCATTGCAGGAAATGTACCCGGTGTTCCTTCTGGTTCTGAACGTGGGCGGCCCTGTAGACCTGTCCCCCGTTGTCCAGGATGTGGACGATATTCTTCTGCTGTCCCAGCTGGGCGTGCAGACCGGCGCGGTCCTGTCGGATATTCTGCTGGGCGAAGCCTACCCCAGCGGCAAGCTGACCACCTCCTGGGTACGCGGCGGCGACTTCTGCCCCCAGGCGGAGTTCGGCGAAAAAGAAGAGACCCACTATAAAGAGGGCATCTATGTGGGCTACCGCTACTATGACGCGGCCCATGTAAAGCCCCTGTTTCCCTTTGGCTTTGGTCTGGGCTACACGGATTTCCGGCTGGAGCCGGGGGCTGTGACTCTGGCAGGCGAGCAGGTCACCGTCAGCGCTCAGGTGCGCAATACCGGCGCGTTTTCCGGCAAGGAAGTGGTGCAGCTGTATCTTTCCAGTCCCTGGGGCGCGCTGGATCAGCCCGCACAGGCTCTGGCCGCCTACGGCAAGACCCGGGAACTGGCACCCGGCGAGAGCTGCCGCATGGAACTGCGCTTCAAAATGTCGGATCTGGCGTCCTTCGATGAGGCACGCAGCGCCTACGTTCTGGAAAAGGGCGACTATGTGCTGCGCTGCGGCAATTCCTCCCGGAAGTGCAAGCCCATGGCCCTGCTGCGGCTGACCCATGAGGTGGTGACCTTGCAGGCTAAGGATCTGCTGGGCAAGCCGGACTTCTCCGACTGGAAGCCGGAAGGCCCTGAGCCCGTTCCCGAAGGGCTGCCTGTCTATGTACTGGACGCTGAGTCCATCCCCACAAAAACCCTTTCCGATACCAGGACTCTGCGGCCGGACCCCATGGTTCAGGCACTGACGGATGAAGAGCTGGTATTTCTGAACATCGGCGGCTTCAAGCTGAAGGACCGCTCCGGTGTGGTGGGCGATTCCGGTTTCACCATCCCCGGCACCGCCGGAGAGACCACCTCCCAGTTGAAAGCCAAAGGCTTCCCCGCCATCATCATGGCCGACGGTCCCGCCGGCGTCCGCCTGGCCCGGGATTACTATGAAGATAAAAAAGGCGCCCACAGCCTGAGCAGCGCCATGCTGCCCACCATGATCGATCTTCTGCCCGCCCCGGTGCGTTCCTCTATGCGCAGGCAGAAAAAGCTGCCCAAGGGTTCCATGGTCAAGCACCGCTACGCCACCGCCATCCCCATCGGCACAGCCATTGCCCAGAGCTTCAGCCTGTCCCTGGCGGAGAGCTGCGGCGACATCGTGGGTGACGAGATGGAGCGCTTCGGCATCCACCTGTGGCTGGCCCCGGCCCTGAATATCCACAGGAGCATTCTCTGCGGCCGGAATTTTGAATACTTCTCCGAGGATCCCCTGGTCAGCGGTCTGACGGCGGCTGCCATCACCCGCGGCGTACAGAAGCATCCGGGCCGCGGCGTTACCATCAAGCACTTCGCCGCCAACAATCAGGAGACCAACCGCTACAATAACAACAGCAACGTGTCCCAGCGGGCCCTGCGGGAAATCTATCTGAAGGGCTTTGGCCTGTGCGTCCGGGAAAGCCAGCCCTGCGCCGTTATGACCTCCTATAACCTGATCAACGGTGTCCATACCTCTGAAAGCCGGGAGCTTACAGAGGACATCCTCCGGGGGGAGTTCGGCTTTCAGGGCATTGTCATGACAGACTGGGTGGTCGGCGGCAGCCTGATGTACAACAGCAAGCGCTACCCCATGCCCAACGCCGGAAAGGTTGCGCTGGCCGGAGGCGACCTGTTCATGCCCGGCAGCAAAGCGGATTACGACCGCTGTATGGCCATGGTCCGCTCCGGTGAGCTCCCCCGCTACCAGCTGGAGCTGAACGCAACGAGGGTCCTGCGCATGGCCCGGCGGCTAACGGAAGCCGCAGAATAAAGCACGCTGAATCAGCCCGCCGCGTTTTGAAGCGGCGGGCTGATTTTCACTTATTCAATGCCGGAATCTCCGCTATTGTGCTTCCCTTTGTCCCCTTTCCAAAGGCCGGGTCTGCGCGCCCTTTTTCAGGGTGGCCGATGTTTCTTTATCCGTTCCCTCTGGAGCACTTCTCCGCGTCAATGGCCAGAACCAGCATCAGCACGCCCAGGGCGTCGGCGCTGTCCGCTATATCCAGCACATAGGTATCTGTCCAGTGCAGAACTTCCTTGGACACCGTGGCGACCTGCCGAAGCGCGGCATCCAGGACCGTATAATCCCACTCAAATATCTCGCCCTGGACCTGCCAGCCGCTGCAATCCACAGTAAATTGGGGCCGGAAAAGGGTAAATTCCTTGCGGATGCAGCCTACATACCGATCTCCCAGGTACATCTCAAACTGGGGCCGCCAGGTGAATATCTTCTCCTTCACCGTGCCGACCTCCCGATTCCGGGCATCGAATATTTTCAGGCAGTGGCCCCAGGAGAGCTGCCCCTTTACGGTGTACACCGTGTTTCCGGCCTCGTCATAAATATCATAGCTGTCCAGCCAGGAAAACAAGCGCTGCTTGAAAAGCAATTTCATAAATAGCCTCCTATTCCGCGTCCCCGTTGTCCGGGGTATCCAAAAATGGTGGGTGACATTTTTTTCTTACAGGCAATGACCGTGTCCGGATTCACGTTTTCCGCGCCTCCGAAAACCCGCGTCGGAATCTGCGGGTCCTGCGAGGACAGTGCGGAAATTCCCGGCTTTTCCAGCCGCTCCAGCCGGGAAACTGCGATCTCTCGCTCCGCCTGTTTCTGTCTCTATTGCTTACTGAGTTAGTGGGTATTATATACCAAACGTCCTATATTTGTCAATCCGGTTCCATTTCTTAAGATTTTCCAAACCTCTTGACAGGGGAGGTCTAATATGTTAAACTCCTTTCAGAAAGGTCTAATGCATTAAATCTTATTGCAGACAAGAAAGGATGATTTTCCATGAAACGACTGACCTGTTCCCTGCTGACTTTTGCCATGCTGACCGCCCTGCTCTGCGGCTGCGGCGGCGGACAAGCCGCACCGGAAACCACCGCGGCGCCGCCCACCCTTCCCACACAGACCGCCGCCCCCGAAACCGGGCCGGAACCGGAGACCGAACCAGCGACCACCGTAGACGCTGTTCCCGTTGAAGAGAACGACCCCCACACATCCGCCCAGCCCGGTGCGGCCCAGCCGGTCATCGCAGGAACCCAAACAACCGTCCATGTATCCACCGCCGACGAATTTCTGGCTGCGCTGGCCCCCGATACGGAGATCATTGTGGACGCGGACCTGATCGATTTCAGCGCCGCCTCCAATTACGGCAAATCCGGCGGGGACTACTACCGCTGGGATGACCCCTTCGACGGTCCGGAGCTGGTCATTCAGAATCTCTCCAATCTGACCGTCCGGGGCTCCGGCGAAAATGCCACGGACAAGGTGCTCTCCTGCGTGCCCCGGTACGCGGACGTGCTGACCTTTGAGAACTGCTCCAATATCTACGTTACCCACATCACTCTGGGCCACACCCAGGAGCCCGGCTCCTGCATGGGCGGCGTGCTGCACTTCCAGAACTGCCAGAACGTGCTGGCCGAGGACTGCGACCTCTACGGCTGCGGCACTCTGGGCGTCATTGGCGACAGCTGTATGGATATGCAGATTATCAACAGTCTGATCCACGATTGCAGCGTGGGCGGCGCGGAGTTCACAAACTGCGTCAACGTCCGGGTGGACGGCAACACCTTCCGGGATTTGGGTAACGAATGGAACAAAGAAAACGGCATTGCCGCCCCTGTCTTCCGCATCTACGGCGGCCAGAACATCACCTGCAACGGGCAGGACGCAGCCCTCTTTCAATAAAAAGGAGCGTGTGATTATGGAGACCCCGAAAATCTTCGAGAGCGAGTACCGATTCTGTCTGCTGCTCTGGGAGTATGAGCCCATCAACTCCACCCATCTGGCGCACCTGTGCAGGGAAAAACTGGGCTGGTCCAAAGCCACCACCTATACGGTACTGCGCCGCTTGGCAGAGCGGGGTGTACTGAAAAACGAAAACGCTACGGTCACCAGCCTCGTTTCCAAGCAGGAGGTTCAGCGGTCCCGGCTGCGCCGGATGGTGGACGAGACCTTTGAAGGGTCCGTTCCCGCTTTTATCGCCGCCTTTTCCCACAGCAAGCAGCTGACAAAGCAGGACCGGGACCAGTTGCGGGATCTGATAAACAGCTACGAGGAGGAATAAGCCATGGACGTCTTTCTTTCCAGCCTGTTTACCGCCAGTGTCAGCGGCAGCATCGTGATTCTGGCTGTGCTTATTCTCCGGCTGGTGCTGCGCGGGACCCCTAAAAAATACATCTGCATACTCTGGATGGTGGCCGGACTGCGGCTGCTGCTGCCCGTCCCCCTGCAAAGCAAATTCAGCTTACAGCCGCCCGCCATCTCCCTGCCCAACAGCGAGGCGCCGCAAAAATTTCTTCTGCCCCTGTGGGCGGCCATTGCCTCGGTTCTGGTGCTGGTAAGTCTGTGCTCCTACATCCATCTGCGCGGTCAGGTGAAAAACGCCCGGAAGGTCCGGGGCGGCTGGGAATGCGAGGGGCTGGACACCGCCTTTGTGCTGGGCTTTCTGAAACCGAAGATCTACATCCCCGCCGGGGTCAGCGAGAACACCCGGCAGCAGATTCTGTCCCATGAGCGGACCCATCTGGACAAGGGGGACCACTGGATCAAGCTCATCGGCTTTCTGGCCCTGGTGCTGCACTGGTTCAACCCTCTGGTCTGGGTCAGCTATGCACTGCTGTGCAAGGATATCGAAATGGCCTGCGATGAGCGGGTGGTGCAGTTCATGGATCTGCCGGAGCGAAAGGCCTATTCCGCCGCGCTTCTGGACTGCAGCACCCGCAAAGTCCACTATGCCGCCTGCCCCGTGGCCTTTGGCGAGGTCAGCGTGAAATACCGGATCAAATCCGTGCTCAGCTACAAAAAGCCCGCCTTCTGGGCCAGCCTTCTGGGCATTCTCGCCATTGCCTTTGTGGCCGTCTGCCTGGGCACAAACCCGGTGGACAAGCGGGAGGACCCGGAAGCCGACCTCATTCAGAGCAGCCGGGAGACGCCGGAAAGCTTCACCCCCGCGGTGCTGCCGGAATCCCCGGCAAACCCGGACTGGGGCATTACGCCCGCCGTCTCCCATGTTACAACCACAGGCGGCACGCTGCTGCTGGAAATCGAGGAGCGGTTCTGCCGGGTTTCGGATTCTCTTCGCATTGCGGATTCCGCCCTGGAGCGCTGGAACGGTCAACAGTGGGAAGCGCTTCCTGCCATTTCCGACAATACGGATTTCGTTGCTCTGAACATGGGCTTCGCAAGCTTCCAAGCCAAGGAAAAAGACTACGAATCCCTGGAAATGAACTGGTCGCTGGAGTACGGCAGTCTCAGCGCCGGGGACTACAGGATTGTCATGACTCTGGCGGGCGACAGCCAGTCCGGCACCTTCTACGCGCCCTTCCACATCTACCGGGAAGCGCTCCCCAGCGCTCAGGAGGCGGCGCTGCTGCGCTGCAAGGATGCCCTGAAGGCTCTGAAGCTGCGCCCCACCTACTCCCTGCTCCGCAGTGAAAAGAACCTTCTGAACGACGAGCTCTCCCCCGTCTCCCGGATCACCCTCGACGGGCAAAAGGCGCGCACAGACTATTTTGCCGGAGAATTCCCCGCTTCCAGTCTGATTACCGAGGCGGATGTCTGGGATCTGAACCGCATTTGCCGGCAGTGGATCGACCCTTTCCAGCTTGAGGAGGACCGCAGGATTCTGTTCCCCGAGGGGCAAAGCGTCATCAGCGACCGGGAGGTTTCCTTCCGCACCGTCTGGGCGGACAGCGACGGGACCGCTTACTACGGCAGCGACAGCTACCGCTTCGACGCCTCCGGAAATCTGGCCTCCGTGGACCGGCTGGTCACGGACGCCGCGGGCACGGTTCTTTCCCACGACCGGCTGGAGGTGCTGCTCCTGGGGCAGATGAGCTGCAGCAGCTACATTCACGAGATCGATTCTCTGGACTATGAGGATCCCTTTACCGCCCGGGAAAAGTCCCCCTGGAATATTGGCTTTCTGGTAGAGGACGATCTGTTGGAGCCAACCGGCGGCAAGCTCTGGTTTAACTGGCTGGGCATCGGCGTCGGGAACTACACCGCAGATTCCAACTACTGGATGGAAAAACGCATGGGAAGCAACTGGCAGCGGCTCCTTGGAGAGGATGTAACCTTCCCCTTCGGCGTTACGCTAAGCCCGCTCAGCGGGCAGAGCCAGTGCCTCCAGCTGGACTGGTCGGACACCTACGGCAGTCTGGAATCCGGTGTCTACCGGATCGGCACCCGGTTTTACAACGGTGAAGAGAGCATCATCCAGTACGCCGAGTTTGCCATCAGTCCCACCGGCGGCATCCACGGTGAAGGCGGCGAAGCGGCCATGGCCCGGATTGACGCCGCTCTGGAAAAGCTGAAAAACGGCAATTACCACGTGCGGAAGCTCGAGTCCGGCAGCATCTTCACACCGGAGGACACGGTTCTCACCGAGGAATTCTGGCAGTATAACGGTGAGCTGGCCGAATCCTACTACAACAACGCGGGCAGCTACAGCCATACCTATATTGAAGCCACCGCAGATATCCAGTATGGTCTCTGGTACGACTACAGCTACTACCATCAGCCCTACGAAAGCATCTATTTCCCCGAGGGCCAGAGCATCATCTCCGATCGGGAGATCACCTTCCTCCACAGCTACTCCCAGACCGCCGGCGACAATCCCCTTATCCGCTACACCTACCGCTTTGACGGGCAGGGGAACCTGACGGAGATCGAATACGTGGGCTTCGACGACGCGTGGGAGGGCTTCGTGACGCGCTATGTTCTCACAGACACCCCGGACACGGTGATTCAGGAAAAAATGGAAACCTTCCGGCAGGAAAACGCTGTCAGGACGCAGCGTTGAACACAAAAACGCCAGGGAACGAAAAACGTTCTCTGGCGCTTTTCCGATTGTCAAAGGCCCCGGCCGCTCACCTTTTCCCCCGGCCGAAAGCATGCTTCCGGCAGTCATTGTCAGATCAGCCCCAGCGCGCAGGGCAGCTTTCTCCCGAAACGGTTTGACTCTGCCCTGAGGAACCTCTGATGAAACCGGCAGGAGCTGAGAGCGAGCGATTTGGAATTGTCTCGCAATACCCTGTCGAGAATTCCATAAGGGCCTTGCCATTTGGGGAAAGCTGTGGTACAATCGACCGTGGAAAATTGGAAAAAGCTACCGTTTCTCCGCTTTCGGAGGAGCAACGGACATTTTCTTCCGCCGCGTACAAGGAGGAAACAGAAGTATGATCAAAAACATCGTGGATTACCTGGAGATCACCGAACGAAAATACGGCAGTAAGATGGCCTATTGCGATGAAAACCGGGAAATCACCTTTTCCGGGTTGAAGGAAAGCGCCCTGGCCATTGCCGGGGGTCTGCTGGACCATGTGCGGATCGGCACGCCTGTGCTGGTCTATATGAACAAGAGCGTAGAGGTCATCGAGGCTTTTCTGGGCGTCGCCTACACCGGCGGCTTTTATGTGCCCATTGACATCCAGATGCCCTATGAGCGGGTAAAGCTGATTATCGACACGCTGGGAGCCAAAACCCTGCTGGCCCGCAGAGGGGACGAAATCCCTGAGGCCGTGAAAAAGGATTGCACCGTATTCTATATTGAGGACTTCAAGGCGCGCTTCGTCGTCCGGCCGGACGAGATTCAGGCCCGGCAGCGCCGGTCCATCGACACGGATCCCGTGTATGCCATTTTCACCTCCGGCTCCACCGGCGTGCCAAAGGGCGTTCTGGTAAGCCACCGGTCCGTAATCAACTTCACGGAATGGTGGTGCGAGACCTTTGAATTTGACGAGAACGAGGTTTTCGCCAACCAGACCCCCTTCTACTTCGATGCCTCCGTCAAGGATATCTACGCCACGCTGCGCTGCGGCGCGACCATGCACATTGTTCCGAAGAAATACTTCTCCCTGCCAAAAAAGCTGGTTCACTACCTGAATGAGAAGCGGATCACCTGCATCGACTGGGTGCCCTCCGCTCTGTGCATGATTGTCAATTTCCGGGCTCTGGACAAGGAGAAGCCGGAATACCTGAAAAAGGTCATGTTTCTGGGAGAGGTCATGCCCACGAAGCAGTTCAATATGTGGCGCGCCGCCCTGCCGGAGGTCAGATACGCCAACCTGTACGGCCCTACGGAGGCCACCGGCGACTGCACCTATTATAAAATCGAGCGGGAATTTGAGGATTCCGAGCCGATTCCCATCGGCTTTGCCTGCAACAATACGGAGGTTCTGCTGCTGGACGGCGATACCCTTGTTACCGAAAAGGACACCATTGGCGAAATCTGCGTCCGGGGCTGCTCTCTGGCCCACGGCTATTTCAACAACCCGGAAAAAACCGCCGAGGCCTTTGTCCGCAACCCCCTGCAGAAGAATTACTACGAACGGATCTACCGCACCGGCGATCTGGGAAAATACAACGCCTACGGCGAAATTGTCTTTATGGCCCGGAAGGACTCCCAGATCAAGCACATGGGCCACCGCATCGAGCTGGGCGAGATTGAGACGGCCCTCAGCGCCGTGCCCGGCGTCCGCAGAGGCTGCTGCCTGTACGAACACAGCACCCAGAAAATCGTGGCTCTCTTCGAGGGGGACAGGGACACCAGAGAACTGACCGAGGCGCTGAAGGAAAAGCTGCCCGGCTATATGCTCCCCAACCGGTTTGTCGCCCTGAAGGAAATGCCCATCAATCTCAACGGAAAAATTGACAGAACTCTGCTGAAGCAGCTGTACATAAAGGAGAAATAAAGCTATGAGAGAACATATTCTGGAAGTTCTGACATCCGTCCGGCCCGACGTGGACTTTACGCGGGAGACCAGCCTGATCGACGACAACATTCTGGAGTCCTTCGACGTGATCCAGATCGTCACCTCCCTGATGGATGAATTTGACGTCGACATCGATGCCGACGACATTGAGCCCGAGAACCTGAACGATCTGGACGCCATCTGCGCCCTGGTAGAAAGCAAGCTGGCCGGGCGTTAAATGGAACTGAAGTCGTTAACCTATGTGGTCTTTGCCCTGGCGGTGGCGGCGCTCTACTATGGGGCCGGAGCCGTAAAATACGGGCAGCGGATTGTCCTGCTGGCGGCGAATCTGGTCTTTATCGCTGCGACCTCCGGCAAGAAATCCCTAGCGATTATCACGCTCTGCGTTGCCATTTCCTTTTTTGCGGGGCTATGCATTGAAAAGGCGGTTCTTGCGAATCAGAAAAGCAGGGCGCGCAGGCTCTTTTGGCTGGATGTAATTGTGTCCCTTGCGATCCTGTGCTATTTCAAGTTCTTTAAGGACACCTTTGTTCTGTTGCAGGGCTTTCTCGCGGGACGGGGCATTGCTGTCAGCGAATTGCTCTCGCCCATTGGCCTGTCCTATTTTACCCTGACTATGATTGCCTACGCCAATGACATTTACCACAAAAAGCACCCGGCTGAGCACAATTTCCTGAACTACTTCGTCTTTATCACCTATTTCCCGTCCATCGTCCAGGGCCCCATCAACCTTTATAAGAAAACAGCCCCCCAGTTCAAACTCCGGCATCAACCCTCCGCGGAGAAAATCACCATGGGGCTTCAGCGTTCCCTGTGGGGCTATATCAAAAAGGTAGTTATCGCGGACCGGATCGGCATTCTGGTCATGGCCATTCTGAAGGATGAAGCCGCCGGTGGGTTCCTCCTTTTCTGGGCCATGGTGCTATACAGCTTCCAGATCTATGCGGATTTTTCCGGCGGCATCGATGTGATTATGGGCTTGTCCGAAATGCTGGACATTTCGCTGACGGAAAATTTTCGTGCTCCTCTGGTTTCCAGAAGCATTACGGAATTCTGGCAGCGCTGGCATATGTCTCTGGGCGAGTTTATGGAGAAGTATCTGTACTATCCCATTGTGCTGAACCGCTCTGTTATGAAATTCTCCAAAAGAATCCACAACAGCTATCTGAAAAAAGTGTTTTCCGCCACGCTGGCCTCCGTGGTCGTCTTTGTGCTGGTGGGCATCTGGCACGGAACCGGCTGGAACTATGTGGTATACGGCTGCTACCAGGCGTTCTTTGTTTCCACCGCCGTACTGCTGGGGCCCTGGTATAAAAAGGTGCGGGCGGGGCTGCATATCAACGAGAACGCGGCGAGCTGGAAGCTCTTCCAGTCCCTGCGCACCTTCCTCATCCTGACCTTCGGCCGCTTCTTCATCCGGGCAAAGGATCTGCCCCAGGCCTTTTCCCTTATGCGGCGGACTTTCCGGAATTTCAGCTGGCGGCAGATATACGTCCTGTTTGACGGTACGCTGAGCAATTACGGTCTGGACTGCAAAAACATCCAGCTGATGTATCTGGGCATTCTGCTGCTGATCGCCGTGGATATCCTCCACGAGCGGAAGGTGAAGCTCCGGGAAACCCTCTGCCGTCAGGACGTAGTAACCCGATTTGTCATCTATCTGCTGGCCGTCTTCGCCATTGTGATCTTTGGCATCTATGGGCCGGAGTTCAGCAGTTCTTCCTTCATCTATCAGGAATTCTAGGGGGAAGCCGCGTTTATGAAAAAGTTTTGCATCCGAATTCTCGTTTTTATTCTGCTCTTCGCCCTGTGCTTTGCCGGGCTGCAAGGTATTCTGCACTACAGATGGTCCGGCAATGAGGACCTGTATACCAGAAACATCCTCTATTCTCAGGCAAGCCCCGATTCTATCGACGTCCTGTGCATTGGCACCAGTGAGCTGTATGCCATGTATGACCCTATCGTGACCTATGAGGAGGCGGGCATCACCGGCTATAACTTTGCGATCACCTTCCGCTGTGCCATGACGGCCTACTACCAGCTGCTCTACGCCCTGGAATATCAGACGCCCAGTGTGGTCATCTGCGACTTCGTTTCCCTGTTTGACGATGTGCTGCCCAGAAATCAGGAAAGCATCTACCGGAAGGTCGTGGAGAGTATGCCGGACAAGGCCCTGAAGGAGCAGATGATCCGGGAAATCTGCGCCGTGGACGATACCCAGTCCTATCTTTCCTGGAAGTTCCCCATGCTCCGGTATCACAGCCTGTGGAGCGAGCTGACGGAAGAAAACTTCCAGCCGGACCATCAGGTGAACGCCGCTTACCCCGCTTTCAAAAAGGGGGCCATGCTCAATAACGAGCGCTATCAGAAGGAACCCCTGGCCATCACGCCGGACCTCTGGGATTACACGGAGGCGGTGGATACCTTTTCCGAATTCAGCGTCGGGTATTATGACAAAATCATAGAGCTTTGCAGGAGCAAGGGCATTGAGGTTGTGGCCGTTACCCCGCCAAAAATCCAGGACGCGGCCATCTATGCCGCCAAAGCAGACAAAATGCACGCCTATTTTGAAGCCCGGGAGGTTCCCTGGCTGAATTACTGCACCTATGACCAGGTCCAGCGTCTGGGGCTGAACCTGGAGGATTATTACTATGACCGCAGCCACCTGAACGTCTCCGGCTCCATCGTCCTGTCCAGGGCGCTGGCCCACGATTTGACGGAAGTCATGAATCTGGAGGATCACCGGGGTGACCCGGCCTACGCCGCCGAATGGGAAGATGTTCTGCCCCAGTTCCACACCTGGCTGGACGAGATCGGCGTCAGCGCGTCCTGACCTGTCTCAGCTCCGTGCGTCCGCCTTCTTCATGAACTCCATGTAAAGGCTATACAGCACCGCGCAGACCGGGACGCCGAAAAGCATTCCCAGTATCCCGAACGCCTCGCCGCCGACCGTGACGGCCATCAGTACAAGCAAGCCGGGGAGGCCAACGGACTTCCCCACAACCTTTGGATAGATCAGATTGCCCTCCACCTGCTGTAAAATCAGCAGGAAGATAACAAACCACACCGCTTTGACGGGGTTCGCAAGCAGGATCAGAAGCGTTCCCAGTCCGCCGCCAAGCCACGCGCCAAAGATTGGGACCAGCGCGGTAACGGCAACGAACGCGGAAACCGCGCCGGCATAGGGAATTCCCAGAATCAGCATTCCCAAAAGGCAGAGAACCCCGATAATGACAGCCTCGGTAAGCTGTCCACTGACAAAGTTTGTGAAGGTCTGGTTCGTAAGCGCAGCGATGCTCAGGAGTCGCTGCGCTTTTCTCTGCGGCAGCACCGTTACGGCCAGCCTTTTCATATGGGCAGCCACAACTTCCTTTTGGGCAAGCAGATACAGGGCAAACACGAAGGCCAGCAGCACATCCACCAGTCCCGAAAGAATCGACGTCGCCGCTCCCCACGTCACCGTAATGATCCCGCTGCCCTCATTGTTGATAAAGGCCGTGATTTTTTCGATCAGCAGGTCGGTATCGATGGTGTATTCCGGCAGGACAATATTATACCGCTGTGCGAAACGAACGGTATCGGACCACCAGTGCCCGATTTTCTCGGTGTACCCCGGAACATTGCGGATAAACTCCTCGCCGGATTCCCGCAGGCTCGGAATCATCATAAAAACGACGGCAAACAGGAAGCCAAGCACCAGCGCGGTGCTGAGCGTGAGGCATACGGGTCTGGCAAGCTTCCGGGGCGCTTTCCCGAATACCCTGTGCCAGCGGCGCTCCAGCGGCTGGAGTACCACATTGATGAGGAACGCAATGCCGCCGCCAAGCAGGAACGGGGAAAACAGCGCAAGCACCCTACCGCAGCCCTGGGCCACAGTCTCCAGATTGAGAAGCGCCCACACGAAGAGAATCAGCAGCAGCGCCACCCGGACGATGTACCGGACAATGCTTTTGTCGGGCATTCCGCTATTCCGGCAGTCGGCATTGCCGCGCCGGTCTTCGGCAGTATCCTGTGAATTTTTTGCCATAGTTCCTCCCTGCCGCTACTGCGGGCATTCCTGTGCCGCGGCACATTGCTTTACCGTGATTGCGGATACTCTGTAGGCGCTCAGCTCGGAAACCGTGATCTCCAGATGCTGTGCGGTGAAGGATTCCCCCTTGACAGGGACCCTGTTCAGCTGCTCCATGACCCAGCCGCCCACAGAAACACTGTCGGACTCCAGCTTGACGTCAAAGAAGTCCATAAAATCCTCCAGGCTCACCGAGCAATCCACCCGGTATGTGTCTTCTCCCAGCTTTTTGAAGTCCTCTTCCACTTCATCGTGTTCGTCCCAGATTTCGCCCACCAGCTCCTCCAGAATATCCTCCATGGTGACAATGCCCAGCGTTCCCCCGAAATCGTCCACAACCACGGCGATATGGGACTTCTTATGCTGGAGCATTTTCAGAATATCCCGGATTTTTGTGTGCTGATAGACAAACAGAGGCTCCGTCATAATCTCCGCAATAGGCTGGTCTGTCATGCTGCCGTTGATGTAAAAATCCTTCTGATGGAGAACACCGACTATCTGGTCAATGGTATCCCGATAGACCAGCAGGCGGGAAAAACGGGACTGCGTAAAGGCTTGCGCGATTTCCGCATGGCTCTCATTGACGTCCACGGCTTCCAGCTCAATCCGGTGCGTCAGAATTTCCTCCGCCGTCAGTTCCCGAAACTCCAGCGCGTTTCGCAGAAGCTCACCCTCGTTTTCGTCAATGCTGCCGTCCTGTTCCACGTCCTCCATGAACAGAAGCAATTCCTCATGGGACATTTTCGCGTTGTTATCTGTCTTAACGAAATGGGAGACGAGCCGCTTCCACTGGGAAAAGAGGAAATTCAGCGGCGTCAGTACCCATATCCACAGATGGATAAAGGGCGCGCTGAACATGGCGAACCGCTCGGGCATGTCCTTTGCGATGCTCTTGGGTGTGATCTCCCCAAAAATCAGGACGACCACCGTCACAACCACCGTGGAGATCGTGGCCCCGGCATCCCCGTAGAGTTCGACAAACAAAAGGGTTCCAATGGACGCGACAGAGATGTTTACAATGTTGTTTCCGATCAGAATGGTGGAAATCAGCCTGTCATAGTCCTCGGCAAGCCGGAGCGCCAGCGCCGCCCGCTTGTTTCCGTCATCGGCCAGAACCTTCAGTCTGGTTTTGTTCAAAGAAGAGAATGCCGTTTCTGTCGCGCTGAAATAGGCGGACATGGCAACGCAGGCCACCATTGCGAAAATACTTCCAAAATAATTCATACAAAGCTCCTTTATTTTCTGTTCATGCCGCAAAAAACGGCATACCTATGCCCTATACCGCAGCAAAGGGCGCAGATATGCCATATACAAACAGACTATATCGGGGCAATTGTCCGTATCGCCGCTACTGTCGTATTCCACGAAATCCTCCTCCTTCTCCCGTCTGTCATTCACAGGGCCCGGGGTTTTATGCTTTTTATCATACCATATCCGCGGTGTAGATTTGGTAAAGAAACCGGCGCAGTTTCCTGTCATCCGGGAGAAATTCTTGAAGTGCCTCTTCCCATGGCGTATAATGGGGGAAATATATCGGGAGAGATCGCTATGAAAAGTCGCCAACAGCAAAAAGATATTCTGTTTTCGGTCCTTGTCTTCTGTGGTTCCTTTGCCGTCAATCTTTTGATTCAGAAGATTTTTACCACACAGACGCTGGTTCCCATGATTTTCGTTTTCGGCGTATTCCTGATTTCGCTGAAGACCCACGGATATTGCTGCGGCATTGTTTCCGCCATTGTCAGCGTGTTCGCGGTGAATTTCGCGTTTACCTACCCATATTACGCCTTTGATTTTTTTGTGGAGGAAAGCATTTTTTCCGCCGTCATTATGCTGATAATCGCCATTTCCACCAGCACGCTGAACATTCGGATCCGGGAGCAGGAAATGCTGCGGGTGCGGGAGCAGGAGAAGCTGCGCTCGGAAAGCGAAAAAGAGCGCATGCGGGGCAATCTGCTGCGGGCGATCTCCCACGACCTGCGCACGCCCCTTACCTCCATATACGGGTCCACCTCCACGCTTATTTCCAAATATGACGCGCTTTCCAAGACCCAGCAGCTGAAGCTGCTGGGGGAAATTCAGGAGGACAGCGAATGGCTGATCCGCATGGTTGAGAATCTGCTGTCTGTTACAAGAATCGACGATGCGAAGGTCGAGGTCGTTAAAACGCCGACTGTTCTGGACGAGCTGATTGACTCCGTGCTTATGAAGTTTTCCAAAAAGTATCCGCATCAAAGGGTTATCACCGATATTCCGGATGATTTTGTGGATATTCCCATGGACTCCATTCTGATAGAACAGGTGCTGCTGAATCTTCTGGAAAACGCCGTATTTCACGCAAAGGGCATGACGGAGCTGCGCCTGTCCGTCTTCCTGATAGATGGGAAAGCCATATTTGAGGTTGCCGACAACGGCTGCGGCATTCCGGCGGAAGCGCTGGACAGGATTTTTGCCGGAAGCTATGAAAAGTCCGCCGCGCCGGTGGATGGGACACGCAGCAATATGGGGATCGGATTATCGGTATGTGCCGCTATTATCAAAGCCCACGGCGGCGAGATTTCCGCGGAAAACAGGCCGGGGGGCGGCGCTGTATTCCGCTTTTCTCTGGAAAGAGAGTGTGACGATGAGCAATAACAAATATAAGATTCTGATTGTAGAGGATGAAGCCAACATCCGCAGTTTTATCAAAGCGAATCTGGAAACCAGCGACTATCAGGTAATTTGTGCTGAAACCTGTACGCTTGGGATAATGCTGTATGCTTCACACCATCCAGATTTAATCATTCTGGACCTTGGTCTGCCGGACCGGGACGGGCTGGATCTGATCCGGCAGGTCCGGGAATCGGACACGACCCCCATCATTGTTCTGTCCGCCCGCTCCAACGAACGGGACAAGGTAGAGGCTCTGGATCTGGGCGCAAACGACTACATTACAAAGCCCTTCGGCACAGAGGAATTGCTGGCCCGTATCCGCGCCGTTCTCCGCAGTCATCGGCAGGGTGCAGAAAATGAGAGTACACCCAGCGGAAAATACCAGCTTCAAGATTTGTTGATCGACTATGATAAAAGACAGGTCTTTGTCGGCAAGGATGAAATCGATCTGACACAGACCGAATACAACATCATGGCCTATCTCTCTATCCACGCCGGAAAGGTTCTGACCTATGCCGCAATCATCCGCGCGGTCTGGGGCTATTCGGATTATGGCAGCGTCAAGAAGCTGCAGGTCAACATGAAAAACATACGGAAGAAAATGGGCGTGACGCCCGGCGAAAAGCGCTACATCGTCAATGAACTCGGCGTTGGCTACCGCATGCTGGAGGATAATCTCTGACCGGCCAGCCATTGTCATACGGATCCTGAAAGGAGCGAACCGGCACGAAAACCGGTTCGCTCCTTTCAGGATTGTCCAACCGCACCCCGCTCTGTCAATCAACGCTTTTTCCACTTGCCGGATACGCCGCAAAATGTTAGAATTTTTGTAAGATTATCCGTTTTCCCGCGTCTAATGGGTGAAGGGAAAAGGAGGTGGACAATTGGACGAGTTTACACAGGTATATGAAGCCTATTTCCGGGACGTTGAGCTGTACTTACGGGCCATCTGCCATGACGAAAGTCTGGCGGAGGAGCTGACGGAGCAGGTGTTCTTCAAGGCGCTGAAAGCCCTGCCCGGCTTCCGAGGGGACTGCGATATCCGGGTCTGGCTCTGCGCCATGGCCCGCAACCTCTACCTGTCCCATCTGCGGCGGATCCCGGGCATGGCAGACATTGACACCATGCAGATCCCGGACCCCGCAAAAGCCATGGAGGAACGGGTTGCCGACCGGGAACAGGCCATGGCCATTCACAGGGTACTGCATACCCTGAAGGAACCCTATAAAGAAGTATTCTCCCTTCGCGTTTTCGGGCAGCTGTCCTTTGGAGACATCGGCAGTCTGTTCGGAAGAACCGCCAACTGGGCCTGTGTCACCTATCACCGGGCCTGCCAGAAAATCCAAGCTGAAATGGAGGACGAAATATGAACTGCAATGTGATCCGGGATCTGCTGCCCCTTTACGCCGAGGATATGGTCAGCCCCGAGAGCAAGGCGCTTGTGGAGGACCATCTGCAAGGCTGCGAAAGCTGCACCAAGGAATTGGAGGACCTGAAAAATACGCCGAAGCTGCCCCTGGAGGTGGAGACGGGCAGCCTCCGGCGGGTTGGAAACGCCATTCAGAAGCGGCGGACGCTGACAGCCTTGGCGGCTGCAATGACGGCCATCGCCTTGATCGTGACGGTCTATATCTTTATGAATACCACCATCTATCTGACGGCCGGCCAGGCTGTTGAAGGATTGGAGCAGCGGGAGGACGGCGGCCTTGCCATTGATTTTGCGGACTGTACAAATGGGAACAGCCGCACCGATTCGGGAGAAAATATCTTCCTTCTCAGCAGCACCACCCGACACACTATGCTGCGCCGCAAGTCTGATCCGAATCCCTCGGAAATGTCGCCGGAGGCGCTGGAACGCTATATCCACTCCCGTTCCTGGCCGGACGAAACCGCCCAGGAAACCCTGGACCGAATCCAGAAAACCTATGTTCTGTACGGGAAGTGGGAAACCTCGGAGGGCTACGTCTACCCGGATGGCTTTGTAGACGGACAGAAGGCACACCCGGACGGGAAGTGGATCGACAGCGCCGCGGAAAAGGACGTCTGGTATCTGAATCCCTACGCCCCCGGCAGCAGCACTTTGCTTTGGAACGGCACCGGCATGGACTACACCCCCTCCACCCCCTGGGGAAGCGGGCTTTATATTGGCCTTGTGCTCTTCTCCGCGCTTTTTGCGGCTGTCTTTGCCCTTGCCGCCTGGAAGCGTCCGGAGGCGGCCTGGGGCATTCTCGCCATCTGCGCCGTCAGCGTGACTGCCGCCACACTGCTTGTGACCAATGGGGCCCTGCTGATTCAAGGCAGCTACAGTTGGCCGGGGCTGATCGCGGCGGAAGCCGCGGTCCTGTCTCTGACAGGCAGCGCCTGGTTGCAGCTGCGGCGCTGCGGCAAGAAATAATTTCTCTTTCCTTCCGTGTCAGTGCCTGTACTCCGATTGCGTCTTATAGGGCAGAGGCCCAAGGAAACACACAGATTGGAGGAATCCACCTATGAGCGATGATGAGATCATCGAATTGTATTTTGCCCGGGATGAGCGGGCGCTGGCCCAGACGGAGCGCAAATACGGTCCCTATTGTTTCTCGCTGGCAAACAACATTTTGGCAAGCCCCGAGGATGCGGAGGAGACCGTCAGCGATACCTACCTGAAAGCCTGGCAGACCATTCCACCCAAGCGGCCAGGCGTGCTGCGAATGTACCTGGCGAAAATCACCCGGAATCTGGCTCTTTCCCGCTGGCGCGGTCTGACCGCCCGGAAGCGGGGCGGTGGGGAGCTGCCGCTGGTGCTGGAGGAGCTGGAGGAATGCGTTGGCTCCGGGGATAGCGTCAGCGAAAATCTGGACGTCAAGGAGCTGACCCGGACCATTGCCGCGTTCCTGGACACCCTGTCCCGGCGAGAGCAGAACATCTTTCTGCGCCGCTATTTTTTCACCGAGGACGCCGGAGCTATTGCCGGACGCTACGGTCTGAGCCGGGATGCCGTCAACCAGAGCCTCAGCCGGACACGAAAAAAGCTGAAAGCACATCTGACACAGGAGGGATACGCGCTATGAAAAAATCGGAAGTTCTGTTTCTTGCCATCGGCGGCCTGGAAGGCGCTCGCCTGGAGGCCACGGAGATGCCCGCAAAACGGGCCAGGCCACGGTTCCTGCTGGTCGCCGCCATCGTTGCCGCGGCCCTGCTGCTGGTGGGCTGCGCCGCGGCGGTGTACGCCCGCATTCACATGACCTATACCCGGCACGAGGATATCACCGCCACTGTTTCCCGGACGGACGACGCGGAAAGCAAAAATGTGCTGACCGACTGCTATCCCCAGACGCCCTGCCCGGGCTATGTTCTCTCCGGCGGTGCGCCCATTGACCGGACCACACAGAACCTGCGCTATTGGAGTGATGCCGGTACACTGATCTCCTTCAGCATTTCCACCAGCCACGCCATTGAGGGTGTCCTCGCACCGCCCTGCGAGACCTCCACTGTAACGGTGTCCGGCTGGGAGGCCACGTTGCAGATTTCCGAGCAGGGCGGTGCGGCCATCAGCTGGCACAATGAGACGGAAGGGTACTACGCCGGACTGTTCACGGACGATACGTCCGCCGATCTGCAGGCCATGGCCGAAAGCGTTGGCTTTGGGGACAGACTGCCCCTTTCCTTCCTCTGTAAGGACGGCGCGTCCTGGGATATCTGGTATCCCCAGCAGGTGCCGGAGGGGTACAGCATAAACCGTGTGAGCGCGGTAGATGCCATCACCATCGATTACACCAACGGCAACCACAGTATCACCTATGTCGCCTCCTTCCGCGGTGATCCCAGCGCCGACCTCGGCGAGCCGCCCCACGACAGCTGCACCTGGACGGAGGAGACCGTAAACGGTCAGGCAGCCAGAATGATGACCACCGGCGCCGGACTTCGGCTGCTGTTCTGGATGGACGCCCGGGAGGGCTTTTACGCCATGCTGTCCGTAGAGGACCCCAATGTGGACATTCTGGCCATGGCCGAGAGCGTGGCCCCCGGCGCGCCTCTGGAAATTCAGAACAATTCCATAGGCCCGGACTGGTCCATTGAAATGCAGCAGGACCAGACTGCCTATTCCGGCTGGGAATCCATCTACCCCCAGGCCCTGCCGGAGGGCTATTCCCTTGCCTACGTCAGTGACCGGGCCTACGGCCAACAGTTCATCCGCTACGACAACGCCGCCGGGGACACCATCAGCTTCACCCTCTATTTCCGCATCAGCGAATACGGTCTGGATTTCAGCGGAATGGGCACACCCCAGAAGGTGGATATCAACGGGAATACGGGGTATCTGATGGACCACGCCCTTCTCTGGACCGATGCCGCCAAGGGCTACGGGTATTCCCTGAGCGCCACGCAGGATGTGGACCTGGCAGCCATCGCCAAAAGCGTAGCCGCCGGACCGGAGCTGACGTCCAGCGAGACGGCAAAAAATGAACAGGCTCTGGCAGAACTGGGCGACTATAATATCACCGCCCTGCCCGCCGGTATGGATGAGGACAGCTTCACGGGCTGCCCCCTGGAGGACGGCGGCGGCTGGTACGCCTACATCCGCCGGTGGTACTATAACCGGCAGACCAATGAAGCCCTGTATTTCACCTATGAAAGCTATGTGTCCGATTCCGCTTCTCTGGAAGAAGTGGTGCAGATGCAGATCGGTGACGCACGCTTTTACAGTGCGGACTTTATGACCATCAATGGCTGCACCGGCGCGGCCAGCCAACTGGATGGCCACGCCAAAGTCGTCTGGGTCCAGGGCACCCCCGCCAAAGGCGTCTGCTTCCAGCTGATCAGCGATGATCTTTCCGTTGAAGCGCTGCTGAAAATCGCCGAAAGCGTGCAGATACAGGGATAAACAAACCAGGGGTCGCAGCCGCGGCCCCTGACTGTATTTCAGCGTTTCCCCGCCAATTGCGAAACCGCTGCGTCCAGCACCGGGTCCTTTCCTGTCAGGATATCCTCCGGCGTGGGCTCTATGGAAATATCCGGCCGGATGCCCAGCCCCAAGAACGCCGTGCCGTCCAGCAGGCGGTAGCCAACGGAGCAGATACGGGCGCTGCCGCCGCAGCGGAGCTTCAGGAGCATGGGCGTCCCCGTGGTGCCGCAGGTCGGGGCACCGATCACCGCTGCCCGGTGATTGCAGCGCAGCATTGCCAGAAAATCCTCCGCCGCGGAGACGGTTCTTCGGGAGGTCAGCACCGCGCAGGGGCCGGAGAAGAGTGCCTGCTGTCCTTCTTTGCCGAAATGATCCAAGTAGGACCTGGTATAGCTCCCCGCCATTTTTTTGCGGGCATCTTCCATCTGTGCCCGTGTGTAAAGCCCCGCGGCAATTTCCCGGGCCTGCTCCTCAGGGGATTCCAGAAGGATCTGGCTGGCTCCCGCCAGGTCCACGCCCTCCATGATCCGGGTTTGCTTCCGGCAGCCGGAGAAAGCACCGGGAATCAGAAGCTCCGCCACCTGCGCCCCAAACAGCGTCATACCGCCGATGTTATCCCGAATATCCAGAATCAGCCCGTCAGGTGTTGTCTCGTCCAATGCCGCGTGGACTTTCGCCGCCATGTCGGCATGGAGAAAGTCCGGCAGATTTACATAAAGAATTCCGTTTTCCAGCTGCCGAATCTCAAATGCCCGGCGCTTCCGGGCCAAAAGCAGCTCCGGTCTTTCCGGCAGGAGTCGGAAGGGAAAGCTGCCTTTGGAGGTTATCATTTCGTGGGTCTGTCCCCTCAGCAGCAGCGGGAGCAGGGCGTTCAGCCTGTATTCCGGCAGGAAGGACCCGACATGGTAGCTGTATTTCGCCGCCTCGTTCAGGATTTCCGGAAAGGGCCGGCCGTCCAGTGTCTCCACCGCCGCGCCCAGAAATGCCCCATATTCCGGCGATACGCCGTTGAGAAAATACGCGTCCGCGCAGGACCCCAGGGAAAAGGGCGCAAAACCGTATTCCCACAAAAAGGCCCTTGGGAATTGATAATCCGTGTGTCCGTCACCCAGAAGATTCAGAAATTCCGCGAACAGCAGATGGGTCTGCCGGTCGTCCGCCCGCATCAGCCTTGGAAGGAACTGATAAAAGGCTTCCTCCCAATTGCACGCCGCATCCGCAAAACGCGGGAAAATCTCCCCCGCCCGCCGCCACAGCAGCGCCAGGTCCGCAATCTTGTCGTAAACTTCCATAAAACATTCCTCCTTCGTCGCTGCTATCAGTATAAACGCATCACAATTCCTTTACAAGTCTTGAAAAAAGGCATGAAATCTGCTATAATAGTATTGTAAAGTGAGGGGCCGAAGCGGCGCGGATACGCGGCTTCGGCCCTTTTCGCATATTATCACAAACGTTTTTTGCTGCCGGTCATTTTCAAAAGCGGATGTTTGAAAACCGTCTGTCTTTCTTCGGAAGTCATGCAAAAATCGGACATTCTGTCAGGGCTTTTCCAGGACCCGCGTTCCATCGGCAGTCCGGTAGGTCTCCGTGTAGCCGCATTCCTCAAAATAGGCGGCGGTCTCCGGCCACTTTTCTGTCGCAATCACCTGATCCGGCCATTTTTCCGGGTTCAGCGCATAGTAAAGCCGCAGCCGGGGCAAAGTCGCCTCCTCCTGCCTGCCCAGCCAGGCGGAATAGCTGCTGTTCGTTCGGTTTTCAAAGAGATACAGGTAGGTATCCGGCGCAAGCACCAACAGGGACGTTTCGTCCTCTACATGCGCCATGGTATCTGCCCGGGCGCCGTATTCCTCCTGACGCTCCGGGGTAACCATCAGCCCCTTCTGCGGTCCCTCCACCAGAAGCCGCGTCTGTTGGGAAATGTCCTTGTCCCAGAAAATGAAATTCCAGCGCAAGTCCATCTCGATGGCTCCCAGCAGCACCAGAGCCGCCGCCAGAAGCCCCGGCAGCACATAGTTCGCAAGGACCGTCCGGGCTTCGAAACGCAGTTCCCGAAGCGTTTCCACCGTAATCATAACGCTGGCTGCCATGGAAACGGTCATTGCGGAACTGACGGCGTAAAACACCTGATTGGAGGAAAGGTGAATGCACAGTCCATAAACCGCTCCGGGAAACCACACACCCCAAAAGACATCCTTCATGGACTGTCTGCGGTAAACCGTGTAAAAATACAGCCCCGTCAGGTTCAGAGGGAACATCAGAAAATTGATGTACTCCCGACTGGCATACACACTGTATACCGTAAGCACCAGCACCAGGCCATCCAGCATACATCTGACCTTCGGTTTTTTGATGCATACCCCCGCAATAGTCGCTCCCGCGAATGCAAACACATAGGGGCGTTCCGTTACAATCGTCCACAGCTCCGCCGCCTTTTCCCCCAGCGAGCCGCTGTGCCTGGGGTCGCTGAACAGTCCCCGCAGGATCATGCCGTACTGTTCCGGTCGGATACGAAGCAGCACTTCCACCGTGAAGCAGACCGCGGGCAGCAGGACTCCGGCAGAGAAAAACAGAAACCGTTTTGGCGTCAGGAAGGCGGCGGTATTCTTGTTCTTCCGGCGGCACCAGACAAATGTCCCATAGAGAATATACAGAATCACCAGATAAGGGCAGCACAAAACCGCCATGGCGAAGAAAAAGCCGCTGATGCCGTCACTCCACCGCTTGGAAGCGGTGACGAGAAGAACAGCGGCAACCGCAAGGCAGTCAATCCCCATGGAATTATAGGACAGCGCCCCAATACCGAAAGGGGCGTAGACATAATAAATAAGCACTGCCGCCGCTGCCCCAACGCCCGATTTTTTCCGCAGGCAAAAATACAGCAGCAGGCTGACGCCCAAATGGGCAGCCACATACAAATACCGGAACCACAAACAGATGCCCTCTGTGCTTCCGTTGATCCGTAAGAAAACAGCCATCGGAAGCCGGAGAATCCACCCGGCCAACTGCGACAAATGCCATTCATTCAGGAGAAGGACGTCCCCCTGACAAAGCCTGTAGGGAATCGTCAAATAAAAGGATTCGTCCATATTGGCAAAGCCATACCTGCATTTTGCCAGCAGCATCCAGGTCAACGGCACCATTCCCAGCAGGAACAGCCAGATATCCCAGCTTTCCCGCATACCCTTCTTTTTCAGCACAGCAGTCTCCCTTTCGAAACGCCCACAGCGGCACACCAGCTGCAAGACTCATTGGTCTGTGTATTGTATAGAATCGCCGCAAAACTTTCAAGATACGGCTTCTTAATTTTTCTTTAATTTCGATTTTCTGGCGTTGCTTTCTTGAAAAGCAGACGAATTCTATAATAAAATGACATAAGAAGTTAATTTCTTTTTCCAAAACCCGTGACTTTTCCCCTTCCAATTCTTATTACATGGGTGAGGAACCTCAGAGATTCCCGGAGAAAGGAGTGTCACGCATTGGACGACACACAGATCATTGCCCTGTTTCTGGCACGGGATGAGCAGGCCATCCATGAAACGGACCTGGCCTATGGCCGGAGGCTGCATACGCTGGCGAACCGGATCCTGCTGAGCCGGGAGGACGCGGAGGAAAGCGTCAGCGATACCTATCTTGAAACCTGGAAGGTCATCCCACCCTACCGGCCAAAATATTTCTTCGCCTTTCTGGCCTCCATCTGCCGCCACATATCCCTGAACCGGCTGGACTGGAATCTTGCGGCGAAGCGAAAGGCGAACGTGGTGTCCCTGACCGAGGAGATGGAGCTGTGCATTCCCGACGCCAGCCATGAGCGGGCCATGCGGGGCAAGGAGATCGGGCAGCTTCTGGACGCATTTTTGGAAGACTTACCCAGGGACAGCCGGATGATTTTTCTGCGGCGGTACTGGTACGCGGATGCCATTGCGGAAATCGCCCTGCGGTACGGCATGACGGAAAGCAAGGTAAAAATGCAGCTGCACCGGACCAAGGAAAAGCTGCGCGTGTTTCTGGAAAAGGAGGGAATCCGTGTATGAACGGAAAGGAATTGTTCCGCGGCCTGTCTTACATCAGCCGCAGGTATATTGACGAGGCGGAATTCGGAACCCTGTCCTCCGCCCAAAACGCCCCGGCCCCTGCCGCCCGGGCCAGACTGCGCAGGCCCCTTCTGATCGCGGCGCTGATCGCCCTGCTTCTGCTGCTGGTGGGCTGCGGGGCCGCCTATATCATCACCCGCAATCTGAACTGGTCCAAGGAGCTGGAAAAGGATCTGCGCTTTTACAACGAGGATATCTCCGTCGGCGCGGTGTCCAAGGGCTGGGTCCTGGACGAAGCCATGTTTACCCTCTCCGCCGCGCCTCCCGAAAACGGGAACGTAACGATCACCTGCGGGGAGTGGAGCCTGGACGCCACCGGCACCCTGGACATCGGCACGGAATACTGGATTGAAAAGTGGAACGGAACCACCTACGAGGAGATTCCCACGCTGGACGCCCAGCCCTGGACCGTACCGGAGCAGCAGATCATCTGCGGCTCCAACAACAGCTGGACGGTGAACTATCTGGAAAAATACGGTACTCTGGAGCCGGGCAATTACCGCATCGGCATGATGGTCTCCAAGGCCTCCAAGGATGGGGATCCCGCTCAGCTGGGCTGCTTTGCCAAGTTCCGCATCCCGGATCCTGCCATGGCTCCCTATCTGGATGCCTACAACAAGGCGTTTCAGGCGCTGAAAAACGCGGAAGCCTACCATATTATAGAAACCTCCTATGATTCCCGGATGGTCTCCAACCTGGAATTTTCGGCATCCCGGGAGGAATACTGGAAGAGCGGAAACGACTGGGTGGAGTGCCGGGTGATCCAGTGGCTGGACGCGGAGGATTTCAGCGACTCCGGCGGGGGCCAGATGCGGCGGGACGGCATCGGCTACGGTGTCAGCTGGCCCACCGACAAGGTCACGGACAAGCCGGATTCCTGGGAACGACTGACCTTTGTTGACCAGTTTGAATGTGACCTCTGGTGCATTTTCTTTGAATATGTCTCCCAGAATGCGGTGGATGTGCAGGCCACGGATAATTATGTAAACTTTATAAAGACGCTTGACAATGTGGAGTACAACGAGGTCCGCGTTTTCTACGATGAAACCGGCGGTATTCAGCATCTGGAATATTCCCTGATCCCCGGCCTTGCCTACGAGGAAGCGGACCGGATCCTTTGGAAGACCCTTGACGTTCTGCCCACCACCGCTGATGAGGCCGCCGCCGTTCTCCGGGCCATCGACCTGGACAGTCCTTCGCAGTTCTCCTACGCCCAGGACCTGGAGCAGATCAAATCTGACGGGCTGGTTCAAAAGACCGGCGGCTTCAGGAACACCACCGCCCAGACGTCCGTAACCATCGATTCCGCCCCCCGGCTGGCGGCGGCGGAGATCCCCGTGGACAAGACCAACATTCAAAGCGTCTTCTACGACCCGGAGGCCAAGATCTGGAAGGTGGAATTCTGCCGTTCGCAGCATGACGAGATCTATTACGCCGTCTACCTGGACGACACAGGCGTCACGCAGCTGGTTGTAAGCAAATAAGCATTTAGCCGCCGGAACTGGTACGCAGTTCCGGCGGCCTTCTTACACTGAATTGCTCAACTTGCTCTTGCAATTTGCGGATTTGAAAATTTAACTTTTGGGTTTACCCCTATCCACCCGTAGGCTGGGTGCCTCCGGCGGCGGTTTTCTTGCTTCTGCAAGAAAATCGATAAGAAGCAGCCTCAAGGGGGCGCTGTCGGCGAAGCCGCCCCCCTTGAGAATCCTCCCGGCCTCAAAACCATATTAGCTTTCAGCGCCGCCTTCCGGCGAGTACGGAGTACAGTCCCTAAATTTTTCCCGGTCCGGTTCTTTGAAAGAATCAATAATTTGGCTACTGTCTATTTCGGCATCCCATCATCCGGGTATTCCATGCCAGTGTGCGCACTGGCGCGGAATGACAAGAGGTTTCAGCTTTTTGCCGGTTTTCACATCGAGAAAACCGTTTGATAGAATATCGAAAACAGATTGCTAAATTAAAACGTTTCGATCCGGACAATTGCCCTAGCCGAAAGCCTGCTATTTCTCTGTAAGAGCGCGCCGGGAAGGATTCTTAAGGGAGGGCGGCTCTGCGGCGGGAGCTAGCAGCCGGTCAGCGCCTCCCTTAAGCCGCATTCTTTCCCCCTTTCTTGGCGGGACAAGAAAGGGGCCCCCGGAGGGACCCAGC
>NZ_JAHLPU010000001.1 GCF_018918045.1 Pseudoflavonifractor sp. MSJ-30
GGTGCGGGTGGAACGTGTCGGATAAAAAATGTGCGCTTATCTGCGGTATTTAAGTCTGCGCTATGTGCGGGGGCATTCCAAAAACATGGGCCTCGGGACAATCTGGGGATCGTCCCCTACGTTTTGTTAGGGTGGCGGTTATGTTTATTAAGACCCTCGGAACGGCGCAAAGGTCGTTCCCTGTGGTTTTTCACGGTTTATGGGGGGGCGGCTGAACGGCGGGGAATACTGTGCCAACGTCCGGTCTGGGGCAGGAAAAGGGAATCTTCCCGGCGGGGGAAACAATGCGCTTTTTGTGAATTTATGCAAAAATCCAGTTGTTTTTTTTTTTTCTATGCTATAATGATAGAGTGCAACATTACGCACAAAGAAATGGAGGAATACGAATGAAGCGTCTGCTTTCTTTCCTGCTGGCGTTGGCGATGTGTGTGGGGATGCTCCCTGCCGGTGTCTGGGCGGATCCTGCCCAGGATGGCCAGACCAGTGAGCCCACCACGGAGATCACGGCTCCCGTGGAGAACACGCAGCCAACTGAAACAGAGGCGCCTACGGAAGCGCCGACTGTAGAAGCAACCGAGACAACGGAACCCGAGGTCACGGAACCCGAGGTCACGGAGCCCGAGGCCACGGAGCCCGAGGCCACGGAGCCCGAGACCGTTCCGGAGACTACAGAGGCAGAGGAGACTCAGCCGGAGACGGAAGAAGTCCAGTCCGATTACCGGCTTGTGATCACGGAGCAGCCGGAGGACACCCGGATCGTTGACGGCACGGCATACTACTATGTGGGTGCCGAGCTTCTGGAGAACGATTCTGTTGTGGAGGACGCCCTGCTTTCCTACCGCTGGCAGCAGAAGACCGGCGAGGACTGGACCGACATTGAAGGCCAGACCGGGGAGGTTCTGATGGCGCAGGAACCCAGCCGGGACAGCGTTTTCCGCTGCGTTGTAAGCTGGGAGGACCTGGAGGTCATCTCCGAAAGCGCCGGCATTCTGGCGGATGAGCCGGAGAATATGGGCAGCGTTACCCACCTGAGCACCACGACCAAGGTCTACATCTCCCCGTTGTACCAGGGGAAGATCACCGAGGAAGAGGTTCTGGCGGAGCTCGCGGCAAGACCCGAAACCTGTGCCCTGACGCCGGACTGCTACTCCTGGGATGAATTCAACGCGGCCGTAAAGGAAGCGCTGCACAACCATGAGGAGAGCTTCAGAGTGTCGATCTGGTTGGAAAATCAGGTTGGCAACGACTTCTGGAACTATGTTATTAACGAGTTTGAGCACAACGGCGACCCCATTATGGGCGACTACGCGGTGGGCCGCTATATCGGAGGCACCAAGAGCTGCGATGTAGACGCTGTGCAGAAGACCATGCCGGACGGCAGCACCAAGACCTACTACGTCTACACCTATAAGAATGACTTCCTGCACAGAACGACCCAGGCCCAGGAAAAGGCGGTGGACGCCAAGGTCGCCCAGATCCTTCAGGAACTGAATGTGGACGGCAAGACGGATGTTGAGAAGGTCTACGCCATCTACGATTATATGATCAACCATATCCGGTACGACTACAAGAATCTGGACGATGCAACGTATATGCAGAAGTACACCGCCTATGCGGCGCTGGTGGAGAATACCTCCGTGTGTATGGGCAACGCTCTGGCTTTCTACCGGCTGGCGCTGGAGTGTGGTGTTGACGCCCGCTATATCCTCAGCGAACCCATGAATCACGCCTGGGATATCGTCAGGGTGGACGGTCAGTACTACTATCTGGACGCAACCTGGGACGAGAATGTCACCGAGGCGGACCATTCGGGATGCTATTTCCTCCGGGGTACGGAGAGCTGGCAGCGTGTCCATGTACTAGGCATCAGCGATCCGGGGACGCTGAACTATGGACAAAGCCTGGCAGACAACGGATACGTTGTTTCCGCGGCGGACTATCATGACTGGACGCTTTCGGAAGACGGCACTCTGACGATTCCCACCGGCATTGGGCTCCTGCAGTCCGACAGCAAAAGCACGTCCCCCTTTGCGGCCATTGCCGATCAGGTGCGCAGCATCCGGCTGACCGCGCCCATTCGGCGGCTGCCCTACGGGGCGTTTGAAGGCTTTGCCAATGCGGAAAGTATTGTCCTCTCCGATACCATTGAGAAGATAGGAGACCGGTCGTTTTCCGGCTGCAATTCTCTGAAGAGCATCGCTCTGCCCGATAAAGTCACAGAGCTCCCCGAGGGACTGTTCAGTGACTGTGAAGCGCTCGAAAGCGTAAAGCTCCCGGCTGCACTGAAAGAGATCAGAAGATCCACCTTCAGCGGCTGCAAAAATCTGAAGGAAGTTACCTTTGGCGATTCCCTGGAGAAAATCGGGGAGAACGCCTTCTACGGCTGCCAGGGCCTGGAAACCGCTGCATTTCCGGATTCTCTGGAAACCATTGAGGATGGCGCCTTCTTCTATTCCGGGCTGAAAAAACTGACGCTCGGCGCCAATGTGAAAACGGTTGGCAGCAACGCGTTCGGCATGTGCAATCTGGAAGAGCTGACGATCCTCTCCGATAAGGTCACCTTTGGAGAATCTGCCATCTGGACCAGCGGTGATCTGAACGCGATGACCGTGCCCGCGTCCCTCCGGATCACCCAGGGCACTGTCAGTGCCACGAGGATCGGTACCCTGACGCTGACAGGTCCCGGAAAAATGGCGGATTACTCCGAGGAGCAGCCGCCCTTCTGGAACAGCGTTGAGAACGTGATCATTGAGGATTCCGTCACGCAGCTTGGCCGCTATGGCCTTGCCGGGTACTTTATCAATCATGTTGAACTTCCGGAGGGAATCACGGACATTCCGGAGGGCTTCCTCTGGAACAATCAGGTGATGGAAAGCGTCCGTCTGCCCGCCTCTGTGACCCACATCGGAAACAAGGCTTTCGGCCAGATGAACAATTCGGGGGATCAGTACCCAACCATCATCTTCACCGGCAAGAATCTGCCCAAGCTCGAAGCGAATGCTTTCGTGGGCCTGAAATACGACGTCATCTGTGTCTACCCCTGCAATTGGACCACGAAGCCCTCCGGCAGCTACGGCGGGGCCTCCGTCTGGGGCGAAGTGGCGTGGGTTTCCAGTCATATTCTGACCCATTACCCCGCACAGCCCGCGACCGAGGAGAAAAACGGCTGGCTTGAGCACTGGAAGTGCGATACCTGCGGCAAGCTCTTCCTGGATGAAAAGGGAGAGCGGCCCACCACGGCAGAGGAGATCGTGGACCGTGTTGCCGGAACCTATATTCTGACCTATGAGAATATGGAGGGCATCGAGAACCCCAATCCCGCCGGATGGAGCACCAATGAGACGCTGGTTCTGCAGGCGCCCCGGCAGCCCGGCTTCCGTTTCCTGGGCTGGAGTCTGGATCAGGCTGGCAGGCAGATCGTCGATTCCATCCCCGCGGGCGAGAGAACGGAAATCACCCTCTATGCCCAGTGGAAGGTCAATACCTACACCATTCATTTTGACGCCAACGGCGGCGCCGGCAAGATGAAGGATCAGTCCCTTGTCTACAATGCCGAGGCTTCTCTGACTGCCAACGCCTTTACCCGCACGGGCTATGTCTTTGCCGGTTGGGCGGATGCGCAGGGGAACGCCTACGAGGACAAGCAGACGGTTTCCAAGCTGGCCGAAGAGGGCACCGTGGAGCTGATTGCCCAGTGGACGCCCATCGCCTATACGGTGGCGTTCCAGCCAAACGGCGGCCAGGGCACTATGGAGCCGGTTTCCATGACCTATGACCAGACGGCTGAACTGCCTCAGCTCAGCTTTACCCGGGAGGGCTACCGGTTTACGGGCTGGGCCCCTTCCGCCAGAGGCAAGGCTGCCTACGCCGACGGCGCGCAGGTGGTGAATCTGTCGGACAAGTCCGGCGCAACGGTGACCCTGTATGCCCAGTGGACCCCCAACAGCTACACTGTGGTCTATGAGGGCAACGGCGCGGACAAGGGTACCATGAAGCCCAAGACCATGCTCTGCGGCAAGACCTACACCCTGACCGCCAACGCCTTCTCCCGGACGGGCTACGCCTTCCAGGGCTGGGCAACCGATCCGGACAGCAGCACCCCGGAGTACACCAACAGACAGAAGGGTGTGGCCCTGTCCACGACCGATCAGGATGTGGTGACGCTGTACGCGGTCTGGGCGCCGGTCGCTTATAAACTCACCTATAAGAATCTGACCGTTGAGGAGCTGACCCAGGTTCCCCAGACCTATACCATTGAGGACACCATCGAGCTGCCCGCCATGAGCCGGGACGGCTTCGATTTCGGCGGCTGGTATCTGGACGGGGCCTTCAGAAAGCCCGCGGACACCATTTCCGGCATCGGTGCCAGGACCATCTATGCCAAGTGGACGGCCCACAAGTACACCGTGACCTTCCACGGAAACGGCGCGGACAAGGGCGCCATGAAGGATCAGCCCATGGTCTGCGGCACTGCCAAGGCTCTGACGAAAAATGCCTTC
>NZ_JAHLPU010000023.1 GCF_018918045.1 Pseudoflavonifractor sp. MSJ-30
TTGCCGACAGCGCCTCCCTTAGGCCGCATTCTTTCCCCCTTTCTTGGCGGGACAAGAAAGGGGCCCCCGGAGGGACCCGGCCCAAATGCGGACAGGGCTAGCGGCAAAAAGTAAATCCTTTGAGCTGACACAATTATAGGGGCGGCATTTTTCGCCGCCCCTAGTTCTTTACCGGATTTTTGTCGGATCCGGCATATAGACGTTGATGTCCACGTCGCCCTGGATGCCGGGAACCCGGCCGGTGCAGGTGTACTGCCACATTTCCACCCGGAAAGGATAGGTCATGCGGTCCTGGTACAGGGCCAGCCAGAAGGGATAGTCCTCCAGCTCGGAGAGATACAGGTTGTTTTCCCCCAGATGCCAGTTGAAATAGACCATGGGCGTGTAGCCGAAGTCCACCATCGTCTTGCAGAAATGCTTCTGCATGGCGGTCAATGTCTCAGCGTCCACATTGTTGGTCCGGGCAGTCTCCACGCCCACATGCTCCCAGTCCAGGACAACGGGCATGGTCAGCTCAAAGTCCCCCAGCGTCTTCATGAAAAAGAAAATCTCATCATCCACCTCATCAATGGTGGTCGCCTGGGAGAAGAAGTAAGCGCCTACCTCCAGTCCCGCCTTTTTGGCCCCTTCCAGATTCCGGCGGGCAAATTCGTCCTCCACCATGTTGCCGGCCTGGCCGTAGCCCCGGAACCCCAGACGCACCATGGCGAACCGGATGCCGGAAGCACGGACCTTTTCCCAATCGATAACGCCCTGGAAGGAGGACACATCGACGCCCGGATAGCTGTCCTGCTGGGTACAGAGCAGGAAATTATGGCTGCTGTACTGGAAATCCCGCTTGGTATAGGGATTGGCTTCCGGCGGAATGGTGGGTACCGCCGTTTCCTCCGGCTCCGTCTCCGGAAGAGGCTCCGTCCGTTCCATGGCCTGCTCCAGCTCCCGCTGGTGCTGCAGAAGAGCCTCCGGGTCCGCATCCTCTTTGGGGTAGTAATAGGGGATGCAGGCGATGAGCATTCCCATAAGCGCAAGCGCGCTGACCATGGCTATCAGAACCATGACAAGCTCCGGCTTCATATGGATCCGCTTCTTCACAGGCTGCCTCCTTCCCGTCATTTTTCGTTTATTCTATCATAATTCCCCAAATTCGCCAATACCATTTTCCAATTCTTAAGATTTGACATTCTTAAACAATCCGTAAATTATAAGGCCGCGGTGTTGAAATTCACAAAATCCGCAATATAATAGGAATATCAATTTGAGTTTCCCATAGGCAAAGGTGGATTTCATGAATAAATTCTCTCTCTGGCTACACCAGGCGGGGGGGCGGCTCTCCGCCAGCTTCCGCAGCTTTATGTCCGGCCGATACGGTTCCGATCGGCTGAACATGGCCATTCTGTGCTGCGGATTGGCGGCAAGCATCCTCTCCTCCCTGTTCCGGAACCTGACAATGCGGACGATCTTCTGGGCGCTGAGTTACGCTCTGATGATCTGGGCCATTTTCCGGGCCCTGTCCCGGAACACCTACAAACGGTATCAGGAGAACCGGAAATTCCTGCTGATCTTCGACCGGCTGAAGGATCGGAACAACCGCTATTTCGACTGCCCCAAGTGCCGCCAGACCGTTCGCGTCCCCAGAGGCAAGGGCAAAATCTCCATCACCTGCCCCAGATGCAAGGAGAAATTCATCCGTAAAACCTGAAAAATCCATAGTGAAAGGGTGCGCCGCCGGCGCACCCTTCTTTTTGCGTTTTTTATGCTTTCTTTTTGGCTTCCTCAAAGTCCGCCCATAGCTTGTCCATGAGTCCATCGGTCTCAATCAGATCCAGAGCGGTGGTACTGAGAATTTTCGCACCGTACAGGAGGGCGTTGTGCCCTGCTTTGGTCTTACCGGCGTCCACAAATGCCTGAGAGTGGCTGGAAGTGCCGGTGGGAACGAACTGCACCCGGATGCAGCTGCCGGGCATATGGTTGGTCACATTGCCGAAATCGGTACTGCCGGTCTTTTTTCGCACAGGGCCGATGCCGGGGGCGCCGCAGGCCTCGGCATTTTTCATGATAACCTCGTTCAGGGAGTAGCAGGGAACCTTGTTGTCCAGATCCTTCTCTCTCTGGATCTCACAGGTCACATCAGCCATCAGGGCAGCGCCCTGGACGATCTGCTCAAAACGGCGGCAGACATCCTTCAAAACCTCCCGGGAGTAGCTGCGCAGGGAGATGTTTGCCACAGCCTTGGACGGTACCACATTGCAGGGGCCGGGGTACTCGGCAATGGTATAGTGCATCCGGGTATCCTCCCGGACGTGCTCACGCAGGAATTCCACGCCGTTGAAGCACAGCAGCAGCGCGTCCAGAGCGCTTCTGCCCTGGTCAGGGGCCAGTGCGGCATGGGCACCCTTGCCATGGAAGGTGATGGTATAGTTGGACAGCGCCAGACTCTTTTCGTCCACGCAGGTGTCCGGGCCGCCGTGCATCATCAAAGCCACATCAATGTCCCGGAAGTAGCCGTTTTCCCACATGGTCACCTTGGCGCTGAGGGATTCCTCTGCGGGAGTGCCGTAAACCACCAGCTCGAAGGGCTTGTCGATACCGGCGTTTTTCAGTGCCACAGCGGTACCGCATATGCAGGGACCCTGCATATGGTGGCCGCAGCCGTGGCCAAGATTCCGCAGTGCATCGTATTCGCACAGCAGACCGATCCGGGGACCGCCCTCGCCCTGCTTCCAGGTTGCCCGGAAAGCGGTGGGCCAGTCCTTCAGGCCCCGCTCTACGGCAAAGCCGTTTTCTTCCAGATAGTCCTCCAGCAATCCGGAGGCAAAGAACTCCTCGCCGTCGTATTCGGGATTGTCAAAGATCTGATCGGCCATGGAAAGCAGCCGATCCGCCTGGGCCTCTACAAGGCCATACAGTTTTTCTTTCATGAAAATCCTCCTGAGTGGATACCCTCTCCCAAGGACAGGAGAGGGTATCTGTGTTTTTGTCTGATTCTTTTCAGGGTGTGTCCACAACCGCAATGGCTGGGAAGGCGCAGGCGGTGAGGACGATTCCGTCAAAATACTCCCTGATGGACAAATGCTCGTTGGGGGCATGGTTGTCCGAGTCCGCGTCGCTCCAACGAACCTGAATGGCCGGGAGCTTCAGAATATCCGTCCAGAGGAAATCCGGTGCGGAGGAAGGACGGCAGGGATAGAGGATGTAGTCCCCATAGATTTGGGTGCAGATATCCTCCACAGCAGGCAGATACGGGGTAGACACATCGGTCTGGGAGGGGGGGATGCAGCCCTCGAATTCCAGCTCCACATTGTCATAGCCCAGCGCCGCAATGTAGGCGCGGATCTTTTCAAATACATCCTCACCTTTCTGACCCGGGGCCAGACGGATGTCAACGGAGGCTTCCGCCTCTGCGGGAACCACACCGTTGGCACCGCAGCGAATGGACTGGACGTTGAAGGTGGGCTGGAAGAACAGGCGGGGATAGAACTCCCTGCCGTAATTCTGAGGCTTCGCCTGATAAATCCGGTTCAGCTCGTCCTCAGAGGAAGGCAGCGTTTCCAGCAGCGCCCGTTCTTTTTCGTTAATGGGCCGGAGGCCGTCGTAGAAGCCGGGAACCAGGACCTGATCCCCCTGCTTCAGCTTTGACAGCAGATCCACCAGCGCCCAAGCGGCGCTGGGCAGCACCGGGGCATAACGGGAATGGACATTCTTGGTCATGGTCTTTACCCGAATGGTGAAATTCAGGCAGCCCTTGCAGCCCAGGGCAATAATAGGTTTGCCGCTGGGATCCTTGGAGCCGTCACTGAAAAAGACCATGTCCGCGTCCAGCTCCTGCCGATGGGCCTCCAGAAACTCCGGAAGGCCCAGGCTTCCGGATTCCTCACAGCCCTCAAAGAGGTAAATCAGGTTCACCGGCAGCTCCAGCCCCCGATTGCGGTAATAGGCCAGAGCCTCCAGGTGGGCCATCAGCGGGGACTTATTGTCGGCGCTACCCCGGGCGTAAACCTTCCCGTCCACTACGGTGGGTCGGAAGGGATCCGTGCGCCACTTGCCGGGGTCACCGGCAGGCTTGACGTCATAATGGGCGTAGAGCAGAACGGTTTTCTTCGCCGGATCCCGGTGGGTGCGGCCCACCAGCACCGGGAAGGGGCGCACATCGTATTTTTGAACTGCAAGGCCCAGAGCGGCCATTTTGCCATAAATCCAGTCGCAGCATTCCTCCACGCCCTCGCCGGTCTCGCTGACACTCACATGGGAAATCAGCTGAAACCAGTCGTCCAGAAGGCTCTGCTCCTGCTCCTGAATGAACGCCCTGATGTCTTGGATTCTCTCGGAATAATCCATAACTTAGAAGGGGCCGTAGTTCATCATCTGGGCGATGAACAGCAGCACGCTGCCCAGGGCAATCCAGACCAGGAACATCTTCCAGAAGAACTTCATCCAGCGGTCATAGGGGATATTGGCAACGGCCAGGTTGCCCATCAAAGCGGAGGACCAGGGGATGATGTAGTTGCAGAAGCCGTCGCCGAAGTTGTAGGCCAGAACGGCAGTCTGACGGGTAATGCCGATCATATCCGCCACGGGGGTGAAGATGGGCATCACCACACCGGCCTGACCGGAGGCGGAGACGATGGGGAAGTTGATGATCAGGTTTGCCCAGAACATGGATACACCCTTCAAGGCAACAGGGAAGGCATTGAGCACATTGGAAATGCCGTAGACGATGGTATCCATAACCTGGGCACTGGTGAAGACATTGGCAATGGTCTTGGAGATACCGACAATGAACGCGGTTGCCAGCAGCTTCTGGGCGCCTTCCACGAAGTAGTTGCAGATCTGTGTGGGGCCAAAGCCTGCGCAGACGCCGCAGATGATGGCCAGCCAGATAAAGGCAATACCGATTTCCTTCTGGCCCCAGCCCAACTGGATGCAGCCCCAGCAGATGGCAACCAGCGTTCCAACCAGAGACAGCAGGCACAGAACCTGACGGACGGTCATCTTGGTCATAACGCTTTCGTCCACCTCGGTAGCGGTGTCAGCCAGATCCAGATCGTACATGGGGCTGAGAGAGGGAGTTGCCTTGACCTTCTTGGCGTAGCGGATCAGCATATAGCTGCTGACTGCCCAGTAAACGAACAGGCAGACAAAGCGGTAGCCGATACCGGAGAAGGTGGGCAGCTCAGCAATGGCCTGGGCAATGGCAGTGGAAGAGGCGTTCAGCGTGCCGGTGCTGAAGCCGATGGCACCACCCATCAGAGGAATGGCTGCGCCCACCAGGGAGTCATAGCCCATGGCGCGAACCATCATAATGATAACGGGTGTAAAGGCGATGAAAACGGTAACGGACTGGGTTGTGGCAATCAGGGCGCAGACCAGCATCAGCGCGGCGATGAAAGCAGACTCCAGCTTGCCCAGCTTCCGAATCATGACGGCAATCAGCGCCTGAACGGCATTGGTCTTCAGCAGAACATTGAAACCTGCGCCCACGAACATGGTCATGAAAATCAGGGTAGCCTGGTCGGAGAAGCCCTTGACGATCATGCTGGGAATATCCCAGGGCTTCAGATAGGTCTTCTCCACAATGGAAAACTGGTCGGGAATGACCACTTTGATTCCCGCATCGTTTACCTCACGTGCGTACTCGCCGGAGGGAATGATCCAGGAAACTACCATAGCCAGACAGATAATTGCCAGCAGAATCACAAAGGTATGGGGCATCTTGAAGGGTTTCTTCGTTGACTTCTTGTTTTCTTCGCTCATTTCTAATCTCTCTTTCCTAAATAGATTTTTCGGAGGGATCCGGAACCGGATTTCAGGATTCCTCCTGTTATTCAGAGGCTTTCGCCTCGGATAACCGGAATGTTATTTGCCTCTTGCATTCTTGCCAAAATACGGTATGATAATAGGTGTTATCTCAGGCAACAAGCAATCAGGAGGCAGCCATGGATTTGCAGGAGCAGCTTTATATCACAACCATTGCCGACTGCGGGAGCATTACCCGGGCCGCCGCGATGCTGCACATCTCTCAGCCCGCGCTGAGCAGATTTCTCACCATTACGGAGCAGCGTCTGGGATATCCCCTGTTTCAGCGAAGCAAAACGCTGGTTCCTACCGAGCTGGGAACGCTGTATCTGGAAAAGGCCCGGCAGATTCTGCGTATCGGCCAGGACTTCCGGCGGGAGGCAGCGCTGCTGGCCTGCGGAGGTCAGGCGCTGAATCTGCAAATCGGTGTTCAGACGCTCCGCGCCCCCCGTCTGGCCCCCTGCATCTACATGGCCTTTTCTCAGGCGTTTCCTCAGGGGCATCTGCAAATTCTGGACGGCGCACAAGCCGAGCTGATTGAAAAGATGAACAGCGGCCAGCTGGATCTGGTTCTGACGAACGATGTGGCCCTTCCCGGCCAGTGGGAACGGTTTCCCCTTCGGCAGGATCGACTGATGCTGGTCAGTGGTCTGAAAAATCCGCCCCGGCCCTGCGCTTCGGAGGGAGACCATACCACCGTCGATCTGCGTACCCTGAAAAATCGCACCTTCCTTATGCTGACCTCCAACAACAGCACCTACGTCATGGGAAAACGGGTACTGGCTGCCAGCGGCATTCAGCCCGCCATGCGGGAGGGGGCCGCCAAGCACGAGGCCACGCTGAATATGATCGCCATGGGCGAGGAGCTGGGCTTTACCTTCGACAGCTACCTGCACCTGTTCCAGCTTCTGGCACCTGTGCGGGTTTACAACATTTTACAGGAGCCAAATATCATCGATTACGTCATGTGCTGCAAGCCGGACAGATTCCCGGGGCTGCTGAAGGAGCAGCTCAGGCAGATGCTTTCCTCTGCCATCCTCCGGGAAGGGCAAATCCGGAACAGCCAGAACCGATAGTTTTCTCTGCGTGCCGTTTTTGCGGCACGCATTTTTTACAGCTCCGCGGTTCCGATTTCCATCAGGGCGGAAGCCGTCAGGGCAATGCCCCGCAGATAGTTCTCAACGGACAGATGCTCATTGGGGGCATGGTTGTCGGAATCAAAGTCGCACCAGCGAACCTGAATGGTGGGCAGGCCCAGAATATTGGTCCACAGGTAATCCGGCGCGGTAGAGGGCCGGTTAGGATAGATCAGGCTGGAACCGAAGATTCCGTTCACCGCCTTCTGAATCACCGGCAGGTAGGGTGTATGGATGGAGGTCTTGGCGGGATCCGTAATGCCCCGGCAGACAACCTCCACATTGTCATAGCCCAGAGTCCGGATGTAGTCCTTCAGCTGCCCCAGAATCTTTTCGCCGGACTGGGCCACTACCAGACGCATATCAATCTTGGCCGTTGCCCTGGAGGGGAGCACCGTGGCGCCGCCCTCTCCCGTAAAGCCGGAGAATACGCCGGAAATATTGAAGGTGGGCTGGTTGTTCAGTGTTGCGTAATAGCCGGTCTTTTTGTCATAAACCGGATAGGTTCCGTAGGTCTTTTTCAATGCCTCGTCCACATTGGGGCCGGCATTGAGGATGGCGTTTTCCTCCTCAGTTGCGGGAATGATGTCCTCATAGAATCCGGGAATCTGCACAATACCGTCCTTGCGAAGCTTCCCCAGCAGCTCCACCATCTGCCAGGCGGCGCTGGGCAGCACCGGCGCGTACTGGGAGTGCACATCCCGGGACATGGTGGTGAGAATCAGCTCCACATACAGCATTCCCTTGACACCCAGCGCAATGATGGGCTCATCGCTGTGGCTCTTGGAGCCGTCACTGAAATAGACTATATCCGCCTTCAGCAGCTCCTTATGCTCTGCCAGAAACTCCGGTAGCCCCAGGCTGGAGGACTCCTCACAGCCTTCAAAGATAAATTTCAGATTAACGGGCAGATACCCCAGCTTATTCTTCAGATAATCCACCGCCAGCAGATGGGCCATCAGGGGGCCTTTGTTGTCGGCGGTGCCTCTGCCCCAGATTTTGCCGTCGCGAATCACCGGGTCAAAGGGTTCCGTGCGCCACAGTTCCCGTTTTCCTACAGGCTGTACATCGTAGTGGGCATAAATCAGCACTGTTTTTTTGGCGGGATCATTTCCAAGCCTGCCCACAATGCAGGGGTAGGGCCTGATGTCATAGCGGGTAGTCTCAATGCCGATGCGCTCCATCTGGGCAATCACATATTCGCAGCAATCCGCCACACCCTCGCCGCTGGAGCTGACGCTTTTTCGGCGTACCAGCTCGGAAAGTGCTTCCACCAGCGTCTGGGAATGGGCATGGACATAGGCTGTCACATCCTCGTAAAACCGTTCCTTCTGTATCATCCCAAAACATCCTTCCCTGCCCGGCCCTGCCGGACACTTTGTTTATGGACTCCATTATTTCACAGAATAGGCCGCATTGCAAGCATTTTTGCATAATCACCCCGGCGTTATTTCATTTTTCAATACTGCCCCCAGGGGTATAACCTTTCCGTATGGACATTTGCGCTTTAGGCGTGGACATATCCTCCTTTTCCGCCGTCCCACGTGGAAAGCACTTCCCCTCAAACGCCGCCAAAGCAGGGTTTCCCCGGCCCTGAATTCATAAAATCCCCGTCCGCCGCAAAAATGCGGCATCATTCCTGCAATCTTTCCTGTTTTTGGGAAAAGCGGCAAAAAATTGGCGGGCACGGCATTTCCGCCGTCCCCGCCAATGGATCCTTTCGCTATTTGCAGCTGCCCCGGTTGGCGCAGGTCCTGCAGTCCCCGCAGCAGCCGCATTTATACTTTTTCTTTCCATGGCGCACCGCGAAGAAAAATCCCACGGCCACAGCCAGAAGCACCAGAATACTTTGCAGGTTCATATTCTCACACCCATCCGAAAATCAGGCCGACGCAGCGGACAAGGAACGCCACAACCCAGGCAATGGCGCACTGGCTAACCACCGTCACCGCTGCCGCCCGGGCGCTGCCCATTTCCCGCTTGACCGTGGCGATGGCCGCCACGCAGGGGGTGTAGAGCAGGGTGAACACCAGAAACACCACCGCCGTAAAGGGACTGAACATGGTGGTGATCCGGCTTGCGTCGCCGCCCAGAAGCAGCGTCAGAGTGGACACCATGCTCTCCTTTGCCGTGAAACCGGTGATAAGGGCTGTGGAGGCCCGCCAGTCGCCGAAGCCAAGGGGCTTGAAGATTGGGGAGATCAGGCTGCCCAGCAGTGCCAGCAGGCTCACCTCCGGGGAGGAGGCCACATTCAGGCGGATATCAAAGGTCTGCAAAACCCAGATAATGACGGAGGCGGCAAAGATAATGGTAAACGCCTTCTGTACAAAGCCCTTTGCCTTTTCCCAGATCAGCTGGCCCACGCTCTTGGCGCTGGGCAGGCGGTAATTCGGCAGTTCCATAACGAAGGGCACAGGCTCGCCGGAGAAAGCAGTGTGCTTCAGAATCAGGGCGTAGACAACACCGCAGAGGATGCCCAGACCGTACAGGCCAATCATGGCCACAGGCTGCCAGCCTCTGGGGAAGAAGGCGGACACCAGCATGGTGTAGATGGGCAGCTTGGCGGAGCAGCTCATAAAGGGCGTCAGCAGAATGGTCATTTTCCGGTCCCGCTCACTGGACAGGGTCCGGGTCGCCATGACCGCGGGCACGGAGCAGCCGAAGCCGATGAGCATGGGCACAAAGCTTCGGCCGGAAAGGCCCAGCTTCCGGAGGGGCCGGTCCATCACAAAAGCCACCCGGGCCATGTAGCCCGTGTCCTCCAGGATGGACAGGAAGAAGAACAGGGTAACGATGGTGGGCAGGAAGCTCAGAACGCTGCCCACACCGGCGCACACGCCGTTCACCACCAGGTCATGGACCACGGGGTTGATCTGCCAGGCGGTAAGTCCCCGGTCGATCCACTCCGTCACCCAGCCCACGCCCAGCTCCATCAGATCGGACAGCGTGCCGCCGATCAGGGTGAAGGTCATCAGGAACACCAGAGCCATGATTCCCAAAAAGCAGGGAATGGCCGTGTATTTTCCTGTAAGAACCCGGTCAATGGCCATACTGCGCTTGTGCTCTTTGCTCTCATGGGGCCGGACCACCGTCTTTTTGCACAGCGTTTCCAGAAACTGGAAGCGCATGTTTGCCATGGCCGCCTCCCGGTCCAGACCGGTCTCCTGTTCCATAATGGAAACTATCTGCCGGAATGCCTGCTGCTTTTCGGGATTCAGGGGCAGTTTCTGCTCCATCAGGCTGTCCTTTTCCACCAGCTTGGTGGTGGCGAAGCGGACGGGGAGCTTTGCCCGGCGGATATCCGCCTCCAAAAGGGTTGCGGCGGCGTGGATGCAGCGGTGCACCGCGCCCACCGGATCCCTGGGATCGTCGCTCTCCAGACAGAAGTCCACCCGCTGGGGCTTCTGCTCTGCCCGGGCAACATAGAGGGCGTGGTCGATAAGCTCGTCGATGCCCTCATTCCGGGCGGCGGAAATGGGGACCACGGGGATGCCCAGAATTTCCTCCAGTTCGTTGATGCGGACGGAGCCGCCATTGGCCCGGACCTCATCCATCATGTTCAGGGCCAGCACCATGGGGATCTCCAGCTCCATAAGCTGCATGGTCAGATATAGGTTCCGTTCGATATTGGTGGCGTCCACAATATTGATAATGCCGCTGGGGCGGTCGTTCATCAGGAAATCCCGGGTGACGATCTCCTCGTTGGAATAGGGGGACAGGGAGTAGATGCCGGGCAGATCCGTAACCGTTGCCTCCGGGTGATTGCGAATGGTGCCGTCCTTCCGGTCTACGGTCACGCCCGGAAAATTGCCCACATGCTGGTTGGCACCGGTAAGCTGGTTAAAGAGGGTGGTCTTGCCGCAGTTCTGGTTGCCTGCCAGAGCAAAGGTCAGCGGGCCGTCCTTCAGGGGCACTTCCCTGCCCTGCTTTTCGCCCACACCGGGGTGCGGGATGGGCTGAATCCGGGGTTCCCGTCCGTGGACAGGAATCGGATCTCTGTGTACATTTTCAATTTCAATCCATCTGGCCTCTTCCAGCCGCAGGGTCAGCTCATACCCCCGCAGGGTGATCTGCACAGGGTCTCCCATAGGGGCCACCTTTTGCAGCATGACCTCTGTCTGGGGTGTCAGGCCCATATCCAGCAGATGGTGCCGCAAGGCCCCGTCACCGCCCACCGCGGCAATAAACGCGGATTGGCCGGGCTTCAGTTCATCCATTGTCATCTCAAAGACCACCTCATAATCTTTGTTTTGGGGTCATTATAGCACCCCATTATGCGCCGCGCAAGCTGTTAGCGTAGCCTAACTCTCAACAATTTCGGTTGCGCAAAAGAAATGGGTGTGTTATACTTTTTCCGGAAAGAAAAACGGCAAACCGGGGTTTGCCAAATTGACAATTGACAATTGACAGTTGACAATTAAGGAGTTTCCTTCGGAAACAAATCAAAAAAATAATTTCAAATTCGTCCCGCAGGGACACAATAATTGTCAATTGTTCATTGTCAATTGTCAATTTGTTTGCTCCGCAAACAACAATCTCTACAACACTACGGAGGTATTCCCATGTCTATTCTCGCGCCTTCCATTCTCTCCGGGGACTTTGCCTATCTGGGGGAGGATCTGAAAACCATCCAAAACGCGGGCTGCAAATGGGTCCATGTGGATGTCATGGATGGCAATTTTGTACCCAATATCACCATCGGCATCCCCACCGTGGCCGCTCTGCGGAAATATACGGATCTGATTCTGGACGTCCACCTGATGATCGACCGGCCGGTGCGCTATGTGGATGCCTTCTGCAAAGCAGGGGCGGACTATGTGACCATCCACGTGGAGGCCGATACGGAGGAAAACACCCTGCTGGCCCTGGACAAAATCCACGCTCTTGGGAAAAAAGCCGCCGTATCCGTAAAGCCCAACACCCCCGCCCAGGCGGTGCTGCCCTACCTTAACAAGGTGGACATGATCCTTGTCATGACGGTGGAACCCGGCTTTGGAGGTCAGAGCTTTATGGAAAACCAGATGGAAAAGCTCTCCGCCCTGCGGGATCTCTGCGCGGCCCGGAATCCCGGATGTCTGCTGGAGGTAGACGGCGGCGTCAACGCCGAGACCGGGGAACTGTGTAAGGAAAACGGCGCCCGGGTGCTGGTCGCCGGGTCCGCGTTCTTCAAAGCGGAAGACAAGACCGCCTTTGTAAAGGCCATTGAGCGTTAAAAGTTTTTCTGATAGCCAGCTATCTGTTTCCTTGTGTTGACTTATAGCGAATTTTCGTTATAATAACCCCGTCAGCAGCCCCTGCGGGGCAGCCAAAAACGAAAATACAATCTTCAATATAGATGGAAATGAGGAAACGATTATGAGCAAGTACCATTTTGAAACGCTTCAGCTGCACGTAGGCCAGGAGCAGGCGGATCCCGCCAGCGATGCCCGTGCCGTACCTATTTACGCCACCACCTCCTACGTCTTCCACAACAGCCAGCACGCCGCCGACCGGTTCAGTCTGGCGGATTCCGGCAACATCTACGGCCGTCTGACCAACTCCACCCAGGATGTATTTGAGAAGCGCATCGCGGCTCTGGAGGGCGGCACTGCCGGTCTGGCCGTGGCCTCCGGCGCGGCGGCGATTGTCTACTCCATTCAGGCTCTGGCCCGTCAGGGAGAGCACATTGTGGCCCAGAAGACCATTTACGGCGGCACCAGCAACCTGCTGGCCCATACCCTGCCCCAGTACGGCATCACCACCACCTTTGTGGACGCCCACAACCTTGCCGAAGTGGAAGCCGCCATTCAGCCCAACACCAAGGCCGTTTACATCGAGACTCTGGGCAACCCCAACTCCGATATCCCCGATATCGACGCCATCGCTGAAATCGCCCACCGCCACGGCCTGCCCCTGGTCATCGACAACACCTTCGGCACCCCCTACCTGATTCGTCCCATCGAGCACGGCGCGGATATCGTTGTCCACTCCGCTACCAAGTTCATCGGCGGCCACGGCACCACTCTGGGCGGCGTCATTGTGGACGCGGGCACCTTTGACTGGGCCGGAAACGGCGCTTATCCCTGGATCTCCGAGCCGAACCCCAGCTACCACGGCGTACAGTTCACCAAGGCTGCCCCTGCGGCTCCCTTCGTCACCTACGTCCGGGCCATTCTGCTGCGGGACGAAGGCGCCTGTATCAGCCCCTTCGCCGCCTTCCTGCTGCTTCAGGGCACCGAGACCCTGAGCCTGCGTCTGGAACGCCACGCGGAAAACGCCAAAAAGGTTGTGGAATTTCTGGTCAATCATCCCATGGTGGAATCCGTCAGCCATCCCAGCCTGCCGGACCATCCGGATCACGCCCTGTACGAGAAGTACTTCCCCAACGGCGGCGCGTCCATCTTCACCTTCCGCATCAAGGGCGGCCGGGAAGAGGCCTTCAAGTTCATTGACAGCCTGAAGATCTTCTCTCTGCTGGCCAACGTGGCCGATGTGAAGAGTCTGGTCATCCACCCCGCCTCCACCACCCATGCCCAGCTGACCGACGAGGAACTGGCAAACGTCGGCATCTACCAGAACACCATCCGCCTCTCCATCGGCACCGAGCACATCGACGACATCCTTGCCGACCTGGATCAGGCGCTGAACGCGGTAAAGTAATAAAAATGGACAATTGACAATGAACAATTGACAATTATTGTGTCCCTACGGGACAAATTTGAATTGTTTTCAATTCATTTCCGAAGGAAACGCCTTAATTGTCAACTGTCAATTGTCCATTGTCAATTACGCAAGTGCCAACTTGCGTAAAAGGAGACCCTATGACTTTACAACAGATCCGCTACTGCCTGACCATCGCCCAGACCGGGTCCATGAACCGGGCGGCGGAGCAGCTTTATGTGACCCAGCCGGCACTGACCGGAGCCATTCAGGAGCTGGAGCAGGAGGTAGGCGTCACCATCTTCAACCGGACCAACCGGGGCGTGACGCTGACCAATGACGGCCGCCGGTTCCTGCACTACGCCCGGCAGATCTACCAGCAGTATGAACTCATGGAGCAGGAGTATCTGAAGCCCAAGAAGCGGATCTTCGGCGTATCCACCCAGCACTATTCCTTCGTGACCAAAGCCTTTGTGGACACCGTGCGGCAGTTCGACGCCAGCCGGTTCGAGTACGCCATCCGGGAGACCCGGACCATAGACGTGATCCACGATGTGGCCCAGCGCCGCAGCGACATTGGTATCCTCTTCCGCTCCAGACACAACCGAACGGTGCTCAACAAGCTCTTTGCCGAAAACCGGCTGGAATTTCACCCGCTGGTGGAGTGCAGCGCCTATGTCTACCTGTGGAAGGGGCATCCGCTGGCAAAAAACGCATCCATCTCCATGGAGGAGCTGTGCGCTTACCCCTGCCTGTGCTTCGAGCAGGGAGATCAGAGTTCCTCCTATTTTGCCGAGGAGATTCTCTCCGAGCGGGAATATCCCCAGATGATCCGGGCCACGGACCGGGCCACCATGCTGAATCTGATGATCGGCCTCAACGGCTTTACCCTCTGCTCCGGCATCATCTGCGAGGAGCTGAACGGCACGGATTACCTTGCCGTCCCCTACCGGGAGGACAAGGACAATCAGAACGCCAGAATGGAAATCGGCTACATCCAGCCGAAAAACACGGAACTGGACGAGATCGGCCAGACCTTTCTCCGGGAAATGGAGCGGTATCTGGCTGCCCGGAAATAAAATTGATGCTGCTGTAAATAACAAGCGACAAGGATTGGCAGAGTTTGCCGCCCCTTGTCGCTTGTTATCGCTTATTTCATGTTTCATACGACAGCCCTGTCCATCCATTGGCTGGGTGCCTCCGGCGGGGAGCTTCTTGTCCCGCCAAGAAGCTCCGCAAGAATGCGGCCTAAGGGAGGCGCT
>NZ_JAHLPU010000031.1 GCF_018918045.1 Pseudoflavonifractor sp. MSJ-30
TTGAGCCGCATTCTTTCCCCCTTTCTTGGCGGGACAAGAAAGGGGCCCCCGGAGGGACCCAGCTGAAATGCGGACAGGTTTGTGGTTGAAATAAAAAGCTAATTTTTGGTGTTAAGTTAATAAGCTACGACTGATTTTCGATCATTGATTTGTAACTCTACTTTCTATAAAAAAGGCATTGCGTCCGCGTGGAACGCAATGCCTTTTTGTAAATGTGAATCGTATCAGATGACCCCGGTGTACCCGGCCAGGACCAGAATGGCGTTGTACACGCCGTCAATGTGGCTGCGCTCGTAGCCATGGGAGGCATAGACCCCCGCGCCGATGAGGCCGTGGCGGATGTCGTAGCCTGCCCGGAGGGTGGCTTCTACGTCGGAGCCGTAGTGGGGGTACACATCCACCGCGTAGTCCGCGCCGGTCCGTCTGGCGGCGTCGATCAGCTTGGAGACCACCTCATAGCTGTACGGGCCGCCGGAATCCTTGGCGCAGATGGAGACCTGCCGCTCGGTGCAGTCCAGCCCTTCGCCCACGCAGCCCATATCCACGGAAATGGCCTCGGTGACGCCCGCGGGGACGCTGGCGCTGCCGCCATGGCCCACTTCCTCATAGACCGTGATGTGGGCGTAGAGCTTCCGCTCCGGCTCAATGTGGTTATCCTTCAGATATTTGGCAAAGCCCAGCAGGATGCCCACCGACAGCTTGTCATCCAGGAACCGGCTCTTGAGATAGCCGGAGGCGGTGCGGCGGGTGCGGGGATCGAAGCAGACGATATCGCCGATGGCAATGCCCAGTGCCTTGGTTTCCTGGGCGGAGGTCACGTTCTCATCCAGAACGATCTCAATGGTATCATAGGTCCGCTTGGTATCCGCGTAATTGCCATTGACGTGGACGGAGGCGTCTGCCAGCTGACAGGTGCCCTCGTAGATCTTGCCACTGCGGGTATAGACCCGGACATTCTCCGCTTCGGCGTTGTTGGGGCTCATGCCGCCCAGAGGGGTCAGCTTCAGGCGGCCGTTGCCCTTGATCTGGCTGACCATGGCACCCAAGGTGTCTGTGTGGGCCTCCAGAAACAGGGCATCTCCGGCATTTTTGCCGCCCAGCTCCACCAGAACACCGCCCTTGACGGTAATCCTCGCGGGGCAGCCCAGACTTTCAAAGGCATCTTTTACCCACCGGGCCGCGTTTGCGGTAAAACCGGAAGGAGAGTCGATCCCCAGAAGCGCGGTGGCCTGTTCCCAGGCAAAATCGGCATAGCTGCGATCAATCATGATAGTTTCCTCCTAATAAAATGTAGTGCCAGACACCGGCGACCTCCCGCATGAAGTGGTTGACCTTTTGGGAAAAACGGGAGGTTTTTGCGGGAATACCCACGAATTCCACGCCATTTTTCTTCGCGAAAAGGCTGGCGCGGAACAGATGGTATTCGCTGGACAGGACGCCCAGTCGGGTGGGGCGGGTGCCGGTATTCTGTTCAATCAGATCCAGGCTGTAGCGGATATTTTCCCAAGTGGATTCCGCCTGATCTTCCGTCCAGACGCGTTCTCCGTCAATGCCCAGATTCGTCAGTTCCACATACATGCAGATGGCCTCACTCATGGGCTCGTCCTTGCCCTTACCGCCGGAAACCACGGCGATGGTATTCGGATGGGCTTCCAGATAGTCCCGGGCGGCGTAGATCCGGTCCCAAAGGGATACGGAAGGCCCGTCGTCCCAGACCTTGGCCCCAAGGACAACCACATAGTCCACATCCTGATCAGGGCTTCCGAAGCTGGCCTTGATGATGACGGCCTCCGTTATCCCACAGACCAGCAGTCCGGCAATCAGAACGGCGGTCACGCAGCGGGTGAGGATTTTCGCGGGCTTGGGGAACCGCTGGCCAAGAAAGGGCATGGCAACGTAAAACAGGAGCAGCGCCGCCAGACACAGGCATACCAGAGCCGTAAAGCTGTAGCCCGGCAGGACGAATTTACAGAAGTAATAAACGGTGCCCAAAGGAAGCAGCAGCCAGAGGGGCCATAAACGGGGCTTTTTTTGTTGATTCATGGTTACCTGCTGATCTCCTCGATTTTTGCCAGCTCTTCGGCGGTGAAACGCGTATTCTCCGCGGCCTTGATGTTATCCAGAATCTGGCTGGGCTTGGAAGCGCCGATGAGGACGGAGGTGACGGCCTCGTGGTTCAGCAGCCAGGCCAGAGACATTTCCGCCAATGTCTGGCCACGCTCCTGAGCCATGGCGTTCAGAGCACGGATCTTCGGCAGCTTTTCCTCCACGGTGGATTCCTTCAGGAACCGGCCGTCGGTGCGGATGCGGCTGTCCGCGGGAATGCCGTTCAGGTATCGGTTCGTCAGCATACCCTGGGCCAGGGGAGAGAAGGTGATCAGACCCTTGCGGAGCTTTTGGGTGGCTTCCAGCAGACCGTTGCCCTCTATGGTCCGGTCAAAAATGGAGTAGCGGTTCTGGTTGATGACAAAGGGTACGCGCATCTCCGTCAGAATGGCGCAGGCTTTTTCCAGAGTTTCGCCATTGTAATTGGAGAGGCCAACGTACAGGGCCTTGCCGCTGCGAACCGCCTGTTCCAGGGCGCCCATGGTCTCTTCCAGCGGGGTGTCCGGATCCATACGGTGGTGGTAGAAGATGTCAACATAGGATAGCCCCATGCGCTTCAGACTCTGATCCAGGCTGGCGAGCAGATATTTCCGGCTGCCCCAGTCCCCATAGGGGCCGTCCCACATGGTATAGCCTGCTTTGGTGGAGATGATCAATTCATCCCGGTAAGGAGCCAGGTCGTCCCGGAAGAGTTTCCCAAAATTCTCCTCGGCAGCGCCGGGCTGAGGGCCGTAGTTGTTGGCCAGGTCAAAATGGGTAATGCCGTGATCAAAAGCCGTGCGGCAGAGGGCACGCATGTTCTCATAGGGGGCGGTGTCGCCAAAGTTATGCCACAGGCCCAGGGAGAAGGCGCTCAGCTTCAAACCGGAGGCACCGCAGCGGCGATAGGGAATCACATTATAGCGGGAAGAATCTGCCTGATACATGGAAATCGCTCCTTCATATAAATTTCTCCTATTATAGTATAATCCGGAACATATTGCAACTGCGGCCGTTGAAGGATAGTTCCGGGAAATAGTCCCGGTTAACCGCGATTTGACAAGGAAAGTATGAAAAACGGACTGCGCTTTTATGTATTTTTCCCGGATTGACAGCGAAAGAAATTGGTGCTAATATGTGCGCCTGATGAATGAAAAATCGTGATTTCAGGAGGATACCATATGCCGAAGGATCGGACAAAGGATATGACGGTTGGCGCGCCCATGCCCATTCTGCTGTCGTTTATTCTGCCCCTGCTGCTGGGGCTGCTGTTCCAGCAGTTCTATGCCATGGTGGATACGGTGGTTGTGGGTAATTTTCTGGGCATGGAGGCCCTGGCCGGGGTTGGCTCTACGGGTTCCATTAATTTTCTGGTGCTGGGTCTGTGCAACGGCGTCTGCGCGGGCTTTGCCATTCCCGTGGCCCAGAAGTTCGGCGAAAAGGATTATGATGGTCTGCGGAATTTCGTTGGCAATATGATCTGGCTGGGCTCTGCAATCGCACTGGCTGTGACATTGGTGACCACCACGGGCTGCCGGGCCATTCTGACGGCGATGGACACCCCTGAGAGCACCTTTGCCTATGCCTATGACTACATTTTCCTGATTTTTCTGGGTATTCCCGCAACCATGCTCTATAATCTGCTCTCCGGCATCCTCCGCTCTCTGGGCGACAGCCGGACGCCGCTGATGTTTTTGATCTTCTCCAGCCTTTTGAATGTGACACTGGATATTGTGTGCGTGGTGACGCTGAATATGGGGGTCGCCGGCGCGGGCTGGGCAACGCTTGTCAGCCAGCTGATCTCCGGGCTGTTGTGCCTGTGGTATATGAGCAGAAAATTCCCCATTCTGCATCTGAAGAAGGAGAATCTCCGCTGGCGGGGGCACTATGTCAAAAGACTGCTGATTATGGGCCTGCCCATGGGGCTGCAGTATTCCATTACGGCCATCGGTTCCATTTTGCTGCAGACGGCGGTCAACGGTCTGGGCGCCGTGGCCATGGCTGCCGTGGCCTCCTCCTCCAAGGTGACGAATCTGTTCGCCACGCCTTTCGACGCTATGGGCACCATGGCGGCTACCTATGCCGGACAGAATCTGGGCGCGGGCAAGCTGGAAAGAGTGCAGGAAGGTGTGAAGGACTGCTGCATTCTGGGGGTTGTCTATTCTCTGGCGGCACTGGCCGTCATGTACTTCTGCGGGGCGCAGATGACCGCATTGTTCCTGGACTCCAAGGATGTGGCATCCTCGGCGCAGATCCTACCTCTGGCACGGCAGCTGCTGGTGATTAATGCTGCGTTCTACATCCCCCTGCTGGGTGTCAACCTGTTCCGCTTCACCATCCAGGGCCTGGGCTACTCCAATCTGGCCGTGGTTGCGGGCGTGTTTGAAATGATCGCCCGGGGCGCGGTGGCGGGCCTTGTATCCGTATTCGGCTTCATCGCCGTCTGTTACGCCAGCCCCGCCGCCTGGGTTCTGGCGGACTGCTTCCTGATTCCCGCCTACTTTGTCTGCCTGAAGCGCAGAACCAAAGAGGCGGCCCGGCGGTAAAAAGACAGTACAAAGCGCCATTGCAGGCTTTTGAGAAACCTGCAATGGCGCTTGCTTTTTATTCTGCGATATGCTCGCAGTCCGTCCCCTCGTGGATATGGAACCCGTAAAAGCCGGTCCGGGAAGGGGGCAGCCCGGAAATCTCCGCTTCCACAAGGACCCCGTCCCGCCTTTGATAAAACCGGACGGTTCCCGTAAGACCCGGGGCAGTTTCTCCGCCCCGCAGCAGGGCAATGGCACTATTCTGCATAAAATCACCTCACAATCACCCTATGCGGGTGACGGAGAATTTGGGACGGGGAGATTTTTGTGTCTGGCCCGTCTGATTTACAAAATGTTGTATCCTGCTGTAAAAAGTCCCTTGAAAAAGGTTTTGCGCTGTGTTATGTATTTTCAAAGAGAGACCGGCGCTTGCGGAAACGCCGACCGTAGGGTGGATTTTGCAAAATTTTCCCGAAGGAACGTTATATTTGCGATCCCAAATCCTTCTATAGGGGTGAAGGACAAAACACAGGAGGTGTGAGCAGTGAATGACGAGCAAATCATACAATTATTCTTCACCCGAAACGAGGATGCCATTTCGCAGACTGCCTGCCGGTACGGCGGGCAGCTGACGCGGCTTTCCGAGAATATTCTCCGGAACAAAGAGGATGCCCAGGAATGCGTCAGCGATACCTATCTGCGGGCCTGGGACACGATCCCGCCTACAAGGCCGGTGCATTTCTTCGCGTATCTGGCAAAGCTCTGCCGCCACTTCGCTTTCGGCCGTCTGGACTGGAATAACGCGGCAAAGCGAAAGGCGGAGGTCATAGCCCTGACCCGGGAGATGGAGGAATGCATTCCCGCCGCCTGGCAGGGCACAGGACCGGGTGACGGGCAAGTCAGCGAACTTGTGGGCAGCTTTCTGCGGGAGCAGACCCAGGAGAACCGGATGATCTTTGTCCGGAGGTACTGGTATGGAGACAGCGCCGGCGAAATCGCCCGACGCTATGGGATTACCGAGAGCGCCGTGCTGATGCGGCTGTCCCGGACAAGAAGCAAACTGGCGTCCTACTTAAAACAGGAGGGAATTTACGTATGACCGGAAAAGAGATGCTGAAGGGTATCCAGAATCTGGATGCCGGGCTGATTGAAGAGGCGGAATTTGCTCCGTATCCAAAACGAAAGTCCTTTGGAAAGAAGAAACTGCTGCTTTTGATCGCGGCGGTTCTGATTATGGGGACCATGACTGCCGCAACGGTCTATACCCGCTGGTCCGCAACCATGCAGATGGGCAGTTCCAGCGGCATACAGCCCTCAGAGCAGATCAAAAAGCAGGCGGAGAAAACGGGGCTGTCCGTTACCCCCACGGAGACGAAGGACGGCAAGCAGAAGAGCGTCAGTGCGACGAACAACGGCATCACTGTCACGGCGGTGCAGACTCTGGCAGACCAGTATGGCGGCGTGGTGATCTTCCGCATCAAGGGCCTGAAGCTGGAGGATGGGCAGCTGCCCTGGGTATGGTTCGATTTTCTGATTGACGGGCAGCCGCTGGGGGAGATCGGCGAAACCACACCCGGCTTTAACATGGGCCTCAGCGGGGATTTTTATGAGGGTATTACCCAAGATGCCCAGGGGAATCTTGTCTATATCAAGAATGGTCAGCCCGTTGCGGTAGACGAAAGTGGATCGTTTGTCTATGATTTTCAGCTCAGCGATGGCAGCCTGGAGTATAGAGTGCGCTTTCACTGGGATGGAAATCCTCTTTTGGGAAAAGTAGTGACCTTCCGCTTCACCGGCTTCGGCATTCAGGGGGCGACAAAATACGATGAAGCAGTCATGACGGTTCCCGGTGACTGGGAGCTTACCTGGACGCTGGAGGGCAGCGCCGGGGAAGCGAAAACCTGGATACCCAATGCCCCGATTGGCAGCCTGCCCATCACCCTTTCGCAGGTGGAGATCGGGCAATACAGCATGAAGCTCATTTACCGGATTGATGAACAGGCTTACGCAAAATATGCGGATTTTGACGATTTCCAGTTCAAAAACGCATGGTCGCCCTACCCCGCGGGGGTCCGCTGGAAGGACGGAACGGAAATGTTTGTAAACGGCGGCGGAACGCAATACTGGGACGCGGAAAATCACCGGTTCACAGTCATCATTGGCGCGCTGGACGCCGTCCTGGACCCGGAACAGATCGTGGGCATGTCGTTCTATTTCGGAACGGAGAGGGAGAAATGCGATATTCCCTTTGAATAAGCCGCGGCCGGGGATATGTTTCCCTGTTTGACAAAAAAATCACGCCGGACGCCCGGCGTGATTTTTTATTCACGGATATATGCAGGGAAGCGCCGGTTTCTGCTGCCGCGCGGCGTTTCGCGGGGCGCGGCCTTATTCCGCGATATGCTCGCAGTAGATGCAGCGGTGGATGCCCGCTGCTTTGTCAGTGAGGCGGAAAATCTGGGGCAGCTCCTGCTCGGTGGCACTGATGCAGCGGGGGTTGCGGCAGGTGAGATCGTACCGCAGTTCGCCCCGGATGGGCTCCCGGGCGGGATTTTCCTGGGCTTCTTTCAGAAGCATGAGAATCAGGGCCATGCGCATGTATTTGCCGTTGAGGGCCTGCCGGAAGTAGGCGGCGCGGGGGTCATCGTCCACGGCCACGGAGATTTCATTCACCCGGGGCAGGGGGTGCAGGACGCACATCTGCTCCTTGGCAAGCTTCATCTTCTCAGGGTCCAGAATGTAGCTGCCTTTCAGCCGCTCATAGACCGCCGGGTTGGAGAAACGCTCCCGCTGGATGCGGGTCATATACAGCACGTCCAGCTTGGGCATGGCGTCCTCCAGAGAGGTGACCTCCTCATAGGGAAAGCCGCTCTTTTCCAGTACGTTGTATTTGACGTAGCCGGGCAGCCTCAGCTCCTCCGGGGAGATCAGCACAAAGCGGATGTTTTGATAGCGGCACATGGCCTCAATGAGGGAATGGACGGTGCGTCCGTATTTCAGGTCGCCGCACAGGCCAATGGTCAAATCGTTCAGCCGGCCCATTTCCCGGGAAATGGTCAGAAGATCCGCCAGCGTCTGGGTGGGATGGTTGTGCATGCCGTCACCCGCGTTGATTACGGGAACGGAGGCGTTCCGGGAGGCTACGAAAGGCGCGCCGTCCTTGGGGTGGCGGATAGCCATAATATCCGCGTAGCAGGAGATGATCTTCGCGGTGTCCGCCATGCTCTCGCCCTTGGAGGCGGAGGAGGAATTGGCGGAGGAGAAGCCCAGAACGCTGCCACCCAGCTCCAGCATGGCGGCCTCGAAGCTCAGGCGGGTACGGGTGGAGGGCTCATAAAAGAGGGTGGCCAGCTTCTTATATTTGCAGCTGTCCCGGTATTTTTCGGGGCACGCGATAATGTCCTTGGCGGTGGTAATGAGCCCGTCCAGTTCCTCAACGGACAGGTCCAGAATACTGTTCAGGCTTCTCATGCTTTGCCTCCATTGACGGCCAGATAGGCGCGGATGCGGTCCACGTTCTCCTTGTTCTTGGGGTCCTCTTCCAGGTACTCGATGATGTCGTAAACGTCCACCACGGAGTATACGGGGAAGCCAAACTCTTCTTCCACTTCCTCCATGGCCAGCTTTTCGCCCTTGCCCCGCTCCTTGCGGTCCACCATGATAAAGGTGGCGGCGACTTTCACGCCCTCCAGGCGGCTGAGAATGGCCATGCTCTCCCGGATGGCGGTACCGGCGGTGATCACGTCCTCGGTGATGACCACCTCTTCACCGGCCTGAGGCACATAGCCCACGAACACGCCGCCCTCGCCGTGGTCCTTGACTTCCTTGCGGTTAAAGAAGAAAGGCACGTTCAGGCCCTGCTTACTCAGGGCAACGGCAGCGGATACGGCAATGGAAATGCCCTTGTAGGCAGGCCCGTACAGAACGGCGGGACGCTTGCCCAGCTTTTCAAGGTAGGCTCGGGCGTAGAATTCGCCCAGAGTGGCAATTTCCTCGCCGGTCTTGATCATGCCGGCATTGACAAAGTAGGGGATCTTCCGGCCGGACTTGGCGGTGAAGTCACCGAATCTCAGCACACCGGCCTTTTCCAGAAACTGAATAAACTCTCTTTTGTAGCTTTCCATCATTGAACCTCCAAAATCAGTCACAGAATTCGGCAACGCAGCGTTCGTAGGCGGCTACGGGGTCGGCGGCGGCGGTGATGGGACGGCCCACCACAATGTAGTCCGAGCCAATGGCCTTGGCGGCGGCGGGGGTCATGACCCGCTTCTGGTCGCCCGCGTCGCCGTCAGCAAACCGGACGCCGGGGGTCACGGTGAGAAAATCTTTTCCACAGGTTTTGTGGACTTTTTCTGCCTCCAGAGGAGAGCAGACCACGCCGTCGAGACCGGCATTTTTGGCGGTTTCGGCGTAGTGCATGACCACCTGGTCAATAGGCTCGTGGATGAGCAGATCCCGCTCCATGGCCTCCTGATCGGTGGAGGTCAGCTGGGTCACGGCAATCAGCAGGGGCCGGGTGCCGTCAGGCCGGGTCAGGCCCTCCAGGGCGGCCTGCATCATGGCGGTGGTACCGGCGGCGTGGAGGTTGGTGATGTCCACATCCAGATTCCGCAGGACGGCCATGGCCTTCTTCACGGTGTTGGGAATGTCGTGGAGCTTCAGGTCCAGGAAAATCTTGTGGCCACGGGCCTTGATCTGCCGGACGATCTCCGGGCCTTCGGCATAGTACAGCTCCATGCCGATTTTCACAAAGGGCTTTCTGCCGGTGAACTTGTCCAAGAATGCGAAGGTCTGCTCCGCGCTGGAAAAATCGCAGGCTACGATCACGTCTTTACCCATTTACTGTGCGCCTCCTATAATATCACTTAAATTTTCAATGCGGTATTCTTCCATCACCCGGGGCAGGTCCCGGATGATCTTCTGGCAGACCCAGGGATCTACCAGGTTGGCGGCCCCCACCTCTACGGCGGTGGCGCCGGCCAGCATCATTTCAATAACGTCTTCGGCACTCTGGACGCCGCCCATGCCGATGACGGGAACGTCCACGGCCTTTGCCACCTGGTAGACCATCCGCAGGGCCACCGGGAAGATGCCGGGGCCGGAATAGCCCCCCATGGTATTGGCGATGACGGGCTTTCTGCGCCGCAAATCAATGCGCATACCCAGCATGGTGTTGATCAGGCTGATGCCGTCGGCCCCTGCGTCAGCACAGGCCTTGGCAATGGAAACGATGTCTGTTACATTGGGGGAGAGCTTGACGATGACGGGTTTGGTGGTCACGGCTTTGACGGCCCTGGTGACCTCTGCCGCGGCCTTGGGGTCGGTGCCAAAGCTCATGCCGCCGCCGTGGACGTTGGGACAGCTGACGTTGACTTCCAGCCAGCCCACCTGTTCCTCTTTGTCCAGCTTTTCGCAGGTGTAGGCATAGTCCGCCACGGAGAAGCCGGACACATTGGCCATGACCGGCTTGTGAAATACCTGCCGCAGCTTGGGCAGCTCCTGAGCGATGACCGCCTCCACACCGGGATTTTGCAGACCCACGGCATTGATCATGCCGCCGGGGCACTCCGCGATCCGGGGGGTGGGATTGCCGAACCGGGGGTCCTTGGTGGTACCCTTAAAGGAGAAGGTGCCCAAAATGTTGATGTCATACAGCTGGGCAAACTCATAGCCGAAGCCGAAGGTGCCGGAGGCGGGGATCACCGGGTTCTCCAAAGGAATACCGCAGAGATTCACATTCAATCCCATAGAATTTCCTCCTTTTTCATGACGGGGCCTTCCTTGCAGATGCGCTTGTTGCCCGTCAGGGTCTTGCAGGAGCAGCCCATGCAGGCGCCGAAGCCGCAGCCCATGCGCTCCTCGAAGCTCATCTGGCCGGAGGTACGGCTGGCCTTATACAGGGCTTTCAGCATGGGCTCCGGGCCGCAGGCGCAGAAGTGGCTGTAGCTCAGATCTTTCAGGGCATCCGTCACAAAGCCGGGGATGCCGTAGGAGCCATCCACCGTGGTCACATACACGGTGCAGCCCAGGGCCTTGAAAGCATCCTCATAGAAGATTTCCTCTTTGGTGTTAAAGCCCAGAATCACCTGGACGGGCTTTCCCAAGGCCCGCAGATGCTTGGCAAGGCTATACATGGGGGGCACGCCCACGCCGCCGCCCACCAGAACCGGGTTTTCCCCGGTGAGGGTCAGATCGTAGCCGTTGCCCAGGCCTGTGAGAATGTCCAGGACCTGACCGTGGGTCATGGCGGCCATCTGGGCGGTGCCGTGGCCAACCACCTTATACACCAGAGTCAGCTTGCCCTCGTCCCAGTCGCAGACGGAAATGGGGCGGCGGAGGAACTTCCCTTCCAGCCGGATGTTCACGAACTGCCCCGGGGCGGTAATGGCGGAGGTATCCCCCTCCAGCGTCATGCGGTAGACGCTGGAGGTAAGGGCCTCGTTGGTTAAGATTTCAAAAATACTCTGTTTCATATCAGGCATCAATGGTAGAAATGGTCAGGGTGGTTTCCTCCAGCACGTCCAGCAGCACCTTTACGGTGTCCAGGGCGGTGAAGAGGGTCACGTTGTACTCGGTGCAGATCTGCCGGATCTGGATGCCGTCGGAGGCATTGGAGCCGGGGTCACGGGTGTTCAGCACGTAGGCGATGTGGCCCTGGCGCAGGGCGTTGGGGATCTCCTCACTGCCGTCGCTGATCTTCTGCAGGGCGTGGGTGCGGATGCCGTTGGCCTTCAGGAACCTGGCGGTGCCGGTGGTGGCCTCGATGTTGAAGCCCAGCTGATAGAACCGGCGAATCAGAGGCAGAGCCTCCTCCTTGTCCTTATCTGCTATGGTAGCCAGAACCGTGCCGTAGTTCTGCAGCCGCATACCGGAAGCCTGGAGGGCCTTGTACAGGGCGCGGGTCAGGGTCTTGTCATAGCCGATGGCCTCACCGGTGGACTTCATTTCCGGGGACAGGTAGGCATCCAGACCGCGGATCTTATTGAAGGAGAACACAGGGGCCTTGACGTACCAGCGGCTCTTTTCCGTGGGATAGATATCGAAGATGCCCAGCTCCTTCAGGCTCTTGCCCAGAATGACCTCCGTGGCGATATCCGCCAGGGAGTAGCCTGTGGCCTTGGAGAGGAACGGCACGGTCCGGGAGGAACGGGGGTTGACCTCAATGATATACACATGGTCCTCCTTGTCCACAATGAACTGGATGTTAAAGAGTCCCTTAATGCCGATGCCCAGGCCCAGCTTCTTGGCGTACTGCAGGATGATGCCCTTGACCTTGTCGGAGATGGAGAAGGGGGGATAGACGGAGATGGAGTCGCCGGAGTGAACGCCGGTGCGCTCCACCAGCTCCATGATACCGGGGACGAACACATCCCGGCCATCGCAGATGGCGTCGATTTCCACTTCCCGGCCCTGAATGTACTTATCCACCAGTACAGGCTTGTCCTCGTCAATTTCCACGGCGGTGCGCAGGTACTGGCGCAGCTGCTCCTCGTTGGCAACGATCTGCATGGCCCGGCCGCCCAGAACGAAGCTGGGGCGCACCAGTACGGGGTAACCGATTTCTGCGGCAGCGGCAATACCGTCTTCAATGTTGGTCACGGCCTTGCCCTTGGCCCGGGGAATGTTCAGCTCGTTCAGAAGGTTTTCAAACTGGTTCCGGTCTTCGGCCCGGTCGATGGCGGCACAGTCGGTGCCGATGATGGTTACGCCCCGCTCCATCAGGGGGTCCGCCAGGTTGATGGCGGTCTGTCCGCCCAGAGAGGCGATGACACCCTCGGGATTCTCAAAGTGCAGGATGTTCATGACGTCCTCGGGGGTCAGGGGCTCAAAGTACAGCTTATCGGCGGTGGTGTAGTCCGTGGAGACGGTTTCGGGGTTGTTGTTGATGATAATGGCCTCATAGCCCTCGGCGCGGATGGTGTTCACCGCGTGGACAGTGGAATAGTCGAATTCCACGCCCTGGCCGATGCGGATGGGGCCTGCGCCCAGAACGACCACCTTCTTCTTCTCCGTCAGGCGGGAATCGTTAGAGCCTGTGTAGGAGGAGTAGAAGTAGGGAATATAGGCGTTCGTATGGCAGGTGTCCACCATGCGGTACACCGGGAAGATGTCCTTTTCACAGCGCAGGCGATACACATCCAGCTCTTTCATGTTCCAAAGCTGGGCGATAAACTTATCCCCGAAGCCCATGGCCTTGGCCTTTTTCAGGACCTCCGCGTCGCCTGCATGGGCCTTCAGTTCCTTTTCCATGTTGACGATCTTCTCGATGGAGCGGATGAAGAAGGGGGTAATCTGGGTGACGTCATAAATGGCGTCCACGCTTACGTTCCGGCGCAGCAGTTCAGCCACGGCGAAGATGGTGTCGTCCCGGAACTGCTTCAGGTATTCCAGAATTTCGGCGGTCTCCATGTGGTTGAACTTGGGCATATAGAAGTGGCACACGCCGATTTCCAGAGAGCGGACGGACTTGAGCAGGCACTCCTCCAGATTGGAGCCGATGCCCATGACCTCACCGGTGGCCTTCATCTGGGTGCCCAGGGTGTTCTTGGCAGAGGCGAACTTGTCAAAGGGGAACCGGGGCAGCTTTGCGACCACATAGTCCAGCCGGGGCTCAAAGGCGGCGGTGGTGTTGGCAATTCTGATGTCCTCCAGAGCCATGCCCACGGCAATCTTGGCGGTGACCCGGGCAATGGGATAGCCGGAAGCCTTGGAGGCCAGAGCGGAGGAACGGGAAACTCTGGGGTTGACCTCGATCAGGTAGTATTCAGAGGAATGGGGGTTCAGCGCAAACTGGACGTTGCAGCCGCCCTCGATTTTCAGCTCCCGAATGATTTTAATGGCGGAATCATTGAGCATTTTCAGGTCGTGGTCGGAAAGGGTCATAATGGGGGCCACCACCAGGCTGTCGCCGGTGTGGACGCCTACGGGGTCGATGTTTTCCATGCCGCAGATGGTAATGGCATGGTCTTTAGAGTCCCGCATGACCTCAAACTCGATTTCCTTGTAGCCCTTGACGGACTTCTCAATCAGCACCTGATGGACAGGGGAGAGCTTAAAGGCATTGAGGCCGATCTCTTCCAGCTCTTCCTCATTGTAGGCAAAGCCGCCGCCGGTGCCGCCCAGGGTGAAGGCGGGGCGCAGGACTACGGGATAGCCGATGTGCTTGGCAGCTTCCTTGGCTTCTTCCAGAGAGTAGGTGATCTCGGAGGGAATCACCGGCTCGCCAATGGACTGGCACAGCTCCTTAAACAGTTCCCGGTCCTCGGCCCGCTCAATGGAGGTGGAGGAGGTGCCCAGCAGCTGCACGTTGCATTCCTTCAGAACGCCCTTCTTTTCCAGCTGCATGGCCAGATTCAGGCCGGTCTGGCCGCCGATGCCGGGGACGATGGCGTCGGGCCGCTCATAGCGGATGATTTTGGCGATGTATTCCAGAGTCAGGGGCTCCATATAGACCTTGTCGGCAATGGTGGTGTCGGTCATGATGGTGGCGGGGTTGGAGTTGCAGAGCACAACCTCGTAGCCCTCCTCCTTCAGCGCCAGACAGGCCTGGGTACCCGCGTAGTCAAATTCCGCCGCCTGCCCGATGACAATGGGGCCGGAGCCGATAATCAGGATTTTTTTGATGTCAGTTCTCTTTGCCATGATTCATTTCCTCCATGTGATGCTGTATCTTTTTTATGATTAGGGGTTCAATCATTTCATGTCATTGCGAACCAGCGCGCACGCTGGTGTGGCAATCCCCCGGATATTTCAAGCCTGTGCGTACAACCGGGGGATTGCCACGCCAGTCTGAGGACTGGCTCGCAATGACAACTGTATCTTACTTCCTTGCCAGATACACGGCACTGCCGTCAAAGAATGTGGCCATGCATTTGCCCTGAACGGTCCAGCCCGCAAAGGGGGTGGCCCTGCCCTGGGACAGGAAGTCCTGCGGGTCTATTTTGTACTGGGCGTTTAAGTCCCATACGGAGAAGTCGTTGCCCAGGGGAATTTGAAAGCGCTTCCGGGGGTTCCACACCAGCTTGTCCAGCAGGCTTTCCAGGGAGAGAACACCTCTTTGGACAAGGCAGGTATAGAGGATCGGGAAGGCCGTTTCCAGACCTACCACGCCGAAGGCGCTCTTTTCCAAACCTCTGGCCTTTTCCTCCGCACTGTGGGGGGCATGGTCCGTGGCGATCATATCGATGGTGCCGTCTTGCAGTCCCTCTATCAGGGCTTCCCGGTCCTCCGGGCTGCGAAGGGGAGGGTTCATTTTGAAGCGGCCGTCCTCCTGCAGCATGGTGTCATCCATGGTGAGGTAGTGGGGGCCGGTCTCACAGGTCACATCCACACCGCTCTTTTTCGCCTGGCGGATGATGTCCACGCTCTCTTTGGTGGAGATGTGGCACACATGATAGCCGCAGCCGGTTTTGGCCGCCAGTTCCAGATCCCTCGCAATGGGACCCCATTCGCTTTCGGAGCAGATGCCCCGGTGGCCGTGGGCCGCGGCATAGCCGCCCGCGTGGATATAGCCGCCCCGGAGAAGAGAATTGTCCTCACAGTGGGCCACAATGAGCTTGCCCAGCGCCTTGGCCCGAACCATGGCCGATTCCATCATGGCTCCGTCCTGCACGCCCCGGCCGTCATCGGAGAAAGCAATGACCTGAGGGGCCAGGGCTTCCATGTCGGATAGAACCTGCCCCTGCTCACCCCTGGTAATGGCGGCATAGGGATAGACCGCAATGCAGGCTCCTTTTTGAATCGCCTCCAGCTGGGGCATCAGATTTTCCGGACTGTCCGGTACCGGGTTCAGGTTCGGCATGGTGCATACCGCCGTGTAGCCCCCCCGGGCCGCCGCCCGGGAACCGGAGGCTATCGTTTCCTTATAAGGAAATCCCGGCTCTCTGAAATGCACATGCACATCACAAAAGCCGGGAAAAACGGAATATTCGGAAGAATTGAGAAAAGAAAAATCCTCATTTCTGAAAACGGCGGAAACACCGTCCCAAAAAGAGGACGCGGAAGCGGGATATGCGGTTGCCTTCAGCCGAGCTTCCATAGTCAGTCTCCTTTCGCCTAAAAAAATATCCTGCCTTTGCGGCAAGACCAGAATCACGGTTCCTCGCCGCATTTCGATTTATTCTAGCACGGGAAACACGCTTTGTCAACAGAAAAAAGAAAAGTTCCAAAGAATCGATTTTTTTTGTCTCCGGGGCTTGCAAGCGGGCGGGTTTTGCGGTAACATATACCCGTAAATTTTTATCAATAGAAAGGACGTGTCCTACACATATGATTAAAGTTGACATTTCCCATGTCTGGGGCCAGCTTGCCCTGCCGGATCTTCTGGCAATGGAGAAGGAGGTCGCGCAGGCTCATGCGACTCTGACGGACGGTACCGGCAGCGGCAACGATTTTCTGGGCTGGCAGAATCTGCCCACCCGGGAGCCTACCGAGGAAATTCTGCGCATCCAGAGCGCTGCCCGGCGGATCCGCAATGACTCCGATGTATTCGTGGTCATCGGCATCGGCGGCAGCTACCTGGGCCCCCGGGCGGCCATCGAGTTGCTGCAGGGCCCCAACCACAACATGGGCAAGGGTAAGGGAGATCCCCAGATCTACTTCGCCGGCAACGGCCTGAGCACCCGGCACTGGAATGAGCTGTGCCGTCTGCTGGAGGGCAAGGATTTCTCCATTGCCATCATCTCCAAATCCGGCACCACCACCGAGCCTGCCATTGCCACCCGCGCGCTGCGGGCCAAGCTGGAGGAGAAGTACGGCGTGGAGGGCGCAAGAAAGCGTATCTATGCCATTACTGACCCCTGCAAGGGCGCTCTGCGGCAGATGGCCACGGAAGAGGGGTGGGAGACCTTCGTGATCCCCGCCAACGTCGGCGGCCGGTTCTCGGTGCTGACGCCTGTGGGCCTGCTGCCTCTGGCAGTGGCCGGCGTGGACATCATGGAGATGATGAACGGCGCCGTGGATGCCAGGGAAGCCTACGACCTGCGCTCCTTCGATAACCCCGTGTGGCTGTACGCCGCGGTGCGGAACCTGCTGTACCGCAACGGCAAGGCCATGGAGATCTTCGAGAGCTTCGAGCCGGGCTTCAAGATGTTCGGCGGCTGGTGGCAGCAGCTCTTCGGTGAGTCCGAGGGCAAGGACGGCAAGGGCATCTTCCCCGTCACCGCCGAATTCACCGCCGACCTGCACTCTCTGGGCCAGATGATCCAGCAGGGCCAGCGCAATATTTTCGAGACGATGGTCCGCTTTGACGCTCCCACGGAGAAGATGGTCATCGGCGGCGACGAAAAGAATCTGGACGGTCTGAACTATCTGGAGGGCCGCACTCTGGACTTTGTGGACGAGAAGGCGTTCCTCGGCACTCTGGCTGCCCATGTGGACGGCGGCGTGCCCGTCATCACCATGGACTGCGGCGAGCTGAACGACCGGAAGGTGGGCGAGATGTTCTACTTCCTGGAACTGTGCTGCGGCGTTTCCGCCTACATCCTTGGCGTGAACCCCTTCAACCAGCCCGGTGTGGAGTTCTATAAGCGCAATATGTTCAAACTCTTGGGCAAGCCCGGCTACGAGGCGTAAGTAAAAAAGCGTTTGTCATTTTGTAAAATTCCCTATTGCAAAAAAGAAAGTTTGCTGGTAGAATGATACCAAGCCAGATTTATTTTGGTATAGCAAAGGAGGAAATTCCGATGATTCATGTAATTATGGGCCTGAAGGGCTCCGGTAAGACCAAGAAGCTGATCGACGCCATCAACACCGCAGTGGCAGATGCCCACGGCGATGTGGTCTGCATCGAGTACGGCAAGAAGCTGACCTATGATGTTACTTATAAGGTGCGTCTGGTGGACTCCCAGGAGTACGGCATCAGCTCCCCCGATATGCTGAAGGGCTTCCTGAGCGGCCTGCACGCAGGCAACTTTGATATTACCAACGTGTTCATCGACAACCTGTACAAGACCATCGGTCAGGATCAGGCTGCCAACGAGGCCTTTGTGGATTGGGTGGCAAACTTTGCCAGGGAGAACAACATGGAAATCACCATGACCATCTCCGCCGACCCCGCGACCGCTTCCGAAGGTATGAAGAAGTACCTGTAAGGAGAAAGATCCTCCTGCACCGCCGCGTTTGCGCGGCGGTGCTTTTTTGCGAAAATGGAGGGCTGCCTTGCAAAAAAGCGAAGGCTCTGATACAATGAGAGCGCAATTCAAGATGAACCAAGGAGAGGGACCATATGAGAAGACTACAGATTCCGCAAAAGGCGTGGCTCCCGGCTGCGCTGTGGGCCTTTTTCGCGGCAGTGACGGCATTGGGAATGCGCGGCTGCAGGCTAATGGAGGACGGCAGCTTCTTTCAGCACATTCGCTATGCGCTGGCCTATGGCGGGTTGCGGGGGAAAGTGGTATGCCTGCTGATGTTGGGCGCTTCTGCGCTCTTTTCCATTGTATGCTGGAGTAGCCTGCTGAACCATACACCCAGGGTGCGTCCGACTGGGATTCTGCTAGCAGCCTTTTTCACATTGAATACTATGACATACCTGTCCTCTACGGGAGAACTGGGAAATCTGTGGCAGCTGCCCCAGGGCGGGAAGGTGGAATCCCTGCTGTATTGGCTCCAGCTGACGGGAAATTATTATTTAATGATCTTTGGGGCATCCACATGGCTGAACCGTCCGGATCCGGCGGGGAAAAAGACTATCCGCTGCCCCGGATGGCCCTATGCTCTGGTCATTTTTGCGTTTTGGGCGCCGGTGCTGCTGTTGCGCTTCCCAGGCTATCTGCTCTGGGATTCCGCCAGACAGGTATTGCAGTTCCAGGGTAAGATCCTGTGTGAGGCCTCCCATCCGCTGTTTCTGACTGTGGTTTTCGGCAGCCTTTTTACGTTGGGACAGCGGCTGGCGGGGGACGCAGGCGGACTGGCTGCCTGCATGCTGCTGCAGACGGGGCTGATGCTGTTTGCACTGAGCGTTCTGTGCAAAGAAGCCGCCGAGCGGCGGGGCAGAAAGGCTGTGGGCTACGCATGCGCTGCATTTTTTGCGCTGACACCCGTCTGGACGACCCTGGCACCCTCCATCATTAAGGACAGCGTTCATGCTCCGCTGTTCCTGTTGTTCGTTATCGTCTACGGCAGGATCGCCCGGACGGAGAGAGCGGAAATGCGGGACCTCGGCTATCTTTGTGTGCTGGCGTTTCTGTGTGCGCTGACCCGGAAGGGTGGCGTTTGGCTGATTACCCTGAGTCTGTTTGGGTTGGCTGCTTATAAACAGGGGCCGAGAAAAGTCCTGCTGGGATGCTGTGCGGGGCTGCTCACGGTGGAAGTGCTGAACTCCCAGGTGCTTTGTCCGATGCTGAACATCGAAAAGCCGAAGCAGCAGGAGAATTACAGTTTACTCTATCCGATCGTCGGCTATTACTGCCGGAACTACGGCCAGGAACTGACCCAGCAGGAAAAGGATATCCTTGGAGATGTGCTGGATTACGACGCCGTAAGCACTGCTTATTCGCCTACTTATGTGGACCCTATTAAAAATACCTTCCATGCGGAAAATAATGCCCAGGTTCGTGCGTTCCTGGGTTTGACGGGGAAATTCATTCTGCGGCACCCACTGACGTGTCTGCAGGCTATCGTATACTCCAAGAACGCCTATTTTACGCCCTTTGTTACGGGAGTCCAGCTTGCCTATAACTATCAGGACTCTCCGGAGGCCTACGAGCCCTTGGAGGGCAGCGAATTCCCATTCCTGGTAGAAAACAGCCGGAGGATCAGCTGGGAGAACCGCATTGCGAACCAGACGGAAAAGTTCCCCTGGAAGCTCCTGACAGGCTCCGGCATCTATACCTGGACGCTGTTGGTACTGTTTGTCAGCGCTCTGTGGAAAAAGGACCGGCGGAAGCGGATGGAGCTGCTGCCCGGGCTGCTCCTGACGGCGGGGCTGCTCCTGACCCATGTAAACGGTGCGGTGCGCTATGCCTGCCCAGTCATGTTTATTGTGCCCTATTTGCTTGCAACGTATCGGGCTGGTATTGAAGTAACGGATGAAAATATAGAAAAAACTTGATTTTTTCTTTGCTATCGTGTACTATAAGCCGAGTTATGTTATTGAGAAAAAAGGGGAAATACAATGCAGAAAGAAACATTGCAGGAGAACAAAATGGGCGTCATGCCTGTTGGCAAGCTGCTGGTGAACATGGCTTTGCCTATGATCATCTCCATGCTGGTGCAGGCACTTTACAATATTGTGGACAGCGTGTATGTGTCCCAGGTGTCGGAGAGCGCGGTGACGGCGCTGTCGCTGGCTTTCCCGGTGCAGAATCTGCAGATCGGGTTCGCTGTGGGCGTGGGTGTGGGTGTCAATGCCATGCTGAGCCAGAGCCTGGGCAGGAAGGATCAGGAGAGCGCCAACCGGGCCGCGGGACAGGGCGTATTTCTGGCGCTGGTCGCGACGGCACTGTTTATGCTCTTTGGCATCTTCGGTGTCCGGCCCTACTACACCATGCAGTCCAACGTTGCGGAGACGGTGGAGGGCGGCATCGCCTACACCAGAATCTGCTGCCTGCTCACCGCGGGCGTTTTCATCCAGGTTCTCTGCGAGCGGCTGCTGCAGGCCACCGGCCGGGCCATGCACACCATGATCCTGCAGGGCACCGGCGCCATCATCAATATCATTCTGGACCCGGCATTCATCCATGGCTGGTGGGGCCTGCCCAGAATGGGCATCGCCGGCGCGGCTGTGGCGACGGTCATCGGCCAGTGCGTGGCCGCGGTGCTGGGCATTTACATGAATGTGCGGCACAATCCCGATGTGCAGCTGCATGTCAAGTATATGAAGCCCGACTGGAAGGTCATCGCCCCCATTCTGGAAGTGGGCATTCCATCCGTGATTATGAACGGCATCGGTTCCGTCATGAACTTCGGTATGAACCAGATCTTGCAGGGCTTTAACGAGGTGGCTACCGGTGTATTCGGCATTTACTTCAAGCTCCAGAGCCTGTTCTTTATGCCGCTGTTCGGCATCAACAATGCCACCATCTCCATTATCGCCTACAATTACGGCGCCCGGAAGCCAAAGCGCATTATCCATACCCTGAAGCTGGCGACCACGGTAGCCGTTGGCATTATGCTGGTGGGTCTGGCGGTGTTCCAGCTGTTCCCACAGGCGCTTCTGGATATTTTCAACCCCACAGAGGAATTCCTGCGCATCGGCGTCAAGGCTCTGCGCATCCTGAGCCTGCCCTTCCCGGTGGCGGCGGTCTGCATCGCCCTGGGCGCTTCCTTCCAGGCGCTGAGCAAGGGCTCTTATTCCACCATCGTCTCTCTGTGCCGCCAGCTCATTGTGCTGCTGCCGGTTGCCTATCTGCTGAGCCTGACCGGCGAGGTGAACAACGTCTGGTGGGCATACCCCATTGCGGAGGTCATGTCCGCTCTGATGACGGGGCTGCTGTTCTCCCGGCTCTACCGCCAGCGGGTAAAGCCGCTGTTTGCGGAAGCCGCTGAATAAATCCCGTGTATTCGGCATATCCTGACAGGGGAAACAGGAGAATGTGCCCCAGACCCATGGCGTTATGTATTTGCCATGCGGCCGCCGGCGGTTTCCCGAAGGAGAGAGTTGCCGTGAAACGGGAAGAGAAAAAAGAAGAGAAGAATGCGCCCATCCCCTGGGAAGCCGTGGACCCAAAGCCCCCGGTGATCCGGTCCGGGCATCTGGAAAACCAGATCCGCAATTGAATTTCGCCGCCGGTTTCGCACCGGCGGCGCTTTTCGTCCGTTGACAAGGAAAGGGCAATCGGGTAAAATAAAGCAAAATGTTTCGCACGGAAAGAGAGAAGCTATGAAGAAAAAAATGTTGAAGAATCTGCCGGGCCTTTGCTGGATTCTGGTGGGAAATCTGCTGTATGCCTTTGTGGTGGCGCTGTTTATTCTGCCCGGGCAGCTGATCAGCTGCGGCACAACGGGCCTTGCGCTGGTTGCCCAGCAGCTTGGGGGCATTCCGGTGTCCGGCTTCGTATTTGTGTTCAATGTGGCAATGCTGCTGCTGGGGTTGGCGGTGCTGGGCAAAAAATTCGCCATGACCACGGTACTCAGCTCTTTTGTTTACCCCCTTTTCCTGACGGGCGTCCAGTCGCTGCTGGGGGACTTTCGGGTGACGGAGGATCTGCTGCTGTGCGCCATTTTCGGCGGTATGGGGCTGGGTGTGGCTCTGGGCATCGTTATCCGGGCAGGGGCGTCTACCGGGGGCATGGACATCCCGCCGCTGATCCTGAACAAGCTCTTCGGCATTCCGGTGCCGGTAACGCTGTGGCTGTTTGACTTTGCTATTATGCTGTCCCAGCTGTTCTTCCACAGTCCGGAGGACCTGCTCTACGGCATTCTGATGCTGATTGCCGTGAATTTTACGCTGAACAAAACTCTGGTCGCCGGAACCGGCCGGACGGAGGTGAAAATCGTCAGCGAACAGGCGAAGCAGATCTGCGAGAGCATTCTCCACAACGCGGACCGGGGCGTGACTCTGCTCCACGGCGAGGGCGGCTATCTGCATGAGCCCACAGAGGTGGTCTTCAGCGTGGTAGCTACCCGGGAACTGCACAAGGTCCAGGTGTTGGCGCGGGAGATCGATCCGGAGTGCTTCATGGTCATTACCCAGGTCACGGAGGTCTGGGGCAGAGGCTTCTCCTTCAGCAAGGAGTACCGGAAAAAGGCGGAATAAACGGTATGGAAGAATGGAATGACGTATACGATGCCCAGCGGCGCAGAACGGGGAAGACCCATCTGCGGGGCACGCCCTGGGAACCGGGAGAATACGGCCTGACGGTCTGCGTCTGGGTCTATGACGGAAGAGGCAAGATCCTGCTGACCCGCCGGGCGCCGGAAAAGAGCTTCGCGGGCACCTGGGAGAATTCCGGCGGCATGGCACGGGCGGGGGAGGACAGCCTGACGGCCATTCAAAGAGAGCTTTGGGAGGAAACCGGCATCGCGGCCCCGCCGGAGCGCTTCGAATTTCTGGGCAGCGACCAGGACAGGAATACCTTCTATGATTTTTATTGCCTGAAAAACCCTGTTTCCCTGAAAAAGATTCGGCTTCAGCCCGGGGAGACGGACGGCGTTATGTGGGCGGGATTCGGAAAAATCCACTGGATGATCCGCAGAGGCAAGATCTGCCGCATCATCGCCCGGCAGTTCTATCGCCAGGAAAAGGATCTGCGTTCCCGCAATATGCCCAAAAAGAGGGCCCCATTTTTGGATGATTTGAAATGAGGTTGTACTTGCGTCCGGAAGGGCAAAGCTGTATAATAACCGTAAGGTGTTTCGTCGAAATGCCCAATTGAGGGCGGCGAAACACCTTCCTATTTATCACAGATAACGGAGGCAGGAACTATGATCACTTTGATGAAGATGCCCATTCGCCATGGCAGCGCGCCGCTCCGCGTCGCCCGGGGCCACTTTGCGACCAACCATTCCCACATCAACTACTTTGTGGATATCACCTATCAGAAGACCCGCCTCAGTGAGGCCAAGGACAGCGCCCGGCAGCTGGTGACGAATTTTGTCAACGATACCCCTGTGGACACCATTCTGTGCCTGGACGGCACCAGCGTGGTGGGCACCTGCCTGGCCCAGGAGCTGACCAAGAGCGGCTTCCGTACCATCAATGCCCATGAGACAATCTACATTCTGGATCCGGAGTACAATGCCAATTCCCAGATCATTTTCCGGGACAACACCCAGGGGATGATCCGGGGCAAGCATGTTCTGGTGCTTATGGCGTCCGTGACCACGGGCTACACCGCAAAGCGTGCCCTGGAGGCGATTACCTACTATGGCGGCACCGTTGCCGGTGTGGCGGCCATTTACAGTGCCGTAGATCAGGTGGAGGGCTATCCCGTCCGCTCCGTCTACACCATTCAGGACCTTCCCGGCTACGCCAGCTATGACTACCGGGAATGCCCCTACTGCAAGGCCGGACAGAAGATCGACGCTCTGGTCAACAGCTTCGGGTATTCGCAGCTGTAAACAGGTGAATTTCATGATAGGGGCGGCAATTTGCCGCCCCTCAGTCTGTCAAAAAAGCCTCGCAGAGTTTGCCGACGATAGTCGGCAAATAAAGTCAAATCATTTTCTGCCGGGGCG
>NZ_JAHLPU010000017.1 GCF_018918045.1 Pseudoflavonifractor sp. MSJ-30
GGATACAATGGTATACGGGGGCAAATAGTCGGGCAGTTTTTTCATAGTTGTATCTCCTTTCACTTCCGTGAAAACATATGGGTATTGGTTTTTGAAATTTCGCTTTGCCGTAAAAAGCCTGCTTTTTACGGTCCCAATGGGGATGGCCAGCTTTTCCGCGATTTCGGCTTGGGACAGCTCATCCCAGAAGAAAAGGGAAAGAATCTGCTTGTCCTTTTCATTGAGGAGTCCAAAGGTTTCCTGAACGGATTCCGCGGCGAAAGTGCCGAAGCGGCTGTCGGCCAACTCACCCAATGCGTCCAGGGAGACTTCCCGCCGCAGGGCGTTTTTGCGGAAATAGTCTGTGCATTTGTTCCGGGCAATGCTGAGGAGCCACGCCTTGAAGGCGTCCGTGTTTTTCAACTGCGGAAATTTCTGATAGGCGGTCAGATATGTTTCCTGCAAAATATCGTCCGCGTCGGTCTGGTTGTCGATGCGGAAGCGGACAAACCGCTCCACACAGGCATACTCCCGTGCCAGCAGCGTTTCAAACAGCGCCATATGTTCACCTCCTTGTGTTCTGGAATAAAACCGGTTTCAGCTATATAGACGAAAGACGAAGCAAAAAGGTTCATTGGAACATAAAAAACCCGGCTCAAAAGAGCCGGGTAAGATTCGATTTCAGGCCACAGGCGGGCAGGGGTACTTCAGAATCAGGGAGATAATCAGGCACAGGAAGATGCTGGAAAAACCCGTTACCATCCAGAAGCTCCTTCTGCGCAGCAGCTCGCCGGTGATGAACAGCCAGCCCACGGACAAAACCGACGCCAGAATGGACAGCGTTGCCGTAATGACGCGAAGCACATTCAACCCCTTGGAGGAAAAAATCAAAAAAAGAATAAAGACAAGAGCGTCTCCCAACAAAATCTCTGTCATCAGTTTTTCCAGCGCGCGATAGCGATTTCTCTTTGCCACGATTGATCCCTCCAGCGGACATTTTCTAGAAGTATCTTATCACACTCTGTCGTAAATTGCAATCATTTTGATACAACTTGTATATTTTTTTATTTGTGCCTTGCACAGATGGCAAAGAAATGGTATAATACCCCAAAAGTATGTCAATTTGTTTGAAACAGCGGGAGAGAAGCGGTTCCCGGACTGTTTGAGGAAAAGGATCGAGGCTATGTCGGAACCCCAGTATCGGCTGGAGGGCATCGTCCATACCCGCGCGGAGGCGCGGGAGGATTTTGAGGGCCCTCTGGATGTTATTTTTCTGCTGCTGAGCAAGAATAAAATTGAAATTCAGGATGTGTCCATTACGGCTATCCTGGAGCAGTATTTGGCCTATCTGGACGAGATGAAGCGGCTGGATATGGAGATTGCCAGTGAGTTCATCACCATGGCGTCCCACCTGATGCTGATCAAGACCAAGATGCTCCTCTCTGCCGCCGAGCAGCAGGAGGCAGAGGACGAGTTGGATATTCTGCGTCAGGGGCTTATCGAGCGCCGCAGGCGGGAGGCCATGGAGCAGATCCGTCTGGCCGTGACGGAGCTGGAGCCACGGAACGAGATTGGCCGGTGCCTGTTTACCAAGGAGCCGGAGCCCCTGAAAAAAGTTGGCGGCTACCGCTATCAGCATGAGGTAAAGGATTTGCTGCGGGCTCTGGAGATGATTTCCGAGCGCAGCCAGCGCCAGCTGCCGCCGCCTACCCAGAATTTCAAGGGTATCGTCGGCAAGGAGCCGTATCCCGTGGCGAAGAAATCCGGCGAGGTGCTGCGCCAGCTGATCCTGCGGGGCGTAGAGCGGCTGAAGAGCCTCTTCCGGGGAAATAAGACCCGGTCTGAGGTCGTGGCGACATTTCTGGCCATTCTGGAGTTGTGCAAGACCAACGCCATAACGTTGGAAGACGATGTAAACGGAGAAAATCCCAATGTCCGGCTGTTGGACGGGAATTACGCGGAAGGAGAGACAAGCTGATGGAGCAGGAAGAGCTGCAGCGTGTTATTGAAGCCATCCTCTTTGCGGCGGGAGAGCGGGTAGAGATTTCCCGGCTGGCCCAGACCCTTGCGGTTGATCCCGGAGATATTGCCAAGGCTGCGGACGCTCTGGCGAATCAGCTGGCCTTTGATCGTCGGGGTATTCGCATTCTGAAGCTGGAGCAGGGCTACCAGATGGTGTCCTCCGGCGAGATGGCGGACTATATCACGAAGACGCTGGAGACCCGAAAGCCCCCGAAGCTTTCCTCATCGCAGTTGGAGACGCTGACCATTATTGCCTATTATCAACCGGCCACCAAAGCTATGGTGGAGCAGATCCGCGGCGCGGACAGCTCCTATTCCGTGGCCGCGCTGCTGAACAAAAAACTCATTGAAGAGGCGGGGAGACTGAACGTCCCCGGCCGTCCCATTCAGTATAAGACCACGCCGGACTTCCTGCGTACCTTTGGATTGCAGTCCCTGGAGGAGCTGCCGCCCATAGATAAGATCGCCTTCGGGGAACCCATCGAGATTCCGGAGGAACAGCAGGAAGCACCGAAGCAGGAGGCCACCTGATGGGCTGGCTCATTGCGCTGGTTATTCTGGTCCTTCTGGCCTGCCTGCCCCTTGGAGGCAGCGTCCGGTATGACGAGAGCGGGCTGCGGGTACAGCTTCTGCTGGGGCATATCCGGATCACCCTTTATCCGGTGCCCGGCTGGCTGGACAGATTGCTCCACAAGTCTCCGAAGGAAGAAAAAAAGCCAAAGACACCCCAGCCAAAGGCACGGCCGGAAGCTCCTGCGGAAACCGGGGGAGACTGGAAGCGCTTCCTGCCGCTCCTGCAAACCGGGCTGGATTTTCTGGGAGATTTCCGGCGGAAGCTGCGGGTGAACCATCTGGTCCTTCACCTGACGCTTGGGGGCGACGACCCGGCGGATCTTGCCGTGAATTACGGCAGAGCCTGGGCGGCTTTGGGCAATCTGACGCCCCAGCTGGAGCGGGCCTTTGTAATCAAAAAACGGGATATGGAAGTCCGGTGCGATTTTCTTTCCGAAAATACGAAAATCACTTTTGCCATGGATTTGACCATAACTTTTGGGAGACTGCTTTCTCTGGCTGTGGTCTATGGGATTCGAATAATCAAACAATTTTCATCCTTGAATAATAAGGCGGTGCAAACAAAATGAGTGAAAAACTTCCCAATATGCTGGAGAGCACCATTGCGAAGATCCGGGAAATGGTGGATTCCAATACTGTGGTGGGCCAGCCCATTGAAACAGCGGACGGCGTGACGATTATCCCTGTGTCCAGAATCAGCATTGGTCTCGGTGGCGGCGGCTCGGACTTCGTGTCCTCCAGGGCGCCTGCAAAGGATCCCTTCGGCGGCGGTGTGGGTGCCGGTGTCAAAGTGGTGCCTGTGTGCTTTCTTGTGGTCAAGGACGGCAATGTGCGCATTCTGACCGTTGCGGAGCCTGCCAACACCACGGCAGACCGGATTGTGGAAATGGTCCCGGAGACTTTGGACCGAATCTCCGCCCTTTTTGAAAAGAAAAAGGATTAATTTGTTCCATTTCGGGCAATCTACCCCCGGGGTGAGAATATGAACGTCCTTTTTGCCAAAACGGCAGCTGTGCTCCTGGCTGCCGTTTTGCTGTTGCCTGTGAAAGCGCAGGCGGTTTCCGCCAGACGGGCGGTGGTTTTGGAGCCTGTGACCGGGCGGCAGCTGTTTTCCCGGGCTGCATCTCAGCAGGCCCCCATGGCCAGTACCACCAAAATCATGACGGCGCTGTTGATCTGCGAGCAGTGCAATGTTTTAGACCGGATGCGCATTCCCAAGGAAGCGGTCGGCATCGAAGGCTCTTCTATGTACCTGAAGGAGGGTGAGGTGCTGACTGTTCAGGACCTTTTATACGGACTTATGCTTTCCTCCGGCAATGACGCCGCGGTGGCGCTGGCCATTTACTGCGCCGGCACGGTGGAGGGCTTTGTTGGCATGATGAACGATAAGGCGAGGGTATTGGGGCTGCGGGATACCCATTTTGCCAACCCCAATGGCTTGGACGCGCCGGAGCACTATTCCAGCGCCGCGGATCTGGCGGTTCTGGGAGCCTACGCTATGGAGAACCCCATTTTCGCAAAGACCGTATCTACGAAAACGGTCCAGGCAGCGGGACGGTATCTGCGCAACCACAATAAGCTCCTGTGGCTGGTGCCCGGGGCGGAGGGCATCAAGACAGGCTTTACCCGGTCTGCCGGGCGAATTCTGGTTTCCAGTTCCCAGCGGCAGGGAAGGCGGCTTGTGGCGGCAACCATGGATGCCCCGGATGACTGGCGGGACCATCAGAGCCTTCTGGAGGCAGGCTTTCAGAATTATCAGGTTGAGCAGCTTCTTGCGGCGGGGGAACAGCTGGGTGCGCGCGTTGTGGCTGGCGGAGAAGGAAAGGCGCGGATCCTGGCCGCTGAGGATTTTTCCTACGCGCTGGCTCAGGGCGAGCGGCCCCAGATCGTTTTGGGAGGTCAGGACTTTGCCTATGCCCCGGTGACAGAGGGGGCGGACGCGGGGATGGCCTATGTGCTGCTCTCCGGAAAAATTATCGGTAGAGTTCCCACTGTCTACGGAGAGACCGTAGAACAGATTGTATCGGAAAAGCAACCGTTCTGGCAGCGGTTGCTGGAAAGATGATTGGAAAGGAGCGCCCCTATGGAGCGTTTGCAGAAAATATTGTCCGCCCGGGGCCTTGCCTCCCGGCGGGCGGCGGAAGAATGGATCAAGGCGGGCCGGGTAACGGTCAACGGTAAGACGGCGGCTTTGGGTGACACGGCGGATGCGGATACGGATGAAATCTGTGTTGACGGGAACCCACTGCCCCGGCAGGAAAGACTGGTCTATCTTGTGCTCCACAAGCCCAGAGGCTATGTGACAACCCTGCATGATGAGAAGGGCCGCCCGGATGCCGCACAGCTGGTAGCGGATTGCGGCGCGCGGGTCTATCCCGTAGGGCGGCTGGATATGGATTCCGAGGGCCTGCTGCTTTTTACCAACGACGGCGCTTTTGCCAACCGGCTGATGCACCCAAGCCATCAGGTGGAAAAGACTTACGAAGTTCAGGTCAGCGGCTATGCGGCGGAGAAGTTGACGCTTTTGCGCCGACCCATTGTTCTGGACGGCTATCGGATCGCTCCGCCGGAGGTTCGTCTGCTGAGAAGAGCTGGAGACAAGGCATGGGTTCAGGTGGTGATCCACGAAGGCCGCAACCGCCAGGTCCGCCGGATGTGCCAGGCGGCAGGTCTTACCGTTCTGCGACTGAAAAGGACCCGGGAGGGAGATTTGCGTCTGGGAGACTTACCCCTGGGGAAATGGCGCAGCCTTACGGAAGCGGAAATTGAGAATCTTAAAAAATAGTTAGGCTTTCCATGCTTGCAAAATGCTTTTTACTCTGCTAGAATTACAGCGTACGGTTACATAACCGAATAGAGTGCAAAATGGAGGTATCACCTTGAGCAGTGATATTCTTTCAGCGTTAAAAGACGATATGTCCGGGTTCTCCAAGGGGCAGAAGCGCATTGCCCAGTATATCCTGGAATCCTACGATAAGGCGGCCTTTATGACCGCCAACAAGCTGGCCCATAGCGTTGGCGTGTCCGAATCCACGGTGGTTCGGTTCGCTGTGGATCTGGGCTTTGACGGCTATCCCAGTATGCAGAAGGCCATGCAGGAGATGGTCCTGAACCGGCTGACCTCCGTACAGCGCATCGAGGTCGCCAACGACCGGATGAAGAATCAGGACGTGATCTCCACAGTCTTCCACGCGGATATCGAAAAACTGCGCCAGACGGAGGAGAATGTCAGCCGGGAGGAATTTCAGAACGCGGTGAATGCCATTCTGAAGGCCAAGCGGGTCTTCATTCTGGGTGTTCGGTCTGTGGCACCGCTGGCCGGTTTTCTGGGCTATTACCTCAACTACATGTTCAACAATGTCCATGTGATCACCGGCGTCAGCCAGGGGGAGATGTTTGAGAAAATCGTGAATGTGGGGCCGGAGGATGTGGTCATCGCTTTCAGCTTCCCCCGCTATTCCGTCTCCACCACCAAAGGCGCCCGGTTCTGCTGCTCCGCAGGTGCCACGGTCATCGGCATTACGGACAGCAAGCTGTCCCCCCTGGGCCAGTGCTGCGACCATGTTCTGGTCGCCAAGAGCGATATGGTGTCTCTGGTGGACAGCCTGGTAGCCCCTCTGAGCATGATCAACGCATTGATCGTTGCCATTGCCGCAAAGAAGGAAAAAGAAGTCGCCCATACCTTCGAGACTCTGGAGCGGATCTGGGACGAATACGATGTCTATGAAAAGCAGGTAGCGCCCGATGACCAGTGATATCCTTGTCATCGGCGGAGGCCCCGCCGGGATGTTCGCGGCCATCACGGCGGCCCGGGATGGGGCGGATGTGGTGCTTTTGGAGCGGAATGATCGGCTGGGAAAGAAGCTCCTGATTACCGGAAAAGGCCGCTGTAATGTAACCAACGACTGCACTGCCGAAGAGGTCTTGCAGAATACCCCCCGGAACGGCCGCTTTCTTTACAGCGCAATGACGGCATTTCCGCCGGAAAAAACCAAGGCTTTTTTTGAAGGCTGCGGCTGTCCGCTGAAAACGGAGCGGGGTAACCGGGTATTCCCGGTGTCCGATAAGGCCGGGTCCATTCTGGACTGCCTGAAAAGGGAACTGAAGAATGCGTCCGTCACGGTCCGGACGGGCCGGGTCACGGAGCTGCTGACCCGGGAAGGAAAAATATACGGTGCCAGGGCAGATGGAGAGACTTATTACGCCCGCGGAGTGATTCTGGCTGCCGGCGGCGCTTCCTATCCAGCCACCGGCTCCACGGGAGACGGTTATGCTCTGGCCCAGTCTGTGGGGCATACGATCGTACTGCCCCAGGGCAGCCTGGTGCCCCTGGAGACTGCGGGGGAAGACTGCCAGAGGATGCAGGGCCTGTCTCTGCGCAACGTGGGGGTCAAGCTCATCAGCGCCAAGGGAAAGCTGCTCTACAAGGACTTCGGGGAACTGCTTTTTACCCATTTCGGTGTCTCCGGCCCTACGGTGCTCAGCGCCAGCTGCCATCTGAAGGGAGAGGCCTGCCGCTTGGTGCTGGACTTGAAGCCTGCCTTGGATGAGGGAAAGCTGGACGCCCGGATTCTGCGGGATCTGGATATGTACCAGAACCGCTCTATGGAAAACGCTCTGATGGATCTGCTGCCCCGCTCCATGATTCCTGTGGTGCTGGACCGGCTGAACATTTCCCATGACCTGCAGGCCAACAGCCTGACGAAGCAGGCTCGCCATGGGCTGGTGCAGCTTTTGAAGGCTTTTCCCATTGAGATCACCGGCAAACGGCCGGTGGAGGAGGCCATTATCACCTCCGGCGGTGTGAAGGTTTCCGAGGTGGATCCCAAGACCATGGCCTCCAAAAAGGCGGAGGGATTGTTCTTTGCCGGGGAGATACTGGACTGCGACGCCTATACGGGCGGCTTTAATCTGCAGATTGCCTGGGCTACAGCCTTCGCGGCGGGAAAAGCAGCCGCTGAAAAAACAAGCATTGACAAATGCGCCTCGTTGTACTAGAATACACACGGTACCTTTCAAAGAGACTGACAACGAAGGGAGTATATTCTCATGTACGAGAAGCTTGTTAACTATGCAGCCAGACAGCTGGAACTGGATCCCGCCGATATCAAGCCCGAGAGCACTTTTGAGAGCCTGGGTATTGATTCTCTGGACATCGTGGAGATGATCATGGATCTGGAGAGCGAGCTGGGCGTGGAGCTGGATATGGAGGATCAGAAGATCACCACCTTCCAGGAACTGGCCGATTTCATTGAGTCCAAGCTGAATTAAATATTTCTACTTTGTTAAAAGCTGAATCGGCTTATAACAAGGTCGCACTAGTCGGGGAGTTAGCGGTGCCCTGTACCTGCAATCCGCTACAGCAGGGATGAATGCCTATACCCGGGTGAATAGATTTTCTCTTGGGCCGTTACCGCGGTGTTGAGAGAGCGGTCTTGCGCAACGAGACCCCGTGAACCATGTCAGGTGGGGAACCAAGCAGCATTAAGCGGAATGTTTCGTGTGCCGCGAGGTTGCCGTTTTTGAGCTGGCTGCACGGCCTCAAGGAGCGTCTGTTCATTCAAATATAGGTGTGCGATCTTGTTATGAGCCGATTCTATTTCTGCGCGGAAAGGAGCGGGGAAGATGGCCTATCAGGCACTGTATCGAAAATATCGCCCCCAGACCTTTGATGATGTGTCCGGGCAGCTGGCCGTGACCCAGACTCTGAAGACCCAGATCGTCACGGGAAAACTGAGCCATGCCTACCTGTTCACCGGCTCCCGGGGCACGGGCAAGACCAGCTGCGCCAAGATCCTGGCAAAGGCAGTGAACTGCCTTCACCCGGACAACGGCAACCCATGCAACCAGTGTGAGGCCTGCCGGGCCATTGACGCGGGCACCTGCATGGATGTGCTGGAAATTGACGCCGCCTCCAACAATGGCGTGGACAATGTGCGGGATTTGCGGGATGACGCGGTGTATACCCCCTCTCAGGTCCGCAAGCGGGTGTATATCGTGGACGAGGTGCATATGCTGTCTCTGTCCGCTTTTAATGCGTTGCTGAAAATCATCGAGGAGCCCCCGGAGCATCTGCTCTTTATTCTGGCAACCACGGAGCTGCATAAGGTCCCGGCCACCATTCTCTCCCGCTGTCAGCGGTTTTCCTTTCGCCGCATCAGCCAGGAGGATATTGCGGCGCGGCTGCAATATGTGGCCTACCAGGAGAATATCGACCTGGACGACGGTGCCGCCAGAGTGCTGGCCCGCCTGGCTGACGGCGCCATGCGTGACGGCCTGAGCCTGCTGGATCAGTGCGCCAGCGCCACCACCGGAGAAGTCACTTCCGAAAAGGTCTATGAGTGCCTGGGAATCGCCGGAGAACAGAAGTGCGGCACGCTGCTGGGCTTCTGCGCCGATCACGATACGGCAAGGGCGCTTGCCCTGTTCAGCCAACTCTACAGCCAGGGCAAGGATATCGGCGCGCTGCTGGATGAGCTGGAAAGTCTGCTGCGGGATCTGCTGGTCATGAAAACCGCCCCAAAAGCTGGGCTGACTATGCTGTCCGGCGTGGCTCCGGATTCCGAGGTCATGGAGCTGACCAAGCGGCTGTCCACCGGCGAGATTGTTCGTATGATGGAACTGGTGCAGCAGACGGTTTCGGGCTTCAACCGCAGTGCCGGGCGGCGGATGGATGCCGAGTTGTGCATCGTAGAGCTGTGTCGTCCGGAGCTGAGTCTGGATGCTTCGGCGCTCAACGCAAGACTGACCCGGCTGGAGGATCAGCTGAAGAGCGGTGCTTTTGTGGCGGCACCCAAGGCCCAGCCAAAGGCATCCGATACGCGGGAGCCGGAGGAGGAGCTTCCTCCAATCCCGGATGACAGCGACGCGCCGCCGGATCCCGGCGCGGATGTGCCAACGCCCGCACCCAACGACAGCTTCTGGCTGGAGCTGGTGGGGGAGATTCGGCAGGAATTGAGTCCACCGGCCTCTGGTTTCTTTGTAGCTACGCCTACGGCGCCTGTGCGGGGCGTTCTGCGGGGGGATATTCTGGAAATTCGCTGTCAGGGGAGCTTCCCGGCAGAGACTGTAGGCACCAAGCCTATTCAAGAGGTTATCGCCAGAAAGGCGGCGGCCAGGTTGGGCAGGTCTGTACAGGTCAAGGTGGTAGATGTGTCCCAGTCCGGCAACACCGGCAGAATGGAGCAGCTGATGAATTTCGGCAGAGCCCATCAGGATATTGTAAAAATCAGATAAGATTCAAAGGAGATCGTTATTATGGCAAAAGGTGGATTCCGGGGTATGCCCGGCGGAATGGGCGGCATGAATCAGGCCGCCATGCTCAAGCAGGCCCAGAAGATGCAGCAGGAGATGCTGCGCATGCAGGAGGAGCAGGAGAACAAGACCTTCTCCGCTCAGTCCGGCGGCGGAATGGTCTCCGCGACTGTCAACGGCAAGCATGAACTGGTGGAGCTGAAGGTGAACCCCGAGGCCGTGGATCCCGAGGATGTGGAAATGCTGCAAGATATGGTCATTGCGGCTGTGAACCAGGCTATGCGCACGGCTGACAGCGAGGCTTCCGCCAATATGTCCAAGCTCACCGGCGGTCTGAACCTGGGCGGCCTGTTCTAAGGAGGGGCCATGCAGTTTTTCCCAGCGTCCCTGCAAAACCTCTCCGACCAGTTCGCCCGACTTCCCGGCATCGGCGGTAAGACTGCCCAGCGGCTTGCCTTCCATGTGCTGGAAATGCCCCAGGAGGAGGCACAGGCCTTTGCCGATGCCATTCTGGAGGCCAAGCGCACAGTGCATACTTGCCCCTGCTGCCAGAACCTGACGGATCAGCCTCTGTGTCCCATCTGTTCCGACGACAGCCGGGACAGGTCCACCATCTGCGTGGTGGCGGAGCCCAAGGATGTGATCGCCATGGAGCGCTCCCGGGAATACCGGGGGGTGTACCATGTGCTTCACGGCGTGATTTCCCCCCTGAACCGGGTGACTCAGGATGATATCAAGATCCGGGAGCTGATGCTGCGCATCGGCGAGGGAGACGTGCAGGAGGTCATTATGGCTACCAACCCCGATACCGAGGGTGAGGCCACGGCCATGTACATTTCCCGGCTCCTGCGCCCCATGGGCATTAAGGTCACCCGCCTTGCCTACGGCGTCCCTGTGGGCAGCCAGCTGGAATACGCCGATGAAGTCACCCTGTCCCGGGCTCTGGAAGGCCGGCAGGAGATGTAAATACCGCACTCCGGGAAAACTCCCGGAGTGTTTTCTGTTTTTGAGGTTCCGTTAAGGCACTGGCGGTATACTGACGGCATGGAATCGGAAAAAGGTTCCAACAAAGTATTGAAAGGGGTATTTCATTATGAAAACCAAAAGAATTCTGGCGTCTGTTCTTGCCGCAGCATCCATTTTTGCCTGCACTGCCTTGACGGCCGGTGCGGAAACGCCCAATGGTCTGAAAAATGGGCTGGTAAACGGGTATACGCAGGGCTTGAAAAACGGGAAGACGAACGGCTTTGCAAACGGATATGTAAATGGGCTTGCGGAAGGGCTGAAAAATGGACAGACGAATGGTCTTGCCAACGGATGTGTCAACGGATACGTCCTGGGCCTGAAAAACGGGCAGATCAACGGTTTGGCAAACGGTCTTCGTGACGGCCTTGTGAACGGAATGAAGGAGGGCCTCGTGAATGGCCTGACATCCGGAATGAAGAATGGTCTTGTGAACGGCGTAAAACGTTGACTGGACGGGGAACGGGTTGAAGGGCGCGGGCGCAAAAAGTCCGCGCCTTTTAAGAGTGGAAAGCGGCAGAGTATTGTGCTATACTGTGAGAAGAACAGTTCCTTTGAGGTTCCATTAAGGTTTGGATGATAAACTGAAGCTGCGATAGGAAAGTGTGTCTGGAAAGTGAGGCTTTGCCATGAAAATTCTGATTGCGGAGGATGACCCGTCTCTGCGGAGGGTGCTTACCGCCCTTCTGGAGAAAAACAGCTACAGTGTGGACGCTGTGGGCGATGGCGAGGAAGCACTGGAATACCTTCGCATCGGCAGCTATGACGGGGTCATTCTGGACATTATGATGCCGAAGATGGATGGATTGGAAGTGCTCACGGTTATTCGCCGGGAGAAAAACACGGTTCCCGTTTTAATGCTGACTGCAAAATCGGAGATTGACGATAAGGTGGCCGGGCTGGACCTGGGGGCGAATGATTATCTGACAAAACCCTTTGATCTGCGGGAGCTGCTGGCACGGCTGCGGGTATTGACCAGGAAACCGAACGTTCAGCAATCCAATATTCTGGAGCTTGGAAACACCCGGTTGGATACCGGCACGTTCACGCTATCCGCCCCCAGAGGCAGCTACCGCCTTGCCAATAAGGAGTACCAGACAATGCTGCTTCTGATGCGGAATCCGGGTATTCTGCTGCCGCCCGGGCGCTTTCTGGAAAACATCTGGGACCCGGAGAGCAAAGCGGAGGAAAATACGGTCTGGACTTACATCTCCTATCTGCGGCGCAAACTTGGAGCCATCGGCTCTGACCTTCAGATCACGACCCGCCGCAACGCGGGCTATTTGCTGGAGAAAAAGTTATGAGACGTGAAGAAAAACACAATTTGAAGCGCGGCTTACAAATTCGCTTCGTTTTGCTGGCGGCATTGGCGGCAATGGTCCTTTTGGGTTCCATTATGGGAATTGTCCTGCTGCGAAGCTACGGCCAGATTACAAAAAAAGCGGACCACCTGCTGGAGGTGATCCGCACAGACCCGGATTCCCCGGAGATTGGAGATTCCCGCTATTTTACAGTATTTCTTTCTCCGACAAAGCATACGGCTGAGCTCTCCCACACCGCTTCTATGCGGGAGGTGATGGCCATCCAGCTGGGCCGTCAGGCTTTGAAATCGGAAAAGCAGCGGGGCTTTCTGGATGGCTGGCGTTTCAGCGCGGCAAGAGAGGCAGACGGTATGTCAATTCTGTTTCTTTCCCGTAAGCTGCCCTTGGAAGCGTTTCGGTATACAGCCAAGCTGTTGATTGCTGTATCTCTGCTGGGATTTGTTCTGACAGTGGTCATTCTGACTTTGCTTTCTGGACGGATTGTTATGCCGTTGGTTAAGGCCAGCGAGCAGCAGAAAAGATTCATCACTTCCGCCAGCCATGCCCTGAAAACGCCTGTTGCGGTGATTCTGGGAGATACCCAGCTGCTGCAAATGGAGATATCGGATAATGAGTGGCTCTGCGATATCGAAAAGCAGGCCGGCCGCCTGACGGAAATGACCCAGGCCCTTGTAACGCTTTCCCGGTGTGATGAAGGAATCCAGCAGAACAGCTTTATTGATTTTCCGCTTTCTGACTTGGCCGAGGATGTAGCAGCGTCTTTTCAGACCATAGCCGCCAGTCAAAGTATTGATTTTCGGGTACACATAGAGAAAAGTGTTTCCTGCTGCGGCGATGAAAAGGCTCTGCGGGAAATGCTTACGATTCTTTTGGACAATGCTTTTCGCTATTGCCCGGCGGGAGGGAGCGTTTCACTCATCCTGGAGAAGATGCGCAGAACGACAGCCATAACCGTTCAGAATACCGCCGATAATATTCGAAGAGAAGAGCTGCCCCATTTCACGGAACGCTTTTACCGGGGCAGCACCTCCGGCGGCACATCCGGTTCCGGTTTGGGATTGGCAATTGCCAAAGCTATTGTTCAGCGGCATCGGGGCAGGCTGACTGTTACCGCACCTGCGGAGCGGGAAATTGCCATTTGTGTAACCTTATAGAAGGAGTACTTTTATGCGAAAGCTTCAAATTTTCCTTTTTATGCTGCTGCTGATTTTGTCCGGGTGTTCCGGGCAGGAACGGCTGGATTCCTCCGGCGTCGCGGTAGATTGGCTGGAGCATACGGTTCCAACGGAAGCGCCGCCAACAATGCCTACTGCACCTGCGGAGGAAGCGCATCCGGCGGAAACAAAACCGATTCCGGAACCAATACAGCCGGAGACAACCATACCGACTACGGTTCCGGTAAGGGAGCGACAGGAAGAACCGCGGACTCAGCAGAAAGAAAACGTCTCTGAATCTGTGAAAACAGGGCGGAGCGTCGCGGAACAGCAAGCAACCGGTATGCAGCAGACGACGCTGGAGCTTTCCGGCGGAACAAGCGTAAACTGTTGGCTTTACATCCCGGAAGAATACAGCGCCGCACCCGGACTGATCGTCTATCTCCACGGAGGCAGCGGAAAGGGGACAGATCTGAATCTGATCACGGACGCCGGTGGCTTCCCACAATACCTGCAATCCGGTGCACTGGGGCTTCTTTCTTCCTATGTTTTGATCCCTCAGCTGCCCCAGAATCTCAAAGGCTGGTCCGATATGGACGATACGCTGATGGAGATGATACGGACCGTGGTGCGGGACTATGGCATCAATCTTTCGAATATTTCCCTTACCGGCCACAGCATGGGCGGAACCGGCGTCTGGAGTATCGCCGCGGCGCACCCCGGTTATTTTGCCAGGGTAGCGCCTCTGTCTGGCAGCATCCGAAACACCGGGGAAAATGTACAGGCGCTTTTGAATACGCCGGTATATGCCTTTGTAGGGGAAGACGACACCATCGTAGACCCGGAAGCCTCCATTGCATTTGTAAACGCCCTGACGGAGGCGGGAGGAGATGCCACTCTTATAGAAATTGAGGGAGCGGACCACTTTTCCGTTCCGGAAAAGGCATATCTTGGGAGCTATGGCTTGGTCGCATGGCTTCAGGGAAAGTAAAATGGTTCACAAATAAGAAACCACGTCACTGCGGCATACAGTGACGTGGCTTTTGCATATGTGGCCGGGTCGATAGGGGGAATGTCAAATCCATTCAGAAGCGGGAAAAAACCGCCAAGGGAGCGGCATCCTGCTTACAGGTCTGCCAGTCCCGCGTTCACCATTTCCTGCAGACTCATGAGAATGCCCAGCTTGGCATGGTACCAGGTCAGGCCGCCCTGGAAATAGACGGCGTAAGGCTCCCGGATGGGGCCGTCGGCGGAAAGCTCGATAGAAGAACCCTGAACAAAAGCACCCGCTGCCATAATGACCTGATCGTCATAGCCCGGCATATCCCAGGGGAGAGGGGTTGCGAAGGAATCCACGGGGGCAGCCGCCTGAATGCCCTTGCAGAACGCGATCATGGCTTTCTCACTGCCCAGCTCCACGGCTTGAATGATGTCGTGGCGGTCCTCCGACGCGTCGGGGACGCACTTGAAGCCCAGAGGCTCATACAGGTTGGCGGCAAAAATAGCACCCTTCTCCGCACCGGCAACCACAGTCGGCGCCAGGAAAAAGCCCTGGAACAGGTCTTTCATAAGCCCCAGGTTTGCGCCCACCTCCTGCCCCAGGCCGGGGGCGGAAAGCCGATAGGCGCAGCGGGTGACGCACTTGGCGGTGCCGCAGATATATCCGCCGATGGGGGCCAGACCGCCGCCGGGGTTCTTGATCAGCGAGCCGACAATCATGTCCGCTCCCACATCGGATGGCTCCATGATCTCCACAAATTCGCCGTAGCAGTTGTCCACCATGACGGTCACATCCGGCTTGCACTGTTTGCAGAAGCGGATCAGCTCGCCAATCTGGGCCACGGAGAACGTGGGCCGGGTGGCGTAGCCCTTGGAGCGCTGGATGGTGATGAGCTTGGTCTTTTCGTTGATGGCCTTGCGGATGTTCTCATAGTCAAAGGTTCCGTCGGGCAGCAGATCCACCTGTCGGTAGGAAACACCGTATTCATTCAGGGAACAGGGGCTTTCCCGAATTCCGATAACCTCCTGCAGGGTATCATAGGGCATGCCGACGGGGGAGAGCAGCTCGTCGCCTGGCAGCAGATTGGCGCTGAGGGCTACGGTCAGGGCATGGGTGCCGCAGGTGATCTGGGGCCGGACCAGAGCGGCTCCCGTGTGAAACACGTCCGCATAGACCTTTTCCAAAGTGTCCCGGCCCAGATCGTCATAGCCGTAGCCGGTGGTGGTGGTAAAACAGGCGGCGGAGACACGGTTTTTCCGCAGGGCGTTCAGAACCTTGGCCTGGTTGTATTCCGCAACGGCGTCAATGGCCGCAAACCGATCCTTCAGCCGCTCCAGAGCCTTTTCCCCATAGGCATAAACCCCGGGAGAAACGCCCATTTCCATGTACATATTGATTAATTCTTCCACTTATTTCACTCTTTTCCTTATTTTCAGACACTTGGAGCATTATACGAAGAAATGGGGGAAATGTCAATAGAGACGCAAAGAAATGCCTCCCGGCATACACCGGGAGGCAAAATGCCGCAAATATCAGTCCCGTCTCCGGCTGCCGCGGTTTCCGAAGAGGACGATCAGCCGCAGAAGCTGGGCCAGAGCCGTGGCGGTGGCAGCGACGTAGGTCAGTGCGGCGGCCTGAAGGGTCTTCTTTGCGCCGGCCTGCTCGTCTTCCGTCAATAGGCCGGTCTGTTCAATGGCGACCAATGCCCGGTGGCTGGCGTTGAATTCCACAGGCAGGGTAACCAGCTGGAATACCAGGGACAGGCCGAAGCAGGCAATGCCCAGGTAAACAAGCGCATAGGAAAGATCCCCAAAGGAGGAGATCAGCAGGCCGATGAGGATCAAAGGCATGGCCAGTTTGGAGCCCAAATTGGTTGCGGGGATGACGGCGGCACGGATGCGGATGGGGGTGTAGTCCTGAGCGTACTGTACCGCATGGCCCGCTTCGTGGCAGGCTACGCCGATGGCCGCGGTGGATGTACTGCCGTAGACATCATCTGAAAGGCGGATAACATTTGTTCGGGGATCAAAATGGTCTGTCAGACTGCCGCTGATGCGCTCAATACGCACGCCGGAGACACCGTTGGCGGAAAGCACCTGCGCGGCGGCCTGGGCTCCGGTGAGGCCCCGGCGGGAATACTGCTGAGAGTAACGCTTGAAGGTGCTGTTGACATTGGCACTGGCCCACAGAGACAGGATCACGCAGGGCAGGACCAGGACGATATAGGTCCAGTCAAAGCCGTAATAGTAGGGCATAAAACCACTCCTTAAGTTTTTTTCTCATTTTACCCCAGGCAAACAGAAATGGCAAGGCCATTTCTGCCCCGGACCTTAAAGAAATTGTAAACAATTGGCCGGGGATGTATCCTTAAATGTTCATAGTTTATTCAATTATAAAGCCGCCGGGACTGTTATACTGATAGAAAAACAATTTTCGAAATGGGTTGAAGTAAATGAAGGACCACAATAAGGAAAAATATTTCTACTGCATGCTGGCAGGCTTCGGCTCCATCAGCCTCAGCTTACTGTTCTTCTTCTTCCTGTTCCGACTCCAAGGCATCGGACAGGTGATCAGTCAGCTGAGCACGATCCTTGCACCCTTTATCTATGGCGGCGTCATGGCTTATCTGCTGCGGCCCATGTGCAATTCACTGGAGGCTTTCTTCCAGCTGCGGCTGCCGAAGAAGATACGGCGGTTTGCCAATGCCTTCGCGGTGGTGTTCTCTCTGCTGGTGGGCATTCTGGTGGTGTACGCGCTGATTACCATGGTGGTGCCCCAGCTGGTGGAGAGCATCGTCACGGTGTGGAATGCGCTGCCCGCCAAGGCAGAGCAGCTTATGAACTGGGCAATCGCTACGTTCGGTGAGGATGAGCGGGTGGTCCAGTTCTTTCAGAACAATTATGAAAAATACTTCCAGGATATCGAGACCTGGGTTCAGGTCAACGTGATTCCGCAGGTGACCAATCTGGTGACCAATGTGGGCACCAGTGTCTGGAAGGTGCTGAAATTCGTCTATAATATCCTGATCGGCCTGATTGTTGCAATCTATGTGCTTCATGGCCGCAAACGTTTCGGCCAGCAGGCCCGGCTTATTGTGCGCAGCCTGTTCTCCGACCGTTGGGCGGAGCTGATTCTGGAAGAGGTGTACTTTGTAGACCGGATGTTCGGTGGTTTCATAGATGGAAAAATCATCGATTCCGCCATTGTGGGTGTGCTGTGCTATATCGGCTGCACCATCCTGCGGATTCCCAGCGCTTTGCTGGTTTCCGTGCTGGTGGGTGTTACCAATATTATTCCCTTTTTTGGCCCCGTTATTGGTGCGGTGCCCGCAACGCTCCTGATTCTCATCGACAGTCCCCTCAAAGCGCTGTGGTTCCTGATCTGGATTGTGATTTTACAGCAGCTGGACGGCAATGTTATCGGCCCCAAGATTCTGGGCAACCGGACGGGCCTTTCCGGCTTCTGGGTCATGTTTGCCATTATTCTGTTCGGCGGCCTGTGGGGCCTGGTGGGCATGATCATTTGCGTGCCCCTGTTTGCTGTCATCTATGATACCATCCGCCGCTTGGTCCGCCGGGGTCTGCGCAGACAGAACCACACGGAGCTATGGGACGAGTACCGGGCGCAATTCCCGGATTCCGGCGTGGACAGTACGAAAATAAACGAAGAGAAGGATACAAAATGAATTACGCTACCATAAAGAATTGTGATATTGCCAATGGGCCCGGGGTGCGTGTCAGCCTCTTTGTCTCCGGCTGTACTCACCACTGCAAGGGCTGCTTCAATGAGGTGGCCTGGGATTTTGATTACGGCCAGCCCTTTACCAGCGAGACCATTCAGACCATTCTGGACATGATGAAGCCCGGCTATATCAAAGGCCTGACATTGCTTGGCGGTGAACCCTTTGAGCCTCAGAATCAGGGACCCATTGTAGAGCTGCTGCGGCAGGTGAAGAAGGCATACCCGGACAAAAGCATCTGGGCTTTCTCTGGCTACCTTTTTGAAAAGATCACATCCGGCACCCTTGGGGACTGGGCAGTGACCCGGGAGTTCCTGAGCAGTCTGGATGTGCTGGTGGACGGGCCCTTTGTGGAGGAGAAAAAGAATCTGGCCCTGCGATTCCGGGGGTCGGAAAACCAGAGACTGATCGATGTGCCCGCAACGCTGGCCTCCGGAAAAATCGTTTTGTGGGAGGACTGGCAAGCGAAAGGAAAGGGATTGAAGGAATGGAAAAAGTAGGGGTCAAAAAGCTCCGCCCCGGCGCGGTGCTGCCCAGTTTCGGGTCCAAGGAGGCGGCAGGGGCGGATTTGTACGCCTGCTTGGAGGAAAGTGTTGCCATCGCCCCGGGGAAGACAGTATTTATCCCTACGGGACTGGCCATGGCACTGCCGATGGGGTATGTGGGTCTGGTATATGCCCGCAGTGGTCTGGCCTGCAAGCAGGATCTGGCCCCGGCCAACAAAGTTGGGGTGATTGACAGTGATTACCGGGGGGAATTCATGATTGCTCTGCACAACCACGGCAGCGAGACCCGTATCGTGGCAAACGGCGACCGCATTGCCCAGTTGGTGGTGACGCCGGTCATTCAGCCGGTCTATTTTGAGACCGACACTCTGGACGAAACCGACCGGGGCACAGGCGGCTTCGGTTCCACCGGAAAATAAATGGAAACGCGGAGGGACGCCCTTTTTTGGGCGTCCCTCCGCATGGGTTATGGAAGTTGAGCGCGGTCTTGGATCAGCGCCTTTCCGGCAGCTGAGAGATGACGACCGCCGAGAACACCAGCGCGCAGCCCAGCATCTCCGTTCCCGTCATGGTCTCATGGAGCAGAAGCCAGCCGAAGAGGGCGGCGAAAACGGATTCCAGACTCATGAGCAGAGCCGCCGCGGCGGGGGCTACCCGCTTCTGGCCGACAATTTGCAGGGAATAGGCGACGCCCATAGAGAGCACGCCCGCATACCCCAAGGGCAGCCAGCAGGAGAGGATCAGTGCGCCGTTGATGGATTCTGTCAGCAGGGCAAAAGGAATGGAAAGCACCGTCACCACCAATGCCTGAACACAGTTCAGCTTCACGCCGTCCAGCCCGGCGCAGTGCCTGTCAATCAGAAGAATCTGCACAGAGAAGCTCATAGCGCACAGAAGCAGAAGCACATCTCCCTTGTTGATTCCGCTGACAGAGGTGCAGCTGAGCAAATACAGTCCAACTACAGCCGGAATCAGGCTCAGCATCGCGTTTCGGCCGGGCTTCTGGCCTATGAACAGCCCAAGAAAAGGCACGAAGACGATGTACATGGCCGTAAGGAATCCCGCTTTGCTGGCGTCGGTATAGATCAACCCGATTTGCTGCAGACTGCTGGCGGCAAACAGAGCCAGCCCGCAGATCAGGCCGGATCTCCATAGCTGCGGATCCTTCCAGCTTTCCCAAAAGCCTTTTTCCCCCGGAAACAGGGCGGAAGCAGGGAGAAGAAATAAGACGGCGAGAAAACACCGCACGGCCTGAAAGGTAAAGGGCCCGATCTTATCCATGCCTACGCTTTGCGCAATAAAGGCGGAGCCCCAGATTACGGTGGCTCCCAAAAGGGCGAAAACGCCCGATAACTGTTTTTTCATCTGATCACCCCGCAACAATATACCACGAAATGCATAAAAATACAACGCAAAGAAATTTTTCGGATGCCATTGGAAATTTGTGCATTGTGTGGTATAATGTCCTCACAATTTATATCATGGAGGTTATGTATGTCGAATTTCGAAACCATTCGTTCCCGTGAGGAAATCCCTCAGGAAGATACCTGGGCATTGGAGGACCTGTATGTGTCCGACGAGGCCTGGGAGCAGGCTCTTTCCGCACTGATGGCACGAAAGGACGAGGTTGCCGCCTACGCCGGCAAGCTGGGTGAGAGTGGCGAGACCCTCTGCGCATTCCTGCATCTGGTAGAGGATATGGGCAGCCAGATGGAGCTGCTGGCGAATTACGCCACCCGCAAGGCGGATCAGGATACCCGCAACGCCACCTACCAGGCCATGGTCGGCAAGCTCATGGGCGCGCTGACCAGCGTCAGTGCCGCGTTCAGCTTCGATACCCCGGAGATCATGGCGATCCCCGAGGAGGCTCTGGAGAGCTTCTACAAGGCTTGCCCCGACCTGGAGCGTTACCGCCGGTATCTGAACAATGAGCGCCGCAGAAAGGCCCATACCCTGACCGCCGCGGAGGAGCGTCTGCTGGCATCCGCCGGGGAAATGGCCAACGCCCCTGATACGGTCTACAGCTCCTTTATCAATGCGGATATGCACTATCCCGATGCCGTGGACGGTGAGGGAAAGGCCCACGCCCTGAGCCAGAGCACTTTTGTGCCTCTGGAGGAAAGCGGTGACCGGGTGCTGCGCAAGAGCGCTTATGAGAATCTGTACAATACTCTGCACGGCATGCGCAATACCGCCGCGGGCCTGCTGGACGCCCAGAACAAGCAGCTGAAGTTCTTCGCCGAGGCCCGGAAGTACGGCTCTGCCCGGGAGGCCGCTCTGGACGGCACCAATGTGCCCGTATCCGTGTACGACAACCTGATCGAGGCCGTCCATCAGAACATGGACAAGATGCATCGCTATGTCCGTCTGCGCAAGAAGCTGCTGGGTGTGGACGAGCTGCATTTCTACGATGTCTATACCCCGCTGCTGAAGGATGAGCCCGCCAGAATCCCCTTTGCTCAGGCAAAGCAGACCGTGTATGACGCCCTGTACCCCCTGGGCGACGGCTACCGGGCTATTCTGAAGGAAGGCTTCGAGAACCGCTGGATCGACGTTTACGAGAATCAGGGCAAGCGGGGCGGTGCTTACTCCGCCGGTACCGCTGTCCATCCTTTTGTGCTGCTGAACTACTCCGGCTCTCTGGACAGCCAGTTCACGCTGGCCCACGAGATGGGTCACGCCCTGCACTCCTACCTCTCCAACAAGCACCAGAACCCCATCGATTCCGACTATGTGATCTTTGTGGCCGAGGTAGCCTCCACCTGCAACGAGGCCCTGCTCATGGAGTACCTGCTGAAGAAGACCACAGATAAGAAGGAGCGGGTGTTCCTGATCAACCACTTCCTGGATCAGTTCAAGGGCACCATTTACCGCCAGACCATGTTTGCCGAGTTCGAGAAGTTCATGGGCGCGGCTGTGGACGCCGGGCAGACCCTGACCGCCGATATGCTCAGCGCCGAATACGCCCGTCTGTGCAAGCTGTACTACGGCGATGATATGGTGGTGGATGATCAGATCGCCATGGAGTGGGCCAGAATTCCCCACTTCTACTACAATTACTATGTCTTCCAGTACGCTACCGGCTATTCCGCGGCCATTGCCCTGTCCCGCCGCATTCTGAGGGAAGGGGAGAGCGCGGTAAAGGACTACCTGGGCTTCCTGTCCGGCGGCTGCTCCAAGAGCCCCATCGACCTGCTGAAGGGCGCCGGTGTGGACATGACCAGCCCCGCCCCCGTCAACGATGCCCTGAAGCTCTTCGGCGAGCTGCTGGATGAGATGGAAAGCCTGATGGCAGAGTAACATGGAAGAGGAAAGCCTGATTTTTCTTCCGACCCTGCATACCTTCGCCATGAACAATATCTTCACCGGCTCCAAGGGCCTGTTCCGCTTCCGGGTGGTCCCGGAAGTGGTCATGGCCACGCCCAAAGAGGTAGACTTCGCCAGCTCCACCATGCACGCCGCCTATTGGCACGGCCTTTTCTGCTATGAGAAAAGCACCATGGAGGAGGAGAAGGACTTCCCCCTGACCGACGAGGGCCGGGAAGAGATGCTCCGCTGGCTGGAAAGCAAAATATAAAACCCAAGGCGGGGACGATGCGAACATCGTCCCCGCCTTACTTATAAAGGATCATTTTATTGTAAATGCAATGCTGTACCATTGCGTATCGTGATACTTCCGTGTCAGTGCTGACAGCGCGTTCTTGTCGTACCGGTCAGCGACTTGAAGGGTCAATTCATAATCCCCGGCGGGCAGAACGCCATAGGTTTTTTCAAAATCAAAGGAAATTTCCATAATGCCGCCCATGTTGATCTCAGAGGCTGCTGCTGTTTCTCCCTTTGGAGTGATTGGATCAATCGGTTCATATTGGTCGGTACCGGCTTTGGAAAGCAGCGCCAGCTCCAGCGACAGGGTGCCGAGCTGCTGACCGCCGGATTGCGAACAGGTCAGGCGCATCTCCTTGGAATTGACTTCGGAGATACGGAACTCCAGCCCCCAGTCTTCATAGTCAATGGGCTGCCCGTCCGCGTCAAACGTATAGGCGTAGACCGGTGTATTTTTGGCGCCGTAGAGGGACAGATCCTTAATCAGATGCTGTTTCCCGTCGGGCGTTTCATAGATGTCATAAACATAGTGCAGGCTGAATTCCGGGTAATGATAGGTAAATTCTGTCAGGCCGTTTTTGGATTCCGCCGTCTCATTGCAAACGTCCTGAGCCGCGTCCAGCCGGGCCAGGGCCACCAGCTCGTCCCCGGAGATCTTGTTTTCCTCCAAAGCGTCTCTCAGAGCCACGGTTTCCCCGCCCAGATCAATGGTAACGTCCGCCAGATTATACAGTGTGACGGAAGCATAGTTTCCGCCGTTCAGCGCAATGGTTTCCCCGCCGTCAAATATGTAATTCAAAACGGAAATTTTCAGATTCCGCCCCGCAAGCTTCTCAGGGGGCGTCGCCTTGATCCCGGCGTCATTGTCTGCCGCAAATACGGTGGCTCCCAGAGAAAGCGCGCAGAGCAGCAGGAGAATAACGGTGATCGTTCCAAAAGCTCTTTTCATGGTCTATACCGCCTTGCATCGCATCTTCTTCATTCATCAAGCGCGTTTTCCGGCTTGAATTGCATGATATCTGTCTTTGCCTTGCTGCGGAGGGATTCGGGGACTGCATAGCGGCCGATCATTACCTGAAGCTGTCCATCGATTTCTCCGATAAAGTGATAGCCCTCATCGATATAGCTGGAGCCTGCGCCTGTCAGGTAAACATGATATACCCAAAAGTTTTCCGCAAGCCTTTCTCTGCCTGCAATTTTACAGTCAAGGATCGGTTCGAAATTTTCCGCCATATCTTTGCGGAACATATCATCTTCAAAATGAAGATAGGGGGCTACGCCGTCGTAGGATGTTCCGGAAAAGGCGGTCAAGAAATCTGCGTAAAAGGCGTCGATTTTTTCCTGTTCCTCGCGGATTTCCTCGTCGCTCGGATTGTTCGAACAGCCCGCCAGAGAAAATGTCAGGATAAACGCGAGAAAAATAACCAGGGAAAAGCACCAGGGAAAAGCAATCTGTTTTTTCGCTCCGTTTCTCTTTGTTTGGGCTATGTGTGATAGATACAAAGGAATCACCCCTTTCTTGTTGGCTTTGCACTGGCCCAGAATGACGCCGATGCAAAGACTGGAAGGATAAGTTCAACTGTTCAGGAGAATGGTGTACCCGCAGAAAACCGCAGTTCGTAAGAGCGGAAGTCTATCGTTTGGGAAGTATATTCTGCAGCGGTCGTCTGCACGCGGATAATGTCAGAAGCCCATAATCACTCTGCGACACAGATAGATTCCAAGATATGCCAATGGGAGACAACAATATACTGCGTAATTTTTGCTGGAAACGTTTCCATTCCTAGTGCAGAGGAAAATCGGGATAAGAGACAGTGCGGAAAAAAATTGTGCGTCTATGTGCGAGCCGGATGGGAGCGAGATAACGCCGGGAGCTGTCATCCATATCACTTCGCTTCTCACGGCCACCTGTGCGTAAAGACATGAAAGAATCAGAAGCCCACAGATTTGCAGAACATATTTCCATTTTGCAGATCGTGTTGTGTAAAATAACAGGACTGTCAAAATTCCACACGGTCCGTATTCAAAATGCAGCAGACAGCTGAGGGCGGCAATTGCAGCGACGGCTCCAATTTTCAGCGCAGCATTCCACTTTTGACTTAGAACACCCAACATCAGAAGTCCGCAAAACAGCGTAAAGAACAGATTGTTCATCCGAAAGTCAAAGGGCTTCCATGTATGATTCAAATCAAATGGAATTTCAAAGGCTATGGCAAGGATCAGTAATTTTTGCACAAGCCTTGAAAAATGCGCACCGTCCCCATATGCTTCAACCAGGAGGTAGGCAAAAATCGGGAATGCCATAGTTCGGATGACGTGAAGGCCACTGACGCTGGGGAAAAAGACCAATAACGGATCAATGATAAGCAGCAAACAGCCAATCAGATGCAGATTATCAGTATAAAAACCTTCTTTTTTCATAAGCTTTACCTCAATACTTCATTTTTGAAATGAAGCTCCAATAGGCCTGTAACGAAAAGTAACTCTGGCAGATGGCATTTCCCATCTGCCAGATTACGAGATTTTGGATTTTAGGTCGACGAAAAGTAGGTGCTTTGTGTTAGCTCTTGCTGAAAAGTACGGCAGCGAGACGCTTTACAATGGCTTTTGACATACACTGTTTATATGTAAAACGAAGGGATTCTTATATTATTCTAATTATTCTGAGACAGAGAAATAAATCGTTCCATTAACAGTATAGTCGCCATTGTTATAGATATAGATCCAGTACATTCCAGAGGGAACATTTTCTGTTGTTATGGTTAGGTTGGAGGCTGATCCGCCGGAAAGTCTGACCCCATATGGTGTTGTACCGGTTGTTCCGCTCGGAAAGAAACCTACGGTAATGTCACATGTGGGATATACCCATGTCAGACTGCTGATGCTCAGTTTGGTTGAGCCCGATATCACATTGTAGTCGGACAGCAGGGGCTCTGCATAGTGACCCGCTTCACAAGAGAAGCTTTTGTAGAGCGCCATTGGCGAAACCTGAGACGGAAACTGGTTGAAATCAGGGACGGGCAAAGACAGAGGTTCCGCTGCAAGCGTGGTGTTGTCTGCGGAATCACAATGGATTGGTGCTGCGAGTGCGGCGGAGGGAAAAACAGTGCACATAGACAGTACGATAAGCAGAGCGACCAATTTTTTTAGCATTTTCATAATGTACCTCCAAAGTATTTATAGTCTTTTGTGGTTACAGATTATTAACTGCATCGGAAACACCACCTTTACGGTTATTTCATATGGGCGAAAGATTATGGACAGGTCCCGGTTGCAGATGTCGTGCCCAGTGCAGTTCCGTTGATTGTGACATCCGCTGTCAGTTTGTAGGTTTTGCCGCTTTGAACGGTTTTTGTTTTGCTGAAATTCAGGTTGCAGGTTCCAGAATCCGTCCATGTGGCAATACAGGTACTTCCGTCGTACAATTTTGCTGTTAGAGAAATAGTGTCCTTTGTGCTGTCTCCATTTACTGAAACAGAACAAGTCGCCGTAGTCCCGCTAAAGTTTATGTACGGTAAAACTTTTGGCCTGCGAGGAGTTGCGGCTTGCGCATAGACTGGGATTAAAAGTGCAATCAGGAGCATGACAAAACCGATGTGCTTTTTCATTGTTTCACCTCCTTCTTGTTGTTCTACACAATGTAACGAATTTCGACAGCGTTTTTGGACACTAGGTAAAAAATATTTTTTTATTTTTTTAAAATATTTTCAGCAAATTGGATTAAAATTGTTTTGTCACATTTACCGGAAACTAGGAAGAGAGTTCCATGAGAATCCTGCCAGACGAGATCGGATGCTTCTGTTGCATCCCATGGTATGAACAGCTGTGCCTCGTACCCACTAACGGTCAAGGTTTCCTGACTGCATGCCTCAGTATAAATATATACCTCTAGATTTTCTGGAGACGAAGTGTAAATAAAGGACAATACATCGCCGCAATCGTTGGAATATAGAAATGTCTGACCGTTTTGTATCGGATAGCTGTCATAGAGGGTACAGCCATCTGGAATCCATCCTGGATAAAACTGTGCAGAATCCAGTCCTGTGTGTTCACCTTTGAAAACGAAATGCGAAAAAGATGTACTCTGCTCTATTACCCATCCCAAGAATGCTTCCCGTGCGTTTACATCAACAGCCAGAACGGACCCGAACAGCAGCAGGACGGCGGCGAAGCTGGCGGCGGTCCGGAGCATTGCGGTCCGCAGGGGGTGGGCGGTTTTGGCGATGAGGCGCCCCATCTGTTTTTCAAAGCGCCTGCCGAAGGTATGCGGACAGTCCTCCGGCTGAGGAAGACTTTCGCTGATAGCGTTCAGATATTCGTCCGCGGCCTGTTTGAAAAGCTCATCCATCAGAGCAGCACCCCCTCTTCTTCGCACAATTCCTGAAATTTTTGCTTGGCGCGCTGGTTCAGCTTGACCGCGTTTGCCTCCGTGATGCCCAGAAGCTTTGCCAGCTCTTTGTTAGAGAACCCGTAGCTGTATTTCAGCAGAAGGACCTGCCGGTATCTGGCGGGCAGCCTCGCCATGCAGGCGGCCAGCGCCGTCCCTTTTTCAAGGTCAACAGGAGCGCCCGGCAGATCCTCCGGGAAATCAATGGTGTCACAGCGCTTCTTTTTCCGATAGAGATCGATGGCGGTGTTCTCAACAATAGTAACGACGAAGACTTTTGTTTTTGGACACACCGCTTCCTGAATTTTTGAAATATTTTCCGCGATTTTTACAAAGGCGGTATGTACGGCGTCTTCGGCGTCCTGGGGATTGTTCAGAATTCGGTTGGCGGTGTAAAACATGAGGCCCTTGTAGCTCTGGTAAACCCGTTCAAATTTTGTCCGGTCATCCGTTGAATCCATAAGCGACATATAAACAAGCACCGGTGCATCCCTCCTTTGCGCCAAATATACCATATTGCCGCGTATTTTTCCAGAGGCAGTTTTCCGGACAGTAAAGAGCGTGCCCCAGAGTCTGCGTAAAAACGCCCATTTTTGCTTTTTCCTATTGACAAACCCCATAAAAGTGGTTAGAATAGCCACGATATGCAAAGACAATGCGGAAACCAAGCAGCGTTTGGCGCCTTTAGCGAGAAGGGGACGGTGGAAGCCCTTCGGCGGTCGGCTGCGCGCCACTTCCGGCGTTACCCGGGATGACCGGGGCGGGAGCTCCCGTTACAGAGCGTCTAAGATGCCCGGGCTTCCCGGGTAAATTAGGGTGGTACCGCGGGTAAATTCTACTCCGCCCCTAAATTCGGGGGCGGAGTTTTTGTTTTGCAGAAAAATGGAGGTTAGAAAACCATGAGCACAAAGCCTTACGGCGTAAACGAACTGCGGGAAATGTTCCTCTCCTTCTTCGAGAGCAAGGGCCATCTGCGTCTGCCCAGCTTTTCCCTGATCCCCCAGAATGACGCTTCTCTGCTGCTGATCAACTCCGGCATGGCGCCTATGAAGCCCTACTTCACCGGTGAGGTGGAGCCCCCCCGCCACCGGGTCTGCACCTGCCAGAAATGCATCCGTACCGGCGATATCGAGAACATCGGCAAGACCGCCCGTCACGGCACCTACTTTGAGATGCTGGGCAACTTCTCCTTCGGCGACTACTTCAAGCGGGAAGCCATCCATTGGAGCTGGGAGTTCCTGACCGAGGTCGTTGGTCTGGATAAGAATCGTCTGTATCCCTCCATCTATGTGGATGACAACGAGGCTTTTGACATCTGGAACAAGGAAGTGGGCGTACCCGCCGACCGGATCTTCCGCTTCGGCAAGGAGGATAACTTCTGGGAGCACGGCTCCGGCCCCTGCGGCCCCTGCTCTGAGATTTACTATGACCGGGGCGAAAAGTACGGCTGCGGCAAGCCCGGCTGCACTGTGGGCTGCGACTGCGACCGCTATATGGAAGTCTGGAACAACGTGTTCTCCCAGTTCAACAACGATGGACACGGCAACTATACCGAGCTGGCCCACAAGAATATCGACACCGGTATGGGTCTGGAGCGTCTGGCTGTTGTGTGCCAGGACGTGAACAGCCTGTTCGATGTGGATACCGTCATGAACATCACCAACAAGGTCACGGAGATCACCGGAGCCAGCTATGGCCAGAGCGTCAAGATGGACGTATCCCTGCGGGTCATTACCGACCATATCCGGGCATCCACCTTTATGATCGCCGACGGCGTTCTGCCCAGCAATGAGGGCCGGGGCTATGTGCTGCGCCGTCTGCTGCGGCGTGCAGCCCGTCACGGCAAGCTCCTGGGCGTGGACCATCCCTTCCTGTATCAGGTTGTGGAGACCGTTATCCATGAGAACGAGAGCCACTATACCTATCTGCGGGAGCGTGCCGCCTATATCACCAAGGTGGTCAAGGTGGAGGAGGAGAACTTCGCCCGTACCATCGACGGCGGCATGAAGATCTTCGCCGATATGCTCTCCGAGCACAAGGCCAAGGGCGAGACCGAGTTCTCCGGCGCGGATGCCTTCAAGCTGTACGATACCTACGGCTTCCCCATTGACCTGACTCTGGAAATGGTTGCCGACGAAGACATGACCCTGGATCAGGCCGGTTTTGAGAAGCTGATGCAGGAGCAGAAGGTCCGCGCCCGGGAAGCCCGGAAGGCTCTGGGCGACCTGGCCTGGGCCGGCATTGACCTGGGCCTGGACAACACCCCCACCAAGTTTGTGGGCTACGATGTGTTCAACTGCGAGGCCAGAGTTCTGGCTATTTGCGTTGGCGAAGAGGTCTCCGGCGCCATTTCCGGCGGCGAGAGCGGTATCATCGTGCTGGACAAGACCCCCTTCTATGCCGAAATGGGCGGTCAGGTGGCTGACCACGGCGTGATTCTGCTGGGCGAGAGCCGCTTTGAGGTGACCAACGTCCAGAAGGACAAGGGCGGCAAGTACCTGCACTACGGCAAGCTGAACCGGGGTGCAATCCATGTGGAGGACATTGTCTGCGCCTCCATCGATGTGGAGCGCCGGAAGGCCATCATGCGGGCCCACTCCGCTACCCATCTGCTGCAGAAGGCGCTGTCCAGCGTTCTGGGTGACCATGTGCACCAGGCCGGTTCTCTGGTGGAGCCGGACTATCTGCGCTTTGACTTTACCCATTACGCGCCCATGACCCGGGAAGAACTGGCAAAGGTCAATTCCATTGTCCAGAACGCCATTCTGGAGGGCTACCCCATTGTCACCCGGGAGATGCCCATTGAAGAGGCCAGGAAGCTGGGCGCGACCGCTCTGTTCAGCGAGAAGTACGGCGACGTGGTCCGTGTGGTCAACATGGGCGGCTACTCCGTGGAGTTCTGCGGCGGTACCCATCTGGATAACACCGCCAAGGTCGGTCCTTTTGAGATCGAGAGCGAGGGCAGCGTTGCCTCCGGCGTCCGCCGGATCGAGGCGTATACCGGCAAGCTGTGCCTGAAGAAGCTGGAAACCAATCGGCTGCTGCTGTCCGAGGCCGCGGGCCGCCTGAAGGTCAAGCCCATGGAGCTGGCCGGAAAGCTGCAGAGCCATCTGGACGAGATCAAGGAACTGCGCAAGGTCATTGAGCAGTACAAGGCCAGGGAAGCCGCGGGCGATGCCGAGCGGTTCCTGTTCGGCGCCCATGAGATCGGCGGCCTGAAGGTCATGACCGTGGTGCTGCCCAAGGCAGACGCGGCCAAGCTGCGCCAGATGGGCGATATGCTGCGGGATCGGGAGCCCGGAGTGGTTGCCGTTCTGGCGTCCGTCAAGGATGACAAGCCCACGTTCCTGGCCGTCTGTGGCAAGGAGGCTGTTGCCCGAGGCATAAAGGCCGGTGAGTTGGTAAAGCTGGTCTGTACCGAGTGCGGCGGCTGTGGCGGCGGCAAGCCTGACAGCGCCATGGGCGGCGGCAAGGACCCCGTCAAGGTGGACAACGCCCTGGCTCTGGTGGATGACTTCGTTTCCCAGAAGGTATAATCAAAACTTTGAAGGCGCAGCCCTGACCGGCTGCGCCTTTTGCGAAAGAGAGAGAATGGTATGCGCAGACTGTTCTGGTTCTCCATAGGCGCGGCTTTGAGCTGCGCGCTGCTTGTTTGGCTGCTCTGGGACTACAGCGCGGTGCTTTTTGGCGTGACTCTTTTGCTGGGGGCCGCTTCCGTGAGGCTGTCGGGAAAATACCGCTGGGTGCGCTATCCCGCGGCGGTGCTGCTGGGCATGGTGCTGGGCAGCGGCGTGCTGCTTTTCCTGCAAAGAACCTGTTACGCTCCGCTGCTTGCGCTGGACGGGAAGACCGTCCCCGCTGCACTGGTCGCCCAGGCCGACAGTGTGCCGGGGCAGTACAGCGACACGGTTAAGGCGCAAATGGAGATCAATGGCAAACGCTATACCGTTCGGGCTTACCTGGGCGAGGGACAGACAGCGAAGGCCGGGGACATTCTGGAAGGGGCTTTCCAAATCAAGGTGACCCTGCCCGGCGGCTCCAAGGAAAACGCCGTAAACTATGGCCGTTGTGTTTTCGCCCTTGCAAGCCCAAAAAGTCCGGTCCATATTGATGGGACGCGGGAAAACAGCCTGCGGTATCTTCCCCAGCGCCTGGGTGCAGCGGCCAAAGAGGCCGTGGAAGACTGCTTCCCGGAGGACACGGCGGCCTTTGCCAGGTCGCTGCTGCTGGGGGATACAACGGATCTCTCCTATGCGGAGGAAACGGCCCTGCGGGTCAGCGGCATCCGGCATATTGTGGCTGTTTCCGGGCTGCATGTGGCCATTCTCTTTGGATTTCTCTGGGTACTCTGCGCCAAACGGCCCTGGCCCGCGTTTTTGATCGGGGTTCCGGTGCTGACACTGTTCGGTGCCATGGTGGGCAATACGCCTTCCGTGGTTCGGGCATGCCTGATGGCGGTTCTGCTGGTGCTGTCCCGGCTGACCCGGCGAAGCTATGATCCATTGACGGCATGGGCTTTTGCGGTGCTGTGGCTGCTGATGGATAACCCTCTGGTCATTACCGCCGCGGGATTCCAACTATCCGTGCTTTGCGTCCTGGGCATCCTTCTGTTCCAGAAACCTGTTTCCGAGGGCCTTTCGCAATCTCTGGGGAAGCTGCCCGGGGGAAAGATTCTGGCGGATTCCGTGGCCGTCAGCCTCAGCGCGACGGTGCTTTCTCTACCTGTGTCCGTTTATTATTTTGGTACTGCCAGCCTGATTGCTCCGTTGACCAATTTTCTGATTCTCTGGCTGCTGCCCTTTCTCTTCGGCGGAATATTGGCGGTCTGTATTCTGGGGCCCCTTGTTCCCGCACTGGGGGCGGCACTGGGCTGGCTGACGGCATGGCCCATCCGGCTGGTGCTTTGGGCTGCCGGGGCCCTTTCCGGGATTCCCATGGCGGCACTGTATACCTGCGAACCCTATACCGTCTATTGGCTGGCGGGCGTTTATGCCTTGATCGTGCTGTGGTGTGTTTTCGGACGGCGGCATGGATGGGTGTATGCCGCGGCGGGGGTGCTTTCGCTGGCGGTCATTACGGTCCTCTGGGGTCTGGAGCCAAGGACGGACGACTGCCGGCTGACGGTGCTGGACGTGGGACAGGGTCAGTGTTTGCTGCTGCAAAGCAGGGGCGAGAGCGCCCTCATCGACTGCGGCGGCTATTCCGATACCGTTTCCGCCGACAAGGCATGGCAGATGCTCCGCAGTCAGAATCTATACGATCTGAATCTGCTGATGTTCACCCACTACGACCGGGACCATTCCGGCGGCGCGGAGAATTTCCTGACCCAGATTCCGGCGGCCGCAGCCATTCTGCCCGGGCCCTCGGAACTGCTGCCGGAGGGATTTGTGGTCACGGAGGACTGTGAACTGCCCTTTGGCGCGGGAATCCTGCGCTTTTACCCCTATACCGGCGGCAATAAGGATCAGGAAAACAGCATGGCTATCTTGTTTGAAACGGAAAACTGTGCTATACTGGTTACCGGCGATCTGGACGCGGCAGGTGAGCGGCGTCTGGTAAAAGAGCATATTATCTCTGCGGACATTTTGCTGGTGGGCCATCATGGCTCCAAAACATCCACCTGCCAGGACCTTTTGGACGCGGTTCAGCCGGAGCTGGCGCTGATCAGCGTTGGGGAGAATCACTACGGTCACCCCACCCCGGAGGTACTGGACCGGCTGGAACAGGCCGGATGCACCGTCCGCCGCACGGATCAGGAAGGAACCATTATCATCAGGAGGTAACGCCGTGGTCAAGAAACAGGCACCCGGCGGCGAGTTGCAGCTGCTGAAAACCCATATCCGGGAGAAGAATCCGGAAAGGCTCTATGTCTTCTTTGGCGAGGAGACATTTCTGCTGGAGCATTACCTTAGCCAGCTGAAAAAGATTCTGCTGGATTCTTTGACGGAGTCCTTTAACTACCACCGCTTCAACCCGGAAACCTTTGACCTGACCGCCTTTTCCGAGGCGGTGGAGAATCTGCCTATGATGGCGGAAGCGACTTTGGTGCAGGTGGAGGACATTGACCTCTTCAAAATGAATGAGGGAGACCGGGAGCGCATGGCGGCGGTGCTGTCGGATATCCCAGACTACTGTACTGTGGTTTTCGTCTATACCTCCTGTCCCTGGAAGCCGGATAAGCGGATGAAAAAGCTCTGGGAGAGCATTGAAAAAAACGGCCTGGTGGTGGAGTTTGCCAAGCAGGACCAGCGGGATCTGATTGCCTGGCTGACCAGACACTTTGCCGCCCATCAGAAGCGCATTTCCACGGAGTTGTGCGCCTATCTCATTGACATTACGGACGGCACCATGACGTCGCTGCTGGGGGAGATCGAGAAAATCTGCGCCTATTCCGGGTCCGATACCATCTGCAAAGCGGATATTGACGCGGTGACCGAGCCGGTACTGGACGCCGTTGTTTTCCAGATGACGGACATGCTCAGCGCGGGGCGCTATGACGAGGCGCTGCTGAAGCTCCGGCAGCTGCTGAAAATGCAGCAGGAGCCTCTGGCGATTCTGGGCGCGGTGGGCAGCCATTTCCGGCGTCTGGGCGCTGCCCGGACGCTGCTGGACAACCGCAAAAATTCCGGCGATCTGCAAAAGCTCTGCGGACTGCCGGATTATCCTGCCCGGAAGACCATGGAGGCCGCCCGGCGGTTCAGTGCTTCCTTCTGCCGGAAGGCCAATGAACTGGTGCTGGAAACGGACTATAAGATAAAAACCTCCTATGACGAACCCCAGCGGCTTCTGGAGCTGCTGCTTCTGAGCATTGCCCGGGAGGCGAAAAATGGTTAGAATTCAGGAGGCCATTCTGGTGGAGGGCCGCTATGACAAAAATACCCTGAGCCAGATCGTAGACGCGGCGATTTTTGAGACCTCCGGCTTCGGAATTTTCAAAAATAAGGCGCAGATGTCCCTTCTGCGCCGGGTGGCGGAGAAGCAGGGCCTGATCGTATTTACGGACTCTGATGGCGCGGGCTTTG
>NZ_JAHLPU010000037.1 GCF_018918045.1 Pseudoflavonifractor sp. MSJ-30
GCTGAACACCCTGTGGATCCTTTTTTACATTATCTGCCAATCCATCCCCTTTACGGCGGCATTTTTCTCTCAGGAGCGGATTCTGGATTGGAGCCTGGGGGACTGGGTGGACGCGTATCTGGGGAATCGCTCCGGCGGGCCTTTGGTGTACCATCTGTGGTTTCTGCGGGATTTGTTTGTCATGAACCTCATCGCGCCTGTGATCGGCTGGCTGACAAAAAAAGCGCCGAAGCTCAGCGCCGCGGCAGTGCTGGCGCTGTACCTGCTTCCGAAAACACGGTATCTTACCATCACCACCGAGACTATCTGCTTCTTTACCCTTGGGGCATGTTTGGTCCGATGGGATGTGCACCTGGATAGCGTGAAGAAAAAGTGGCCCCTGGCCCTTGCCTATGCCGTGCTTGTGGCCGCGGCGGCAGTGACGGATAACCAGCTTGTGAAAAAGCTGTGCATTCTCGTGGGCGTGGCCTTCTGGCTGGTCTGCGCTACAGACTTCGCCCCCGGCAGGTTCCTGCAATGGCTCATGGCCTTCTCGCTGGACATTTATCTGTTCCACCAGATGACAATGGTGATTTTCTTCAAGTTGGTCAACAAATTCGTGACGCCCACTCCGGCAGCCCAGTTGGTCGAGTATCTGGGCATGCCCTTTGTAATGTTCGCGTTCTGCATTGGACTGGCATCCTTCCTGAAACGGTTCCTTCCGAAGACTTATGGCCTTCTGACCGGAAACCGGAGCAGGGCAAAACTGCCCCAGACATAGAGAACGAAAACCGCCCCGGTTTCCCGGCAATGCCCCGGGAACCGGGGCGGGCTTTTTGCTCTTGTAAATGAAGACGGTTTGCGGTAGAATAGAGAATAGATTTTTGAACAGAAACGGAGAAAACCTGTGGATAAAAACGACAATTCCCGCCTGGGCAATACTCTGCGGAACTTCAAGTTCGGCGCGGCGGCTCAGCTTCTGGTGACGCTGCTGGGATTTGTGTCCCGGACGGTGTTTATTCGGGTGCTGGGCATGGAGTATTCCGGCGTCAACGGCCTGTATACCAGCATCCTGGATGTGCTGTCTCTGACGGAGCTGGGGCTGGCGGACGTGGTGGTCTACTCCCTGTATAAGCCTTTGGCGGAAGGGAACACGGACCGTCTGGCGGCGTTGATGGGGTACTATAAGACCATTTACCACTATATTGCCCTGATTGTAGGCTGTATCGGCCTGGCTTTGATCCCGGTGCTGCGGCTGCTGGTGAAATCGGAGATAGACCAGTTCCATCTGGTGCTGTACTATCTGATGTTCCTGGCGAACTCCGTGTGCTCCTATCTGCTGGTGTACAAATCCAGCATCATCCAGGCGGACCAGAAGCGCTATCTGATTTCCAAATACACCATGCTCTTCAAACTCCTGACCACTCTGCTGCAGATCACGCTGCTGCTGGTGCTGCGGAATTTTACGGCGTACCTGTCCATTCAAATCAGCATGACCATTCTGAACAACCTCTATGTTTCGAAAAAAGCCGACCGGATGTATCCCTTCCTGCGGGAACGAAAGGAGCTGCCGCGGGAAGAGAAAAAGTCCCTATTCCGGGATGTGCGGCATATGTTCTCCTACAAGGCGGGGGGCCAGCTGCTGAACGGCACGGACAACCTCTATATCTCCTCCATGATCAGCACGGCGACAGTCGGCATCTACGACAACTACACGATGATTCAGACCATGGTGGTCACGGCCTTTACCAATACCCTGAATCAGGCGGTGCTTGGCTCCATCGGCAACCTGAACGCCACAGGCTCCCGGGAGCAGAAGAAGCAGGTCTTTGATGCCTACAGTCTGGTGTTCACCTGGATCGCCACCTTCTGCACACTGTCCCTGCTGGCACTGTACAATCCGTTCATTCTGGTGTGGGCGGGGAAGGATTGGCTGCTGCCCATGTCCACCGTGGCGGTGATTTGTCTGAATTTCTTCCTGCCCAATGTGCTGACCCCGGTGTGGAGCTACCGCAATACCACGGGGCTGTTTCGGGAGACCCGGAATATCCTGCTCTACGCCGCGGCCATCAATCTGGTGCTGTCCTATTTTATGGGCGTGCGCTGGGGGCTGACGGGCATTCTGGCGGCGACCTCCGTGTCCCGGCTGGTCACTTCCTTCTGGTTTGAGCCGTATCTGCTGCACAAGCGGATTTTCGGCTGCTCCAGTACGCCCTATTTCCTGCGGCAGGGGCTGCATCTGGGGGTTGTGGCGGTGTCCTATGGCTGCATTGCTGGCATCAGCGCCGCGTTGAATTTCAGCCCCTGGGGGGACATGATTCTGCGGGCTGTGCTGTGCGTTCTGATCCCCAATGCCCTCATGTGGGTGTTCAATCGAAAAAGCGCCGCCTTTGCTTACCTGCAAAGCGCGGTGCTGCGAAAGCTGAGAAGACAATGAAGCATCGTTTGAAGCATAAATCATATGGCGAAAACACGCTGCGGCAGTACGGCGGGAACATTCTGCGCTCCCATGGCATGGCGCAGGAGAAGCGTTTCCTGCAGCACGGCACCGTCAGCGTCTATGAGCACAGTGTGGCGGTGGCCCTTATGTGCTTACAGCTGGCGCGGCTGCTGCATCTGCGGACCAACACCCGCTCTCTGGTCCGGGGCGCGCTGCTCCATGACTATTTTCTTTACGACTGGCATATCAAGGAAAAAGACCGCCCACTGCACGGCACCCACCACGCCCGCCGGGCTATGGCCAACGCCCAGCGGGATTTCGGACTGAACCATATCGAGAAGAATATGATCCTGGCCCATATGTTCCCCCTGAACCTGACCCTGCCCAGATACCGGGAGAGTGTGCTCCTATGCGCTGCCGACAAGATCTGCGCCGCCCGGGAAACCTGGCAGGGGGTGTTCCGAAAAAGGTAGCTGTAATATAAACGAGCTTATCATAAACTGGCTTATATTATATCTGCTGTAATTGCCTGGAACACCCGCTTAGCCGAAAACCGCAGGCCGATGTAGCTTGCCGAGAAAGCTGCCGCCAGCATGGCGGCCGGCAGCCACACAAGCCCATTGCCTGCGAGCCGCTCCCGCACTTTCAATATAAGAATTCCAATCTCTGCGGCAACGACCAGAAGGCTCCACACTGCCAGAAATATTTTTACACATTTCGCAAGTTCAAAACGCATTGCTATCTGTGTGTTGACGCTGCGTTCTGAAATCGTGACGCATACGTTCGGCATAAATGAATTTCGATTCAGAGCATTTTTGTTTCTTGCATGGAACCGAATCGACCCGTTGGCATCCCTGCGCATGGCTGTGACCTTAAAATCGTCCGACGGACGGGAACCGAATTCAAGGATGCGCTGCGCAGCGACTTCTTTGGAAAGTGGGCTTTGGGCGGAGAATGTACAGCAGGGAAACAGCATTGTTCGTTCACCTCTGGTATGATTATACACCAATGTGACGGCATCCGCAACGGCGATTTGCAGCATAGGCACGACAATTACACGAGTAAATATTTTGTAAACAGTAAAGTATACACGACCGTAGGGAACGGCATGCGTGCCGTTTCATTGGCTTTGCGGTTTGTATTTTGTGCGTATTTTCGGAAATTCTCTCGTTCATAGAGTCTCGGGACGGCGCATAGGCCGTTCCTTACTGCACCGTTTTTTAAGATGTTCACGAATTTGTAACTTATGCAATTGTCGTGTTTCAGTGCTGCCTGTTGTTGACTTTTCAAATGGAAGATATATAATATCTGTCTCTTATACACATC
>NZ_JAHLPU010000010.1 GCF_018918045.1 Pseudoflavonifractor sp. MSJ-30
AAGAAGGAAAGAATGCGGCTTAAGGAGGCGCTGACCGCTGCTTGCTCCCGCCGCAGAGCCGCCCTCCTTAAGAATTCTTCCGGCACGCTCTTACGTCGGAATAGCAGGCTTTCGGTTTTTGATATCCCGGGCTGAACGCTTTAACTAGGCAACTCACTTTCGCTATTTTTCAAGCTGCGTTGGCCCTCTGCTTAAATTATGCACTATCTTCGACGAATGGCAGCTAGCAAGCCCCGTAAGCTACGCAAGTACAAGCTCCGTTGGTTTTGAGGCCGGGAAAATTCTTAAGAGGGGCGGCTTTCTGACAGCGCCCTCTCAAGCCGCATTCTTGCGGAGCTTCTTGGCGGGACAAGAAGCTCCCCGCCGGAGGCACCCAGGTAGAATGTGGACGAGGCTACCGTCCGAAACGCAAAGCAAAACTTTAGCATTAACAACGCTGAACGTTCAACACCAAACCAGCTCGGAACGATCAATACACAATGTTAGTTTACCAGAAAAAAGGCGCTTTGAAAAGATGCTTTTCGATGCTTCTTATCCTTTTTTGAAAAACGCCACGGCCACCGCGCCGGGGCCTGCGTGGGTGCCGATAACGCTGCACAGCAGGCAGCCGTCCAGCTGGTCCACATGGCCCTCCCAAAGGGCCTTGCTGTCCTCCACGTATTTTTCCATCAGGGCGGAGGAAAGCCCTGTATAGCCCAGAAGCACCGGCCTGTCAAAATCCACGCCGCCTGCCTGATTGATCTTCTCCACCAGCAGGTTATTGCCGTTGCGGGAGCCTCTGGCCTTGCCGATCATGACCACGGCGCCGTCCTGAATGGTGACAACGGGCTTGATATTCAGCATGCCGCCCGCAAAGGCAACGGTTTTGGAAATGCGGCCGCCCTTTTTCAGGTACTCCAGAGTGTCCAGCAGAGCAATCACGCAGACGTCCTCCCGTGCTCTCATCAGGGTTTCCGCGATTTCCGCGGCGCTTCTCCCCTGTTCGTTCAGCCGCACTCCAAGCTCTGCCAGCACGCCCGCGCCGATGGAGACGGACTGGCTGTCCACTATATAGATATTCTCGTACCCCTCCGCCGCCAGTACGGCGCTCTGATAGGTACCGGAGAGCTTGGAGGAAAGGGTGATGACCACGGCGCTGTCCCCTGCCGCGGCGGTCTCCCGGAAGACGGTATCGAACATAGCGGGGGTTGCCTGGCTGGTGGTGGGCAGAACGTCGCTCTCCACCAGCTTTTCATAGAATTCCCGTTTGTCCAGATCCACGCCGTCATAATACTCCGTCTCGCCGAAGCGGACGGTCAGGGGCACAAACTGCATTTTCGCCCGATAGCTTTCTCTTACATCCGTGGTGGAATCCACAATGATACGAACAGACATAGTTTATTCTCCTTTGGCATACTGCCGAATGATGTTTTCCAGATTTACGCTGATTTTTTCCATGGCACGGTACATGATCTCCCGCTCCTGCTCGCTGAGCCCAGCGCCGGCCGCTTCCAGAATGCGGTTGATCCGCCGGGCCACCTCCGCCCCCGCCTGCTGGCCCGTAGGCGTAAGCAGGAGTTTCGCCCTGTACTTTTTCCCGGCCTGGGGGTGCAAATAGCCGCTGGACTCCAGGTATTCCAAGGAACGGGAAATGGCCGCCTTGTCCTCCTCGCAGCGTTCACACAGCTCCGCCGCGGTCATGGGGCCAAAGCTGTAGAGATAATACAGGCAGGACACATGGGGACCCTTCAGATCCAGCTGGGCCATCTGGCCGGACTTTAACCGCTTGATGCTCCTGCTGAGCTTGCCCACAAGGACCGTAAAGGTCTCAAAGCGCTGTTCCATTTCCGCATGCTCCTTTGTTGTAAAATCAACGTTTGCAAGCATAGCATACATTCGTTGATTTGTCAACATTATTTGCAATCACAACAGCACCATCCGGAGTCGCAAATTCAGGCGCTTCCTACGGTGCCCTATATATTTATAGCGGCAGAAACCATGCGTCTGTCATGATTTCTGCCGCTATGTTTTTACCTGGCGGGCACAAAGGCATACACTGCCGTGGCGGAAACGCAGAGCTTCCCCGGGGCTTCGGCGGTAAAAACCTCAGCACGCAGGTGCATCAGCGTTTTTCCGGCGGTCAGGACCTCTACCTTTACCAGCAGCTCCCCTTCCGCCCTCAGAAGCCTGTGAAAGCTCAGATGCATCTCCACGGTAGGCGAAAAGCCCCTGCCGGGCTGAATGGCATAGACCACAAAGCCCATGGCCTGGTCAACCACCGCCGCGGCCATACCGCCGTGAAGGGTTCCCGCCGCGTTGGCCATCCAGGGCCCCACGGCGCACCGGAAACTGTAGGTGTTCCCCTCCGCGCTTTCCAGTGAAAAGTGAAAACGGTCACCGATGGTGTCCGGGGCTACAGCATGCAGCCCCGTCAAAGCCTCCTGAAGGCGGAGCTCACTCTCCCCGCTCACTGGTGACGACCTTTCCGATGTTCCACAGGTGCGTAACCATCCGCTCAGCGGACTTCTTCTCCTCCTCGGTCTCATATTCCACATAAACCGTGTGAGCAGAGCAGTCGGCGCACTCCACCTGAACGCTCCAGCCGCCCTCGTGCGTCAGCATTCCGGGGCCACGGCAGATGGGGCATTCTTCCAGCATGATTTTCTCTTCCATAGTTTGTTTCTCCTTATCTGAAAATAGTCTGTGTTGTGTCGTAAATCTCTTCTCTGCGGATACGGCAGAAATCCGGCGCGTATTCCGGCAGATACCGGACAATGGCGCCGTGCAGCTGAGCGGGATTCAAGGTTGGGTTCTGGCAGCAGACAATCCCGTCCAGAAGCAGGATGCCCCGCTCTCCCGGTTCTACGCTGAGGGAACGGATCATAGGGATAATATCCTGTTCCGCAGTTCCGTTCTTGCTCTTTTTCTCCACGGTCAGGCTTTCCCGGGCGAAAAGCGCCCGGATGGCTTCCGCGGCCCCCTCCGGTACGCCGCCGTCGTATTCCAGCGTCACCCGGCAGCGCAGCAGACTCAGATCCCGAATCTTGCGTCCGGTCTCATAGCATTCCCGGACATGTACGCCGGGCACCAGAGCGGCATTCAGCCTGTCCCGGATCTCCTCCACGGGGATGGGCTCCCCTTCCAGATCAAAATCCAGCAGCTCGCAGATGCTTTCCACGCCCACGGACAGCGGCAGCGCAATGGAGACGGAGGGTCTGGGGTTGAAGCCTTTGGTATGGGTCAGGGGCAGCCCCGCCCGCTTGAATGCCCGCTGGAAGACCCGCATCAGGTCCAGGTGGGACATCCAGATGGCTGTACCCGTCTTCTCAAACAGAAGTCTAGGCATCGCAGGCCACCTCCTCCAAGAGACAATTGGCCCCGCAGCCTGCGCAGCCATGGCGGCAGTCCGGCGTCACCGTATCCCCGTAGGCCCGTTTCCGCTCCCGCAGCAGGAACTTCCTGGTCACGCCCACATCAATCATATCCCAGGGCAGCAGCTCGTCCTCACCGTAGCCCCGGACGGTATAGAAATCCGGGTCCACGCCGCATTTGGCAAAGGCGTCCTGCCAGATGTCATAACGGAAGTATTCGTCCCACCCGTCCAGCCGGGCGCCCATTTTGACCGCTTCCTCAATGACAGGCCCCAACCGCCGGTCTCCCCGGGCAAACACAGCCTCCAGCCGGCTCAGGTCAGGGCTGTGGTAGTCGTACTCAATGGACTTGGAGTAAAAATGCTCCTTCAGCAGCTTACACCGGCGCAGATACTCCTGCGGGGTGATCTGCCGCTCCCACTGGAAGGGTGTGTGGGGTTTGGGCACAAAGTAGGCTGTGGCCACATGGACCCGCAGGCCCCGCTTTTTGTTGACGGCGTTGGCTTTCCAGGCCTGAATGACCTTATAGACCAGTTCCGCAATGCCCAGCACATCCTCGTCCGTCTCCGTAGGCAGGCCCAGCATGAAATAGAGCTTCACGCTGTTCCAGCCCCCGGCAAAAGCCTGGGCGCAGGTGGTGAGAATCTCTTCCTCTGTCAGATTCTTATTGATAACATCCCGCAGCCGCTGGGTACCCGCCTCCGGGGCGAAGGTAAGGCCGGATTTGCGGACGGCCTGGAGCTTTTCCATCAGCTCCCGGGAGAAGTTGTCCGCCCGCAGGGACGGCACGGACAGGCTGATATGGTTTGCCTCACAGTAGGGCAGCATTTTGTCCGTCAGTTCTTTCAGTCCACGGTAATCCGATGTAGACAGGCTGGAAAGGGTAATTTCGTTGAAGCCGGTGGACTCCATCAGCTTTACAGCCTGATCATACAGCACCTCCGGGCTTTTCTTCCGCACGGGGCGACAGGAAAAGCCTGCCTGACAGAACCGGCAGCCCCGGATACAGCCCCGGAACACCTCCAGATTGGCCCGGTCGTGGACGATCTCCGTGGAGGGAACGATCATCTCCGTGGGGAAATAGGCGGTGTCCAGATTTTCCACGATACGCTTGGTGACCACCTCCGGCGCGCCTTCCAAAGGCGTCACGGCGGTCAGCACCCCATTTTCGGCATAGGTGTGCGCATAGAAGGAGGGCACATACACGCCGGGGACCTTGGAAACTTCCTTCAGAAAACGGGGCTTGTCCCAGTTTTCCCGCTTCGCCCTTTTATACACATCCAGAATTTCCACCGTGATGTCCTCCCCCTCGCCCAGGGAGAAGAAATCCACGAAGTCCGCCAGGGGTTCCGGGTTAAAGGCGCAGACGCCGCCGGCAAAAACCATATTTTGAAGCCCCTGCCGGTCTCCGGAATGCAGAGGGATGCCGGACAGGCGCAGCATATTGAGAATATTGGAATAGGACATTTCGTAGCCAATGGTAAAGGCCACCATATCAAAATCCCTCACCGGATCCTGGCTTTCCAGCGCCCAGAGGGGGAGGCCGTTGTCCCGCATGGCCTGTTCCATATCTCCCCAGGGGGCAAAGACACGCTCGCACCACACATCGGGGATTTGGTTCATGACCCCGTAGAGAATGCGCATACCCACATTGGACATACCGATCTCATAGGTGTCCGGGAAGCAAAAGGCCACTCGAACGGCCACGTCTTCCTTGTTTTTCCGCACCTGCCCCCATTCGCCGCCCACATAACGGGCGGGCTTTTGTACCGTGGGCAGAATACGGCTTTTCAAATCTGTCATCTTGTTACCTCTTTGCGTATTTTGCCCATCTATTGTACTCGCTTCTCTCTCCATTTGCAAGAAAATTTTCCGTCTTTTCCTCCCAGCCAGGTAAGTCCTACCGCTGCCGCCCCGAAAGGAAGTCCCAGAGCCATGCATAACGCCCCGGCAGACAGTGCCGCGGCAAGTCCCACCCAGCAGGAAACCGCCGCAACAGCCTTCGGCGGAAGCAGCCATTTCAAAATGCACCGGAGGATGCGTCCGCCGTCCAGCGGATAAATGGGGAGCAGATTATATGCCCCCTGCACCAGACCGCAGAGGGCCAGTCTGGGAAAGATACCGGACAGAGATAGCAAGCTCAGGCTGCCAACAGGCCCGGCAGCGGCGGCAAGCAGCTCCGCAGCCGTTCCCAGACCACGCAGTTCCATGACGGCCCCCCGGGAACCGATCGCCATGCCGGACACACGCCCCCCCAGAGCACGGATGGCGAGATAATGGCAGCATTCGTGAACCACCCCCGCCAGCAGCGCCGCGGCGATCCACGGCAGCGGCAGCACCAGAAGCAGCAGGGCCAGCGCGACACAGCCCCAGCCGGACAGTTCCACGTCACCCAAGCCCCGCCCCCCGGAGGATGCTCCCGCAGAAGGCCGCCACCGCCTGACCGGCGTTGGTCCCCTGCCGCAGCGTCTTCACAAGCTCCGACAGAGCCTGCGCCGTCACCTCCGGATCGCCGGGGAGAAGCCAGTATTCCAAATCATCCTTCGGAACCGCCAGCAGCACCGCAAACGCAAGGATCAGAAAAATCCAATAAGGAAATCGTCTCTTTTTTCGCCTCCCGGGGTAGTCAATTCGATAGGCCACAGGCGTCCACCTCCCGCTCTATGGTATGCTGACCGTACGGGAACCATGCGTTGCAAAAAAGCAGGCAGCTCTTTCAGGACTGCCCGCTTGCGCTTCCCAATATGAAATATCAGAATTCCACCGTATTGTCCGCCGGCGGCTTACCCTGCATACGGTAGGTCACGTTAGCCAGCTTCCGGTTTTTCAGGGAGCCAACGATTGTAGGCACCGCGCCAATCAGGGTAAAGAGATACAGCTGGAGCAGATTGCCGATGTAATCGCCAGCCTCGATCGCCTCTTCCTGAATCAGGTAGGGAATTGCCCGGTAGGCGTCTGTAAAAGAGACCTCAAAATACTTCGCCGCAGTAATGGCCCAGTCCAGCCGGTCGCCCACATAGGTCATAACCAGCATCAGCACACAGGCAATGACGATTCCTCTGGTGGACAGGCGGCCGCTCAGCAGCTCATAGCCCTTCAGGGTGCAGATTGCCAGCACGATGCCGGACAGGGCCGCCACATACCCCATCTGCTCCAGCAGCACGATACAGGCCGCGCCAAGTACACTTCCCAGCAGCGCGCCCACGATACCCGCCAGCACATTTTCCGGCTTCCGTTCCATTTCCTGCCGGGCCTGCTCCTTCATGCTGTCCTGCTGCTGATAGCAGCTGTCGCACAGCAGGGACGGTACACCCGCCATGACGCAGGCCTCGGTCTGCACCGTCTGGCCGCAGCCCTGGCAGCAGCTTTGGTATCCCCGCGAACGCAGGAAGGACACGGTCTCCCGGGTGACCTGTTCCAGTTTGTCAATATCTTTCAGGCTGCCGAAACGCGCCTTCAGAATGAATTCCACCCGGCTTCGGCGGACGGTGCAGTTTGCCACCAGCTTGTTGCCCTTGACAAAGGACTTCAGCTCCGCCCCATCAGGCTCCTGACCGCCTTTCGTCAGGGAAAAGACCAGCGAAACGTAACTCTGATTGCTCGTGCCGCGCGTCAGCAGCATATTCATACCGCCCTGATTCCCGAAAAGAATCCCGCTCTGGGCATCCACCGACAGCCGAAGCCGCTGAGCCACCTGAGTCAGATAATCCTGCATTGCATTGCTCATAATGTTCTCTCCTCTATCTCCGATATTCTCTTTCCGCTCGCCGCTCTTTCCAAAGCGGTTTTTCCGATTTGATTTTAGCACAGACGGCAAACCCCGTCAAGCATCTGTTCTCTGATATGTCCCCGCCCGGGAAAATCCGCACGTTAATTCATCAAGGCACTTGACACATTGGAAAAAATTGAGTATAATACCCTAGCTATCGGGGTGTGGCGAAGCTTGGTATCGCGCTTGGTTCGGGTCCAAGAGGCCGCGGGTTCGAATCCCGCCACTCCGACCACGGGACCGTCTTCCGACGGTCTCGTTTCTTTTTTCCCATTTCCACAAGTTTTTATGGAAATGGGAAAAGCGCCTATAAAGAGACCCACATCGCCCATGTCAAAAGGAGGCCGCTTCCATGCCGGAATACTATACCGCGTACAACGACCGCTATTTGCAGGTTCACATGCGAAATCTCCAGTGGGCTGACAGCGCCCCCTCCCCAATCGTCGCTGAAGCATTGGCAGAATACGGCATCGGGCGAGGCTCTAGAATTCTGGAACTGGGCTGTGGAGAGGGGCGGGACGCCGTATACCTTCTCAAACAGGGGTATGATGTTCTGGCAACGGACGTATCCACCGAGGCTATCCGTTACTGCCGGGAACAATTTCCGGACTATGCGGAACACTTTCATGTCCTGGACTGCGTCGCGGGAGCTCTGGACGCGAAATTTGACTTTATCTACGCCGTTGCGGTCGTCCATATGTTGGTTGAGGATAACGACCGCGCCAGATTTTACGGTTTTCTGCGGAAGCATCTGAATCCCGGCGGCATTGCCTTGGTCTGCTCCATGGGAGACGGAGAAATAACCTGCCGGACAGACCCCAGGCAGGCTTTCGCCCTGCGGGAGCGGCTGCACAGCCAGACCGGGCAGACCCTTTCCATCGCCGCCACAACCTGCCGGATGGTTTCCACAGACGAATTCCGGCAGGAAATCGAAGCTGGCGGCCTGCGCATCCGTGAAGCGGGACTGACAGAAACCGTCCCCGGTTTTTCCAGTATGCTGTTCGCTATAATGGAGTCAGAATAAACGCAAAACCGCTGTCCCCCGGCAGACGCCGACGGACAGCGGTCTCTTTTATGTAGCGGCAATGCTGGCCGCGTATTGCATGTATTTTCCCCGCGCCTGCTCTTCCCGAAATCCGCAGGCAAAGGCCACACGGCAGGAGCGCTCGTTCCGCGGGTCGATTTTGGCAATGATCTTTTGAATACCAAGTTCCTCAAACGCCAGATGCAGCGTCTGCCGGATGGCGGCCTCTCCGTAGCCGAAACCCCAGAGCGTATCCTCTCCGATGGCATAGACGATCTCATATGTATCCGCGTCTGCCGTTTTCGCCAGCTTTACAAAGCCGACGGAGGTGCCGTCCTCCAGACAGATCATAAAGAAACGTCCCATGGCGTTCAGATGAAAGGTCAGCATCGGTTCCGGGACCGTGTCCGCCAACCGAGACAGATAGGAGATCACACCGGCATCCTCATTCAGGAACCTGGTCACCTCCGGGTTCTTCAGCCAATAAATCAGATTGTCCATGTCTTTTCGTCGTTCGCAAGCACGCAAAAAAATAGAAGCGGCTTTCCTCATATCGCTTACCTCACAGTAAAAAAATACTTAAAAGCCCTTCTTGCGTGTGCAAAGACGGTTCTTTTATATGAAATTATGTCTAGTATACCATATTTCCCCGGGAAGTCAAGCTATCCCGCGGAAATGGGCATTTTCAACAAGAAAGCAAGAATTCTTTCGTACAAAACAGGGGCTGTTAAATAACCCCAAAAGGAAATCGCAGACTCTTTCCCGAAATGGAAAGGGTCTGCTTTTTCTTACCCATCAAGGCTGTGGATAACTTTTC
>NZ_JAHLPU010000020.1 GCF_018918045.1 Pseudoflavonifractor sp. MSJ-30
TAGTGCGTACTCCAGAGAATCCGCCCCGGAAATGGTCACGGGGAAGCGCACCTCGTCAATGTCCCAGGAAAGGGCGGGAATATCGGCGTCGGTCAGGACAGCCTTTTGAATTTCCCGGGAGATCTGATTGGATTGGTGCCAATAGCTGCTGCATACGCATAGCATCTGATATTGCATCGTATCCCAGAGCGCTGCGGCAGACCCTTTCGTTCGGACGGGCCAGCTGTTTTCAATCATGCCGGGACATTGCGGGTCCCGGATCGACTTCGCCATGCTCTTTTGGATGCGCGGCCGGTACTGTTCCCATTGAAATTCCTCGGTCAAAAACTGGCGCAGGAAGCTGTAGGCAAGCTCCGGATCTTGGCAGCCGCCTCCGATAGCGCCCCAATAGGTTATCGCCGCCGTGACTGTTCCATCCGCGCCGCGCAGTGGGTACATGCGCAGCGAGGGCTCCCTTTTGAAGACGGCCCGCGCGGCCTTTTCAACGCCGAGGCTTTCCAAAGTCTCCGCAAGGCTGCAGCTGAACAATGGAATATTCTCCGTTGTCCAGTGAATGCCATCTCCTATGTATGTGCGGATGGAATTGATGCTGGAGATATCTTTATAATAAATCCTTGTTGAAGTGAAAAAATCAGGTGGAGCATCTTCCGTGAGCAATGCGAGCGCCCGTTCTTTTGTGGAGGAAAGAATTTCTTCCTCGGCAGGGACTGCCGCCGCAAACCATTGCTGGTAGACACGCATATAGTAGGCTATATCTTCAGAGCTTATTAGCAGTTGTTCTGTGGAATAGTCAAACATCCGAGGCAAGAGCGCAGTACTTTTTGGCAGCTGAATACCGCAGGAAACCTTCGACCAATCCCTTTGACGCAACAGCTGCTCCACCAATGCCGCCGCGTCGGCGCACGGCAATTCCTCATTCTGAGTATAAAAATCTGTTTGAGCGGAATCCGCAAGGAGAACAGGCAGATCGAACAGCAGCGGCAGAACAAAGCGCTTGCCGTCCAGAACACCGGCTTCCATGATCTGCGTATGCAGGGAATCCTTGCCAATCGACTGGTCGGCTTGATACAGCGCCTGAATGTCTCGGAAGATTCCGTTTCGCATGGCCTGTGAAACATCGCTGAATAACGGCTCCACTTCGATTTGCCGGAATTGCCTGATGGTCGTCTCTGAAACAAGGTAATCCACCGTCAACTGATTCCCGGTGGGCAGCAGATACACATCCGGGCCGTTGCCGGACATGATCTTGGTGCGAAGCTGCTTCAGGGTGATTTCCCGCTCCTGCGGGTCCGTGGGGAGAATGTCCAGCCGCACGGACAGGCCCGGATACTCCTTTTCCATGCGCTCAGCGATCATTTCCGCTTGCAGGTTCATGCCGTCAGAACAGGAGATTTCTGTAACGACCCATAATGTCTCCGTTTCTTGGCCTGAGAGACCTGTTTGACCACAGGCGCTACACATAACCAATATAACAGCACCCAGAAGCAGTGTCAAAATATAGGAGCTTTTATTCATCCGGCATCTCCCATCCTTTTTAGAAAGCAGCGGAGGCTGCTTTTATAAGCCTCCGCTGCGTGCTTATTTAATTTGAAAAGTAGGACAATCTGCCACACACGGTACAGCGCGCGATAGTCATTCGTGCTCCCGTGCTAGGATCAATATGCATTCCTGCATAGACCGTTGATCCACCACAATAATTGCATGGGCCAATAGCGTATCGTGGTGCGGCCATGGCAGGCAGGACGAGAACGGACATCAGCAGAATCAGGGCAAGAGCCAGGGTGAACAGCTTTTTACAGGTTTTCATACACATGCCTCCTATGTTTTTACTGGAGTATAGACTTTCGACGAGACGTGATACCAACCTTGTCTATGTGCATGGTAGCACAGTTTTGTTGCTTTGTCAAGAAAAAGTTTGCGCACGAAGGACGAATGTCTTTGAGCGCGGCGATTTGGGACTTGCCCAAACTGTCTCCGCGTGTTACACTGGGAAAAAAGGAGGGAAGCATATGGCGAAATTCGCGGAGCTTTGGACGGAGGCGGGAAAGAATCTGACAGGGATTCCCTGGGATGTGTACCCCAGACCCTCGCTGCGGCGGGATTCCTTTTACAATCTGAACGGCAGCTGGGCGCTGGCCGTGGGGGAGAAGGGGACGTTTGACCGGGAGATCCGGGTGCCCTTCCCGCCGGAATCTCTGCTGTCCGGCGTCCATCAGGTGTTCCCGGACGGCACGGTGCTGCGTTACCGCAGACGCTTCTCCCTGCCGGAGAGCTTTCGGACAGGCCGGGTGCTGCTGCACTTCGGCGCGGTGGACCAGAAAGCCCGGGTATACCTGAACGATACCCTTCTGGGGACGCACACAGGGGGCTACGAGGGCTTCTCCTTTGACATCACGGCGCGGCTGCGGGAAGAAAACACGCTGCTGGTGGAGACCACGGACAGCCTGAAGGACAAGAGCCTGCCCTACGGCAAGCAGCGCCGGGACCGGGGCGGCATGTGGTACACGCCGGTGTCCGGCATCTGGCAGACGGTCTGGCTGGAACGGGTGCCGGAGGACTATATCCGGGAAGTCCGCTTTTCCACGGAGAACCAGCGGGTGACTCTGGAATTGATAGGTCCCCCCGGGGGGACACTGCGGGTGAAAACGCCGGAGGGGGCGCTTTTGGCTGAGATCCGGGATTCCAGAGCCGTTCTGGACGTTCCTGCCCCTCGCCATTGGTCCCCGGAGGATCCTTATCTCTATGAGGCGGAGATCACCGCCGGAGAGGATAAGGTCGGAAGCTATTTCGCCTTTCGTACTCTGGAAACGAAGGTGATCGGCGGCATCCCCAGACTGTGCCTGAACGGAACGCCGTACTTTTTCCACGGCGTTCTGGATCAGGGCTATTGGAGCGACGGCCTGTTCACTCCGGCGGAGCCCGCCTGCTTTGACCGGGATATTCTGGCCATGAAGGAGCTGGGCTTCAATATGCTGCGCAAGCATATTAAGGTAGAGCCGGAGCTGTTTTACTACGCCTGCGACCGCTTGGGCATGGTGGTATTTCAGGATATGGTGAATAACGGAGCCTACCATTTCCTGCGGGACACGGCCCTTCCGACCCTTGGCATCGGCAAGCACCGGAGTGACAGGCACCTCCACCGGGACCCGGAGACCCGCCGGCGGTTTCGGGAGGGCATGGAAAGTACGGTTCTGGCTTTGGAAAAGCACCCCAGCGTGTGTTACTGGACGATCTTTAATGAAGGCTGGGGGCAGTTTGACAGCCGGAACCGGTATGAAGAGCTGAAGGAGCTGGATCGTTCCCGGTTTGTGGATACCGCTTCCGGATGGTTTTCCTGCGGGGACAGCGATGTGGAAAGCCTCCATGTGTATTTTCGTCCGGTGCGGCTGCCCGGAAGTGAGAAGCCACTGGTTCTCTCCGAGTTCGGCGGCTATTCCTGGAAGCTTCAGGGACATGCGTTTAATCTGGAAAAGACGTATGGCTACCGCTATTTTGAGGACGGCGCTTCCTTCATGGATGCGCTGGAGACGCTGTATCGCACTGAGATCATTCCGGCAAAGGACCGGGGCCTCTGCGCCGCCGTTTATACCCAGCTTTCCGATGTGGAGGACGAAACCAACGGTCTGGTCAGCTACGACCGGGCCGTCTGCAAGGCGGACAAGACCCGCATGCGGGCAATCGGGCAGGAACTGACGCATTTCTGAGCCGCCGGATGTTTTATATTGACATTTTTCCGGATATATGCCATACTGAAGCCGTACAACAATAGAAAGAGAGAATATGCCACATGAAAAAAGTTATAGCGTTTATTCTGGCCCTGACGATGGCCCTTGCTCTGACAGGGTGCAAAAGCAGCGACTACAAGTCTGCTGTAAAGGCAATGGAGGACGGCGACTATGCCGCCGCTGCCAGGCAGCTGGAAACACTGGACGATTACCGGGACAGCAGACAGCTTTTGAAGCAGTGCCGCTACGCACTGGCCGTAGAGAGCTTTAACGCGGGCGATTATGAGAGCGCACTGGAGATTTTCAAAGATCTGGGTGACTATATCGACGCGGCCAATTATGTCGTTCGGGCCCAGGACGGCCTGCTTCGGCGGCACATAGCGGGCGGTTGGCACAGCGATGTGCTGGATGTGACGGATTTGTTTCTGGCCGGGGCAGAATCCCAGATGGAGGGTATCACCGAGGGACTCAAGGAACATGATCTGAGCCTGAAGATCACTTTGAACTGTACATTCGCGGAGGACGGCACCTGCTCTGTCGCGGGAACCATTGACGATCTGGATGGCTTTCTGGAAAAGCTGAACGCCTTTTTCCGTGATCTGATGGAAAAGACTCTGGAAAGCGAGTTCGCGGCGGAGGGCCTGACCATGGACGAGGTTTACGCGGCGCTGGAAGTTACAAGCATGGATGAGCTGTTTCAGGCCGTGGCGGGAATGACGCTCCAGGAATTCCTGGATTCCATTCAGATTCGGGAGCTCATTGAGATGGCTCTGGAAGAGCTGAAATATGAGGGTACCTTCACCATTGAGGACGGCACGATTCTTTGCAACGGCGACAGACTCCAGTACAATGCGGAGACGGATACGCTGGAGCTGCTGGCCAATGAGGAAGGAAAAGAGCTGCTGGGCGTGGACAGCCTGTCCATGAGCAGAAACTGAAAGATCGATCGCTTTCGGCGGCTCAGCTGATCATTTGGCATCTGCCCTGAAAGACCGGAAGCGCGCAAAGGCTTCCGGTCTTTCTGCGGTTATTGGAAATTCCCCTTGCAAAAGGGAAAAAGGCTGGTATAATAGGAAAGTAAAATGCATTTCTGTGGGCAAAAGGAGAAAAAAGTATGCGATTACGAAATCGATTCCTGCTTTGGATCAGAAAACGGCAGGGCAGGCCTCTGAGCCCCATGAAAACCATTGCCGCGGCCTTCGCGGTCATCATCCTGCTGGGCACCTTTTTGCTGACGCTTCCGGCGGCTTCCCGCGATGGGCAGCGCTGCCCGTTCCTTCCGGCGCTCTTTACGGCTACGTCGGCTACCTGCGTCACGGGGCTGACCCCCTTCGATACCTATACCCAGTGGAGCGGCTTCGGTCAGGGGGTGCTGCTGACGCTGATTGAGGTTGGCGGTCTGGGCTTTATGTCCATGGCGACCCTGTTCATTTTCCTGCTGCGCAGGCGCATCGGCTTGAAGCAGCGTATGCTCATGGCCCAGGCCCTGAGCCTGAACGACATGGAGGGCGTGGTGCGTTTGCAGCGCACGGTGCTTTATGGCAGCCTGAGCGTTGAGGGTATCGGCGCCGCCATTCTGACGGCGCATTTCTGGCCCCGGTTTGGCTTTTCCAGGGCTTTATGGCTGGGCACTTTCCATTCTGTCTCCGCTTTCTGCAACGCTGGCTTTGATATTTTTGGCTTTCTGGAGCCGGGGGCCAGCCTGTTGACCTTTCAAAATGACCCTGTGGTGCTGCTGACGCTGGGAGCGCTGGTCATCATCGGCGGCCTGGGCTTTCTTGTCTGGGAAGAGCTGGCAGAGCGGAAACCCTTCCGGCGTATGTCGGTCTACACAAAGCTGGTGCTCTGTACCACGGCGGCCCTGCTGCTTTCCTGCTGGGGCATTACCTGCCTGCTGGAATGGAACAATCCTGAAACCCTGGGCAATATGAGCGTTGGAAGCAAGCTCCTGAACGGCTTTTTCCAGTCCGTGACGCTGCGGACGGCGGGCTTCGCGGTCATTGATCAGGCGGCGCTTACCGAGGGTGGAAAAGCGGTGGCGATGCTCTTTATGCTGGTGGGCGGTTCTTCCGGTTCTACAGCCGGCGGCCTGAAGACCGTAACCTTTGTAGTGCTGCTGCTGTTTCTGCGGGCAAGACTCCGGGGCAAGAGCACGGTCTGCGCTTTTAAGCGCACCATCCCGGACAGTCAGGCGCTGGATGCCATGACCATTGCCATGACCATGATCCTGCTGGCGTTTTTCGGGGCGGTTTTCATCTGCGCCACGTCTCCCGTGGGTTTTACCAACGCCCTGTATGAGACGATATCCGCTCTGGCAACCGTAGGCCTGACGGCGGGGACAACGACCCGGCTGAGCATTCCGGCCCAGTGCCTGATTATTCTTTATATGTATTTTGGACGTGTGGGTGTGCTGACCATCAGCCTTGGCTTCCTGTCGGGAGACCGGGCCACAGAGCGGTTCCGCTATGCCCAGACAAACCTTTTGATCGGATAAGGAGAAAAGCTTATGAGATCCTATATCGTTATCGGTCTGGGCCGCTTCGGCTCGTCTCTGTCCCGGCAGCTGTGCAAGCTGGGGGCAGAGGTGCTGGCTCTGGATGTGCGGGCGGACTTTGTGCAGCAGATTTCTGCCGATGTGACCCATGCCGTGGTGGGAGACGCCCAGGATAAGGAAGTGCTGAAGGCTCTGGGCGTCCGGAATCTGGACTGCGCCGTTATTGCCATCGGCGACAATCTGGGGGCCTCCGTGCTCATTGCTATGAACCTGAAGGAACTGGGGGTCCCCTATGTGGTCTGCAAAGCCCACGATGAGACCCATCGGAAAGTTCTGGAAAAGCTCGGGGTAGACCGGGTGCTGATCCCGGAGCAGGAATCTGCCCAGCGGTTGGCAAGGTCTCTCAACAGCCACAATGTGCTGGACTATATCGAGCTTTCCGAGGATTTCGGCATTTTGGACGTGCCAGCCCCCAAGAGCTGGCAGGGCAAGACCATTCGGGAGCTGAACGTCCGGGCGAAGCTGGGCGTAAATATCATTGCCGTGGAAAACGACGGCAAGACCAACGTGTCTCCGGCGGCGGACTATGTGATTCAGCCGGGGGATACCATGGTGGTGCTGGGCGATAATATCGCTCTGGAAAAGGTGCAGAAGCTGTAATGGAAGAACGGATTACATCCCGGAAGAACCCATTGGTGCAGCAGGTGCGAAAGCTGCTCGCTTCCCGGAAGGCCCGGGAGGAGACGGGGCTGTTTGTCTCTGACGGAACCAAGCTGCTGAAAGAGGCGGCAGCCTACTGGAAAGGCCTGCGTACCGTATTCCTGTCTGACGGTGTGGAAGCGGATGTGCCGGAGGGAGTCCGGGTCATTCGGGTGAGCCGGGAGGTCATGGAGGCCATTTCTCCCATGGAGACCCCCCAGGGGGCGGTCTTCCTGTGCAGCCTGCCGGAGAAAACGCCCTTTGTGCCGGAAAAGGGCATGCTTTTGCTGGACGGCATCCAGGATCCCGGCAATGTGGGAACCATCCTGCGCACGGCCGACGCCTGGAATGTTCCTGTGGCGCTGCTGGAGGGCTGCGCCGATCCCTTCAGCCACAAGGTGGTCCGGGCCAGCATGGGGGCGGTGTTCCGCCGCCCGGTGGTGGTGACCACCTGGCAGCAGGCATTCGACGCCTGCACCCGGGCGGGGATTCCCGTCGGCGTCACCGCTCTGCGGGATACGGCGAAGGATATCCGCACCGCGGATGTTGGCGCCATGGCTGTCGTCATCGGCAGCGAGGGGCAGGGCGTCCGGCAGGAGATCCTGGACAAGGCGGCGAACGCTCTGATTATCCCTATGAATCCGCATTGCGAGTCCCTGAACGCCGCCGTGGCGGCCACCGCCGTCATGTGGCAGATGGGAAAATTTTAACGGAAAGAAGGAAACACAATGCTGCTCTACTGGCTGTGGCTGGCCCAATGCAATGAAGTGAAGGACGGCGTCAAGGCTGCGCTGGTGCGGCGGTTTGAGGATCCGGAGCGGCTGTTTTTTGCCGAAAAGCAGGAGATACTGGACGCGGAGATCGAGGGGCTCACCGGGGAACACCTGGACGTCCTTTTGCGGCACGACCTGTCCGCCGCGGAAGAGACACTATCCGACTGCGCCAAAGCCGGTTTGCAGGTCTTGACCTACGACAGCCCCCTGTATCCCAGGCGATTGAAAGCAATTTATGATCCGCCCATTGTGCTCTATTACAGAGGAACCCTTCCCGACTTTAACAAGCTGCCCACGATAGGCGTGGTGGGTACACGCCACCCGTCTGTCTATGGGCGGCAGGCGGCGAAGCGTCTCGGCGGAGAGATCGCGGCGGCGGGAGGGCTGGTGGTTTCCGGTCTGGCAGAAGGCATCGACGGCGCAGCTATGGAGGCGGCTCTTTCCGCGGGTTTTCCCGCGGTGGGCGTGCTGGGCTGCGGCGCGGATGTGGTCTACCCGCGGAAGCACAAGGCCCTTTTTCAGGAGACGGAGCGTTTGGGCTGCATTCTTTCGGAGTACGCTCCGGGGTCGCCGCCTCTGGGCTGGCATTTTCCCCGGCGGAACAGGATCATCAGCGGCCTGAGCTGCGGAGTGGTGGTTGTGGAAGCGCCGGAACGCAGCGGTTCTCTCCTGACGGCAAAGCACGCTCTGGAGCAGGGACGGGATGTTTTCGTAGTCCCCGGCAATGTGGATATGGAGAGCTTTCGGGGCAGCAACCGGCTGCTGCGCAGCGGAGCCATTGCCGTCAGTTCCGGCCGGGACGTGATGGAGGAGTACGACCTTCTTTACCCGGAAAAGCTCCTTCCAAAGAAGGGACTGGACAAGCCGAAAAAGGCGGAAAAGCAGGAGCCAAAACCGGAAGCACCGGAAATCTTAAAGAAAAAAACCATTGACAACGGGAATCCCCCGCCGTATAGTGGTCAAAATGATATCTTACAGGGACTCTCAGCCGATGAGCAGACGGTCATGACCGCCATTGGCACAGGGATCGAAAGCGTGGACGATGTGATCGCCAAAACGGGCCTGCCCTCCGGCAAGGTCCTGGGGATCCTGACCATGCTGGAGATCCGGAAGAAGATCGTCCGGCATCCGGGCAAACGGGTGTCCCGGCGGCAGTGAGCCGCAAAAATTTTGAAAAGGAAGAATTTCATGGGCAAATCCAACCATCTGGTGATCGTTGAGTCGCCTTCCAAAGCAAAAACCATCGGCAAGTATCTGGGACCTGACTATGTGGTCAAGGCCAGCATGGGCCACTTGCGGGACCTGCCGAAGAGCAGAATGGGTGTGGACCTGGAACACGGGTTTACGCCGGAATACATCCCCGTCCGGGGCAAGGAGGCTCTCATTAAAGAGCTGAAGGCCGCCGCGGCACAGGCCGACACCGTGTATCTGGCAACGGACCCTGACCGCGAGGGAGAGGCTATTTCCTGGCATCTGAAGGAGCTGCTGAAGCTCCCTGAGGAGAAGACCCACCGGGTCACCTTCCACGAAATCACCCAGAAGGTGGTCAAGGACTCCATCCAGCACCCCCGGGACATTGACTATGACCTGGTGGACGCCCAGCAGGCCAGACGTATTCTGGATCGGATCGTGGGCTATGAGCTGTCGCCGCTGCTGTGGAAGAAGATCCGCCGGGGCCTGTCAGCCGGACGTGTTCAGAGTGTCGCTACCCGCATGGTGGTGGACAGGGAAGAGGAGATCCGCGCTTTTCAGCCCGAGGAGTATTGGTCCCTGGACGTGACGCTGAACCGTATGCAGAAGCCCGGCTCCTTTGTTGCCCATTACTATGGGGAAGAGAAGAAGCGGGAACTGCAGAATGAGGCAGAAACGCAGGCCATTATTGATGACATTACGGGCAAGCCCTTTACCGTCACCAATGTGAAAAAGGCAGAAAAAAAGCGCTCCGCCGCGCCTCCTTTTACCACCTCCACTCTGCAGCAGGAGGCTTCCCGGAAGCTGAATATGACCCCGAAGAAGACCATGATGATCGCCCAGCAGCTCTACGAAGGCGTTGACGTAGAGGGCGAAGGCACTTTGGGTCTCATTACCTATATGCGTACCGACTCTCAGCGCCTCAGCGACGAGGCCATGGCCGCCGCCGCCGATTTTATCGCGAACCGGTACGGAAAGCAGTATTACTACGGCAAGTTCCACGTGTATAAGACCAAGGCAGAGGCCCAGGACGCCCACGAGGCCATCCGGCCCACCCATGTGGAATTGGATCCCGAGCGGGTCCGGGGCAGCCTGACGCCGGACCAGTACCGGCTGTATAAGCTGATCTGGAGCCGTTTCCTGGCCAGCCAGATGGCAAACGCCCTGTATGACACCGTGTCCATCGATACGGTCTGCGCCGGGCATACTTTCCGCTCTACCCATCAGAGCCTGCGTTTCCCCGGCTTTATTGCCGTCTATGAGGAAGGGCGGGACGATGACGGCGAGGCTCTGGGGTCTCCGCTGCCGGATCTCAGCGAGGGTGAGCAGGCTCAGGCCATGGACGTGGATAAGCAGCAGCATTTCACCCAGCCGCCCGCAAGATTCACCGAGGCCACACTGGTCAAGGCCATGGAGGAGCAGGGCGTTGGCCGCCCCTCCACCTATGCCGCCACCATTTCCACCATTGAGGACCGGGACTATGTGGTCAAGCAGGACAAGCGCCTGGCCCCCACGGCCCTGGGCGAGGTGGTCACGGGGCTGATGAAGGAACGGTTCCAGGATATTGTGGACGTTGGCTTTACCGCCAACATGGAGACGCGTCTGGACGAGGTAGAAACCGGAAAACAGAACTGGAAGGCCCTGCTGGCTGATTTCTATCAGGATTTTGAGAAGGAACTGAAAGACGCGGAGGTTGCCCTGGAGGGCGTCCGCCTGAAGGTGCCCGAAGAGGAAACAGACGAGGTCTGTGAGCTCTGCGGCCGGAAAATGGTCATCAAAATGGGCCGCTTCGGCAAATTCCTGGCCTGCCCCGGATTCCCGGAGTGTAAAAATGCCAAGCCTCTGGTGGAACGAATGCCCGGGCGCTGCCCCAAGTGCGGCAGCGGCATGCTCAAGCGCAAGTCCAAAAAGGGCTATGCCTTTTACGCCTGCGAGCGGGGGCAGGAATGCGGCTTCATGACATGGGATGTGCCTACCGCTGAGGATTGCCCCGAGTGCGGACAGACCCTCTTCAAAAAGTCCGGCAAGGGCCGCATGAAGCCCTTCTGCGTCAACGAGAAGTGCCCCCGCTTTCTGCCGGAGGACCAGAGAGGCTACTACAAAAAGAAAACCACGGAATCCGCCGAAAATGGCGGGCAAAGCGCGGAAGCGCCCGCCGGAGAAGCGGCGGCGAAAAAGGCGACCGTGAAAAAGACTGCGGCAAAGAAACCGGCAGCCAAAAAGACGGCGGCGAAAACCACCGCGGCGAAGAAAGCAGCTGCGAAAAAGTCAACTGCCGGGAAGTCTACCACGAAACCCAAAGAGGAGAACACCTGATGGAAGTGAAAGTAATCGGCGCCGGTCTGGCGGGCTGTGAGGCCGCCTGGCAGCTGGCGAAACGGGGCATTTCCGTAAAACTCTATGAAATGAAGCCGAAGAAAATGAGCCCCGCCCACCACAGCGAGGACTTTGCGGAACTGGTATGCTCCAACTCCCTGCGAGGGGATCGGCTGGAAAACGCGGTAGGTCTGCTGAAGGAAGAGCTGCGGCGCTGCGGCAGCCTGATCATGCAGTGCGCAGAGGCCACCCGGGTGGAGGCCGGCGGCTGTCTGGCTGTGGACCGGAAGGGCTTTTCCCAGCTGGTCACGGAGAGAATCCGCACAAGCCCTCTGATTACGGTAGTGTCCGAAGAGGTGACGGAGGTTCCGGAAGGGCCGGTTATCATCGCCACGGGACCTTTGACCTCCGATGCGCTGTCCAAGGCCATTGGGACATACTTCGGCGCGGATTACCTGCATTTCTTTGACGCTGCCGCGCCTTTGGTGACGGCGGAGTCTGTGGATATGGACCTTGCCTGGTGGCAGTCCCGCTATGACCGGGGGACCCCGGACTATGTGAACTGCGCCATGGACAGGCAGCAATACGAGGCGTTTGTCAGGGAACTGATTTCTGCCGAGGAGGCGGAGGTTCACGGCTTTGAGGATAAGCGGGTCTTCGAGGGTTGCATGCCCGTAGAGGTCATGGCCCGCAGAGGCCTGGATACCCTGCGTTTTGGCCCCATGAAGCCCGTGGGACTGACGGACCCCAAAACCGGGGCCGAGCCCTACGCGGTGCTCCAGCTGCGGCAGGACAACGCCGCCAAGAGCGTTTACAATCTTGTGGGCTTCCAGACCCATCTGAAATTTGGGGAACAGAAGCGGGTGTTTTCCATGATCCCCGCTCTGCGGAACGCGGAATTCGTCCGCTACGGAGTCATGCATCAGAATACCTTCCTGCAGAGCCCCAAGCTGCTGGATCCATTCTATGCTGACCGGCGCAACCCGCTGGTTGCCTTTGCCGGGCAGATGACCGGCGTGGAAGGGTATGTGGAATCCACGGCTTCCGGCTTCCTGGCAGCTGTTGCCATGGCGGCCAAGGTACAGGGTAAGGAGCCGACGGCATTCCCCAAGACCACGGCCATAGGCGCGCTGGTCCTGTACGTCAGCGACGGCTCTATTGAGAATTTTCAGCCTATGAATATCAATTTCAGCATTATCTCGCCTCTGGAATACCGGGTGCGGAAAAAAGCGGAGAAAAATCTGGCAATTTCCCAGAGAGCGTTGGAACAAATCGATGCGCTGCTGGCGCAGGGCATCTGATAGGAAAGAGAGGGAAATACATGAAGATCATTCTGGATGCCATGGGCGGCGATCTGGCCCCCGAGGCAGCGGTTTTGGGAGCTATTGACGCGGCCCGAGACTTCGGCGCGGAGATCACTCTGGTTGGCCGCAGCGAGGAAATCCTGGAGGTTATGCGCAAAAACGGAATCAACGATTTGCCCGCCGGTATGGAGATTGCCGGAGCGGATGACGTTGTGGATATGCATGACGACCCCGGTACGGTGATTCACAAGCGGAAGAATTCCTCTATGGTCATCGGCCTGCGGCTGCTGGCGGACGGACAGGGAGACGCCTTTGTGTCTGCCGGCTCCACGGGCGCGCTGCTTACCGGCGCGACTCTGATCGTCAAGCGGGTGAAGGGGATTCGCCGGGCGGCCATGGCTCCTGCCATGCCCAACAAGAAGGGCGGAAATACGGTGATCTGCGACTGCGGCGCCAATGCGGAGTGCACGCCGGAGTTCCTGCTGCAATTCGGGCTGGTTGGTTCTGCCTATGCCAAAAAGAAGCTGGGCATCGAGAACCCCAGAGTGGGTCTGCTGAATATCGGCACCGAGGATTCCAAGGGCACCCAACTCCAGCGGGACGCCTATGCTCTGCTGACCGACGCGGCGAACAGGGGCCTGCTGAATTTCGTGGGCAATGTAGAAGCCCGGGACGTGCCTCTGGGCGAGGTAGATGTAGTGGTTTGCGACGGTTTCACCGGCAATGTATTGCTGAAATCCATTGAAGGCACCGCTATGTTTATGGGCAGCCTGATGAAAAAGGTCTTCAAGAAGAACGTTTTCTCAAAGCTCGGCTATCTGCTGTGCAGCTCCGGCGTGAAGCAGATGATGAAGCTGATGGACTACCACGAGATTGGCGGCACGCAGCTGCTGGGCATCAAGAAGCCGGTCATCAAGGCCCACGGCGCCTCTGACCGTCTGGCTTTCCGCAATGCGGTGAAGCAGGCCATGGATGCGGCTCAGAATGATATTACGCAGGACCTGGAACAGGCTTTGGCCCTGCTGGCGAAATCGAGGGAGCAAACCAATGATTAAGGATCTGGAAGAAGAAATCGGCTACCGGTTTCACAATATTTCACTGTTGCAGAACGCTTTGACCCATTCCTCTTATGCCAACGAACGCTGGCACAACAGCCTGCTCAGCAATGAGCGGCTGGAATTCCTGGGGGACAGCATTCTGGGCATGCTGGTGGCGGAGTACTTATACCGGAATTTCCCGGACCGCCCGGAAGGCGAGCTGACCCGCATGCGGGCGGATATGGTCTGCGAAAAAACCCTGGCCGGGGTAGCGGAGCAGATCCACCTGGGCCAACATCTGCTTTTGGGCCACGGCGAGGAGCAGGGCGGCGGCCGGACCCGGGAGTCTATTCTGGCGGACGCTGTAGAGTCCGTTATTGCCGCGTCTTTCCTGGACGGCGGCATGGAGGCGGCGCGGCAGTTCATCCGGACCTTTATCCTGGTGCAGGTGCCTGTGAAGCAGCTGCACAATGTGGACTATAAGACCCAGCTTCAGGAGTTGGTGCAGCAGAAGAAGAACCAGGTGCTTGCCTACGTTCTTCTGGAAGAGACCGGCCCGGATCACGACAAGCATTTTGCCGTGGCCGTGACCCTCAACGGCGCCGAAGTGGGCCGGGGTGACGGACGCAGCAAAAAGCGCGCCGAGCAGGAAGCTGCAAGGCTCGCCATCGACAAACTCTTCCCGGGGACGAATGCCTGAATCATACGCAAAGTCCGACTCCCACGTGATATGCTCCCTCTGGAGTAGACGCACGAAACAGTAAAAGTTTCGGGACTACAGCAGAGGGAGCATTATTATGTCAAAACGAAGCAAAGAGGAAACCTTGAGGTGACCCCAAAAGCCAGACAAATATTCTTAACAGAAATCGTTCGGGCTGCTGATTTGTTCGTCCTGGTCGGCAGATACCCAGGCATAAAAGGTCACCCGGAGGGGCAGGTCGTAAACCGTCCTTGAAATCAAGCCCTTGCCCAAAAGCGGCTGCAATAAAGGGGCTGTCTCACTAGGCACTTTAATGGGTCAAAATAGCAAAAAATGAAATGTCATTGCGAGCCAGTGACCGAGT
>NZ_JAHLPU010000064.1 GCF_018918045.1 Pseudoflavonifractor sp. MSJ-30
CAAATTGACAATTGACAATGAACAATTGACAATTATGGTGTCCCTTCGGGACGAATTAAAATTATTTTTGAATTATTTTCGAAGGAAATTCCTTAATTGTTAACTGTCAATTGTCAATTGTCAATTCGACAACCCCCAATTTATCTATTCGTAAATTATCCCCTTATCTGTCAACATCGAAACGCGGCGTATTTCATTTGCCCGCCCTCCCGGATGGAAAGCCCCGGCTTTCCTTGGATGGCCGTATCATAGCACTGAATGCCTACTTTGTCAATATGCTTTTAGTGCTTTTCTTTTCCTTTTTGAAAAAAATCAATGATCCAGGAGGAAAGGGTCACGGTGATCAGGGAGTAGGCGATTCTGCGGAAAGGAATATAGGTCAGCGAAAGGGTCAGCACTGTCAGGTCCGTAAACAGGTATGCATAGGAAACACGGCACTTTACCGCCTTGGAGATGGACAGCGCCAGAGCGTCATCTCCGCCGGAGGATCCGCCCTGCCGGACGATCAGGCCCACGCCGACACCTACAAACAAAGCGCCCAGCACCGCTGCCGGCAGAGGATGTCCGGAGAGATCCGGCAGCATAGGCGGCCAGGTCTCCCACAGACGGAAAAAGCCGGAGACGCAGAGCGTGGAGGCCACGGACCATTTGATAAAATCCAGACCCAGCACCTTCAGCGCCAGCAGATAGCAGCTGATATCCAGAATGGGCGTAATGACAGAGGCAGGCCAGTTCAGCCAGTGGTGCAGCAGCAGCACAGTACCCAGTACGCCGCCCTCGGTGATGCCGCTCTGCTGATGAATGTTGTACAGACCGAAGGACACAATGGCAGAGCCGAGAATAATCAGCCCCACCCGCGCAAGTGTGAATCCCGGCAGAATCTTTTCCAGCCATACCGGATTTTTCTTGGACAAAATAAAACCCCATTTATAAAAAATATTGGCGTTTTTCCGAAAAATCAGGAAAACGTCTGAAAAAAGTATACCATATACTATTCAAAAACGCAAGCATTCCGGAGCGCCCGCACGGCAATCGGGTTTTCGGGCAATCGTCGTGTTATTTCTCACTTTCGCATTGCAAACCGCCCCCATTCATGTTATACTGTAGAGAATGTCAAATTTCCTTCGGAGGAATCTATGAATACGCTTCTGCATATCTGCTGCGCCCCCTGCGCCAATCAGTGCATTGACGTGCTTCGGGCTGATCACTACGATGTAACCGGGTTCTGGTATAACCCCAATATCCATCCCTTTACGGAATACCGTGCCCGGCGGAACTGTCTGCGGGACTACGCCCAGGCCATTGAACTGCCGCTCATCGAGCGCAACGACTACGGTCTGCGGCCCTTTGTAAGAGCCGTGGCTGATGACATTGAAAACCGCTGCGTCAAATGCTACGAGTTCCGGCTCTATGAAGCCGCCCGGCAGGCAAAAGAAGGCGGCTTTGACAGCTTCACCTCTTCCCTGTTCATCTCCCCCTACCAGAAGCATGACCTCATGCGGGAAGTGGCAGAACGGGCCGCCACCGAATACGGCGTGGAGTTCCTGTACCGGGATTTCCGCCCCTATTTCCGGGCCGGACAGGAGCGGGCCAGAGAGCTGGGGTTCTATATCCAGAAATACTGCGGCTGCGTCTTCTCCGAGGAAGAGCGGTATCTGAAGAAAAGTAAGATCATTCCCTGAGAAAGTGAGAGAATCAATGAACGAAATGGAATTTTCCGTACCCTGCCTGTTTGGCCTGGAGGGCCTGGCGGGGGACGAGCTGCGGCGGCTGGACATGGCCAACGTCCGGGTGGAGAACGGCCGGGTGCTGTTCTCCGGAGACGAGACCGCTCTGGCCAAGACCAATATCTGTCTGCGCACCGGCGAACGGGTGCTGATCGTCCTGGCGGACTTCAAGGCCACCACCTTTGAAGAGCTGTTCCAGGGGGTGTACAAAACCGAGCTGGAGCGCTATATTCCCAAAGACGGTGCTTTCCCCGTAAAGGGCCATTGCCTGAATAGTACCCTCATGAGCGTACCGGACTGCCAGGCCATTATCAAGAAGGCCGCATCCCGTCGGCTTGGCGAAAAGTACGGCGTGTCCTGGCTGCCGGAAACGGGTGCCAAATACCAGCTGCAGTTCTCCCTGATGAATGACCGGGTTCAGCTGTACCTGGATACCTCCGGGCCGGGACTCCACAAGCGGGGCTACCGGGCCAACGGCAACGACGCCCCTCTGCGGGAGACCCTGGCTGCGGCCATGGTGACCCTGACCCGCTATCGCGGTCGGGAATTTCTGTGGGACCCCTTCTGCGGCAGCGGCACCATTCCCATTGAGGCAGCCATGATTGCCAAAAACAAAGCCCCCGGGGCCTTCCGCCGGTTTTCTGCCGAGGCCTTCGCCTGGATCGACCCCAAAATCTGGGGCCAGGTCCGCACAGAGGCCAAAGACCGGGAATTCCACGGCAATTACCGCATTCTGGGTTCTGACAATGATCCCAAGTGCGTTTCCCTCTCCATGGCCAACGCCCGGAAAGCAGGTCTTGGCGATCTGATCGAATTCCGGGACGGGGATGCCACGAAAATGAGCCTGCCCTGTGACGAGGGCATCCTCATCTGCAACCCGCCCTACGGCCAGCGGATGATGGAGCAGAAAAGCGCCCAGCGGCTGTACGCCGACCTTGGCCGTCACCTGAAATGCGCCGATGGCTGGAAAAAATACATCATTACCTCCGAGCCGGAATTTGAGCACTATTTTGGCCGCCGGGCTGACAGGAAACGCAAGCTCTACAACGGCATGATTAAGTGCGACTACTATATGTACCTGAACCAGCAGAGAAAAGGAAAGTGACATGAAGCACCTGTTCCTTATCAATCCGGCGGCAGGAAGCCGGGACCGGACACTGGAGTGCTCCCGGGAAATTGCCAAACTGTGCAAAAGCCTTGACTACCGGGTGGAGATTTCCCAGCGTCCCGGAGACTGCGCAAGGCTCGCCCGGGAGGCTGCCCAGTCCGGAGAAGAATACCGCATCTATGCCTGCGGCGGCGACGGCACTCTGAATGAGGTTGCCGCCGGTGCGGCGGGGTACGATAATGTCGCCATCACCGTATGGGTCGGGGGCAGCGGCAATGACTTTGTTCGCGTGTTTTCGGAACCCGGGGCCTTTCAGCACCTTCCCCGGCTGCTGGATGCGGAGGAGACCCGGTTTGATCTGATTCGCTGCAACGATGCTCTGGCACTGAACATCTGCTCCGTGGGTCTGGACGCCCGCATCGGCACGGATGTCGCGAGTTACAAGCGTCTGCCTCTGCTGCAGGGCTTCTGGGCCTATGCCGCATCGGCGGTGGTCAATGTTGTCCGCGGCGTCAGCCAGCCCCTGAAAGTGACCCTCTGCGGCGAGACCCGGGATGAGGAAATGACTATGGTCTGCGTCTGCAACGGCCGCTACTACGGCGGCGGCTTCTATGCCGTGCCCGAAGCTGACCCCAGAGACGGCATTCTGGATGTGCTGCTTGTAAAAAAAGTCACCCGGGCACAGGTGCCGGGACTTATCGGCAAATACAAGGCCGGGCGCTATAAGGAGCTGCCGGAGTACATTACCCATTACCGCACCGATCATCTGGAAATCCACAGTCCCACTCCCACCGCCGTCAATCTGGACGGCGAACTGAAAATGGAGACGGACATTCATATGGCTGTCGCGAAAGAAAAGGTGCGGTTTTTCTATCCGAAAGGGCTGACGTGGTGAAAATTGACAATGGACAATTGACAGTTGACAATTCGTCTGTATTTGGAACACTGCGGAACGACAAACCGCACGGGCATTTAACTCCGTCCCGAAGGGACACCATAATTGTCAATTGTACATTGTCAATTGTCAATTCACCGAATTTTCAATCCATCTGAAAGGACTTACTCCCCATGCAGTTTTTCTACTACTGCCTTTTCGTCGCCGGAATCGTTGCGGCGGACCAGGTCACCAAGGCGCTGGTGGTGGCCAATATTCCTCTGGGAGGACACATGGATTTCCTGCCGGGGATTCTGGACTTCACCTATCTGCAAAACACCGGAGCGGCCTTTTCCTCCTTTGAGGGCATGCAGTGGCTGTTTGCCCTGATTTTTCTGGTATTCACTGTGGGACTGTTCTATGAATACTTCAGGAAAAAGCTGCCCTTCTCAAAATTTGAGCGTTGGATGGTTGCCGCTGTGTATGCGGGCGGTCTGGGCAACATGATCGACCGGCTGCGGCTGGGCTATGTGGTGGATATGATCGAGACCCAGTTTATGGATTTCCCCGTATTCAACGTTGCCGACTGCTTCATCACCTGCGGCTGCATTGCCCTCTTCGCCAGTCTGGCATTCTGCAACAAAGCCATTTGGAAGGACGAGAAAAAGAAATGACCCTTACTGCCGATCAGTCCGGCGAGCGGCTGGACGCCTTTTTGAGCCGTGCCCTGCCGGAACTCAGCCGCAGCGCCGCCCAAAAGCTGATTGCTGAGGGGAACGTGCGTCTGAACGGAAAGCCCGCCAGAAAAAACGACCGGCTGGAACCCGGATACTCCGTCAGCGTCACCATTCCCGAGCCCAAGCCCATCGATGTCGTCCCCACCGAAATGCGGCTGGACATTGTTTATGAGGACAACGACGTGGCCGTCATAAATAAGCCAAAGGGGCTGGTAGTCCACCCGGCGGCGGGACATCAGGACGATACGCTGGTGAATGGCCTTTTGTATGCCATGGGCGACAGCCTTTCCGGCATCAACGGGGAACTGCGGCCCGGCATTGTCCACCGCATCGACAAGGACACTTCCGGTCTTCTGGCCATTGCCAAGAATGACCTGGCCCATGCGGTTCTGGCCTCCCAGCTGAAGGACCACACCATGGCACGGACCTATGAGGCCATTGTCTGCGGCAATCTGAAGGAGGACTTTGGCACGGTGGACGCCCCCATCGGGCGGCATCCTACGGACCGGAAAAAAATGTGCGTCACCCAGCGCAATTCCAAGCCCGCTGTGACCCACTGGGAGGTGGTGAAGCGCTACCGGGGCTATACCCACATCCGCTGCCGCCTGGAAACAGGCCGCACCCATCAGATCCGGGTCCACATGGCCTACATCGGCCATCCCATTCTGGGAGACACGGTCTATGGCCATAAAAAGCCGGAACTGGGCCAGGACAGCCAGTGCCTCCACGCGGGGCAGCTGGTCTTCCGCCATCCAAGGGACGGCCGCCCCGTCATGGTCTTCGCCCCTCTGCCGGAATACTTTACGAAGGTTCTGGAAAAGCTGGAGAAGATGCAATAAAAGGGACTGCAAAAAAAGTTGTTGTCATTCCGAACCAGCGCGCACGCTGGTGTGGGAATCCCCCGGATCTTCAAACGGTTTGGTCGAAGCATTGTGCTTTTACGCCTAACGGGGGATTTCCACGGCGATGCGCACCGCCTCGCAATGACATCGTTTTTCGGCAGTCTGCTGGGCCCCCTCAGGGGGCTCTTTTCTTGTCCCGGCGTAAACTGTTTGGCTGTTCTGTAGATTCGCCTGTACCGCCCCTCATCAGTCACGGCCCAAAGGGCCGCGACAGCTTCCCCCAGGGGAAGCCTGCCTTTTTCTCTTTGCATTTTTTTGGAAATCTGTTATACTGTTCTGTATAAACATACAGAGATAAGGAGATTCGTCATGACTACGGAAGAATATCGGAAAAAGAAACCGCTTGCGATTTTTCTGCATTATTTCAAAAACCACAAGCGGCTTTTCGCTGTGGATATCAGCTGCGCCCTGATGATCGCGCTGATTGACCTGGCCTTTCCCCTGGTGACCCGGGCGTCCCTTTACGATCTGCTGCCCAATGGGAAATTCGGGGTATTCTTCAGCCTGATGGCGGCCTGTCTGGCTTTTTATGTGCTGCGCAGCTTTCTGAACTACATTGTCTGCTACTACGGCCACACCTTCGGCATTCGGGTGGAGGCCGACATCCGTGCGGATCTGTTCCGGCATATGCAGGAGATGAGCTATGATTTCTATGACGCCAACCGCACCGGCCAGCTCATGAGCCGCCTGACTTCGGACCTGTTTGAGCTGACGGAACTGGCCCACCACGGCCCTGAGGATGTACTGACCTCCTCTGTCACCATCATCGGCGCACTGATCGTCATGGCGTCCATTCGCTGGGAGCTGGCCCTGGTTGTGGGCATTCTGGTGCCCATTTTTCTGGTGGTCATCATGTCCATGCGCAGCGGCCTGAGCAGCGTTTCCGTAGGTGTAAAGCAGAAGACGGGGCATATCAATACGGAAATTGAATCCAGCCTCTCCGGTATCCGCACCGCCAAAGCCTTTGCCAATGAGGATGTGGAGATTCGCCGGTTTGATGCCGCCAACGAAATTTATAAGACCTCCAAGCGGGAATTCCACAAGGCCATGGGCCGGTTCAACAGCACCATGGAACTGTTTCTGACCGTTCTGAATGTGGTGGTCATTGCCGTGGGCGGCTTTATGATTATGCAGGATAAGATGGACTACCGGGATCTGGTGACCTTCAGCCTGTATATCGCCACCTTCGTCTCTCCTATGCGCAAGCTGTCCACATTGTCCGAAATGTTCGCCAACGGCTTCGCCGGACTGAACCGCTTTGTGGAAATCATGCGCACGGAGCCCACCATTCAGGATACCGGGGACGCCAAAGCACTGGAAAACGTCAAGGGTTCCATTACGGTGGATCACGTCAGCTTTACCTACGACGGCACGCTGCCGGTGCTGCACGATGTGAGTCTGGATGTGACCCCCGGAGAAACCCTGGCCATTGTAGGTCCCTCCGGCGGCGGCAAGAGCACCCTGTGTCAGCTGATTCCCCGGTTCTACGATGTGACGGACGGCAGCATTTCCATTGACGGCACGGATGTCCGGGCCATTCAGCAGCACAGCCTGCACAAAACCATCGGCATTGTCCAGCAGGATGTGTTCCTGTTCGCGGACACCATTCTGGAAAACATCCGCTACGGGCGTCCGGACGCCACGGACGAGGAGGTCATTGAGGCCGCCAAACGGGCGGAGATCTACGCCGATATCCAGGCCATGCCCAACGGTTTCCAGACCTATGTAGGCGAGCGGGGCACCCTGCTCTCCGGCGGGCAGAAACAGCGGGTGGCCATTGCCCGGATCTTCCTGATGGATCCCGCCATTCTGATTCTGGACGAGGCCACCTCCGCTCTGGACTCCGTAACGGAAGCCAAAATTCAGCGGGCCTTCGACAACCTGAGCCGGGGCCGGACCACCCTGATTATTGCCCATCGTCTGAGCACCATCCGCTCCGCCAACCGCATCATCTCCATTGCCGACGGCCGCATCACCGAGGCCGGCACCCATGAGGAGCTGCTGCAAAAAGGCGGCGTCTACGCGGACCTGTACAATACCCAGAACGCCCTGGCCCTGGAAGCGATGAAAATGTAACATCGTCAAAAACGCCCGCTCCCCGAAGAAGGGAGCGGGCGTTTGGCATATCAACAGGAAGGAAGCGGCTTAGTACATTCCGCCTGCCTGACCGGCAGCGGCGGCTGCGGCGGCATCTGCAGCGGGGTCGGGCTTATCCACGACCAGGCTCTCGGTGGTCAGCACGCAGGAGGCAATGGAAGCGGCGTTCTCCAGGCTGGAACGGGTGACCTTGGTGGGGTCAACGATACCGGCGGGGATCATGTCCACATACTCCTCGGTGTAGGCATTGTAGCCGAAGCCAACCTTGCCGGAAGTACGGATCTTCTCATAGACCACGGAGCCGTCCACACCGGCGTTCTCGGCGATCTGACGGATAGGAGCCTGCAGCGCGGTGGCAATAATCCGGGCGCCGGTCTTCTCGTCGCCGTGCAGAGTGGCCACCAGCTTCTCAACAGCCTCGATGGCGTTGACCTGGGCGGTACCGCCGCCGGCCACGATGCCCTCTTCCACAGCTGCACGGGTGGCGTTCAGAGCGTCCTCCACGCGGAGCTTCTGCTCCTTCATGGCAACCTCGGTCTGGGCGCCGACCTTGATGACAGCCACACCGCCGGACAGCTTTGCCAGACGCTCCTGGAGCTTCTCACGGTCGTAGTCGGAGGTGGTGGTGGCAATGGCGGAGCGGATCATGTGGGCACGGTCAGCAATGGCTTCCTTGGTGCCGTCGCCATCCACAATGGTGGTGGTATCCTTGGTCACAACGACCTGACGGCAATGGCCCAGATCGTTCATGGTAGCATTGGACAGCTCCATGTTCAGGGTGCTGGAAATCACGGTACCGCCGGTCAGAACGGCGATATCCTGCAGCATCTCCTTGCGGCGGTCACCGAAGCCGGGGGCCTTCACGCAGACCACGTTGAAGCGGCCCTGCAAACGGTTCAGCAGCAGCGTCGCCAGAGCGTCGCCCTCCACATCCTCAGCGATGATGATCAGCTTCCGGCCGGACTTGACGATGGGCTCCAGAACAGGCAGGATTTCCTGAATGTTGGCGATCTTCTTATCGGTAATCAGCAGGTAAGCGTCGTCCAGGACGGCTTCCATCTTGTCGGTATCGGTGACCATATAGGGAGAGATATAGCCACGGTCGAACTGCATACCCTCGACCACATCCAGACCGGTCTCGGCGGTCTTGCTCTCCTCAATGGTGATAACGCCCTCGGTGCCCACCTTTTCCATAGCCTCGGCAATCAGCTTGCCGATAGAGGCGTCGCCGGAGGAGACAGTGCCTACACGGGCAATATCCTCGGAGCCGTGCACAGGCACGGAGTTGGCCTTGATAGACTCCACAGCCACGGCAACGGCCTTCTCAATGCCCTTGCGCATGACCATGGGATTGGCACCGGCGGACAGATTCTTCAGGCCCTCGCGGGTAATGGCCTGCGCCAGCAGGGTCGCGGTGGTGGTGCCGTCACCGGCAACATCATTGGTCTTGGTAGCGACCTCGCGGATCAGCTGAGCACCCATGTTCTCAAAGGCATCCTCCAGCTCGATCTCCTTGGCGATGGTCACGCCGTCGTTGGTGATCAGGGGAGAACCATACTTCTTGCCCAGAACCACATTGCGGCCCTTGGGTCCCAGAGTAACCTTAACGGTATCGGCCAGCTGGTCAATACCGGACTGCAGCTTCTTGCGGGCGTCCTCGCCGTAAACAATCATCTTTGCCATAATGCGTTACCTCCTCAGTCAGTGACGACAGCCAGAATGTCGTCCTGCTTGACAAACTTGTAATCGACTTTATCCAGCGTCAGATCCGTACCGGTGAACTTGCCGACAACCACCTTGTCGCCGACGGACACGGTCATGGTCACGTCCTTGGTGCCGGGGCCGACGGAAACGACCTCATAAATCGCGGGCTTTTCCTTGTTGCTGGTTGCCAGCAGAATGCCGGACGCAGTGGTCTCCTGCGCTTCCTGTGCCTTCAGCAGCACATTGTCAGCCATGGGTTTCAGCTTCATAACAAATTCCTCCATGTATGCATATTCAGACCGCCGGGGAATACCCGGCTCTTATCCACTTGCTTAGCACTCAATCTTCCTGAGTGCTAAGCAAACTATACTACAGAGTGCTAAAAAAGTCAAGGGGGTGGGATATGAACTATTTTTGAATTTTCAAGACTTCGTATTCTCCCGCGAACCGGCATCCACATTATCCCGAACGCCCCACGTCTTACGGGGCGATGCGGGCATCGCCCCGTAAGACAAATCCGCAGTCCCGATTACAATCCGATCAATGCAAGCAAATTGGCATCCGTCAGTCCCGGCTGGGTGTAGGCGCCGTCCAGCAGGGCATCCATGTTTTCCGCGTCGTTTTCAATTTCCTTGGACATCAGCTGGGCCGTCTCCACGGCATCGCCCCCAAGCAGGCGGCAAAGCAGGGCCAGGGCTGTGATCGTCTTCCCCCGGCACACCAGGTCGAAATCCGAAACGGCCTGGAGCCAGTAACGGGAAATGAGATAGCGCAGCAGCGCCCGGTCTTCCTTTTGAAGGGAGCGGGGGGCGGGGGCGTCCAGACGCTGCCGCCAGGCAGGCGTCAGGATTTCCAGTTCCCGGAAAACATCCAGAAAAGCGTCCGCCTCCGGTGCCTGTTCCAGCGCCGCAGCCGCCTCCGCGGCGCGGTCCGGGTCAAAGGCCGCCTCCGGTTCCCCATCCAGAAGCGACTGGGCATGATAGGTATAGAGCAGCAGCGCAGACAGTGGCTCTGCCGCCGTCGTCACCAGCTCCATGGCTTCCTGCCGGGTCTTCAGAAGGATATCCATATCCCGGGGATCGTAATCCGTCTCTTCCTCGGCTTTTCCCTGAGATATCCACCGCCAGTCCTCCCGGGACAGCAGAATCCTCGCCGTCTCCGGACAGCTGAGCTCCAGACCCAACTCCATGAAGCTGCCATAGTCATGGCGCAGCCGGGGAAATTCCCGGCAGGTCGCGCAAAGGGCCTTTTCCCCCAACTCCGCCTGAATACGGCACAGTCCGTCCGCGCGCCACATGGGGCAACGGCCATTCTCCAAAGTCAGGTAGGTTTCCCCATCCTCGTCCTTCAGGAACTGACGCAGCCGATCCCCCTGCGCCCCGGGCAGCCCCCGGTAAAAGGCCGCCTTTTCGGAATCCACCGCCACATCCCATTCCTTGCAGCAGCTGTCCGGGCAGTCTCCGGCAATGCAGCGGAAGGTATCGTAAAAATCAGGTTTTCGCAGTTCCATAGGTGTTTCCTTTCATAAAAAATGCCCCCGAAGGAGGGGGCGGAGTCTGCATGTAAATTGAAGTCTGTGTAGAAACGAATTGACAATTGGCAATGAACAATGGACAATTATTGTGTCCCTGCGGGACGAATTTCAAATATTTTTTGCGTTGCTTCCCAAAAAGCTCCTTAATTGTCAATTGTCAATGCGAATCAAGAGTTGACAGCCGCCCCTGTATGTAAAATCTAAAGCCATATGCATCTTGAAAAAACAGGA
>NZ_JAHLPU010000007.1 GCF_018918045.1 Pseudoflavonifractor sp. MSJ-30
GGCCGAGCGCGCACGATTGGAAATCGTGTATACCCCAAAAGGGTATCGAGGGTTCAAATCCCTCCTTCTCCGCCATAATGCCACCGTAATTTTGATAGAATTACGGTGGACTTTTTTTAGCAATGTAAATAATTGAATCCACATACAGGAGTGCGATTTCATGCGTGAGGTGCGATTCCATATTCATCGGAAATCCACATTTGCGGGAGCTCTTTTGCCGTATCGAATGTACATTAACGGTCAGTACATCGGAACAATACGCAACGGAAAATCACTGGATGCAAACGTTCCCAAAGCAGGCGTTTATTATATTGAGGATGATATTCTGTCTTCGCGAAACGCTGTGATATATGATAATGGGCTATCCGAATATAGCGTTGTAATAAAGCGAGCCGGAGGGTGGCGCACGGAATCATACAACGAGTTTTACATGGAGAAAGGTAATGTCTTGGAGCAACTGCCGTCTTTCCACTGGGAAAAGCTCTTTGAACTGCAGCAATCTATGTCTCAGAGTGAAAGGCTGCTCGCCCTTAGCGTGGAGTTTTGGATGTCCGCCATGGACGATTTGCAGGAGGTCCTTGCTTCAGAACATCTTTTTGAAATCATAGCCGCTTTGCAAACAATCGGCGCACATAAGTATCACGATTTGCTTCTCAAAATTATGAATGACGATTTTGGTGATGTCCGTTTTCCGTTGGACGATAACCAGATCGAGCAGATGCAGCCGAAAATCGAGGACGCAAACCGGGCATTTTGGAAAAATAAGGGCGCAGAAGCGGAGTTTCGTGGAGCAGTCACGAATTTTCTGATAACAAACCTGGATGCTTCTGGCCACGTTTTTGAAGGAATAGATCAGTCATGAGAAATTTTTCCACAGAGGGGGTGCATTTCCGAAAACTACTGCACTCCCTTTTGCGCCGAAAATGCACCCCCTTGAAATTCTATTAAAGTTAGGGTTATTTGCCATAAAAAATCCCCTCACCTTTGGGTGGGGGGATTTTTTATGGCGGAGAAGGAGATAGGATTTGAAAGGCCGTTAAGAAAACGTGCCGGTGGCACGTTTTTAGGCCGTGGGAAAATCCATGGACATGCGAACGCACCCATACCGGGTGTGGCGCGTGTCCATATGTGTGTCTGTTTTTCGAATCTTCTGGTGGAAATCGCGTATTGCAAATGATATACTATCTTTGAGAGTATAGAGCCTTTGAAAACTTCCGCGAGGAACAGGGGTATCTGAGCGGCTTTAATTCTTGCAGGGAAGGAACTGACAAATCGGAATTTATGGAGGTGTTTAGAATGAAACAGAAAGTACCTATGATATGCAACATTGTGAGTCTCATTCTGTTGATTGTATTTGTTATTAAGAGCATCGTTGATTATACTCAATACTCAACATCGCTAAACTCTGCGCCTTTTTATTTGTGGGTGTTAGTAAATGCTTTGTTTTTGGTAATTCCTGCAATTATTTTGTTCGTAATTGGTTTCGTTGTAAAGAAGAAACAGTAAACAATCCCGGTTTGAAAGTCTGATCATTGGACCCAATCATTTCTGCCAAGTCCGCTGACCGTGCCCTGTGCGCACAATCAGCGGACTTTTTATCGACAAAAAGTAAGAAAAGCGCGGCCATAGAAGAACGAAAGGAAAAAGGTTTTCCGCGTTATACCGCACCCCTCACCCATCGGGCGAGGGGCTTTTTGCGTTAGAGGCCGTTTAGAGATACCCATGTTATTCTGTTCCCGCAGACTCGAGGAAAGAGGGAAAAATGTGAAGCAAAGAAATATGGTCCGCTGGCTGTTTTTGCTGCCAAACCTGATGGGAATCGGGGTATTTGCCCTGTTCCCCATGGCGGAGGTGCTGGTGGGGGCCTTTCGGTCGGCCATTGGTGGCAGCTGGGTAGGGGTGCGGAATTTCCGCACGGTGCTTTCCAACCGGGCGTTCCGGCTGGCGGCTTTCAATACCGGGCGGTTCATGCTGGTGTGCATTCCGCTGCTGCTGTGCCTTTCTCTGCTGCTGGCCCTGGGCCTGAAGCGGGTTCGGGGCGGACGGCAGCTGCGCAGCGCGTGTTTGCTTCCCATGGCAGTGCCCGCCGCATCGGTGGTGCTGGCCTGGAAGCTGCTGTTCCACGAAAACGGCCTTTTGAATGGGGTTCTGGAAGGGCTTGGCGCAGGGGGTGTGAACTGGATGGGCACTTCAGCTTCTTTCTGGGTACTGGTCATCAGCTACCTATGGAAAAACCTGGGTTATACGGTGGTGCTTTGGACTGCCGCACTGGGAACAGTTTCCCCAAGTGTCTATGAGGCTGCCCAGATGGATGGAGCCGACAGCTTCCGGAGCTTCTGGTACATCACCATGCCAAATCTGAAAACCAGCGCCTATTCCATTGCGGTGCTGTCCCTTCTGAATTCCTTTAAGGTCTTCCGGGAAGCCTGGCTTGTGGCGGGGGACTATCCTCAGGAGCAGATGTATCTGGTGCAGCACCTGTATAACAATTGGTTTCGTGAACTGGACTATGACAAGATAGCCGCCGCCTCCGTGCTGGTGAGCTGCGTGGTGCTGGTACTGATCGCCCTGCTGCGCCGGGCATGGGACAAGGAGGATCAGGGATGAAACGAAAACTACTATGGTTTCCAATGGGAGCATTTGCTCTGATAATGCTTCTGCCCATCTGGATTGCCGTAACGGGCGCCTTTTCCTCTCAATGGGAGCTGACAGAAAATCTTCGCCCGGTGTTGGGCAATGGTCAGGGGCTGGCAAAATGGACGCTGCTGCCCCAGAGCCCAACGTTAAAATCTTTGGTGCAGGTGCTGCTGGACAGTCCGGAATTCTTTACCATGTTCTGGAACTCCGTGACCATCACAGCGGGTATATTGCTGGGACAGTTTGCCGTAGCTGTCCCGGCGGCCTGGGGATTGGCAAAACTGCATTTGCCCAGGAAACTGGGGAATCTTTATATGGTGCTGATGCTGCTGCCCTTTCAGGTGCTCATGTACCCGGAATACCTGGTGCTGAAATCGCTGGGGCTATTGAATACCCTTTGGGCGGTGATCCTGCCCGGGGTATTTTCCGCCTATCCCGTATTTCTGCTGACCCGTTTTTTCGCTGCCATTCCGGAGGAGATCCTGGAGGCTGCCCGGCTGGACGGGGCGGGGGAGTGGCAGATTTTTCGCTATATCGCCCTGCCCCTTGGGCTGCCGGGGCTGCTGAGTGTTGGGATTCTGAGCTTTCTGGATGCATGGAATCTGATTGAGCAGCCTATGACCTTTTTGAAAAACCGGGCGCTGTGGCCCCTGTCGCTGTTTCTGCCGGAGACGACGCTTACAGACGCGGGGCTGGGCTTCGCGGCGGCGCTGCTGATGCTGATTCCGGCGCTGCTGCTGTTTGGCCTGTGTCAGGATGCTTTGGAACAGGGGATTGTCCTGCCGGGAGGAAAATAATAAATGGATAAGAAAACACTTTGGAAAATTTTAGGGATATTCTTTGGAATTATGGCCCTGTTCACGATTCTTTCCCGGGTGGTTTACCAGCGGGGGACGGCGGTGGTACGCACCTGCACGCCCACCAGAGGAACCATTGACCACACGGTGCGGGTGTCAGGTAAAACGACCCGGAATCAGGAGATCGCGGTGACGACCCAGTCGGGTCTTCGTGTTGGGGCAGTGCTGGCCTCCGAGGGACAGCAGGTTAAGGAAGGAGACGTGCTGTTCCGCCTGGACATGGATTATCTGAACGACAAAATCGAGACCCAGAATCAGGAACTGCGTAAGCAGCAGCTCTCCGTGCAGGATGCCTGGAGCCAGAGCAGTGCACAGGCAAAGCGGCGGGAGAACGCAATGGCTCAGGCTGAAGAGAACTACAATGCAGCGGTCTCCAGTGCTGAGCAGGCCCGGAACCGGGCCAAGGCAGCCATGGATCAGGCCCAAAAGGAATTGGATGACTATTATGCCGGGGTCAATGGAGACGCGGAGAAGAAGGCGGCTCTGGAGCAGGCATTCCGGGATGCTGAAGCGAAACTGAACCAGGCTCAGAGCAGTCTGGATGGCCTGATGCAGCAGCGGCAGAGCGCTATCGATACGGCTATTGCCAAGGCGGATACCGGTGAGGAACCTCTGACGCAGGAGGAAAAGGATGCCATTGCCGCCCAGACGGAGGCGGAATACGCGCCCCAAGTCCAGACGGCGCAAGAGACACTTGCCCAAGCCCAGGCGGAAGTGGATCAGGCCAAACAGGCGCTGGCGGGCTTCACCCCCGGGGCGCGGAAGTCCGAGCAGGAGCTCCTGGATGCCCTTGCGAAGGCAAAGGAAGCCTGTGAGCAGGCCCAAAGCGAACTTGGGAGTACCTCCAGAGCCTATGGGCAGGCACTGGAAACGGCGTCCCTGCCGGATGCCGGCAGCAACAGCGCTGAAATTGGGCAGATCACGTATGCGCAGATGAAGGCGCAGCTGCAAAAGCTGGAGGCTCTTCGGGATGCCGGAGGTGAGGTGCTGGCCCCGGCGGACGGCGTGGTGACGGCCTGCTATGTGCGCACCGGACAGCTGACCGCGGAGACCACGGCTTATCTGTTGGCGGACAGCGGCCAAGGCTGGAAATTCACGGCGGACGTGACCCGGGAGCAGAGCAAATACATCGGAACCGGCGATAAGGTGACCTTGCGTCTGGAAAGCAGCGGCAGGGAATACAAGGACCTTCCCGTTATGGCTTTTGCGGCCAAAGATATGGGCGGCACGCTGACGGTGTCCCTTCCCGCGGCGGATATTCCCCTGGGGGCAGGCATGGAGCTGACCTTTACCCGGAAATCCCGGGCATATACCTGCTGTGTGCCCCTGACGGCCCTGCATATGGACGCCCAGAACCGGGCCTATGTGCTGACGCTGGAAACGGTCAACACGGTGCTGGGCCAGCAGACCAGGGCGGCAAAAGTCATGGTAACGGTGCTGGACAAGAACGAGAAAACCGCTGCCCTGGAAGGATTGCTGACCGATAAGCAGATCATCGTCAGCTCGGACCGGACGGTGGACAGCGGAAGCAGGGTGCGGGCAGAATGAGAAGGCTCTTTCTTATACTGGCGATTTTCCTGTGGGCGGCGGCGCTTGGCTTTGTGAACCTGGCTGAGAAAAACGGCAGCGGTATTTTCCTGCAGCTGGACCGTGCCGTTACCGGGACGGAGGCAGCGGAGATTGCCGCCCGGGAGGCAGAGGAAGAAAGTCCCGCGGGCTTCTGCTTTTATACCGTCCGGGAGGGGGAATGGCTGACCTGTCCGGATAACGGGCAATGGGCAAAGGCAACGGTAGTGCCTCTCCTGGGCAATGGCGCGCTGCTGGGGGCAGAGCCTCTCTCCTGGGTCCGGGGCTGCGTATTGGACAGCGAAACGGCCCGGATCCTACTGGGAACGGACATTGCAGGCGGGCAGCAGGTGTCAGTTGGAGAAAAGACCTGGACGGTCTCCGGTACATCGCGGACCCTTTCCTCCACGGCGCTGGTTTCGGCAGAAGAGTGGGACAGCCTGGATCAGTGCGTGCTTGCGGGCTTTGATGATAACGGCGCGGAGACTGCCCAGCAGTTTCTTCTTCGCCATAATCTCTACGGGCAGGTTCTGAATTTCTATCCGCTGTTGGTATTTGCAAAGAATTTGTGTCTGCTGCCGCTGTGGGTGCTGCTTTTTTTCCTGTGTCGTCTGGCACAGAAGCGCGCAAAATGGCTGCGCCGGCTGACGGCAGTGATCGGAATTGCGCTTCTTGGCAGCCGAATCTATATTTCCAGCGACGCGGTGCCTTCGGTATGGTCGGATTTCTCCTTCTGGGGGCACTGGCTGCAGGGGCAGAAGGAGAACCTTTTGGGTATTTTCTCCTGGGCGGCGGTGGACCGGGCATTGCAAATGGAGCAGGATATGGTAAAATCAATGCTGTGTGCCCTGGCCGGGACCGCTGCGGTGGCTGTGGGCGGAAGGAGGTAGCGCGTTGCGTTTGCTGCTTATTGAGGACGATGAAAGTCTGTGCCTGTCTCTGGGCTACCAGCTGCAGCAGGATGGCTTTCAATTGGATATCTGCAACGATGGGGAAGAGGGGCTGCTCTGGGCCAGACAGCAGGCCCATGATTTGATTATTCTGGACCGCATGCTGCCAAAGAAGGATGGCATGGCCCTGCTGCGGCAGCTGCGGCGGGAGGAAATCCAGACCCCGGTGATTTTTCTGACAGCCTTGGGACAGGTCAGCGATAAAACCCAGGGACTGGACGCCGGGGCGGACGATTATCTGGTGAAGCCCTTTGCCTATGATGAGCTTCTGGCCCGGGTCCGCTGCGTGCTGCGCCGTCCTTCCGCCATTGTGGGAGAGCGCCTGCTGCGTTATGGAGATGTGACCTATGACCCGGACAGCCTGACTCTGCGCTGCGGGGAAGCCGCTACGGTGCTTTCCAAACGTCTGGGGAATCTTTTGGAACTTTTTCTCCGAAATCCCGGACAGACCCTGCCCCGGCAGACTATTTTGCTGCGGGTCTGGGGTATGGAAACGGAGGTAGAGGACGGCAATCTGGACAACTATACCTACTTTCTCCGCCGCAGTCTGCGCAAGGCAGGAAGCGGTCTTTGCCTGACTACGGTCCGGGGGATTGGCTACCGATTGGAGGCGAAGAAAGGATGAAGTGGCTTCGTGTAAAACTGACGGCTTTTAATACGCTGGTCACCGGGACCGTCCTTTTGTGTATGACCGTCCTCTGCTTTGCCCTTTCCGAAAAAAGCGGAAGGGCCGAGGCTTTTCGAAATTTCGGCACCCAGTTGTCTACTGCCACGGCTTATCTGCAAAGCCAGGAAAAACTGAGTATGCATTGGTTCGAGCAGCTGGAAGCCTCCGGCAGTTTGCGGGCTTCGGTCACGGATGGGAATATACCTCTGTTCTCCGTAGGACTGAAGCCGGAACGGGGCGGCAGCGCCGCGGAGCAGGCAAAGAGTATTGCGGAAAAGGACTACGGGATGCCGGAGAAAGCAAAGGCATTTTCCTGTGTCTTTCCGATGACTTCGGAGGATGGAAGAGCGTATTATGCGGGGGTCGCCAAGGTCCCCAAGGAAAACGGCGTCCTGGAGTTGACATTGCTGCGGCCGTTGGATGATCTGCAGCGGGGCTTTGCCCGCCAGCGGATTACAGTGGGCATTGGCGCCGCGGTGGCGGTTGGCGTGCTGGGCATTTTCTCCTGGGGGTTTGCGGGGCGGGTGCTGCGGCCTGTGGCCGAGAGTCAGCGGCGGCAGACCCAATTTATCGCCGCGGCTTCCCACGAACTGCGCACGCCCCTGACCTCGATTCTCTCAGCTGCTTCCGCCATGGAGCGGGCAGAGGGTGCGGAAAAGAAGACCTTTTCTCAGGTCATCGCCCGGGAAGGGGACCGCATGGGGCGGCTCATTCAGGATATGCTGGACCTTGCCAGTGCCGACAGCGGCGGATGGAGAATGCGGAAGCGGCCTATAGAGCCGGATATGCTGCTGCTGGAGTGTTTTGAAACCTATGAGCCCCAGGCCCGGGAAAGGGGGCTGGGGCTGCATTTGCAGCTGCCTGAGAATGTTACGGTGATTTCGGCGGACCCGGACAGAATCGGTCAGGCACTGTCAATCCTTGTGGACAATGCTCTGAGCTATACCCCAGCACCCGGCGGCGTTACCATAGGAATTCAAACCTTTGAGAAAAAGCTGCGTTTTTTCGTGTCAGATACAGGACCCGGGGTGCCGGATGGGGAAAAACAGCAGATTTTTCAGCGCTTTCACCGCAGCGAGGCCGCCCGCTCTGACCGGAAGCATTTTGGTCTGGGCCTGAGCATCGCCGCTGAAATCGCGGCGGCCCATCAAGGCAGGCTTTGGGTAGAGGATGCCCCGGGCGGCGGCGCGGTGTTCTTCCTGGAGCTGCCGCGGCTTTAGGGAGCTTTAGAGAAATCTTAGAGCCAACATGGAGATGCCTTAGAGAAACCTCTGCTATGCTTATCCCAGCGCCGGCAGGGAAAAGCCGCCGGCGGAAAGGAGTTACTTACAATGCTGCGAAGAATACTTGCAATATCTCTTGTCCTGACTTTGGCAATCGTTGGCTTTGCCGGGTGCGGGGAGAAGGAAACGGTGCTGCCTGAGGCCACGGCTGCCAGGGGCCGCTATGTAGAGCAGTCCATTGACCTTCCGGCGGAAGGATACCCAATGGATATGACGATGCTTTCGGACGGGCGCATCCGGGTTGGTCTGATGACCGGGGAGCGGGAATACAGGATCTTCACCCGGACGGCGGAGGACGGCTGGACAGAAGATGTGGTTTTGCCGGATGATGTGAAGGCCATGGGCAATCTGGACTTTATGCGCTTTTTCCGGGACGGCTCCGTGTTCCTCTCCGGCATCGAAAAGGTTGGGGAGCGGGAATACCGTTATCATTTTGCCATCCTGTCAGCCGACGGCGTGCTGCGGGAGCTGCCCATTACCTATCCGGAGGTCAATGAATCCGATGGCATCCTGCTGGGCGGCGCGGACGTTACATCGGACGACCGGCTGATGCTTCTTTTTTCCTTTGACGACCTGCGGGAAGTCAATCTGACGGACGGCAGTCTCAGCGCGAACCGTAATGAACTGGGCATTTGGTCAACCGTCGGTGGTCTGGCCTGTGCGGGAGAAGATACCTATCTTCTCAGCGACGCGCTTTGCGGACGGGTATCGGAAGGGCAGCAGACGCAGCTGACAGATGCGCTGGGCAAACAGCTGATGGCTTCCGAACAGGCCACCTCCGGCGAAGAGAGCAGAATCGTGTTCTGGAAGAACGAAGACGGCTACCTGTTTTTTACCACGGACGAGGGCCTTTACAGCTATGTACCCGGCGGCAGTGTAACAGAGGAGCTGGTCAGTGCCTCCAAGAGCTCTTTCGGGGATCCCAGTTTTGTACCAAAAGCCCTGGAGGGTACGGAGGACGGCACTTTTTATGTGCTGGGCCAGCAGTCCGGCATCGCTACATTGTGCTGTTTTGTCTATGATGCCGAAGCGCCCGTGCAGGCTACCAATCTGCTGAAAATCTACAGCCTGTACGACGATGACGACCTGCGGCAGATGATCTCCATGTTCCAGAAGTCCCACCCGGAGACGGAAGTGTCTCTGGAGATCGGCCTTACAGGGGAGGACGGCATGACGGAGGCAGACGCTCTGCGGACGTTGAATACGGAAATCCTGGCAGGCTCCGGCCCGGATATTTTGCGCCTGGACGGCATGTCCCTGGACAGCTACCTGGAAAAGGACATTCTCATGGACCTGTCTGACCTTCTGGAAGAGACGCCCACGCTGGAGCGGATTACGAAGTGCTACGAACGGGAAGGAACGGTCCGCGTCATTCCCGCCGCCTTTGCCATTCCGGCTGTCTACGGCCCACGGGAGCTGGTCTCCCGGATTACGGATCTGGATTCTCTGGTGGACGCGGCGTCCCGGGCTTTGTCTGAGAACAATCAGGCGCACAGTCTTATGAACGGTATGATACCTCAGATGGTGACGGATACACTCTATGACAGCTGTTCCGCTGCCTGGAAGAAAACGGACGGTACTCTGGATGAGGAAGCACTGGAACGCTTTCTGGAGGCTATGGACAAGCTCTATGCTATGGACGCGCCCCTGCGGGAGCAATACGCCGATATCCTCAGGGAGTTGGAGGGCCAGGGAGATTTCTATACCCCCGGCGAATACACCGGTATCGGCGGCTCTCAGGATATTATCATGAACGGCATGGCGCTTTCCGCCGGAACCCTGGAGGGAATGGAAGCCTGGTCCTATGCTCTGGCGGGGGACGACCAGCTGGAGGATTACGCCCTGCTGCCCCTGAATCTGCAGGCCTCCGGCGTGTTCCTGCCCCGGCAGCTCTACGGCGTCCTGACTTCTTCTGAAAGCGGGGAGGCGGCAAAGGACTTTGTGCGCTTCGTGCTGGACGAGGAAGCCCAGGGAAATGCCCTGAGCTTTGGCTTCCCGGTGAATCAGGTGGTCTTTGACCGACAGATTCAGGAGGATAAAACGGTTCAGACAACCTTTGGGTCTTCGGACGAGAATGGCAATTATATCTCTCTGGCGGCCCGTTACCCCAGCGCCGCCGAACGGCAGCAGCTTGTTAGCTGGGTCAATAATCTGACCACTCCCGCTCTGACAGACCGAACCATCCGCAGCCTGATCACGGCCCAGGCAGCAGCCAGCATGAAGGGCAGCTGTACGGTCCAGCAGGCGGTCAGTCAGGCCCTGCAAGGTCTGAATCTGTATCTGTCCGAGTAAGTCTGCATTTTATAACGGAAAATCTGAATGAAATAATAGTCACAGATGCAGAGCTCTGATTCAGCAAAGAAAAGCAGAGAATATCGAAAATAATGCTTGCTTTTTCCATATTTCTATGCTAGAATAATCCGGTCTGAAATCAAGGTGTGTCCTCTGCCGCTGTTTTGCGGGTATGAACGCCTAATATTTAAGGAGGACAATAGAAATGGATTTGGTAAAAGCACTGAACAGCCAGTACATGAAGGAAGAGCTGCCCGAGATCCGGGTGGGCGACACCGTTCGTGTGCATGTACGCATCAAGGAAGGCGCTCGTGAGCGTATTCAGGTTTTCGAAGGCACCATCATTGCCCGCAAGCATGGCGGCATTGGTGAGACCATTACCGTCCGCCGCGTCTCCTACGGCGTTGGCTGCGAGAAGGTCTTCCCCCTGCATTCTCCCAATGTGGCTATGATCGAGACCGTCCGTAAGGGTCAGGTTCGCCGCGCGAAGCTGTACTACCTGCGGGATCGTTTCGGCAAGGCTGCCAAGATCAGAGAAAAGGTCTAAATCTGCTTTTCATAAAAAGAGAGGGCGCTGCCCTCTTTTTTTATGCCCTTGAAGAAAAATTTGCATTTTATTTCTGGAAAATACCGGAAAGCTGTGGTACAATAACCCAAAACTGTGCCGGAATGCAGGCGGAAACAGGAGGAAACGAAGTGGCGCTGTTCAAATCAAAAAAACAGAAAGAGGAAAAGCAGCCGGAAAATCAGAGCCTGGAGAAGAGCATCGTACAGTATCTGCACGATGTGGTCGGCATGCTGTCTGTGATCATGATCCTGTTTCTTGTGTTTTTCCGGATCATCGTGGTGTCCGGCCCTTCCATGAAGCAGACCCTTCTGGATGGGGATTACCTGCTGCTGGTCAGCAATCTATTCTACAGAGAGCCCCAGAAAGGGGACATTGTAGTGCTTGGCAAAAAGAGCTATGACGATGGTAAACCGATTGTCAAGCGGGTCATTGCCACCGAGGGCCAGATTGTGGATATGGACTTTGATAATGGACTGGTCTATGTAGACGGTTACCCTCTTGAAGAGGACTACACCAATACCCTGACCAATTTGGATGAGGGGGCGATTTTTCCCCAGATCGTGGAGAAAGGCTGCGTCTTCGTCATGGGTGACAATCGCAATAACTCCAAGGACAGCCGCTCTCTGGAGATTGGGCAGGTGGACAAGCGGGAAATTTTGGGCAAGGTGGCGCTGCTGCTTTACCCGGGGACGGATGGCGGTACTCAGGCAAGGGATATGCAGCGAATCGGAAAGGTAAACTAAATGGAAAATATGAATATTCAGTGGTATCCGGGCCACATGACCAAAACCAGGCGGCAGATTGAGGCGGACCTGAAGCAGGTGGATGCGGTCTGTGAGATCGTGGATGCCCGAATCCCCGTGTCCAGCCGGAATCCGGACATTGACGCCATCTGCGGCAGCAAGCCCCGGATGATCGTCCTGAACCGGATGGACCTGGCGGATCCGGCAGCTACGGCCAGGTGGAAGAGCTATTTTGAAAGGCAGGGCTTTGCCGTTATTGCCACAGACTGCAAGACAAAGCGCGGCACCACGGGCTTCACCCCCGCCGCACGGAAGGCCTGCGCGGAAAAGCTGCAAAGGGACGCCGCCAAGGGTATGAACCGCCCGCTGCGGGTTATGGTTGTGGGCATTCCCAATGTGGGAAAGTCCACTCTGATCAACCAGATCTCCGGCAGGAAGGGCGCCAAGGCGGAAAACCGTCCGGGCGTTACCCGGGGAAAGCAATGGGTGACGGTTGATTCCGGCTTACAGCTGCTGGACACCCCGGGCATCCTGTGGCCAAAGTTTGAGGATCCGGAGGTTGGCATGATGCTTGCCTTTACCGGGGCGGTCAAAGAGGGCGTTATTGATATCGAGGAGCTGGCATGCCGTTTGCTGGAGCTGCTGCTGGCCTACTACCCGGAGACTCTGAAGGATCGCTATAAGGTGGAAGCCCCTGCCGGGACTCCCGGTTATGCGCTGTTGGAAATGGCGGGCAAAAACAGGGGGTATCTTCTGGCACGGGGGGAAATTCATACGGAACGCATGGCTAAAGTGCTGCTGGATGAATTCCGCGGCGGAAAACTGGGAAAGTTTACCCTGGAACAGCCCAAGGAGGCGGAGCAATGAGTGAAATAAACTTCTGGGAAATCGAATCCGAGCTTCCCTATGATCTGATTTGCGGCGTGGACGAAGCTGGCAGGGGACCCCTGGCAGGGCCGGTGTGCGCAGCGGCTGTGATCCTGCCCAAGGGTCTGTTGATTCCGGGGCTGAACGACAGCAAAAAGCTGACAGATAAGCGCCGCCGGGAGTTGTTCCCTATCATTCAGCATGAGGCTGTGAGCTTTGGCATCGCTTTTGCCAGCCAGGAGGAGATTGATGAGATCAACATCCTTCAAGCGACCTTTTTAGCTATGCGCCGGGCTATTGATCAGCTGAACCCGAAACCGGATTTCGCTTTGATCGACGGCAACCGGGAGACAGACTTTGGTGTGCCATGTAAGACGGTCATCAAAGGCGACAGCCTCAGCGCCAATATCGCCGCGGCTTCTGTTCTGGCAAAGGTCACCCGGGACAACTGGATGATCGAGGCAGCGGAGAAGTACCCCGGTTATGGCTTTGAAATTCACAAGGGCTATGGCACCAAGGCCCATTACGCGGCTTTGGAAAAGCTCGGCCCCTGTGCGATTCACAGAAGAACCTTTTTGAAGAAGCTTTATGGCTAATCTTCTGGGACCCTGGGGCGAAGCTCAGGCTGCGGACTATCTGCGCCGGAAGGGCTACACTCTGGTAGCCGCCAATTACCGGTGCCGCTTCGGAGAGATCGACTTGATCGTCAGAAACAGGCGCTACCTGGTATTTGTTGAGGTAAAGCTGCGGAAAAGCGCCGGGTTTGCCCAGGCGAGAGAGTTTGTAGATTTCCGGAAACAGCAGCGGATCCGCGCAACTGCTTCCATGTACTTATCCCGGTATCCCACATCCCTGCAGCCGCGGTTTGATGTGATCGAGATCTATGCGCCTCAGGGAATGGAGACCAAAAAGCTGACCATCAATCATTTGGAGGATGCGTTTGAATGAATTTTCCGGTATTTGACCTGCACTGCGACACCGCTTTACGGCTGCTGGGCGACGATGTGAACCAGGCGGGAAGCCTGAATCAGAATGCTGGACATATCGACCTGACCCGGGCGGAAAAACTTCCCGGCTACTGCCAGTGCTTTGCCTGTTTTACGACTCCCTATATGAAGGACGAAAAGTGGTATGGTCTGTCTCCTGTGGTGGTTTTTGAACGGGAGATCGCCACCATCCAGCGGGAGGTCGACAAGAATAAAAAGAAGATTGGTCTGGTCTACAGCGCCGATGACATTCGTGCAAATTATGAAAAGGGCAAAATGTCCGCCCTTTTGACCATTGAAGGCCCGGCAGGCTTTGGCTTTGATCCGGAACTGCTGGAACCTATGTATCAGGCGGGCTTCCGCATTTCTACACTGGGCTGGAATGAAAGCAATGCGCTCACCGGCTCCAACCAGACCGGGGAGGGGCTGACGGACCTGGGAAGGGAATATGTCCGCAATGCCCAGAACCTGGGCATTCTGGTGGACGTGAGCCACATCAGCGATGCGGGCTTCTGGGATATTATGAAAATCACCCAGGCGCCTGTGATCGCCTCTCATTCCAATAGCCGGGCGGTGTGCGGCCATGCCCGGAACCTGACGGACGACATGTTCCGGGCCATCCGGGATTCCGGCGGCGTGGCAGGCATCAACCAATTTGCCGAGTTTTTGGGCGAAAAGCCTACGATGGACACCATTTGCGACCACATTTTCCACTTTTTGGAAATGGATCCGGAATGCCGTCATATTGCTCTGGGCGGTGATCTGGACGGCTGTGACGCGCTTGCTGAGGGCTTTGAAGGCGTGCAGAGCTATCCCGCGCTGGCAAACCGTCTGCTGGAGCGGGGACTGACCGAGGAAATGGTCATGAATATTTATTGGAACAACGCGCTGGGAGTGATGGACGCTGCGATACGCAACAACAAGAAGTAAGGAAGTCCTTTTTGACGGGAAAGAGGCATTCTGCGGCGACCGCAGCCCGGACGGCGGGCTGTATGTGCCGGAGACGGTTCCGCGCCTTACGAGGGAAGAAATCGCCGATCTTGGAAATCTATCTGAAAACAGCGCTGTGGCGAGGCTGTTGGGGTTGTATCTGGGCGAAGAAATCACGGCGTGGGATCTGGATTTTTCCGTAGGCCGCCGGGCGTTCCGGATCAGGGAGCTGGACCGGAAAACGATTCTGGGGCAGTGCTGGTACAACCCGGAGGGAGAACTGGACTATATTCTGAAATTCCTTTCGGAACGCCTGGGCGGCGGCTGCGGCTTTTGGGCCAACATCAGCGTTAAAATTGCCGTAATGGGTATGCTGCTCTCCCGCATGGAGCCGGAAGAGACCGATCTGGCGGTGCTGTCCGGGGACTTTTCCGGGGTGCTGGCAGGACTGTATCTGAAAAAAATGGGCTTTCCCGTAGGGAAAGTCATCTGCTGCTGCAATGAGAACAACAGCGTCTGGGAGCTGGTGCATTTGGGCCAGCTGCGCACGGACGGGGTCTGTGAGAAGACGAAGACGCCCTTGGCGGATGTGGTGCTTCCTATGGGATTGGAGCATTTGCTCTACTGCCTGGGCGGGGAGAAGGCTGCGGTGGAATATGCGAAATTTGCCTATATGGGCCTGACCTATGAGCCGGAGCAGAACCTTCTGCGACGGCTTCAGAGTGTTTTATTCGTAGGTGTGACCAGTGAAAGCCGCCTGACGCTGACGCTCACCGGTGTCCTCAGGAACTACGGCTGTCTGCTCTGTACCTATACGGCAATCCTCTATGCCGGAGTGCAGGACTATCGGTCCAAAACGGGGGAGAACCGGAGAGCGCTGCTGCTCTCCGAGCGCAGCCCGGAATTGGAAGCGGATGCCATATCTGAGCTTTTGAGCGTTCCAAAGCAGAAGGTGCGGGAATATTTGAGTATGGAGAGGTGAGTGCATGGCTCTGTATGCCATTGGAGATCTTCACCTGTGTCTCGGCGCGCCAAAACCCATGGATGTTTTCGGCGGGGCCTGGGTGGGCTATATGGAAAAGCTCCGGCAGGGAATGGCTGTCATCGGCCCGGAGGATACCACGGTGCTTATGGGTGATCTGAGCTGGGCGCTGGATCTGCCCAGCGCACAGGCGGATTTCGGCTGGATACAGCAGATCCCCGGCAGGAAGATCCTCCTGAAGGGAAACCACGACTATTGGTGGAGCACCGCGGCAAAATTTGAGAAGTTCTGTAAGGAAAATGAATTTAACCACATGGCGTTGCTGAACAACAACTGCTATTTCTATGAGGACTATGCTATCTGCGGCACCCGGGGCTGGTTTTTCGAGGAGGAGAAGTCCGGCACCCATGATGAAAAGGTGTTCCGCCGGGAGCTGATACGGCTGGAGGCATCTCTAAAGGCGGCGGGAGACAGGGAGAAGCTGGTGTTCCTCCATTACCCGCCCCGATATAAGGGCTACACCTGCCAGGAAATTCTGGACCTGCTGGAAAAGTACGGTGTACGGCAGTGTTTTTACGGCCATCTGCACGGCGCAAGCCATAAACTGGCCATGGAAGGCCTGTGGGACGGGGTCTATTATCGGCTTCTGTCTGCCGACTATCTGAATTTCCGGCCCTACATGGTAATAAAATGAAAACTTTTTAAGAAAAGTGTGGACAACGCCCGCTTTATTTGATAGAATATATCGGCTATGTAAAAATATAAATAAAGGGTGCGTCCCAAAGCACCCATCAGGAGGTATATTTACATGAATGTTAAGAGCGTAGAAAGAAACGGCAACCAGGCAACCATCGTGGTTGAGATCGACAAGGAACTGATGGAGTCCGGTGTCAACAAGGCTTACATGAAGGCCCGCAAGAGCATCATGATCCCCGGCTTCCGGAAGGGCAAGGCTCCCCGGAAGATGATTGAGGCCATGTACGGCGCTCACGTTTTTTATGAAGATGGTCTGGAAGAGATCTTCCCCGAAATCTACGATTTCGCCGTTGCCAAGCAGGAGGGCTTCAAGGCCATCGGCCGTCCCAGCCTGACCGATATGCAGATCGCTGACGACAACACCGTCACCCTGACCCTGACCACCGATGTGTACCCCGAGGTTACTCTGGGCCAGTACAAGGGCCTGGAGGTCGAGAAGGCTGAGCCTGTTGTTACGGATGCCCAGGTTCAGGCTGAGCTGGACACTATGGCCAAGAACGTTGCTTCTACCGAGAATGTGGACCGTCCTGCTGAGATGGGCGACACCGCCAATATCGACTTCGAGGGCTTTGATAACGGCGTTCCCTTCGAGGGCGGCAAGGGCGAGAACTTCGACCTGACCCTGGGCAGCCACTCCTTTGTCCCCGGTTTCGAGGAGCAGATCGTGGGCATGAGCGCCGGCGAGGAGAAGGACATTGACATCACCTTCCCCGAGGACTACCACAAGGATCTGGCCGGAAAGGCTGTTGTGTTCCACGTGAAAGTCAACAAGCTGACCGTGAACATCGTTCCTGCGCAGGATGACGAGTTTGCCAAGGACGTTTCCGAGTTCGATACTCTGGATGAACTGAAGGCTGATATCCGCGCCAAGGCTCTGGAGAAGGCCACCAAGCAGCTGGATTCCGCTTTTGAAAACGCTGCGATTGAGAAGGCTGCCGAGAATACCACCGTGGATATGCCCAACGCTCTGGTTGAGAAGGAACTGGATATCCAGATGGAGCGCTTTGGCTACCAGCTGCAGATGAGCGGCTACTCCATGGAGCAGTACGCCAAGATGATGGGCGGCGATGTGAACACCATGCGCAGCGCCTTCCGTCCCACTGCTGAGAAGCAGGCCAAGATTTCCGTGACCCTGGAGAAGATCGCCGAGGTGGAGAATATTTCCGTCACCGAGGAGGATATTGCCGAGGAACTGGAGAACATGGCCAAGCAGTACGAGATGGACGTGGAGAAGGTCAAGGAGCTGGTTCCTGCTGAGGAACTGACCGAGTCCCTGAAGACCCGGAAGGCTGTGAAGATCATCGTTGACAGCGCTGTTGCTGTCGCTCCCAAGGCAGAAGAATAGACCGAGGAATAAGCTTTTCCCCAAATGGTTAGAATGTTTCACGGCATAACCAATACAGCGATTTAAGAGATTTTACCGGGATGGGGAGAAACTTCGGTTTCTTCCCGTCCGGTGGATTTCCTGGGCCGCTATCTGAAAGGAGACATCACCATGAGTTTAGTACCCTATGTTGTTGAGCAGACCAGCCGCGGCGAACGCAGCTATGATATTTTTTCCCGTCTGCTGAACGACCGTATTATTTTCCTGTCTGAGGAAGTCAACGACACCACCGCCAGTCTGGTGGTTGCCCAGCTGCTGTACCTGGAAGCCCAGGACCCGGATAAGGACATTCAGTTCTATATCAATTCCCCCGGTGGCAGTGTAACTGCCGGTATGGCCATTTATGACACCATGCAGTACATCAAGTGCGATGTAGCGACGATTTGCGTGGGCATGGCCGCCTCTATGGGCGCGTTCCTGCTGAGCTCCGGCACCAAGGGCAAGCGTATGGCACTGCCCAATTCCGAGATTATGATTCACCAGCCCTCCGCGGGTACGCAGGGCCAGATCACCGATATGGCTATCCATCTGAAGCGTCTGGAAAGCGTAAAGACCCGGATGAATCGGATTCTTGCCGAGAACACCGGCAAGAGCATTGAAGAGGTCACCGCCGCATGTGAGCGGGATAATTTCCTGAATGCGGAAGAGGCAAAGGCTTTCGGACTGATTGACCGGGTGCTGGAGCATCACTGATATTTTTTTGAGAGAAACGAGGTGCCGGAAAAATGGCAAGAACAAGTGAGCCGCCGGTTCGATGCAGCTTCTGCGGGAAGCGGGAGTCCCAGGCCGGCCGTCTGATTGCCGGTCCCGGCGTGTATATCTGCAGCGACTGCGTGCAGGCCTGCAGCGAGCTGCTGCGGGACGAGATCGATGTTGGCGGAGGCGGTGCGCCTAAGCTCGACAAGCTGCCTACCCCCATGGAGATGAAAGCCTTCATGGATCACTACATCATCGGTCAGGAAGAGGCAAAAATTGCCCTTTCCGTCGCGGTATACAACCATTATAAGCGCATTACTTTTCCTGATAATTCCGATGTGGATCTGCAGAAGAGCAATATTCTGCTTATCGGCCCTACGGGCTGCGGCAAAACTCTCTTTGCCCAGACCCTTGCTAAGATCCTGAATGTGCCCTTTGCCATTGCGGACGCAACCACGCTGACGGAAGCGGGCTATGTAGGCGACGATGTGGAGAATATTCTGCTCCGTCTGCTGCAGGCCGCGGACTTTGACGTAGAGCTGGCCCAGCGGGGCATCATTTACATCGATGAAATGGATAAGATCGCCCGTAAGAGCGAGAATACCTCCATTACCCGGGATGTGTCCGGTGAGGGTGTCCAGCAGGCCCTTCTGAAGATACTGGAGGGTACCGTTGCCAATGTGCCGCCCCAGGGGGGACGGAAGCATCCCCAGCAGGAAATGATTCAGGTAGACACCACCAATATTCTCTTCATCTGCGGCGGTGCTTTTGACGGCCTGGATAAGATTATTGAGGCCCGGACGGATCGCAGTACCATCGGCTTCGACGCGCCGGTGGAGAGCCGGAAGAAGCGGGACGTAGGCAAGCTGCTGGCTCAGGTGGAGCCTCACGACCTGATGAAGTTCGGTATCATCCCCGAGCTTATCGGCCGTATGCCCATGATTGCCTGCCTGGAAAGCCTGACTCAGGAGGATCTGGTCCGCATTATGGTAGAGCCCAAGAACGCCATTGTCCGACAGTATCAGAAGCTGCTGGAGATGGATGGTGTGCAGCTGGAGATCACCGAGGATGCCATGAAGGCTGTGGCGAAAAAGGCCATTGACAGGCAGATTGGCGCCAGAGGACTGCGAGCTATTCTGGAAAAAATCATGACGGGCATCATGTTCAAGATCCCCTCGGATCTGACCATCAAGAAGGTCATCCTGACGCCGGAATGCGTGGAGGGCGGCGAGCCGACCATCCTGCGGGATCCTGCCCATCCCAGAGAACCCTTGAACGGGAAAAAATAATGTTTTCAGGGGGTAGAGGAATCTGCCCCCTTTTGTCTTCATAGGCATATCTTTCGGGCAACACCGCGCAATTGCGTCTGCGCGCTTCGCCGCAGCTTGTTCGTCAATTCCTCGACTTGAAAAGTGTAAGATACATAGAGGATTCTTTCACTTTTTATCATTGACTTCACGAGAAACTCCTGCCGAATTGCGCAGTGCTGCCTTAGATTCCAATTTCTCCACAAAGGAGGGAAAATACAATGAGCGAGATTATTTACGCCGGGAATATGCCCATTCTTGCCCTGCGTGGGCTGGCGATCTTCCCGAATCAGACGGTCCATTTTGATGTGGGCCGGCCAAAGTCCGTTGCCGCTTTGGAGGCGGCAATGAAGGATAATCAGGTCCTTTTCCTGACACCCCAGAAGGACATCATGGTGGACGACCCCAAGATGGCGGATTTGTACCCCATCGGCACCATTGTCCAGGTCAAGCAGGTGCTGCGGGCACAGGACGAGAACATCCGCGTGCTGGTTACTGGCCTGTCCCGGGGCCGCATTACGGAGATGAAACAGCTGGAGCCATACCTTTCCGGACAGGTGGAATCCGTTACCTGCCCGGAAAGCGGAACAGGCAACCGGAGTCTGGCCCTGCGCCGGGAGGCGAACAGCCTGTACGCTTCCTATACGGAGTACACCGAGCATCCGGCACAGTTGATCCAACTGAAAATGCTGACCAGCGATGACGACGGTTTCCTTGCGGACTCCATTGGTCAGAATTCCGGCTTGGATATTGGGGATAAGGCAGCTCTGCTTGCCCAGCTGAACCCCACGAAGCGTCTGGAAATGGCTGTGGCGATGCTGCGGCGGGAACTGGAGATTCTGAAGCTGGAATCCGAGATTCAGGACAAGACCCGGGCCAATATGGACCAGAACCAGCGGGATTACTATCTGCGGGAGCAGATGCGAGCCATCCGGGAGGAGCTGGGCGAGGAGAACGAAGATGCCGAGCTGGATGAGGATATCGCCAAAATCAAAAAGCTGCATCTGGCGGCAGAGCAGGAAAAGAAACTCATCAAGGACGCGGAGAAGCTGAAAAAGCAGCCCTTCGGCTCCTCTGAGGCCTCTGTCCTGCGCAATTATCTGGATACGGTGCTGGATCTTCCGTGGAATGTGAAGACCAGGGAGCGTCTGGATGTAGCCGCTGCCCGGAAGGTTCTGGATAAGGATCATTTCGGCATGGAGAAGGTCAAGGAGCGAATCCTGGAATCCATGGCCGTTAAGCAGATGGCTCCGGAAACCCAGCACCAGATCCTGTGTCTGGTGGGCCCTCCCGGTGTGGGCAAGACTTCCATTGCCTATTCCATCGCCAGAAGCCTGAACAGAAAGATGGTCCGCATCTCTCTGGGCGGCGTCCATGATGAGGCCGATATCCGGGGCCACCGGAAGACCTATGTGGGCGCGATGCCCGGCAGAATCATGACCGCCATGGCCCAGGCCGGAACATCCAACCCGGTAATTCTGCTGGACGAGATTGACAAAATGGGCTCTGACTACCGCGGCGACCCCAGTGCGGCTCTGCTGGAGGTGCTGGACGGCGAGCAGAACGGCACCTACCGGGATCACTATATCGAGATTCCCTTTGATCTGTCCGATGTACTGTTCATTACGACTGCCAATACGCTCGACACAGTCCCCAGACCTTTGCTGGACCGCATGGAGATCATTGAACTGAGCTCCTACTCCGACGAGGAGAAGCTCATGATCGCCAAGGATCATCTGATCCCGAAACAGCTGAAGAAACATGGGCTGAAGAAGTCCCAGCTGAAGATCACTGATGATGCCATCCGGGAGATTATCTGCTGCTATACCCGGGAGTCCGGCGTTCGGAATCTGGAACGGGAGATCGGGGCTATTTGCAGGAAGGCGGATATGCAGCTGCTCTCCCAGGAGGAGCAAAAAAAGATTACCGTTACCGGCGGCAATCTGGAACAGTTCCTGGGTATCCGCAAGTTCCTGCCGGACCGCCTGCCCGGCAGCGATCAGGTGGGGTTGGTTACAGGCCTGGCATGGACAAGTGTCGGCGGCGAAACTCTGGAAGTAGAAGTAAACGTTATGGATGGCTCCGGCAAGCTGGAGCTTACCGGAAATCTGGGCGATGTTATGAAGGAATCCGCTCACGCGGCCCTGAGTTATATCCGGGCCAACGCCCAGAAGCTGGGTGTTCCAGCGGACTTTTATAAAACCAAAGACATCCATGTTCACTTCCCCGAGGGCGCGGTTCCCAAGGACGGCCCCAGTGCCGGTGTAACGGTCTGCACGGCTATTGTTTCCGCGTTGACCAATACCACCGTCCGCCGCGACGTTGCCATGACCGGCGAGATTTCTCTGCGCGGCAGAGTCCTCGCCATCGGCGGACTGAAAGAAAAAACCATGGCGGCGCTGCGTCACGGCATCCGTACGGTCATCATCCCCAAGGACAATGAGCGTGATCTGGAGGAGATTGACCAGACCGTTCGCAAGCAGTTGAATTTCATCAGCGCTTCTACGGTGGATACGGTGCTGAATGCGGCCCTGAATCGGACCACGGAGATGACACCCACCATTCTGGGCAGTCTGCCGGAGGATGTCTCCGCCAAGGCCAGACGGCCGGAACTGCAGCAGTGAGGAGGCGGCCATGAATTTTCAGAATGTTGAATTCCTGATTTCCGCCGCCTCGCCCAGGGATTTCCCGGGAAAACGTCTGCCGGAGATTGCCTTCGCGGGTAAATCCAATGTAGGCAAGTCCTCGGTTATCAACCGTCTTTTGCAGCGCAAAAGCATGGCGAAGGTAGGGGATAAGCCGGGAAAAACTGTCCATGTGAATTACTTTCTCCTGGACAAAGCCTGTTACCTGGTGGACCTGCCAGGCTACGGCTTTGCCAAGGTGCCCCAGGCGGAAAAGGATCGCTGGGCCAGGCTCATGGAGGACTACTTTGCGGCAAACCGCATCACCCTGGGTGTGCTCATCGTAGATTACCGCCACCCGCCTACAAATAACGATATCACCATGGCAAAGTGGTTTCTGGATTCCGGTTGCCCCTTTGTGGTGCTTGCCAACAAGAAGGACAAGCTGAAAAAGAGTGAGCTGGAACCGAACCTCGCCGCCATTCGCGCCGACCTGGAGCTGCCGGAGAGCTGCCCCGTGATTCCCTTCTCCGCCGAGAAGGGCGACGGCAGGGATGAGCTGGTAAAGTGGATTCTGAACGCGGTAAAAGCATAAAAAGACGCCGGGGAGTGAATCCCCGGCGCTTTTGCGTCCCTTTACCGAATAAAATGCGTTGCCACCCGGGGCTCCTTTTCGGGAAGGCCGTAAGCCTCCTTCCCCAGAGCGATGCTCTTCATGAGAAACACCATGTTCTGGCCAATGCCCGCATGGTCTGTTTGCCCTCCTCGTCCTGCTCGGCTTCACCGGGAAGACGGCCGTGGATGCTGTTCCAGTATTGGCTGGAGGCAACAGGCATGCCGGAAATGGTAAAGTACTTATTCAGCTCATCAAAGGTGGCCGAGCAGCCGCCCCGGCGGGCACAGACAACACTGGCGCCAACCTTCATGGCCAGATCACAATGGCTGCTATAGAACAGCCGATCCAGGAAGGAGATCAGATTGCCGTTGGCGGAGGCGTAGTATACCGGACTTGCCACCACAACGCCGTCTGCTTTGGCAAGCAGAAGCGCGGCTTCATTTACGGTATCATCGAAAACGCATTTGCCAAGTGTTCCGCATTTCCCGCAGGCGATGCAGCCCCGGATGGCCTTGGAGCCTACGTTCAGTTCCGTGATTTCGATGCTTTCCTGTGCGAAAATCTGCTTCATTTCCTTCAGAGCTACGGCGGTGTTGCCGTTTTCGCGGGGGCTTCCGTTGATTATCAATACGTTCATAATGCATCCTCCTTGTTTGTTACAGCAGCGGGGCGATAACCTTGGCAAGATAACCGGTCAGCTTCACTGTGAAGGGTTCCTGCCGTATGGTCTCCCAGGTGACCACACGGCATTTTCTCATTGTATTCTGAAAATCCTGACGGATGTCTTCCAGACAGTCCACATCCTTGAGATAGGCGGCGCATTCAAAATGGTGATAGAGGCTCCGGTAGTCCAGATTGATGGTACCCACCACGGCCTCCCGCTGGTCACTGAGGAAGACTTTGGCATGGACAAATCCGGGGGCGTATTCGTAGATTTTCACGCCGGAGGACAGGAGTGACTTGTAGTGGGTCTTTGCCAGAGCATAGGGAATCTTTTTGTCAGGAATTCCGGGAAGAATGATCCGCACATCCACCCCCCGCTGGGCGGTGAACTTTAAAGCCGATTCCATTTCGCCGTCCAGAATCAGATAGGGGGTCATGATGAAAACGTAGTCGTTTGCTCTGTTCAGAATGTCGATATAGACCATTTCGCCAATCTTTTCCTTGTCCAGGGGGCAGTCTCCATAGGGAATCACATACCCCTTCGCGGAAACCGGCGCAGACTCGGCGGGAGAAAGGTCTTCCGGGAATTGGGCTTCTTTTTCGTCCACGTTCCACATTTGCCAGAACATCAGACTGAAGCTCTCCACGGCGTCTCCCTCCAGCATAATGGCCGTGTCCTTCCAGTGGCCGAAACGGTTCACATGGTTGATATATTCATCTGCCAGGTTAACGCCGCCGGTAAAGGCGACCTTGCCGTCAATGACCAGGATCTTCCGGTGATCCCGGTAGTTGTAGTGGGAAGAGACGATAGGGGAGATGGGGCAGAACATCTTGCAGCGGATGCCAAGGGCCTCCATTTTCTGGGGATAGCCTTCCGGAAGGGTGGTGAGCTCACAGGTGCCGTCATACAGCAGCCGCACATCCACACCCTGTCTGACCTTCCGCTCCAAAATCTCCAGCACCTTGCCCCACATGAGGCCCTCCCGGAGGATGAAGTATTCCAGGTAGATATAGTGCCTCGCCTTTTCCAGTTCCAGGAGCATCCGCGCCCACTTGTCTTCTCCCTGGGGAAAATAGGTGACCCGCGTGTTGGTATAGACAGGAAAGTTGCCGCAGGAATGGATGTACCTGGCCAAGCCTGCCGCGCCGGGATCCTCCTGCTGCAGATCGTCCAGAACGCTCTGCTTCTGCCGGATCAGGTGATGGGAAAGAACCTCGCTTCGGTCAACCAGGGCCTGCAGGGTCCTGCGGCCCCATTCGCTCTGGGTCCAGACATATAGCGCACAGCCGAAGACCGGCAGGACATCGATAATGACAAGCCAGGTGATTTTGGCGGAGGGGTCCATAGAACTGTTTACCAGAATCAGCATGATTGCCACGGTAAACAGTGTGCTTCCGCCCAAAAAGAGGGGCACATTGTCCTCAAACCAGAAATACAGTCCGAACAGGATATATGCCTGCAGCAGCAGGGAAACGATCAGCAGGGTTTTCCGATTGAAGATAATGCGTATCAGGCTCTTCCTGCTTTTATTCAAGAGCTGCCTGCCGTTCTGCTTTATTTCGTTACGATCCATAGACAGTCTCCTTTTGTTTGTTTTTCTCCATTATAATCCCTTTGCCTGAACAAATCAATGGAAATATGGCCGGACACGCTTTTAAGATTTCCTTATTATGCCTTCAGAAGGTTTGCTTTTGAAAGGGGGCTATGCTATAATGCATTCAGGCATCCATCTTTTACCGAAAGGAACACAGTATGATCATCGGCATTTTTACGGATACTTTTTATCCGGAGGTCAACGGCGTGGCAACCTCCTGCCTGAATCTCTATCAGGAACTGCAGCGACGGGGACATACGGTCCATGTCTATGCTCCCAAATGCAAGGGCTGGGAGGAGTTCCAGAGCGACACCGTCCATTATCTGGAATCGAAACAGTTCATCCTCCTGAAGGACCGCAATGTGGCGCTGCCCGGCATGGGCACCATCCGGCAGGCGCTGGATATGCATTTTGATGTGGTACATACCAACAGTGAATTTATTGTTGGCTTTCTGGGCACCTATATTGCCAGACACACGGGCTGTGTACGGATCCACACCTACCACACCGTGTGGGAGGACTACACATACTACATTACCCACGGCATAGGAGACAACACGGCCAAAAATTTTGTCAAGCGCTACAGTGAATGGTGGTGCGACCGGTTCGACCGGGTCATCGTTCCCACGGCCAAGACGGAGAATCTGCTGCGGCAGTACGGTGTAGAAACCCCTATTGATATCATTCCAAGCGGTATGGACCTGCGGCGTTTTGCTCCGGAAAAGCACTCCGCCGAGGAAAGAGCCGCCACCCGGGCGGAATGCGGCATTCCGGAGGGAAAACGGGTGCTCCTGAACATCGGCCGGCTGGCCAAGGAAAAGAATCTGGAAAAGATTCTGCGGGTTTTCCCGGAATTGCACAGACGGCTTCCGGATGTGCAGCTGGTGATTATTGGAGAGGGCCCCCTGAAGCAAACGCTGCAGGAACAGGCAGAGACCTTGGGTGTGGCGGACAGCGTGTCTATCGTGGGCGCCAAGCCCTGGGAGAAAATCGACCGGTACTATGCCATCGGCGATGTGTTTGTCAGCGCTTCCCATTCCGAGACCCAGGGGCTTACCTATATTGAGGCCGCCGCCTCAGGGCTGTGCGTCTGCGCGGTGGACGATCCCTGCCTGCTGGGTGTCTTCAGGGACGGCGTCAGCGCGGTGCTGTCCGGGGACAGCGACGAGCAGCTGCTGGAAAGCCTGATGCTGTCCTTCAGCCCGGTAGGCGGCCGTATTCGCCGCAACGCTGTGGAGGCTGCCAGACCTTACAGCACGGAACAGTTCGCCCAGCGTGTGGAGTGCTGCTACATGACCGCTCTGTCCGAGAGGCGGAGAGGGCTGTCGCCGGTTGTTTTATAAAGGATGGGGCTGTTGCAAAATAGGGTTTTCTGTAGGGGCGGCAACCTGCCGCCCGCTATCTCACGGAATTACGCACTTAATT
>NZ_JAHLPU010000063.1 GCF_018918045.1 Pseudoflavonifractor sp. MSJ-30
CGGGTGTAGCTCATCCGGTAGAGCGCCACCTTGCCAAGGTGGAGGTAGCGAGTTCGAGCCTCGTCACCCGCTCCATAAAAAGAGATCTGCTTTTGCAGGTCTCTTTTTTCATGCCGCGGCAGATGCGGCAGCCCCAAATCCGGTGTATTCCGTGTGGGCATCAAAAGTACAGCCGCATCCGTTTTTCTGACCGTTCTGAGGTCTCACCCCGCGGGGCGATGTAGGCATCGCCCCTACGATGCATGCGTTCTGGATCCATAAAACGTAGGGGCCGATGCCTTCATCGGCCCGGAGGCTGACGGTACGAACGTGTCCGTTTTACCTGACCGCTCCGGTATCGTACCCCACGGGGCGATGTGGGCATCGCCCCCTACGCTGAAAACGCACGTTGTTACTTGTAGGGGCCGATGCCCTCATCGGTCCGGGTACCGACGGTATAGCCGTGTTCGTTTTTTCTGATTGCTTCGATGTTGTACCCCGCGGGACGGGGGTAACCTGCGTTTTACAAAATTCAGAACGCATCTGTTTCGTGCCCCGGAATTGACATTTGAAACGCTTTATCATATAGTATTCACAGACCCCCAATTACAAAAGGAGGCTGCTTTTATGGAAAGATTCAAGGCGTTGGATGTCTATTCCAAAATCGTTCTGATCCTTATGCTTGTTTTGCCTGTGGTGTTTCTTCCGTTTTACATCAAAACCATTTCCCGGGACGGCTTTTCTTATAGGGACGCCATTCTGACCGTGCATCAGGAACATGGGGCAACGGTTTATTCCGGAAAAATAGGCGGCGAGACGGCAGAGTTTACGGTGTCTGAGGATGGGGAAGTCCTCTTCCGGCATGGCAGTAAGACCTATGGCCCCTATACGGTTCGTGGGCAGGAAAATGGGGACGGGGTGGACATTTACGATGGAAACACCCTTTTGTTCCGCGGACGGTACGAATTCGACGGAGAAATGTACTGGCTGTATAACGAGGACGGCACTGTGCACAGTTTCGGCGGGTATTGGTACGGAGATGGACAGGAATGGAATTCGGACAGGACGCCCAATGACCCCGTGAAGCCTACGGTTTACGATATCCTGAGTCTGGCAAAGGGGCCAAAGCTGACGCATAAGGGCACCTGGCTCAGCTGGTTTGCGGGCCTGTTCTTCTGCGCGGTCAACGCGGGTTCCGTTTTGTTTGCGGATGAGCTGTTTTATCTGCGGCTGTCCTTCCGGGTCAGCAATGCCTACGACGCGGAGCCATCCGAACTGGAGTTGGTCGGAAGACGCTTCGGCTGGGCAGCGATGGCCGTCTGGGCCTTGATTGTTTTTGCGGTTGGGCTGCGGTGAAGCAATTCTTTCGGTAAGGTCTATACAGGAGGGCGGCGAGGTTGCTGCCCTCCTGTTTTGCAAAAATACGCCCTGCCGCCAAATTATTTCTGATTATATGCACATATACAAAATAAAAATGAATCTTCACATTTTGAAAAATTCATATTGCATTCTGAATTGTCTAGTGCTATGATAGGGAAAATCATCAGCGCCGGCGAAAAATGCCGGTGCGGGAAGGGAGAGAGTACATCTTGAAATACGTTGTCATTTTGGGAGACGGCATGGCGGATGAGCCCATTGCCTCTCTTGGCGGCAAGACCCCCCTGGACTATGCCAATACGCCCTGTATGGATGCATTGGCCGGAATGGGACACATGGGCCTGACCCAGAACGTGCCGGAAGGCATGGCCCCCGGCTCTGACGTCGCCAATCTTTCTGTGCTGGGATATGACCCGGCGGAGTGTTATTCAGGACGATCTCCCCTGGAGGCTCTGAGTGTGGGCGTCTCCATGGAGCCGGACGATGTGATTTTCCGCTGCAACATCGTCACGGTAACGGAAGAGGAACCCTATGCGGAAAAGACCATTCTGGACCACAGCTCCGGCGAAATCGCCACGGCGGACGCGGACATCCTGATGGACGCCATTCGGGAGAAGTTCGATTCCGATACCGTGCGTTTCTACACCGGCACCAGCTACCGGCATATTATGGTATGGAAGCACGGAAAGGTTGTGCCCCTGGAGCCGCCCCACGACCATCTGGGAGATAAGATTGGCCGGTGGCTGCCCAAGGAGCCCATGCTGCGGGAAATGATGGAAGCGAGCTACTCCATTCTGAACGACCATCCCCTGAATCTGGCCCGGGCGGCGGCAGGGAAGCGCAAGGCAAACTCTCTCTGGTTCTGGGGCGCGGGCACCAAGCCCAGTCTGCGCAATTTCCGGGAGAAGACCGGCCTGAAGGGCGCCATGATCTCGGCGGTGGACCTGCTGAAGGGCATCGCCGTAGGAGCCGGGATGCAGGTCTACCAGGTGCCCGGCGCTACCGGGTCCATTGATACCAATTACGAAGGCAAAGCCGCCGCGGCTGCCAGGGCGCTGCTGGAGGACGGCAATGACTTTGTCTATGTCCATGTAGAGGCTCCGGACGAAATGGGGCACCAGGGTTTGGTGGACGCCAAGGTCAAGTCCATTGAGTATCTGGACAGCCGTCTGATCGCCCCGCTGAAAAAGGCCCTGGACGATTCCGGGGAGGAATACCGGATGCTGATCCTGCCGGATCATCCCACCCCCATCCGCCTGCGGACCCATACCGGAGAGCCGGTTCCGTTCCTGCTGTATGATTCCACCCGGCAGGAGAAAAAGAGAGCAAAATTTACCGAGGCCGAGGCGGCACTGACCGGGGACTTTGAACCCCACGGCTGCCGCCTGATGGACCGCCTGCTGAAATAAAGGAGTATGCTGTATGGCAAGAGTCTATAATTTTTCCGCCGGTCCCGGCGTGCTGCCGGAGCCCGTTTTGCAGGAAGCCGCCGCCGAAATGATGGACTACCGGGGCACCGGTATGTCCGTTATGGAGATGAGCCACCGTTCCAAGCCCTATCAGAAGATTATTGACGAGGCAGAGGCGGATCTTCGCTGCCTTATGGGCATTCCCGATAACTACAAGGTCCTGTTTTTACAGGGCGGCGCCAGTCAGCAGTTTGCCATGGTACCCATGAACCTGATGCAGAACCGTGTGGCGGACTATATCGTCACCGGCCAGTTTGCGAAAAAGGCATGGAAAGAGGCAAAGCTGTTCGGCACGGCCAACGCCGTCGCGTCCTCCGAGGATAAGAATTTCACTTACATTCCCGACTGCTCGGATCTGCCCATTGCGGAGAACAGCGACTATGTGTACATCTGCGAGAACAACACCATTTACGGCACCAAGTTCAAGACCCTGCCCAATACCAAGGGAAAGCCCCTGGTTGCGGACGTCTCCTCCTGCTTTCTCAGTGAGCCGGTTACGGTGACGGATTACGGCATGCTCTACGGCGGAGCGCAGAAAAATGTAGGCCCCGCGGGCGTGGTCATTGCCATTATTCGGGAAGACTTGATCCGGGAGGATGTGCTGCCCGGCACCCCCACCATGCTGCGCTACAAGACCCACGCCGATGCCGGGTCCATGTACAATACACCCCCTGCCTACAGCATTTATATCTGCGGCAAGGTCTTCAAGTGGCTGCTGGGAATTGGCGGTCTGGAGGCCATGGGGAAACGAAATCAGGAGAAAGCGGCCATTCTCTACGACTATCTGGATTCCAGCAGAGTCTTCCACAATCAGGTGGTCAAAAAGGACCGCTCTGTGATGAACGTGACCTTTGTCACCGGAAACCCGGAGCTGGACGCCCGATTTGTGGCAGAAGCGGCCCAGGCGGGCTTTGTGAATCTGAAGGGCCACCGCAGCGTCGGCGGTATGCGGGCCAGCATCTACAATGCCATGCCCATCGAGGGTGTCAGGAAGCTGACGGAATTCATGGCGGATTTTGAAGAGAAACTCTGAGAGGGAGAAGGATATGTTTCAGGTCAACTATTTGAATAAGATATCCCCCAAGGGAACGGCTCTCTGGACGGAGAACTATCGGGTCTCCGAAAGAATCGAGGATGCGGACGCGCTGCTGGTCAGAAGCGCCGCCATGCACGACATGGTTTTTTCTCCCAATCTTCTGGCCGTTGCCAGAGCGGGAGCGGGGGTCAATAATATTCCTCTGGACCGGTGCGCCGAGCAGGGCATTGTGGTGTTCAACACCCCCGGAGCCAATGCCCGCAGCGTCATGGAGCTGACTCTCTGCGGTCTGCTGCTGGGCTGCCGGGACATTGTGGGCGGCATCGAGTGGGTGAAGTCCATTGCCGGTACGGCTGATATCGCCAAGCAGGTGGAGAAGGGCAAGTCCCAGTTCGCCGGTCACGAAATTTTGGGGCAGAAGCTGGGTGTTGTGGGTCTGGGCGCGGTAGGCGGCCCCTTTGCCAACGCCGCCCGGAAACTGGGAATGCAGGTCTACGGCTGCGACCCCTTTATCTCCATTGACGCCGCCTGGCACCTGGACAGCCAGATTCACCGGGTCAACAGCCGGGAGGAGATCTTCGCCACCTGTGACGTGATCTCTCTGCACACACCCCTGCTGGAGGACACCAAAAAGATGATCAACGGGGAGACCATCGGCAAAATGAAGGACGGCGTGATTATCCTGAACTTCGCCCGGGATCTGCTGGTGGATGACGACGCCATGGCCGAGGCTTTGGCCTCCGGAAAGGTCAAGCGTTACATTACGGATTTCCCCAACGAGAAGACGGCGAAAATGCCGGGGTGTATCGCCATACCTCATCTGGGGGCCTCTACGGAGGAATCCGAGGACAACTGTGCCAAAATGGCCGTGACCCAGATAATGAATTATCTGGAAAACGGCAATATCGTGAATTCCGTAAATTTCCCCAACTGCGATATGGGCATCTGCGCCAGCCAGGGGCGGATTACCATTCTGCATAAAAACATCCCCAACTCTCTGGGCCGGTTCACCACCGCCATGGCCGGTGAGAATGTGAACATCGCCGGACTGATGAACAAGAGCCGGGGAGAATACGCCTACACCATGCTGGACCTGGATCACAAGCCATCGGAAAGCGTGGTGGAGGGCCTGCGGAATATCGAAGGCGTCCTGCGGGTGCGGGTAATCAAGTAAAGAAAATGCGAGGGACGATTCCTGTTTCGGCCCGAAACCCGGTCAGCAGAGCTGCGCAGCCTGAAAGTGCGGCTCTTATCCACCGGGCCTCGGGGCGATGTGGGAATCGTCCCTTTTTTGTTGAACTGTACGTTTACCCCTCAAACTCCCGGGCCACACGCTTCATCATATCCCGGATGGGCAGGTGATAGGGGCAGCGGCTTTCGCAGGCGCCGCATTCCACACAATCGGATGCTTTGCCCTCTGTGGGATAGCGGCCCTTGGCCCAGTCGGCCAGCCCGTAGCGGGTCAGATAGCCCTCCAACACAAACAGTTGGGGGATCTGGATACCAACCGTGCAGGGAGCGCAGTAATTGCACCGGCGGCAAAACTGGGTGCCCAGAGAATCCCGCAGCGCCTGGATTTTCGCAAGTTCGGCATCCGAAAGGGGCGCGGTATTGCTGACGGCGGCCAGATTCTGCTCCAGTTCCTTGGGCTCCGCCATGCCGGGGATGACCACGGTGACGGCGGGATTCTGAACAATATAGCGCAGGGCCAGAGTGGCGTCATCGATGGCGCCCCCCGCCAGGGGCTTCATGCAGATAAAGCCGATGCCTTTTTCCACGCATTTCTCCATCAGCGCCGCGCCCTGATTTTCCACGATGTTGTAGGGGAACATGACGGTCTCCACCCAGTCCAGAGTCAGGGCTTTTTCAAAAACCTCCGCGGAGTGGGCGGTCAGGCCGATGTGGCGGACGGTTCCGGCAGCTTTTGCGGCCTGCAGTGCCTCCAACGCGCCGCCGGGGGCAGTGATCTTCTCCAGATTTTCCATGGAGGGGTTGTGAAACTGGTAAAGGTCAATGTAGTCTGTGCGCAGATTCCGCAGGCTGGTGGCCACGTCTGCCTCCATAGCCTCCCGGGTCAGCCCCCGGCCCTTGGTAGCCAGGATGAATTTGTCCCGAACGCCCTCCAGGGCATAGCCCAGATATTCCTCACTGACGGTGTAGCCCCGGGCGGTATCGATGTAGTTAACGCCCGCTTCCATGAGTTTGCGGATCAGCGATTTTGTCCCCTCCGCGTCAATGCGCTGAATGGGGATACCGCCGAAGCCCAGCCGGGAAATACGCATCCCGGTTTTGCCCAATTCTCTGTATTCCATTTTGTCTCCTCCTGTATTCTGCTCCCAATTTTGCCGCCGATCACATGGGCGGCTCTTCTTTCTCATTATACGGCCTTCCCGTCGGAAAAACAATAGTTTTATATTTTTGAAAAAAGACTTGCATTTTCAGAAAAAACCGTTATAATACACGCGTTGCTTTTGTAACAGAAATTGACCGCTTTTTTAAGCCTAGGCTACACGGACGGCCGGGTCAAATGCCGAAAACTTGTCGAAGAGACAAGAACCGCGTTTAGTGGAATGCGGAAGGGTATTCACCCTTATTGACTGAGTTAAAAGCTCGGTTTTGTAAAGTTGTATTTACTACACCTTATAAAATGGTCAATAAGAAGCGATTTCTGTTATAGAAAGGACTCTTTTCTGCGATTTGGACGGGTGTAGGAATACGCCCGTCTTTTTTGTTTGGAAGGAGTAAAAAAATGAAGAGAATGCTGCTGATCCTGATGACTTTCGTCATCGCCCTGAACCTTGCCGCCTGCGGCGGGAATTCCGCCCCCGCGCAGACGGAAGCCACAGAAACCGCCCCGGCCGTCCCCGCCGCCGACGCCGTCTACACAGGCGCGGTGATCTATACGGAGGATGCCGAAAACACTGTCGCGGAGGCTATGGCCGTCCGGGATGGTAAAATTATTTATGTTGGAAGCGCAGAAGGCGCTCAGGCTTATATCGGTGAGGGCACCGAGGTAACAAATCTGGAAGGGAAGATGATTACCCCCAATCTGATCGATTCCCATTCCCACCCCGGCATCGTGGCCACCACTGCCTGGTACACGGATATGCCCGCGGACTGCGATACCCAGGAGGAGATTCTGGCTTTCGTCAAGGACTTCTGTGATACCCACTCCGCCGAGGAGTACCCCTATATTTACTTTGAGTACTACCCCTCCAACCTCTTCGACGAGAACGGCCCCAGAAGAGAGTGGATCGATGAAGTGGTCAGCGACCGGGCCATCCTGATTGAGGACTTCTCCGACCACGCCTGCTGGGTCAACACCCGTTTTCTGGAGCTGATCGGCGCTTTTGACGAGGGTGTGATCTCCGAAGCCGACAAGGAATTCATGACGAATAGCGAAGGGGAATACACCGGCTGGATCCGGGAATTCGTCTGGCAGAACTATATTGGAAATCTCTATGAAAAAACCGGCTTCACCCCGGCCGAGGAGGTGAATGAGGAGAATCTGACCCCCGTTCTGGACGATTTCAAGTCCTGGGGCGTTACGGCCGTTATGGATGCCTGCGTGTTGGACGACGCCCATGTAAAGACCGTCTCCGACATGGACAAGGCTGGAAAACTCAATATGTACTATGAGTTCTCCTATCGGATGTACGATTATTCCGGGTTGGAGAACGCCATTTCCGAGGTTCACCGGCTGAACGAGACCTATGGCACGGACCGGGTCTATGTGGACACCATCAAGATCTTCTACGACGGCACCAACGAGCTGGGCGATGCCGCTCTGGTGGACGGCTGGATCACGGACGAATCCCAGAAGGGCTTTCTTCTGATGGATCTGGAGCAAACCGTCAACACGCTGAGAAGATGCAATGAAGAGGGCATCGATGTCCACTTCCACATGGTGGGAGACCTGGCCTTCCGGCAGGTCTGCGATGCCACGGAGGCTCTGATTCAGGAGGTCGGGCCTCTGAACATTCAGGTGGAGATGTGCCACTGCGAGTATATCAACCCGGCGGACTACGACCGTCCCCAGCAGCTGGGTATCATCGTGAACTGGACGCCCCACTGGACCGGCGGTTACTTCGGTGACGCGTCCCTGAAATACATGGGGCAGGAGCGGTATGACGATATGTACAAGTTCAACCCTCTGATCGGGAGCGGGGCCATTGTGACCTTCGGCTCCGACATCTACTCCATGTACGAGGAAAACCGGGGCAATCCCTACTTCGGTATGCAGACAGCCATGACCCGTATTGACCCGGAGGGCGTTTACGGCGAAGGCGTTATGCGGGAAAGCGAAAGCTCCAAGCTCTCTCTGGAGGATCTGCTCCGGGGCTATACCCGCAACGGCGCCATCCAGATGCGTCTGGACGACCGCACCGGTTCTCTGGAGGTCGGCAAGAACGCCAACTTCAATGTGTACGACGAGAACCTTTTTGAGGTTGCCCCCGAGGAAATGATGAACGTACTGCCTGCGGCGGTGTATTTTGAGGGAAGCCGGATAAACTGATTTTCCCTGTTATGCAGAGGATGATGGATCCATCGTCCTCTGCTTTTTTGCATTTCGGGCAAACAATAATATTTTGGTAAACACGTCCCTGTCCCGTTGTGCTATAATGGAGAGAACAAAGAGGAGGCGAGCCTATGGGAAACCGAATTGTGATGATCGAGGACGATGCCGCCATAGCTCAGGCGGTGCAGCTGAATCTGGAGTGCGCGGAATATGAAGTCACGGTCTTTGACAACGGACAGACCGCATGGGACGCTCTGCGGGATAACCACGACTATGACCTGGCGCTGCTGGACATGATGCTGCCGGGGATCGACGGCTTTGCGCTGCTGCCGAAGCTGCGGGAATACGGCATTCCCGTGATCTGCCTGACGGCCATGGGGGACCCGGGCCATGAAGTTCAGGGCCTGCGGGGCGGTGCGGAGGACTATATCGCCAAGCCCTTTGACATGCTGGCCCTGATGGTGCGTATGGAAAAGGTCCTCAGCCGCAGGGGGAAGCTCCACGAGATCTACCATTTCCGGGACCTTACCCTGGACAAGGGCAACCGCCGCCTGACCCGGAAGGGGGAAGAAATCTGTTTGCCGCCGTTGGAATTTGATGTGCTGGCGGTGCTGATGAAGAACAAGAACCGCACGGTATCCCGGGAGCGCATTCTGAATGAGATCTGGGGGCAGGATTACTTCGGGGATATCCGCACGGTGGACGTCCGTGTTGCCAATCTGCGGAAAAAGCTGAATCTTTCCGAGGCAATCCGTACCATTTCCAAGGCCGGATACCGGTTGGAGGAACGATGAGACTGAGAACAAAACTGACGGCGCTCTGCGCGGCGCTGCTGCTTCTGGTGGCGGTAAGCCTGACGGCGGCCATGCTCTGGCAGGTCCGGGCGCAGTCTTACGACATGCTCCTGGAGAGTACGGAAAAGACGTTAGCGGAGCTTACTTCCGAATTTCAACAATCCACCTACCGGGATCATCCGGAGAGTGGGACCGCTTTGGAAGTTTTTTTGACCTATAATTTCCGCAGCTGCGGTGTTCCCGGGAGTGCCCTGTTCGTAGATGGGAAATGCCTGTACGCTGCCACGCCCATTGCGCCGGAGGAATACCTGGACGTTTCCAATTGGACGACCACATCGGCCAGGGCCTATGTTCAGGGAAAGCATTTCCTGATTCTGGGCAAGGCCCTGGACATCCGGGAAAAAACGTGCAGGATATACCTGGTGGAGGACGCAGACCATATCTATGCCCAGCTCTGGCAGCTCAGCGGGCGGTTCGCGCTGCTGGCCCTGGCCATCGGACTGCTGGGCCTGGGGGGAGTCCGGCTCATTATCTCCCGGGCGCTTCATCCTCTTTCTGAGCTGACCCAAGCGGCGGAGCGTATCGCAGGCGGCAGCTACAGCCAGCGGGTCAGCGTCCAATCCTCGGACGAGGTGGGCAGGCTGGCCGGAAATTTTAACCGCATGGCCGCGGCGGTGGAGACCCACGTGGACACCCTGCGGGAACAGAACCAGCGGCAGAAGCTCTTTATCGGGGCTGTGACCCACGAGCTGAAAACGCCCCTGACGTCTCTGCTTCTGAATGTGAATACACTGGAAACGGTCTATCTGCCGGAGGAGAAGCAGGAGGCACTGCTTGCCAGCATGGATACCCAGCTCCATTGGCTGGAAACCATGGTGAAAAAGCTGCTGACCCTGCTCTCCATGCAGAAAAACGCCAGGCTTTCGGAATGCTCCGCGCCGGAGCTTCTGGAACGGGTACAAACCCTCACGGGGCCGGTTTGCGCGAAATACGGCGTTTCTCTGAAAACGGTGTGCCATGCGGATACCTTCTCCATGGACAGTGACCTTATGTGCAGCGCCCTGGTGAATCTGATTGAAAACAGCGCCAAGGCATCCAGCCCCAGTGACGTGATCGAGGTTCTGGCAGACCAAAAGGGGTTCGCGGTCATGGACCATGGCCGGGGGATTCCGGAGAAGGACCTTGCCCGGGTCACGGACCCCTTCTACATGGGCGACCCCTCCCGCAGCAAGCAGTCCGGCGGCTTCGGCCTGGGGCTGGCTCTGGTGAAGGAAATCGCCGCCGTTCACGGCGGAAGGCTGGAAATCGAGAGCCAGCCGGGGCAGGGGACTACCGCGAGAATTACGCTGCCCCACCCGTAACCAAACGGTAATGTGCCGGTAAACTCTTTCTTTCGCACCTGTGGTATTCTGGAACCATCCCAAGAACAGGAAAGGATGTGCTTTTATGAAAAAGAAACCCATGCGTCTGCTGACCGCCGCTCTGGCGCTGACAATGCTGTCGGGCTGCGGCGCGGCCCGGACGAACACAGAGAACACAGCGGCAGAAACCAGCGTCAACCAGGCTATGCTCATTGAAAAGAGCAGCCAGCCTCAGGCGGAGGATTACACCTTCCCGGAGAAATTCACCGGGGACTGGACGGCCCAGGATGGGCGGCTCACCATCCACGCGGACGCGGACGTCGTGGCGGACCTGGGAACCGTGCTGCCCACCGCCACCGTCACCCCAAGGGAATTTACCCAGAAGGACGTGGACAAGCTGTTTTCGGTGCTGCTGAAGGGCAATCCGCTCCATGGCTATGTGCTGACAAAGCAGGAGTGTCAGGATCAGATCGACCGCGTAAGCTCCCCGGATTGGCAGACAGACCCGGACGGCCCGGAACTGACCCCGGAGCAGCTGGAGCAGCGCCGTCAGGAAATTATTGCCTATTATACGGAGCTTCTGGCAACCGCGCCGGAGGAAGCGCCCATCGTCCATGGCTTTGCCGATTCCGTGGAGCCGAACGAAGTCAGCGGCACTGCCACGGTGGACGGAAAGGAATATGAGGTTTCCATTCGGAATGAAGTGGGCAGTTCTTGGACATCGGCGTTTATCCAGCGGCATGAATACAAGTATCGTTATCCCGAAGAAAAATACGACTGGGGCGAAATATCCAGGGAGGATGCCATTGCTCTGGGAAATTCTCTGATGGAAGAGCTGGGGCTTACAAATATGGCGCTGGATGATGTACAGCCCGGCACCAAACGGGATCATCCCGAAGGAACATGGCTGCTTTCCTATGTGCCCACCGTGGACGGAATTCCCCTTCCCGGAATCCGTGAGGACCGTGTATACAACGGCCCCGACGAACAGGACGGCCCTGTGACAGACTATGGGTATTGGGTCTACAGCTGCTCGGAGGAGAGCAACGCGGACACCGTTTCCTGGAACATGGAACGGGTCATTCTGGTTGTGGGGCAGGAAGGGCTTCTGTACTTCTTCTGGAATTCTCCCAGCAGCGAGCCTGTCGTTCAGGAGACCCGGACGGCGCTGATGCCCTTTGATGAAATTGCCGCCATAGCGGACGCCATGCTGCCCGTGGTCGTCACCGGCCCCTCCGATGCCAGAAGTCTGGTGGAGATCGATGAGATCAACGGGGTCAAGAGCTATATGGACCTGGATATTACGAAGGTATCGCTGTCCCTCATGCGCGTCCGGGACAAGGGCTCCCTGCAGGGTACCATCGTTCCCGTGTGGGATTTCTGGGGCACCTACGACTGGTACTGGGAGGATGAGAACGGCACCCAGCCCTATATGAACAAGGGCGCAAACCTCACCACAGCGCCCATGCTGACCCTGAACGCCATCGACGGAAACGTGGTCAGCCGGTTGTTTGGATATTAAAATTCCTTTTCTGAGAAACGGAGCCCATCCCCGAAACAAAGGGATGGGCTCCGTTCTTTAGTACCCGCACCCGGACCGCTGGGGGCCCTTCATGGCTGTGGTGTATGCCGTCCGGAAGGACATGGTGATCTCCGTCAGCTCCCGCTTTCCGTAAATGTAGTCGTCGTACATATCCGCCAGACCGCCCATGCAGTCGTCACAGGACCCAAGCATCCCCAGAGATTCCTCCACAATGGCGCGGCGCTGGGCCTCGGTGGTATCTTTGATCAGAAGGCTTTTCATCTTCGTGCTCCTTTGTGTTTTTCCTCCATTTTATATCAGAAGACGGCAGTTTTCAATAGGCGATTCCGCAGAAAAGAACCGGTAACCGCCCCGGCAGGAAAGCAGTTCTCCGGATGGATAACGGAAACCGGGGCAGGGGAGACGGTCAGGGCCCTGGTACTCCGGCCGGACGAAAACGGAAATGCATCCCTGCCCGCAGGCAATAGGCTGGAGCCCATGACATTGCTGCCGTTGTTTGAACAGGACGAGAGTGAGCTATATAATGTCTGTTTGTTGCGAATAGGATCACCGTTTTTCCTAATGGCAAGCATCCTTCGATTCATTCTTGAACAGATAGTTTCCTATTGACTTCCTGTTCGATAATCGCATATAATATCTATGAAGAAAGCTTTTATGTAATATAGGCTTTGAGGAGATAATCAATGATTCTATACCATGGAAGTAATTTAACAGTATCTGAACCGAGGCTTATCGTTCAGAACCGTTTCCTTGATTTCGGTTTTGGTTTTTACACGACAACGAACAGGGTGCAGGCAATCAGTTTTGCCAAGAAAGTTACCAACCGCCGCAAAGAGGGAATCCCGACCGTCAATATTTATGAAATCGATGAAGAAAAAGCATTCAAAGAATGCTCCGTCCTGCGGTTTGATGAACCAAATGAAGCATGGCTGGATTTTGTTTCAGACAACAGAGCAGGTAAATTCATGGAAAAGACCTATGATTATATTTTCGGACCGGTCGCGGATGATAATATCTACACGACTTTCATGCTTTACACTACAGGGGTACTGACGAAAGAGCAGACGGTAGATGCGTTAAAGGTTCGGAAGCTGTACAATCAGTTGGCGATTACATCCCAGAAAGGGCTGTCCTTTTTGAAATTCATTGGAACGGTTCCGAAGGAGGAATACTGATGGATCAAAAGAAATTTGAGGCAATGCTGGTGCTGCTTGTCCCGCAGGTCATTGGACTCATCGTTAAGAACTACGGATGTGACGAAGTAACTGCTACGAAAGAATTCTATGAATCCAAGGTATACTCCGTTTTGGAAGAGGAGGATACGAAACTATGGCATTTCAGCCCTTTGACGCTCTTCAATATGTATGATGAGGAACGAAAGACAGGGGCGATCACATTTCCGGAGGAAGCATTATGAGCAGACAGGGCGATTTTATGGTATACTGCACGGAATTGTATAAATCGGCAAAGAATATGACAGGCAAACAGGTGTCCGATTTATTCACCAAATACCATGTTTGGGACTACATTTATTCCTGCTTTGAGGCGCTGCATACCACAGGCGCAAATTATATTGTAAACGATATTGATGAATATATCACAGCACGGCAGCCGTCAATGGCGTAAGGGGCACGGCCGCTTGAATGCTGAGAGGAGCCGCTTGCCTGCCAGAGTAGGTAAGCGGCTCACTTTTTGAAACGGATATTTTGCAAATGAATAGAAAGAGACTGGAGGGAATCACATGGCGACCAATCCATGGAAGAATATGTTTCCACCGCATATCTGGCAGCGAGGTGTGGATTATTATCGTGATGGGCGTGTTTTAGATTTACACTGCCGGAATAGTGAGGTTACGGCACAGGTAGAGGGCAGTGAAACCTACACAGTGTCTGTGACATTCAACAAGGCGAGGGACGGCATTACCGATTACTTTTGTGATTGTCCTTACGGAGAGGATGGAACGCCTTGCAAGCACCTTGCCGCTGTATTGTGCGCCGTGCAGGGTGGAGCCCAAAATCCTATTCCGAAAGAAAAGAACGGGTACACGGTAGAAGCGCTGGTGGGGCTATTGTCGGAGTCACAGATGCGGAGCTTACTGATTCGGTTTGCGGAAGGCGATTCCCATATAAGAGAGGTGATTCAGCTCACAGCAACCAACGAACTCCCGCAAACGCAGAAAGATCAGTGGGAAGCGGATTTGGAGGAGCTGACGGATTCCATGTCAGATAGGCATGGGTTTATTGATTACGAAGATGCGTCAGAGTATTGTGATGCTCTGGTGGAGTATATGAATGATCGACTTCCTGATTTGCTTTTTGCCGGAAAGGCAATGGATGCGTTTCAACTGAGTTGGCTGACATTCCGAACAGGAGTGGAACAGGATATGGACGATTCTGACGGTGGCATGTCGGTACTGGCCAGCTTCTGCATGGATGCCTGGTCACAGATTTTGGAACAGGCTGATTTAGAAGAACAACGGGAGATACTCCACTGGTTTACTGTGCATTATGCGTCACTAGATCTTGGCAAAATGTTTCTGGACGAGTATCTTTATGACGCTCCCTGGAAAGACGGGATTGGACCGGAATTACTGTCATTTCTGGATCGACAGATACAAGAGTGCTTAAAGAATGAAAACAGCCAATACCGTCTGGAAGATTTGATCGTCCACAGAGTAAAATGGATGGAGAGGCTAGGGAAGAGCGAGGAGGAGCAAGAACAATATTTTGCACAGTACCACTATCTCCCCAGGATTCGTGAAATAAAAATTACTCAGGCGAAACAAAGCGGTGATTGGGCTACCGCACTTGCACTGCTGGAGGAAAGCCGGGAGATTGACAAGGACCTGCCGGGGCTGGTGGCAAAGTATAGCACTCAAATGATTGAGATTTATGAACGGACAGACAACCGGGAGTCACTGTTGAAGGAATTGAGAGACTACCTTTATGCGTTCAGACAGGATGATTTGGTTTATGTGTTAAAGCTCAAAGCAATGCTGACACCAGAAGAATGGACAGCTGAACGGGATCGTCTATTGAATAGTACAACAATGCGCTCTCAAGTATATTCGCTTCTGGAGCAAGAGCAATTGTATGAGGCGCTAATGCAAACAATTGAGAAGAATACTGACATCCACGCTTTGGAGAGATATGAGCGTTTACTGAAGAAATCATATGGGCAACGTTGTCTGAATGTTTATGTTACGCATCTGCAAGATGCAATGGGACGAGCTAACAATCGGAAGGCCTATTGGTCAGTCATTCAGACATTGAAGAAAGTTCGGAAATACCCTGATGGAAAAGTGGTTGCGAAAGGCTTGGCTGATTGTTGGAGAACAAAATATCCCAGACGGACCAGCATGCTGGATGAGTTAAGCAAAGCCGGATTTTGAAGGTTATATAATGGAAATCATTGCTGAAATATTGCGTATTTTTGTGAAAGCAAATTGAGTGACCGACCCAGTGGAGCATCTAAAATGGGCCAGAATCCAATAGAGAGGGACAAGCCCGCCCACCCTGGGCTGCTAATACATACCATAATAACCCAAGATAATACAAATATTCTTACATAGCCGTCTGCCCAACCGCACACCGGCCTATCCGGAAATAAAAAATATCTGATACGTCTGGGAAAGGGAAAAATTGCAGAATTTACCCTGGTGAATCAAAGTCAGGGAACCGCCCAAACGGACATACCGGACTGGGAGCTGGGCACAGTCACCTTCCTGCTGAAGCAGCAGGCCCGCAGCTATTTTTTTCAGAAAACAGACGGGCATACGGTCTATGTAAACGGT
>NZ_JAHLPU010000029.1 GCF_018918045.1 Pseudoflavonifractor sp. MSJ-30
TCCGGCGGGGAGCTTCTTGTCCCGCCAAGAAGCTCCGCAAGAATGCGGCCTAAGGGAGGCGCTGTCGGCAAAGCCGATAATTTCATAGAGCGATTGCCACCGGCAATCGTTAGATTAGATTCGCTGCGCGACGCACCGCCCTCCCTTAGGAATCCCTCCCGGCCTCAGAACTAATATAATCTCTGCGCTGCCTTCCGGCGAGTACGGGGTGCAATCCCTAATTTTTTCCTGGTTCGATTCTTTTTAACTAAGCAACTCACTTTCGATACTTTCCAATCAGCTTAAGCCATACGCTTAAATTTTCTGCAATCTTCGATGAATGGCAGCTGCAAGCCCGGTAAGCTACGCAGGTACAAGCCCGGTTGGTTTTGAGGCCTGGAAGGATTCTTAAGGGAGGGCGGCTTTCTGGCAGCGCCTCCCTTAAGCCGCATTCTTTCCCCCTTTCTTGGCGGGACAAGAAAGGGGCCCCCGGAGGGACCCTGCCCATGGGCGGACAGGGCAACAATCCGAAATAAGAAATCAAAAAACTGGTAAGGGGCGTAACGTAGCCCTGCTGACTAAAAAACATATTACGAGGATAACTACCATGCTGTGTGACTGCCATATTCATATGGTTCTGGACGGGGAAAACTGGCGGGCGGCCATTGCCCGGCATAAAAATGGACCGGACGAGGTCTATGTCCGCAAAACGCTGGAAAACTACGCCCGTCTGGGTTTTGCCTACCTTCGGGACGGAGGCGATAAATGGGGCGTAGGACTGCTGGCAAAGCGAATTGCCCCGGAGTACGGCATTCGCTATACGTCCCCCGGCGCGCCGCTGTGCCGGGCCGGGCACTACGGCGGCTTCATCGGCGAAAAGTATGCCGACGAAAAAGAATGCGCGGCCCTTGTGAGAAAACAGAGAAGCGCGGGGGCGGACTTCATCAAGCTCATGATTTCCGGCATCATGGATTTTGACCAATTCGGCGTCCTGTCAGAGCCGGGCCTTGCTCCGGAGGAGATCCGGCAGGTTATCCGCATTGCCAGAGACATGGGACTTTCCGTCATGGCCCACGCCAACGGTGCGGAAACGGTTATTGCCGCGGCGGAAGCTGGGGTGGATACCATTGAACACGGCGCCTACCTGACCCGGGAGGCGCTGGAGGCCATGCGGGAAAACAACGTCATCTGGGTGCCCACCCTTTCCACCATTGGGAATCTGCGGGGGAAAGGACGCTTCAACGAGCAGTCTGTGGAGAAGATCCTGAAAAGCGCCATGGATAACGTGGCTCTGTTTGCCTCCATGGGCGGTTTTGTTGCTCCGGGAACAGACGCCGGAGCATGGGCCGTGCCCCATGGCAGCCTGACGGAGTACGCCCTTCTGAAACAATGCCTTGGGGAGCGCTTTGAAGCGATTCTGGACCGGGGCACACGGGAATTGGAGGCCCGGTTCTGATGGAAATCAAAATTACCCGCGCCCGGCGTAAAACGCTTTCCCTGCGCATTCTGCCGGACGGCAGTCTGGACGTCCGGGCTCCGCTGGATATGCCCAAGCGGGAAATCGACCGTTTTCTGGGGGAAAAGGCAGACTGGATTGAGACAAACCGGGCGCAAGTCCTCCGGGACCGGCAACTGGGGGAGAAAAACGCCATTACCGCGGAGCAGCTGGAGACCCTGAAGGATCTGGCGCAGGGACCAATTCTGGAGAGCCTGCGTGCCTTTGCTCCCCAAATGGGCGTGACCTATGGCCGGGTGACCATCCGGTGTCAGAAAAGCCGCTGGGGCAGCTGTTCCGGCTCGGGGAATCTCAATTTCAACTGCCTGCTGGCACTGGCACCCCGGGAGGTGCTGGACTATGTGGTGGTCCACGAACTGGCCCACCGAAAGCACATGGATCACTCCGCCGCTTTCTGGCAGGAGGTGGGGCGCGTTTTGCCGGATTACCGTGTCCGCCGGGACTGGCTGCGGAAAAACGGCGGCGCGCTGCTGGCAAGGGTAGGGTAGAATGCGAGAAAATGGTCAGAAAAGAATTGAAAATGGAATTGCTTTCGGTATCCAAACATGATACTATGGTTTTATCAAAAAATAATATTTTGCGGGAGGAGCAACCCTTATGTTTTACAGAAATGCGCGCATTTTTTGTTCTGACTTTCAGTTCCGTACCGGTGCCTTTGAGGTGAAGGACGGCAGATTCGGCGCCGTTCTGCCGGAGAATGTCCCCGCGGACGCCATTGATCTTGGCGGCGCGACCGTGATCCCCGGCCTGGTGGAGATCCACAGCCACGGCAACTCCGGCGCGGACTTTTCCGACGGCGACTATGAAGGCCTGAAGAAAATGGCTGCGTTCTACGCCCGGCAAGGCGTCACATCCTTCGCCCCCGCCTCCATGACCCTGCCCTATGATGTGCTGGAAAGAGCCTTTGCCACGGCCGTTCAGTTGAAAAAGGAGCAGCCCAAGGGACTCAGCGTCCTGCGGGGTATCCAGATGGAAGGGCCCTACTTCTCCTACAAGAAGCGCGGCGCCCAGAACCCCGACTATCTGAAGAATCCGGATTTTGAGGGCTTCAAGAAGCTGTGGGAGGGCTGTGACGGCCTGGTGAAAATCGTGGACGTGGCCCCCGAGCTGCCCGGCGCCAGAGAATTCACCGAGCAGGCAACCAAGCTCTGCGCGGTATCCGTGGCCCATACGGATTCGGACTATGACCACGCCCGGGCGGTGTTCGATGCGGGCGCAAGTCACCTGACCCACCTGTACAACGCCATGCCTGCCATTTCCCACCGGGCTCCCGGCGTCATTCCCGCCGCTGTGGAGACTCCGGGCGTCACTGCCGAGCTGATCTGCGACGGCTACCATGTGCATCCCGCCTCCGTGCGTCTGGCCTTCTCCATGTTCGGCGGAGACCGGATGTGCCTGATTTCTGACTCCGGCCGCTGCGCCGGTATGCCGGAGGGAACCCAATTCCAGCTGGGCGGTCAGGATTGCTGTCTCCGGGACGGCGTTGCCAGGCTGACTGACGGCACCATCGCCTGCTCCGCCACCAATATGTGGGTCTGCCTGACCAATGTCATCCGCTGGGGCGTGCGGGAAGAGGACGCCGTCCGTGCCGCAACCTACAACCCCGCCTGCGCCATTGCCGCGGACAAGGAGGTTGGCTCCATCGAGGAGGGCAAGGTCGCTGACTTCCTGGTCTGCGCGCCGGATTATTCCTCCATGCAGGTGTACCTGGGCGGAGAGAAGCTGTAAAGTAGCTTTTCAGAAGAGCGGGGCCGCAATTGGCCCCGCCCTTTTTGACGGAATTATCGCATATCATCCATTTGCGCACTCTGAAAGATCTAAGAGGAGGATCTATGTTCAAAAAGTACATCGGCGACCGGGCGTTTTATAAGCGCGTGTTCCAGGTCGCCGTGCCAATTATCATTCAGAATGGCATTACCAATTTCGTTTCTCTGCTGGATAACATTATGGTCGGCCAGGTGGGCACACTGCCCATGAGCGGCGTTTCCATTGTGAACCAGCTGATTTTTGTGTTCAACCTGTGCGTTTTTGGCGCCAGCTCTGGCGCTGGGATTTTTACGGCCCAGTTCCACGGCAGGGGGGACGCGGAGGGGGTCCGGCATACCTTCCGGTTTAAGTTCCTGATCTGCGCCGCGCTGGCCGTTGGCGCGGGGGCACTGTTCTTTCTGGACGGTTCCAACCTGATCAGGCTCTACCTTACCGGCGAGGGAGACGCGGCGGACGCCGCCGCGGTGCTGGGCTATGGCCGGGATTATCTTCTGGTCATGCTCTGGGGTCTGCTGCCCTTTGCGCTGTGCAATGCCTACGCCAGCACTTTGAAAGAGAGCGGCGAGACCTTTGTTCCTATGGCGGCAGGCGTAGCGGCCGTGGCAGTAAATCTGGTGCTGAACTATGTTCTGATTTTCGGCCACTTTGGGGCTCCTGCTATGGGCGTTCGGGGCGCGGCATTGGCAACGGTGATCTCCCGGTACGCGGAGCTCCTTCTTGTTGCCGGATGGACCCACCGGAACGCGGTGAAGCATCCCTTCATTCGGGGAGCCTACGATTCCATGTCCATCCCCAGACCGCTGCTGCGGAACATCGTCGTGACCGGTATGCCGCTGCTTGCCAACGAGCTGCTGTGGTCTCTGGGCGTGGTCACCATGAATCAGTGCTATTCCACCTGCGGTCTGGATGTGGTGCCTGCTATGAATATCTCTGCCACATTGGGAAATCTGGCGGGTGTGGTCTATCAGTCTCTGGGCGTCAGCGTGGGAATCCTGATGGGCCAGATGCTGGGCGCACGGCACAGTGAGGAAGCGGTCCGGGATACAAACCGGAAGCTGATCGCCTTCTCCGTAACCTCCGGCACCTGCTTCGGCCTGCTTATGGCGCTGGGCTCCGGCGTGTTCCCCTCCATTTACAATACCACGGAGAGTGTGCGGAACCTTGCCCGGGATCTGATCCTTATCAGCGCGCTGGTCATGCCCTTCCAGTCCTTCGCCAACGCCACCTATTTCACCCTGCGTTCCGGTGGCAAGACCTTCATTACGTTCCTGTTTGACAGCGTGTTCATGTGGGTCTGCGGAGTCTCTCTGGCCTTTACGCTGAGCCGGTTCACAAGCCTGCCTATCCTGCCGCTGTTCGCTCTGTGCCAGATGCCGGATGTGCTGAAATGCGTGGTAGGTCAGTACATGCTGAAAAAAGGCAGCTGGATCCAGACTCTTGCCTGACCCTGCCGCACAGAAACAAAAAGTGTCCCCCCAATACCGGCTGTCCGGTATTGGGGGGACATATCATAAGCGGGCGGGCCGGAGGGTCAGCGGGTGACGGTGCTGCTGTAGACGGTGGCGGATTCGATAAAGGCGCCGCTGGTGCTGTAGACGTTGGCTACCGTTTTGGTGCGGTAGGTGCCGGAGGAGAGGTAGCGCTGGCCGGAGCAACTGGCGTAGGAGGTGCCGGAATCCGTCAGGGTGGCCATGTCATCCCAGCCGGAGGAGGAATTGGCGCGCTGCAGCGTAACGGTCACGGAAATTGTTACGGTGCTGTTGGCTCTGGCGCTGCCGGAGAAGATATAGGTCCCGCCACCGGCGGGGGTTAAGGCAGCGTTGCAGCCGGTCATTTCTTTGAACCTGGGGGAGACGGTATACAGTTTGCCGTTTGTCAGGCTCTCGGCAGACACGGATACGCAGGGAAGCAGCAGAAGCAGGACGAGAAGCAGAGAAACGATTTTTTTCATAGGAATACCCCTTTCTATAGTTCCGGAAGACTCTTCCATATAATAAGAGGCGGAAAACGCGGAAGCCGCAACAGTTAAAAATGGAACAATTCCGCAATCTGGATAATATCGGCAAGGGAGGTATTCGCGCAGATCTCCACCAGGTATTCGTCTTTCACCATGGAAAGCATATACGCATTGTGCCGTGTGTCCAGGACGACCTTGGCGGAAACGCCCTGGATTGTGGGTTCGGAGATATCCTCAAGGCCTTCGGTATTGACGAGCATGGTCCCCAAATAGTTCGCGTCCATAATGGTGATATAAATGCCGTCTGTCCCGCCGTCCGCGGGGGCATAGCGCAGCCGCCAGTCCCAACTGCTTACAGCGTTGAAGTCCTCCAGCTGATACCCATCCGGGATCCAGGTGGGGAAAACGGGACAGCTCCAATCCTCGGGAACCAGGTACTGGTCCGCTTTCGGGATGTTGCTGGGTACGAGAATGGCGTTGCTGGGATTCCGATTGGTCAGGAAGAAGGTGGTGATGGGCTCCCGGGCGGCCTCTACGGTACCGTAAATACCGCCCAGCAGCAGCCCTGCGGTGAGAGCCGTGATGGCGGCGCTCCGGCCGGCCTTCTTCATAGCGGAGAGTGTTTCACGGCGGGCAATGTGGGCTTTCAGCAGCTTGTTCGTGCTGTTTGCCATGTTCTGAAGCCAGACTTCATCCACCTGCATGGTCTGGGCGGCTTCCCACTGCTCCAGCAGTCCGGAATCCACCAGCCGGGCCGCGTTCTGCAAAAAGCGCTCGTCATAGTAGGCATGCTCCATATCCGGGGAAAATCCTTCGCTCATTTTTCTGCCTCCTCACCGGTAGACTCCAAATAATACTTTTTCAGCTTTGTTCTGGCACGGGTCAGGATCATCCGCACACTGGGCGCGGAGACGCCGATGACTCTGGAAATATCGTCGTCCGATTGGTTATAATAGTATTTCATAAGGATCGCCGTTTGGAATTTCTCCGGCAGCTGGGAGACGCATTCCTTCAGGGCGGCGATATTTTCCTCCCGGATGATGTGCTCCAGCATTTCGTCGGGGAGCGTGTCCAAATCGTTCACGTCCTCAATGGAAAGGGTATTGCTTTTTTTCGCGGCGGACCGCAGACTTTCATGCTTGACGATGGCCAGACAGTAGCGGAACAGACGCTGTTCGTCAAAGCCGCGAATATTGTCGTAGTATTTGAGAACCGCTACCATGGCATTCTGTACACCGTCCTGAGCGCAGTCGTAATCATGGACAATGGAATAGGCGAACTTGCTGAAGTCAACAATGTGCCGTTCTATAAACGATTCCAGAAATTCGGAATCCGGAGAGCCGCGCTGAAAGGGCACTGGGCATATCTCCTTTCTACTCACCTGTACTGAAAAATGTAGAAAAAATCTGTGTTATACTGTTGCGGAAAGCCGGCTTGCTGCCTTTAGTAAATAGAGGGAGGTCGGAGGCGGACATGGAAGAGAACATATATGACAACCAAAAAGCAAGAGAACTTCTGGAGGCACTGGGCATTCCGTCCTATCTGCGGGGATACCAGATGACCCTGCTGGCGCTGGAATACATTGCGGATGATCCGCGGCGTATCCAGAGGATACGGAAACAGGTTTATCCACCTATGGGAGAGCGGCTGCAATGCGATGCCGCAGCCGTGGAAGGGGCCATCCGCCGCACAACCGAGAGAGCCTGGAAAACGAATCCGGCTCTGCTGGGAGCGCTCTGCGAAGAAGCGCGGGAACACAAGCCCCAGCCAAGAGATTTTCTCTGGGCACTGTACAGTGCCTGCTGTAAATAGGCTGTCATCCAATATGACCCCCAAATGCCGGCTTTCTTGCCCGGCACTTGGGGGTCACATCGACTTCCTGGAGTAACGGTTACCGCTTAACCACACATTTTACGCTTAGAATATACCGCAGAATTGCCTTCGTGTCAATGAAAATCGACGCAAAACCACGGAAATTGCAAGGGGCTGTTGCAAAATAGAAAACCTGTAGGGGCGGCTACCAGCCGCCCGCTGCCTTTCGGAACAGAACGCTAGAATT
>NZ_JAHLPU010000066.1 GCF_018918045.1 Pseudoflavonifractor sp. MSJ-30
ATACCCTTTTGGGGTATACACGATTTCCAATCGTGCGCGCTCGGCCAGCTACGCGACTTCTCCATGAGCTGCTCGGTTCATGCCGTCTCAAAGACAGCTTTAATATGATACTACAACTTTCCCCATTTGTCAAGGGTTTTTTCCAAATTTTTCACTCTGTAGTATACAGCAGCGTCACCGTCCGGCGGTTTATGGAGCCGTCAATGTAGCGGCCATAATCAAGGATCTTCCGGAATCCCCGTTTCTCGTGGGTTCGCAAAGACGCGATATTGTTCCGGGACACATGGGAATACAGACGGATGCTTCCCTGTTCCTCCAAATAGGCCTGGGTCTTTTCAATCAAAGCCACGGCATAGCCCTTCTTTCGGAACTCCGGGGCAGTTTCCAGTGCCTCCAGGAGCAAGCCATCCTCGTAGGGCTCCAGCCGCAGCGCGCTGACATAGCGCCCTGCCTCCCCCAAGATGAAATACCGGGCATTCTCCGTTGTAAAAAACACCTGGCTGAGATAATCCCGAAACCCCTCCTCGGCCAGAGCCAGCTGGCGGTCAGGAGACTCCCCGGGGTAACGGTCCTCTCCGTTTTCCCGGTTGCTTTCCGCATAGACCTCCATGAGCTTTGGGAAGGAAAGCTCATGGAGAGAACTTGCCACCAGAAGCATCACAGGGCCTCCCCCAGAATGGATTTGGTGGCGTAGGCATTCAAAGACATATCAGCGATATTGCCCGCCAGATACTCATAATAGGCCTGTGCTCCGATCATAGCCCCGTTGTCGCCGCAGAGCTTCAGGGGCGGCATATAGACGCTGGCTCCCAGCTTTTCCGCCGCGGCAAGAATATCCCGGCGGATTCTGGAATTGGCCGCCACGCCCCCGGCCACGGCGATTTTCCTACAGCCCGTTTCCCGAATGGCCTGCTCCACCCGTGGCACCAGAGTGTCGGACACCGCCGCCGAGAAAGCGGCGCAGAGGTCCGGGATATTGATCTCCTCGCCCACCTGCTCAGCATGGTGGATCAGATTCAGCGCCGCTGTTTTCAGGCCTGAGAAGCTCATATTATAGGGATTTTCGCCGGGCTTGCTGCGGGGCAGACTGTAGGTATGCTCGTTTCCGGTCTGGGCCATTTTGTCCAGGGCCGCGCCGCCGGGATAGGGCATCCCCAGAACCCGGGCCACCTTGTCAAAGCACTCCCCTGCCGCGTCATCCAGAGACGTTCCCAAAATCTCCATTTTGGTATAGTCCAGCACATTCACTATCATAGTATGGCCGCCGGAGACCACCAGGCAGAGAAAGGGCGGCTCCAAATCAGGATAGGCCAGATAGTTGGCGGCGATATGTCCCCGGATGTGGTGCACCGGGATCAACGGTTTGTCCATAGCCAAGGCCGCCGCCTTGGCAAAGTTCACCCCCACCAGTACAGCCCCAATGAGGCCGGGGGCATAAGTAACGGCCACGGCGTCAATATCGTCTCTCGTCAGGCCAGTATTCAGCAAAGCCTGATCCGCCAGGCCGTAAATGGCTTCGATGTGCTTGCGGGACGCAATCTCCGGCACCACTCCGCCATAGAGCCTGTGCAGGTCCACCTGAGAGGCGATGCAGTCTGTCAGGACTTCCCGTCCGTCCCGGACAATGGCAACGGCGGTCTCGTCACAAGAGGATTCCACCGACAAAATATTCATAAGGTCCACTCCTTTCGAAGGATAAGGGCATCTTCTCCGGGATTCCGGTAATAGTTTTTCCGCCGTCCCACTTCCAGAAAGCCCAGCTTTTCATACAGTGCCCTGGCTGGGGCGTTGGAATCCCGGACCTCCAGTGTGAGGCAATGGCTCTCCCGTTCCTTCAATCCCGCAATCAATCCCTCAATCAATGCCTCAGCAACGCCCTGTCTGCGGCATTCCGGGCGGACGGCCACATTCATCATGTCCGTCTCCCCCAACACCGTCTGGGAGCCCGCATAGCCCGCAACGGTGCTCCCTTCCAGAGCTACCAGCCAATAAGAAAGGGGATTTTCCAACTCGGAAGCAATGCTTTTTTCACTCCAGGGGTCGGCAAAGCAGATCTTTTCCAGCTCCGCCACCTGGGCAATATGGCATTGGGCCATTTGTTTGATCTCCATCATTTTGCGTCGTACCAACTCTTTCCGAATTTCGCCTCTGCTGTCAGCGGCACCTTCAGCTGGGCGACGCCCTGCATCTCCCGGCTGACCAGATCCGCTACTTCCGCGGCCTGGGCTTCCGGACATTCCACAATCAGTTCGTCATGGACCTGCAGCAGGAGTTTTGCCTCCGGGAACTGGGCATTCAGCGCGTTTTCCACCCGGATCATAGCCAGCTTAATAAGGTCTGCCGCCGTACCCTGAATGGGGGTATTCAGCGCGATACGCTCCGCACCCTGGCGGACATTGAAATTGCTGCTCTTAAGCTCCGGAATATACCGGCGGCGGCCATAGAGGGTCTGGGTGTAGCCGCATTCCCTGGCATCCTCAACGACCTTTTTCATATAGTCCCGGACGCCATGGTAATTGGCAAGATAGCTGTCAATATAGTCTCTGGCCTCATACCGGCTGACGCCGATGTCCTCCGCCAAAGAGAATTCGGAAATACCATAGACTATGCCGAAGTTCACCGCCTTGGCATGGCGGCGCTGCAGAGGCGTCACCTGATCAGCGGGCACGCCAAAGACCTGACTGGCTGTGGCGGTGTGGATATCCATTCCGTCACAGAAAGAACGCTGCATGGTCTTGTCGTCCGCGATGTGGGCCAGTACACGCAGCTCAATCTGGCTGTAGTCCGCGTCCACCAGCACATTTCCGGGTCCTGGTACGAACATTTTCCGGATCTCCGCCCCAAGGTCCGTGCGGACGGGGATGTTCTGCAGGTTGGGATCTGTAGAAGAAAGCCGCCCCGTAGCCGTCACCAGATTCTGAAACGTTGTGTGAATGCGGCCGTCCGGGCCGATAACCTTCATAAGGCCGTCGGCATAGGTGCCCTTGAGTTTGGTCAGCATCCGGTAGTCCATGATGGCCGGAATAATGGGGTGCTTATCCTTCAGCTTTTCCAGCACATCGGCATTGGTGGAATAGCCGGTCTTCGTCTTTTTCCCGGCGGGCAGGCCCAGTTTTTCAAAGAGCACCGTGCCCAGCTGCTTGGGTGACTGGATATTGAAGGTCCCGTCGGAATAGCCATAGATCAGGTTCTCACAGTCCGCGATCCTCTCCTCCAGCATTTTGCCGAACTGAACCAGCTGATTTCGGTCAATGGCAATGCCCCGGCATTCCATACGGTAGAGCACCGCACACAGGGGCAGCTCGATTTCCTCATAGAGCTTCGTCTCCCCCTGCTTTTCCAGCTCCGCCTTCAACGGCTCCGCCAGCAGCCAGACAGCCTCGGCACAGGCTGCCGCGTCCCCATCCTCCACTGTCTTCCCCAGAAATGTGGTGGCGAGCTTGGAGACAGGGTAATCAGATTGAGAAGGATTCAGATCATAAGCAGCCAGAGCCGTGTCGAAGGCGACACTGTCGTAGGCGATTCCGGCCTCTCCCAGTAGATGCATGGTTGCCCGGGCGTCGTGGAGCACCAGAGTGTCCAGCTTGGGCAGCTGGGACATTTGTAATTCCATAGGCGTCAGGGCGCACACGCCCTCTTCCCAGGCAATGCCCAAACTGCCGTCAGAGGCAAAGTAGAGGGCACACTTGGAGAGTGCTCCCGGAAGGGTGTCTGCACTGGGCAGGCTTTTCACATTTGCCTTGGCCGGGAGCGCCGCTTCCGCCGCCGCGCCCCGGAGACCGTAACGGTCAATGAGCCGTACAAATTCCAGCTTCTGGAACAGAGCATAAAGCTCCGGCTTATTGTATTCCTTCCGAAGCGCATCCTTCGGCTCAAATTCGATAGGAGCCTCCGGGATAATGGTAGCAAGCTCATAGGAGAGATAAGCGCTGTCCTTTCCCTCGGTCAGCTTCTCCCGCAGCTTGGGCCGGATGGAGGCGTCCTCCAGATTGGCATAGACACCATCCAGCGTACCGAATTTCAGCAGCAAATCCGTGGCGGTCTTGGGGCCCACCCCGGCAACGCCGGGGATATTGTCTGAGGAATCGCCCATGAGGGCCTTCATATCCACCATGCGCTTTGGCTCAAAGCCATATTCTTCCCGGAATTTCGCCTCATCATAGAGGCTGGCCGTGGTCTGACCGGGTTTGGAAATAACCAGTTTTACCTTCACATGTCCGTCAATGAGCTGCAAAGAATCCCGGTCACCGGTGACGATGACACAGTCCCAGTTCTCCTCGCCACATTTTTTGCCAACAGTGCCGATAACGTCATCTGCCTCCCACCCCTGGGCGGAGTAGATGGGAATGTTCATGGCAGTCAGCACCTGCTTCATAAGGGGCATCTGTTGGGCCAGTTCCTCCGGCATACCGTGGCGATTGGCCTTATAGCCCTCGTAGCGTTCATGCCGGAAGGTGGGGCCATGGAGATCGAAGGCTACACATACCGCGTCAGGATCTTCTTCCTTCTCCATGCGCTCCAGAATGTTCAGGAACCCGTAGATGGCATGGGTGTAGAGTCCCTCCCGGGTTGTCAGAGGCTTCACGCCGAAATAGGCCCGGTTGATGACGCTGTTGCCATCCAGAATCATGAGTTTCATACTTTTCTCCATTTCGCGCCCTGGGGCGTATCGATGATCTCCACCCCCATGGCTTTCAACTGATCCCGGATACGGTCCGCCTCGGCAAAGTTCTTCTCCTTCTTGGCCTGCGTCCGGGCCGCGACCAGCGCATCAATCTCCGGGTCAGCGTTGGCGGCTTCCTCCTCTGCCTGCTTCTTCCGCAGCGCCTCAGCGCCGGAGATCAGGTTCAGGGAGACCACCTTATCGAAGTCCGCCAGGGTATAGAGCTTGGTAGCGTCGTTGGTCTTTTCCTTCAGGACGTCGTACAAAGCAGTCACCGCCAGAGAGGTATTCAGGTCGCCGTTCAGAGCGCCCAGGAACTTCTCCTTCAGCTTTTCATAGACGGCCATATCCACTTCGCCATCCTGCTTCAGGGCGGCGATCTTACCGATCAGCTTTTCATAGGCACCGGCAGCATTGTCCAGGTTCTCCCAGGAGAACACCAGATTCCGGCGGTAATGGCTCTGCAGGCAGAAATAACGGTAAGCCATTGGGTCATAGCCCTTGTCCTGAAGCAGAGAGACCGTCAGAAATTCGCCCTTGGATTTGCTCATTTTGCCGTTGTCTGTATTCAGGTGATGCACATGGAACCAGTAATGGCACCAGGGGTGCCCCAGGTAGCTTTCGGACTGAGCGATCTCGTTGGTATGGTGGGGGAAGGCGTTGTCAATGCCGCCGCAGTGGATATCCAGATACTCCCCCAGGTGCTTCATGGAAATGCAGGAGCACTCGATGTGCCAGCCGGGATAGCCAACACCCCAGGGGGAGTCCCATTTCAGGGCCTGATCCTCAAACTTGGACTTGGTGAACCACAGCACGAAGTCGTTCTTGTTGCGCTTGTTGGTGTCCTCTTCCACGCCCTCCCGGACACCCACAGCCAGGTCCTCCTCGTCATGGTCGTTGAATACATAGTACTTTTCCAGCTTGGAGGTATCAAAATACACGTTGCCGCCTGCGAAATAAGCATATCCCTTGTCCAGCAGCGTCTGCACCATATGGATATACTCCGGGATGCAGTTTGTAGCAGGCTCTACCACATCTGGCCGCTTGATGTTCAGCTTATCACAGTCAGCAAAGAAAGCATCCGTATAGAATTTTGCCACCTGCATGACGGTTTTATGCTCCCGGGCCGCGCCTTTGAGCATCTTGTCCTCGCCGGTGTCGGCATCGGAAGACAGATGGCCCACGTCCGTAATATTCATGACACGCTTCACGCCGTAGCCCATATAGCGCAGGCTTTTTTCCAGCACATCCTCCATGATATAGGTCCGCAGGTTGCCGATATGGGCATAATGGTAGACCGTGGGGCCGCAGGTATACATTCTGACATACTCCGGGTCTCTGGGGGTGAACAGCTCCTTTTTATGAGAAAGGGAATTGTAAAGATACATATGAATCTCCTCCTTAAATATATGAAAACAGGCAGGCATAAATAAAAAAGCGCCTCTTGATACTTTCAATAAGTACAAGAGGCGGCATCGGCCGCGGTTCCACTCTCATTTGTCGCTTTTCTATGCACCTGACGCTCCCGGACGCACGTTCGCCCAAGCTGCCTGTCCCGGCTTGCAGCCAATGGCCGGGGCTCTCTGAAAGGGGCTGCGGGGTACTCTTTCCGTTCATCGCGTTAGGGATATTCTAGCATTTTTACCACACGTCTGTCAAGCTTTTGCCGGAAAAATACGAAAGGTTTTCTATGGCGAATATGCCGTCTTTCCTGTGGCTTCCGAAGGGATCTCTGGGAAGATTGCCCAAAAACGGAAGGGTTTGCATTATTAAATAAATCTTATCCTATTGACAATCGCCCCCGGCGCAAGGTATAATACCCATGAGAAAAACAAGAAAGGGAGGTAACAGTATGATTTACCCCTTCAGTCACACAAAATCTCGTAAATTATTGCGCGTAGTCAGTGCGACCGCCGCCGCATTCCTGTGCGCGACCATGTTCACCGGCTGCTTTAAGAAAGATCCCGGGCCCTCCACGGACCCATCCAGTGGCCCCAATCTGGTAGAGTCCGCTTCCACCGAGCCCTCTACCGAGACTACGGCTGCGCCGACTACGGAAGCCACCACCGAAGCCCCCAAGACCAATGTAGCCGTCGTCAAGGAGAAGACAGGCGCTTTGGCTTCTCCCAGCACCACCGCCAACACGTTGACGACTCTAAATGCCGGCGATGAAGTGGAGGTCAACCGGGTGGAGTATGTCCCCACTTCCGGCCTGACTTGGGCTTACATTCCCCTGAAAGGTTGGGTGCAGACCGACTATCTGGATATGACCAACGTCACTATCCAGGGCAGCAACAGCACGCCTGCCGGTAATAACGACAGCAACCAGCCTACAACCACCACCGCTCCCTCCAGCAATACAGGCAACGGCAACACCTCCAACACCGGTTCCGGTCAGGTCGGTACTGTCACCGCCAGCGAATTGAATATCCGCAAGACTCCAAGCAAAACCGCGGATTCCGTTGGTAAGTATGTAAAGGGCAACCAGATTACCATTCTGGAAACCAACAACGGCTGGGGCCGCACCGATAAGGGTTGGGTCAGTCTGAACTACGTCAGCTTCGGCGGCAACACCGGCGCAAATACCAATACCGGCAACACCGGCAATACGACCACAAACAACACCACAACCACTACCGGCGGCACCAAGGGCGTCGTCACCGCCACCCAGCTGAACATCCGGGAAAGCGCCGCCACCACCGCAAACAGAGCCGGTTCCTACAGCTACGGCGACCGGATTACCATTCTGGAGACCAGCAATGGATGGGGCCGTACCGATAAGGGCTGGGTCAGCCTGAACTATGTCTACCAGGACGGCACCACCGGCACCAACACCGCCAAGGGCATCGTAACCGGCACTACCCTGAACGTCCGCAGCGGCCCGGGCACCAATTACAACTCCGTAGCCAACTACTCCAACCTGACCCGTGTGAACATTCTGGAGCAGATCAAGGTCGGCGGCACCACCTGGGGCTGCACCAAGGACGGCTGGATCAGCCTGGATTACGTCTACATCGACGGCACCACCGGTGAGGGCGCAGGCACCGGCACCGTTTCCGGCAGCAATGTCAACATCCGCAGCGGCCCGGGTACCGGCTACAACATTGTCGGCTCCTACAACCAGGGTGACACCGTTGAGATCTACGCCCAGTTCACCTTCGGCAACACCAAATGGGGCTGCACCAACAAGGGCTGGGTCTCCATGGATTACGTGGAAGTCGGCTAAGGCCATCTGATCACAACAGATTTTGGCAGCCCCGGAAGAAACCTCCGGGGCTGCCATTTTTATAGTGAGGTGTATTTATGAAACGTTTCCTTTGCTTTCTTCTCCTCCCTGCCCTGCTTTTGGGGCTTATGGGCTGCAAAAGCCAGGTCACCATCGACTATGGAACATCCACGCTCTATACAAAAGCGGATATGGATGAGGCAATACAGCTGATCCGTCAGGAGTTTGATACCTGGAAAGGCTGCGAACTGCACAGCATCCGCTATACTTCAGACGAAAACTGCAATGACAAAAACCTTTCGTGGATGAATGAACTGGCTGCGGCCCGCGGTCAGGACGCAACCTTTACCCAATGTATCTTTTTTGAAAGCAGCTTTCATTCCCCTAAAAAAGGTGAAGATGCCGGGGCCTGGAATCCCGATGAGGAATACACCGGCTGGCAATGGTGTCTGGCCAGAACGGAAGGCGGCCCCTGGAAACTGATGACCTGGGGCTATGGCTGATTGTTTTTTTCTATAAAAGCACATACTAAGAAGGGGCTGTCTCAAAATAGCAAAATGCCCAAAAAGAACAATGTCATTGCGAACCAGCGCGCACGCTGGTGTGGCAATCCC
>NZ_JAHLPU010000074.1 GCF_018918045.1 Pseudoflavonifractor sp. MSJ-30
AACCTCAACTGGCTGCAGCCGTTTCTTAATACTTTTTGTAGCCAGCGCCGGGTGGCACTGGCTACTGTGCTGATAGGGAGAGTTTTCTAACAGCCCCTGAAATCATTATTTTCCCAGGTGCCAGATGTCCCGGTCGTATTCCGCTATGGTGCGGTCGGAGGAGAACAGGCCAGCCTTGGCGATGTTTACCAGGCACCGTCTGCTCCAATCCAGAGGGTTGGCGGCATAGTCTGCCAGCGCCTGCCCCTTGCGTACCACATAGGCGCTGAAATCCGGCAGAGTCTGGAACCAGTCCTTGTTCTTCAGCTCCGTCTGCAGGCGGCTCAGCAGCTCAGAAGAGCCGGCGGCGGTCATTTCGGGGCCGGTGAGGAAGTCGATGGCCCGGCGCAGGTTGGGGTCGCCCTCGTACCATTCGGAGGCCTTGTAGTCCCCGGCGGCGTAGCGGCGGATCACCTGATTGGAGGTCTGACCGAAGATATAGATATTTTCGTTTCCGACCTGCTGGCTGATCTCCACATTGGCGCCGTCCATAGTACCTAAGGTAAGCGCGCCATTGAGCATGAATTTCATGTTGCCGGTGCCGGAGGCCTCCTTGGAAGCAAGGCTGATCTGCTCGGACAGGTCACAGGCGGGAATCATCTTCTCGGCAGCGGTGACGTTGTAGTTTTCTACAAACACGATCTGGAGCCACGGGGATACCACAGGATCTGCGGCAATGACCTTGGACAGGGTCAGCAGTGCGTGGATGATGTCCTTGGCGATGATGTAGGCAGGGGCTGCCTTGGCACCGAAGATGGATACCAGGGGCACCGGGGGCAGGTGTCCGGCCTTGATCTCGAAGTATTGGTGGATGAGGTACAGCAGGTTCAGCTGCTGCCGCTTGTACTCATGGAGCCGCTTGGACTGGATGTCGAACATGGCGTCCGGGTTCATGGTGATGCCCTGCTCCTGCTTCAGCCACCGGCACAGCTCCCGCTTGTTCTCCTTTTTGATGGCGGCCAGCTGTTCCAGAACGGAGGTATCATTCTCATAGGCCAAAAGCTTTGTAAGCTGGGTGGCGTCCTTGTGGAAGCCGGTGCCGATGAGGTTCTCGATCTGGCCGGTCAGCAGGGGATTGCACTTCATAAGCCACCGCCGGAAGGTGATGCCGTTGGTCTTGTTGTTGAACTTCTCAGGATACAGCTTGTAGAACCCCTTCAGCTCGGAATCCTTCAGAATCTGGGTGTGCAGGGCGGCGACACCGTTGGTGGAGTGGGTGAAGTGAATGTCCATGTGGGCCATGTGCACCTTGCCGTCCTTGTCGATGATGGCAAGACTCTTGTCCTTGGTACGCTTTGCAACCACTGCGTCCAGCTTTTCGATAATGGGCATCAGCTGGGGTACAACGACTTCCAGATAGGTCCGGGGCCACTTTTCCAGCGCCTCCGCCAGAATGGTGTGATTGGTATAGGCGCAGGTTTTGGTGACGATTTCCACGGCTTCCTCAAAGGCGATGCCTTTTTCGCCCAGCAGGCGGATCAATTCGGGAATCACCATGCTGGGGTGGGTGTCGTTGATCTGGATGGCAGCGTAGTCCGCCAGGTTGTGATAGTCGCAGCCCCGGGCGGCGCACTCCGCCAGAATCAGCTGGGCACCGGCGGAGACCATCAGGTACTGCTGATAAATCCGCAGCTGACGGCCTGCCTCATCGGAGTCATCAGGGTACAGGAACAGGGTCAGGTTTTTGTCGATGGCAGTCTTGTCGAAGGAAATGCCCTCCCGGACGATGCTTTCATCCACGGTGTCGATATCAAACAGGTTCAGGGTGTTGGTGCGGCCCTCATAGCCCGTCACCGCCAGCTTGTAAAGCCTTGCGGTGAATTTCTTCCCGCCCAGCTTGACAGGGTAGGTGATGTCTGTCTTTTCCGCCCAGCTGTTTTCTGTCAGCCAGGGGTCGGGCAGCTCCTTTTGCACGCCGCTGGACAGAGACTGGTGGAACAGGCCGAAATGATACCGCAGGCCAATACCGTCACCCGGCAGATTCAGGGTAGCCAGGGAATCCAGGAAGCAGGCCGCCAAACGGCCCAGGCCGCCGTTGCCAAGAGAAGGCTCCGGTTCCACCTCTTCAATGTCGGAAAGCTTCTTTCCGGCGGACTGCAAGGCAGAGCGTACTTCGTCATACAGCCCCAGATTGATCAGGTTATTCGACAGCAGCTTACCGATGAGAAATTCCGCACTGATATAATATAGCTTCCGGCCCTGTACCGGGCGGATCTGCTGGGCGGCCTTCTCGTTTACCAGCTTCAGAAGGGAAAGGTACAGCTCGCCGTTGGTGCATTCACCAAGGGGTTTTCCTGTCAATGCGGTGAGCGTGTCTGTCATAGTCATGAAAGGGTTCCTCCTTTTTTATCTGTATACCCATACTATACCACGAATATTCTATAATATCTTGTACTTAACAATCAATTTATGATACAATACTAGCATAGGAGCGTGATTCTATGTCAGATACAGCGTCATTGCAGGAGAATAAGCGCCACGGCGAAAAGTGGTTCCCCTTTGACATTTATCCCTGCACCATCCCAAAGGATTTCCCGCAGGTGGCTTTGCATTGGCAAAACAGCGTGGAACTGGTTTTTGTCAAGAAGGGAATGGGTACCGTTCAGGTAGGATTGGAGTCGATGACGGCCATGGCGGGGGATATCTTTGTGTTTGCCCCCGGTGTTCTTCATGGACTGGGGCAGATTCCCGGAGAGACTATGGAATATGAAAACATTATTTATGAGGTGGATCTGCTGGGCGGCTCCGGCGATTTGTGCTATCGGAGGTATTTGCTGCCTCTGCAAAGCGGACGGCTTTCTCTGCCGCACCGGCTGACCCAGGGCCACCCCTGCTATTGTACGGTTTTGGAATGCCTGCGCCGGCTGGAAACGGTGAACCGGGACCGGGTACTGGGGTATGAGCTGCAAATCAAGGGATTGCTGCTGTGCCTGCTGTCGGCGCTGGTTGCTCAAAGCGATGGCCTGCCCCCCGGGGAAAATGGGGATACCCGACGTCTCAAAACGGTGCTCCAATATGTGACCGCCCATTTTGCAGACAATTTGCCTGTGGCGGAAGCAGCCGCTGTCTGCCAGTGCAGTCCCAGTCATTTTATGCGCTGGTTTAAGCAGATGACCGGGCAGCGCTTCACGGAGTACCTGAACATTTATCGTTTGAATGCTGCGGCAGAAGCACTGCGAACTACCGATGATACCGTGCTGACTGTGGCGGAACGGTGCGGATTTAAGAACCTGTCCTATTTCAACCGGGCGTTCAAGGCCAGCTTTGGGCTGACACCAAGAGAGTATCGGCTCAGGTAGAGATGATACACCACAATATGTTCATTCCTGGAGATTCCAGAGTACTCAAGCAAATTAGATGGGGTCGGTTGGAGCATCTGGCAACAACAGAGGATGAAACAAAGATATCATAAGGCAGAATTATCATAATCGCATTACAAGTCCATACAGAAAAGTCCTTTTGCTTCCCGTTTGAAGTCAAGAAGGGCTTTTCTTGAAAATACCGGGGCGCACACAGTTTTCATTAATAGCTATTTTCAATTATCTACTGTTTTATTTTCAAACTGACTGTTATCCGATCATTATTGATAACTCTGCATCCCCCGCATTGATCTCTCAAATAAAGTATCTATGAATGACTTATTGTGCAATGTGCGGCTCTAAAGTGCTTTTCCTTATAAAGAAGCCCGCTGGTATTGAAGAACTTTTTCAGCGGAAGCCCGCTTTTTTGATGCCACTGCCGGAGTTCGGCCACGGTTGGGTTTTGCTCCTTGATGTGGCGGGGTGCGTATGGAATCCCTTTGGCGTCAAGCCATTTCTGGGCCTTTTGGCAGGTGGTGCATTTGGGGTAGCAAAGAAAAATCATGGTGGGATGCCTCCTGTGGTTCGATATTTGGTGCGTTTCGTATGCGCCATTGCTGTATGGAAAACAATGGGTTTTGCAGCGATTCCGCGTTCATCTGCATTTCTGCCGCAGCAAAACCGTTTCGCAGACCCGGTTGGCAATCAGTTCCCGGTCACGGGCGGGGTAGTATTCCAACAGCGGCTCCACCATTTGCGCAAGCTGTTCCCGGGTAAAAGAGGGGATTTCCAGCTGCTTTCCGTACAGATTTTCCATGGTGTGGATCTGCCGGTTAAAGGTGGTTTGAAAGGGCCGTGCTTTGGCCTGAGGAATCAAAGATTTGGGGACGATTTCAAAGGAACTGTACATCACATTGGAAAGCAGTCCTGCACCCTGGTCGAAGATGGGACAATAGTCAAAACAGCTGTCTCTGGCAATGACCGCAATGCTGTTGAGATGTCGGTCGTCGTTGAGGACAAGACCGTCAATTTCAAACAGCAGTGTGAGATATTGCGTGAACAGGGAAAGGCCGGTGATGTTTGCGGTTTCCTCAGCCAGGTAGGCCATTCTCTTTTTGTCGCTGGTCATGCGGCTTAACGTCTCAGAGAGCGCCTTTCCCGTATACTGCCGAAACAGATGCGCAAGGGTGATAATGGACTCGTCCGCCTTCAAAAAATTCGGACTGCTGCACCCGGTCCGCTCCCGGCCATGAACCAAAAGACGCTCCATACGGTAGCGTACAATTGTATGGATCGGTTCATTCGGAGCAGCGCGCCATGAATGCTGTTCAGGTTGTCGAGAACTTCCTTGTGGAAGGAAG
>NZ_JAHLPU010000043.1 GCF_018918045.1 Pseudoflavonifractor sp. MSJ-30
CACCTTCCCCTCCCAGGGGAAGGCTTGGGATTTCCGCTTTCAGGGTATACGTTCAACTCTTGATTCGCATTGACAATTATTGTGTCCCTACGGGACAAATTTGAAATCATTATTTTGATCGGTTTCCGCAGGAAACCCCTGAATTGTCAACTGTCAATTGTCAATTGTCCATTGGAACACAAACCCCCGGTTTGTGTTCCCTGCGCATAACCGGGCCGAACCCCGGAAAACTACAAAGGAGGGCAGTCCATGACGACGGTTCTGGCACTGTTTACCTGTTTCAACCGAAAAGAAAAATCCATTCATGCCATAGAAAGCCTGCTTTCCGGCAATCCCGGTATCGATTTTACCTTTCTGGTAGTGGATGACGGCAGCACCGACGGCACGGCTGAGGCGCTGCGGGCACGGAATTTCCCCGTCCGCATTCTCTGGGGAGACGGCAGTCTCTTTTATTCCCGGGGCATGGGTATGGGCATGGATACGCTCTTACGGGAAGATACCGATTACGATTATCTTCTCATGATGAACGACGATGTGGACTTCTACCCCGGCTGTATCGAGACCATGGCCCTCCAGAGTGGGGGGAAGGACGTGATCGTGGGGGCAACGGAGGACACAGAGGGAAAGCTCAGCTACAGCGGCATCCAATATGAAAGGGGCATCCGCTACCGCTTTATGGATCCCGGTGAAACAGAACCGGCGGACACCATGAACGCCAACTGCGTTCTGATTCCCTACGCCCTGTTCCGAAGGACCGGCTCCATGGACCGGCACTATCACCACTCTCTGGGGGACTTTGACTATGGCTTCGCGCTCCGCGAGGCGGGAGGGACGCTCCGTGTATCCCAAGGCTATGTGGGCCTGTGCTGCGACAATCCCCAGAACGGAACCTGGCACGACAGAAGCCTGTCCCTGAAGCAGCGTCTGAAAAAGAAGGAGAGCGTCAAGGGTGACCCGATTGGCCCCTGGTTTTATTATCTCAAGAAACATTTTGGGCTTTTCACAGCCATAAAAAGCAGCCTGACGCCCTATATCAGGATTTTTCTGGGACTGTAAAGACGGAAGAGAGAGGGAAATATGCGAAAGAAACCAAAGACGACCGTCAGCACTCACGCGCTGGTGCTGATGTTTTATGACCTTGTGATGCTGGCGCTGGTGTCCGTTCTGCTGCTGGTATTCTACCCCAGCAGCTACTATCCCATTACCAGGGTGGAAGCGCTGCTGCATTATCTTCTGGCGGCGGCCTGCATGCTGGGCGCCCGGGCACTGGGTAACTCCTACAACAACGTCTGGCGTTACGGCGGGAATAATCTGTACGTAAACCTGATTTGCTACGATGTTCTGGGCGGCGGCGTGTATTTCATCTTACAGCGGCTGCTTCCCCTGCGGGATGTGGAATTTCTGCGTGCCGTGACCCTGTTCGCGCTGAATCTGCTGGGGGATATCCTCATGCGGCAGATTTACCAGTATCTGTACGATGCCAACAGCCGGGGCTCCAGGGCCGCTGACTTCCTGCGTACCGTGACCCGGAAGCTCACCGGCATCCGGGTGGAGCCTATGGACAAGACCCAGGGCCGGCGGATCAACATCGCCATTATCGGTGCCGGCCGGGTGGGCGCGGGTCTGGCGACGGACCTGTCCAGCAATCCCCGGGCAGCCTACACCGCCAAGTTCTTTGTGGATATCGATCGGAACAAGATCGGCCGGTCCATCAACGGCATCCCCGTACTGTCCGACGATGAGGCGGACGACCGGGCCTTCCGGGACTACAATATTCAGGAGATCGTCTTTGCCATCCCCGGCGCCACCGCCGAGCGGAAAAAGGAACTCTACACCCGCTACAAGGCCACGGGCTGCAAGCTGAAGACCTATGATTATCCCACCACCCAGGCGGTGAACGGCAAGCGGAGCCTGCGTGACTTTGACGCGGAGGAGCTGCTGTTCCGGCAGACTTCCGAAATCCTTACAGATGACACCAAGGCCTATTACCGGGGAAAAACCGTCCTCATTTCCGGCGGCGGCGGCTCCATCGGCAGTGAGCTGGCCCGGCAGATCGCCAAGATCGGCCCCCGGCAGCTGGTGATTCTGGACGTCTATGAAAACGGCGCCTATGACATCCAGCAGGAGCTGAAAATCAAATTCCCCCATCTGAAGCTGGCGGTGGAGATTGTGACCATTACGGATAAGGGCCAGCTGGAGCGGGTATTCGCGGAATATAAGCCGGACGTGGTCATCCATGCCGCGGCGCACAAGCATGTGCCCCTTATGGAAACCAATTGCTGCGAGGCGGTGAAGAACAACGTCTTCGGAACCCGGAATTTGCTGGATGTGGCGGAGGCCTCCGGCTGCGGCAAGTTCATCATGGTCAGCACGGACAAGGCGGTGAACCCCACCAACGTCATGGGCGCGACCAAGCGCATGTGCGAAATGGAGGTGCTGAACCACCGGGGCAGTATGAACTGCTCTGCCACCCGGTTCGGCAATGTTCTGGGCAGCAATGGCAGCGTGATCCCCCTGTTCAAGCGGCAGATTCTCTACGGCGGGCCTGTGACGCTGACGGACCGGCGGATTATCCGCTACTTCATGACCATCCCCGAGGCGGCCCAGCTGGTGCTGACCTCCGGCGCCTTCGCCAAGAACGGCGAGCTGTTTGTGCTGGATATGGGCAAACCTGTGCATATTCTGGAGTTGGCGGAAAATATGATCCGGCTCAGCGGTTTCGAGCCCTATAAGGACATCGACATCGTGGAAACCGGCCTGCGGCCCGGCGAAAAGCTCTATGAGGAGCTGCTGGTAAAGACCGAGGACCTGGACAAGACGGAGAACGACCAGATTTTCATTGAACGGGACAAAAAGCTGGCCCCGGAGGAGATCGCTGAAAAGCTGCGCATTTTGGACGAGGCGGTGAAGACCGAGGACGACGCGGTCTGCCGCAAGGCTTTGAAAACTGCCGTGGATACCTTCCGGGATCCGGAGGAGGTCAATTGCCGGGCGGAGGAATCCCGGGAAATGCAGGCAGTCCGATAACAGGAGGGAAAACCGTGAAATATCTGATCGTTGTGGATATGCAGAAGGATTTTATTGACGGCGCGCTGGGCTCTCCCATGGCTCAGGCCATCGTGCCGAAGGTCGTGGAAAAGGCGGCCCATTTTGACGGTAAGGTGCTCTTCACCCGGGACACCCACGGCCCCAACTATCTGAATACCCAGGAGGGCCGGAATCTGCCTGTGAAGCACTGCGTCCAGGGGACCCCCGGCTGGCAGATCTGTGAGGAGCTGCAGCCCTTCGCCGCCAACGTGGTGGATAAGCTGAGCTTCGGCAGCATCTCCCTGCCCCGGCTCCTGGCCCAGGAGGGCACCCCGGAGTCCATCGAGCTGTGCGGCCTGTGCACGGATATCTGCGTGATCTCCAACGCCGTGATCCTGAAATCCGCTTTCCCTGAGACCCCCGTGACCGTAGACGCCGCCTGCTGCGCCGGCGTCACGCAGGAGAGCCACAACACCGCCCTGAACGCCATGAAGGCGGTGCAGATCAGGGTGGTGAATGAGAGCGGAAGGGAAACAAATTGACATTGGGTGGCCCTGCAGGCTGGATCAATGTGATTCCACATTGATCCATAAGACGAAGTGTGCGCAAAATGCGGACAGTTGTCCTTGTACAACCTGCCTAAAAAAGAATGTCAGTTTTTGTCAAAAAGTGCTTGACAAATGGGGCGCGG